>NZ_BJVJ01000103.1 GCF_007989085.1 Pseudonocardia sulfidoxydans NBRC 16205
AACCTCACCGCTGTTCCGGCGCGAGAAAACAGCAGTGAGGTTGCGCGCGGGGTGTCGGCCGCACCTGACGGTCGTCGCCGCGTCCGGAATCAGCGCTGAGGTTGCGCGCGGGATGTCGACCGCAACCTGACGGTCGTCATGGCGCCCGGAAACAGCAGTGAGGTTGCGCGCGGGTCGGCCGGCTCCCGCGGGTGAGCCCCGCCACCCGGTAATCCGGTTGTAACGCGGTCGGGCGGTCCGTTCACCGTCGCGAAACCTTCGGCGGCTCCCGGCGAAACACGGCACTCCGAGTATTTCCGTCACCTGCCGCACCACGAGCGGCGTAGACGGGAGGGAGTTCCGTGCCTGACACCGGCGATACCGCATGGATGCTCGCCAGCTCCGCGCTGGTGCTGCTCATGACACCAGGGCTGGCGTTCTTCTACGGCGGCATGGTCCGCAGCAAGAGCGTCCTGAACATGATGATGATGAGCGTCTCCTCGCTCGGCCTCGTCGGCGTGCTCTGGGTGCTCTACGGCTACTCCGTGGCGTTCGGCAACGACGTCGGCGGCGGCCTGCTGGGCAACCCGGCCCAGTTCGCGGGCCTGCAGGGCCTGTTCGGCGGGACGTACCTCGCCACGGACGGCGGGCCCGCGGTCGACATCCCGCTGGTCGGCACGATCCCCGCGACGGTGTTCGCCGCGTTCCAGGCGATGTTCGCGATCATCACGGTCGCACTGATCTCGGGTGCCGCCGCCGACCGGCTGCGGTTCGGTCCGTGGCTGGTCTTCGCGGGCCTGTGGGCGACGATCGTGTACTTCCCCGTCGCACACTGGGTGTTCTCCTTCGACGGCGGGACCGCGGAGACGGGCGGCTGGATCGCCAACTCGCTCAAGGCGGTCGACTTCGCCGGTGGTACCGCGGTCCACATCAACGCGGGTGCGGCGGCGCTGGCGCTGTGCCTGGTCCTGGGGAAGCGGCGTGGCTGGCCGAAGGAGCCGATGCGTCCCCACAACCTGACCCTGGTCATGCTCGGCGCCGGTCTGCTGTGGTTCGGCTGGTTCGGTTTCAACGCGGGGTCGGCGGTCGGTTCCAACGGTGTCGCCGGCATCACGTTCGTCAACACGCTGGTGGCGACGTCTGCGGCGATGCTCGCCTGGCTGCTGGTGGAGCGGCTGCGTGACGGCAAGCCGACGAGCCTGGGTGCGGCGTCGGGTGTGGTGGCCGGTCTGGTCGCGATCACGCCGTCGTGTTCGGCGGTCTCCCCGCTGGGCGCGATCGCGCTGGGCGCCATCGCCGGTGTGGTGTGTGCCCTGGCTGTGGGCCTGAAGTACCGCCTGGGCTTCGACGACTCGCTCGACGTCGTGGGCGTGCACCTGGTCGGCGGTCTCGTCGGCACGATCCTGGTCGGCTTCTTCGCCACCTCGTCGGCCCCCGCGGGTGTCGACGGCCTGTTCTACGGCGGCGGGCTGGACCAGCTGTGGCGCCAGGCGGTGGGCGGGTTCGCGGTGCTGGCGTTCAGCTTCGTCGTCAGCCTGGTCATCGCGTACGTCGTGAAGGCGGTCTTCGGTCTGCGGGTCAGCCCGGAGGCCGAGGTCCAGGGCATCGACGAGAGCGAGCACGCGGAGACCGGCTACGACTTCGCCGGCCTGCGTGGCGGCGGGGGCCTGGGCACCCCGCGGCCCGACGCCGCACCCGGTTCGGACACGACCGGCGTCCACGCGACCGCCGGCAAGGAGGGCTGAGGGCGATGAAGCTGGTCACGGCGATCATCAAGCCGTTCGTGCTGGAGGACGTGAAGGGCGCGCTGGAGCAGATCGGTGTGCTGGGCATGACGGTCAGCGAGGTCCAGGGCTACGGCCGGCAGAAGGGCCACACCGAGGTCTACCGCGGCGCGGAGTACTCGGTGGACTTCGTGCCGAAGGTCCGGGTGGAGGTCGTCGCCGACGACGCGCTGGCCGAGAAGGTCGTCGACGCGGTGATCGAGTCGGCCCGCACCGGCAAGATCGGTGACGGGAAGGTGTGGACGACGCCGGTCGAGTCGGTGGTCCGGGTCCGCACCGGCGAGCGCGGCACCGACGCGATCTGACAGGTGGGAACGTCCGGGGCCCGTCGCACACCGGTGCGGCGGGCCCCGGTCCGTCGGTGAGGGAGCGGGGATGCAGTTGGTGACGGCCGTGGTCAAGCCCTTCGCGCTCGACGACGTGCGGGCCGCGCTGGCAGCGTTGGGCGTGGAGTCGACGACGGTCGCGGAGGTGTCGGGGTTCGGGCGTCAGGGCGGCCACACCGAGGTGTACCGGGGTGCCGACTACCGGCTGGACTTCGTGCCGAAGGTCCGGGTGGACGTGGTCGTGGAGGACGCGATGGCGGAGCCCGTCGTCGAGGCGGTGGTCCGGGCCGCGCGGTCGGGCCGGATCGGCGACGGCAAGGTGTGGGTGTCGCGGTTGGCCTGGGCGCGCGGGCCGGACACCGCGGGGGCCGAGGACGTGGGGGCCGAGGACGTGGGGGGTGGTCGACGGTGACGGGACCGGCCTCGGCGCAGGACCTGGTCAAGGCCCGGGGGGTGTTGCTCGAACCGGTCGACGGCAGGCGGCGGCTCGCGCCGGAGGCGTTGCGGACCGCGCTGGTCGACCTGCACGACTTCTGGCTCGCCGGACGGGCGGCGGCCATCGGGATCGGCGGCACGGGATCGGGGATCGCGCTGGCCGCGGTCGGGGCCCTGGGGCGTCGTGAGCTGGCGCCGCACTCCGACCTCGACCTGGTGCTGCTGCACGAGGCACGTACCGACGTCGACCACCTGGCCGAGCAGATCTGGTACCCGCTGTGGGACGCCGGGATCGGGCTCGACCACTCGGTGCGCACTCCCGGCCAGGCGGTGCAGGTCGCGGCGACCGACCTGCGGGCCGCGTTCGGACTGCTGGAGCTGCGCCACATCGCGGGCGACGGCGAGCTGACCGACCGCGTCCACACCGCCGTCCGGACGGCGTGGCGCTCGGGCGTCCGCGGCCGGTTCGACGAGATCGCCGACGGCGCGGCCGACCGTTGGCGGCGCAACGGCGACGTCGCGCACCGGGTCGAACCGGACCTCAAGAACGGGCACGGCGGGCTGCGCGACGTCCAGCTGATCGACGCGCTCGCCGCGGCCCAGCTGCTCGACCGCCCGGCCGCCGACGTCGCCGCCGCGCGGATGCTCCTGCTCGACGTCCGCACCGAGCTGCACCGCCTCGCCGGCCGCGCCCGCGACGTGCTGCGCGCCCAGGACGCCGACGAGGCCGCCACCACCCTGGAGCTGGGCGACCGGTTCGAGCTGGCCAGGGCCCTGTCGGGGGCGGCGCGGGCGGTCGCGTTCGCCGCCGAGGTGGGGCTGCGCTCGGCGCGGGTGGCGTTGCCGCGCAGGGGATTGGCGGCGCTGCGCCGCCCGCCGGTGCGCCGCCCGCTCGACTCCGGCGTCGTCGAACACATGGGCGAGGTCGTCCTGGCCCGCGACGCGAGCGCGGCACGCGATCCCGCGCTCGTGCTGCGGGTCGCCGCGACCGCCGCACGGACCGGGCTGCCGGTGGCGGCCTCGACGCTGCACCGGCTGTCGGAGACCGCGCCGGAGCTCAAGGAGCCGTGGCCGCGCGACGCGCTCGGCGAGCTGTTGTCGTTGCTGGGCACCGGCCGCGGCATGATCGACGTCGTCGAGGCCATGGACCGGACCGGCCTGTGGGGGCGGCTGCTGCCCGAGTGGGGCGCGGTGCGCGACCTGCCGCCCCGCGACCGCGCCCATGTGTGGACGGTCGACCGGCACCTGGTCGAGACGTGCGCACAGTCCGCCCGGCTGACGACCCGCGTGGGCCGCCCCGACCTGCTGCTCGTCGGAGCGCTGCTGCACGACATCGGGAAGGGCCGCGGCGCCGACCACTCCGTCGTGGGCGCCGACCTGGCCCGGCAGATCGGGCACCGGCTCGGCTTCCCGGCCGCCGACGTCGACGTCCTCGGCGAGCTGGTCCGTCACCATCTCCTGTTGCCGCACACCGCGACCCGCCGCGACCTCGACGACCCGGCCACCGTCGAACGGGTCGTCGACACCCTCGGCGGCGCGGGTGGGCGGACGTCGGCACTGCTGCTCGACCTGCTCGCCGCCCTCGCCGAGGCCGACTCCCTCGCCACCGGACCCGGGGTGTGGAGCCCATGGAAGCAGCGGCTGATCGGCGACCTCGCGCGGCGGGCCCGGGCATTGATGGCGGGGGAGCCGCTGCCGCGGCCGACGGAACTGGGCGCCGAGGCCCGCGCGCTCGCCGCCGCCGTCCGTGCCGACGGGAAACCGCAGGTCAGCATCACCGGTGACCGGCCCGCCGCCGTCGCGGTCGCGATGCCCCACGCACCAGGCACGCTCGCCGCGGCCGCTGGGGTGCTCGCCCTGCACTCCCTGGAGGTCCACGCCGCGGAGATCCGTTCGGTGTCCGACGCGGCCGGCGACGTCGTCGTCCACGAGTTCACCGTGACGCCCCGGTTCGGTTCCATGCCCGATCCGGCGCTCGTGCGCAGCGACCTCGTCCGCGTCGTCGCGGGCTCGCTGTCGCTGCCGGAGGCGTTGGCGCGCAAGGAACGTGACTACGCGCCGGCACATCCCGACCCGGACGCCCCCGCGCCCCGGGTCCTGTGGTTCGACGACGAGGCCAGCGGCGGCGTCGTCCTGGAACTGCGCGGCACCGACCGGATCGGGCTGCTGCACCGGGTCGCGTCGGCGCTGGAACAGGAGTGCGGGCTGGGCCTGCGCTGGGCCCGGGTGTCGACGCTCGGCGCGTCCGTCGTCGACTCCTTCGGGGTGTCCGGGCCGGGCCCGGGTGGGGCCCTCGCCGCCGACCGGCGCGCCGCGGTGGAACATGCGGTGTTGACCGCCGCGGGCGCAGCCGCGGCCCGCCCCACCCCGGGAGAGCCGACATGATGCTCGTGACCGCGATCGTCAAACCCTTCGCGCTTGCCGACGTCCAGGCCCAGCTGGAGCGGCTCGGAGTCCTCGGGATGACGGTCTCGGAGGCGCAGGGTTTCGGCAGACAGAAGGGCCACACCGAGATCTACCGGGGTGCGGAGTACTCCGTCGACTTCGTCCCGAAGGTGCGCATCGAGGTCCTCGTCGAGGACGAGCACACCGACCGGGTCGTCGACGCGATCGTCGCCGGCGCGCGGACCGGGCGCATCGGCGACGGCAAGATCTGGACGACACGCGTCGACACCGTGGTGCGGGTGCGGACGGGGGAGCGCGGCCCCGACGCCCTGTGACCCCTGTGAGTGGCGATAGTCGCTATAGCGACTATCGCCACTCACGACCCGCGCGCACGATCCGCGGACGACCCGCGCGCGACCCGGCCCGGCCTGCGCCGGGCCGTCCGCGCGCTGGCCCGGCTGACCGGCCGCGGCCCGCACCTGCTCTGGGTCGACGCCCACCCCGCAGACGCGCTGCGCGGCCAGTACGCCCGCGGTCGCGCCGTCCGCACCGAGGCCTTCTCCCGCCACGTCGGGGACTCCGAAGGCCTGGCCGAACGGCTGCGCGGCGGCGCCGAGGACAGCGTCTGGACCTCGGTCCGTGTGGTCGACCGCGCCGACACGGCACGCGGCCTGCAGGTGGACACCACACCCGTCGCCGTCGCCAAGTAGGCTCGCAGGGGTGTTCGACACCCTCTCCGATCGCCTCGGCGCGGCACTGTCCGGTCTCCGCGGCAAGGGCCGGCTCTCCGAGGCCGACATCGACACCACCGCGCGCGAGATCCGCATCGCGCTGCTCGAGGCGGACGTCGCGCTGCCCGTGGTGCGAGCCTTCATCGCCCGGATCAAGGAGCGCGCGAAGGGCGCGGAGGTGTCCGAGGCGCTGAACCCGGCGCAACAGGTCGTCAAGATCGTCAACGAGGAGCTCATCTCGGTCCTCGGTGGCGAGACCCGGCGCATCGCGCTGGCCAAGGAGCCGCCGAGCGTCATCATGCTCGCGGGTCTGCAGGGCTCCGGTAAGACGACGCTCGCCGGCAAGCTCGCCCGCTGGCTCAAGGGCCAGGGCCACACCCCGCTGCTCGTCGCCTGCGACCTCCAGCGCCCCAACGCGGTCAACCAGCTCCAGATCGTCGGCGAGCGCGCCGGCGTCGTCACCTTCGCGCCCGAACCCGGCAACGGTGTGGGCGACCCGGTCGACGTCGCCCGCCGCGGCGTCGCGCACGCCTGCGACAAGATGTACGACATCGTCATCGTCGACACCGCGGGCCGCCTGGGTGTCGACGCCGAGCTGATGCAGCAAGCGTCCGACATCCGCGACGCCGTGCGGCCCGACGAGACCCTGTTCGTCGTCGACGCCATGATCGGCCAGGACGCCGTCACCACGGCCGAGGCGTTCCGTGACGGCGTCGGCTTCACCGGCGTCGTGCTCACCAAGCTCGACGGCGACGCCCGCGGTGGCGCGGCGCTGTCGGTCCGCGAGGTCACCGGCCAGCCGATCCTGTTCGCGTCCAACGGCGAGAAGCTCGAGGACTTCGACGTCTTCCACCCCGACCGGATGGCCTCGCGCATCCTCGGGATGGGCGACCTGCTGACCCTCATCGAGCAGGCCGAGCAGGTCTTCGACGCCGAGAAGGCCCAGGTCACCGCCGACAAGATCGGCAGCGGCGAGCTCACCCTCGAGGACTTCCTCGACCAGATGCTCGCCATCCGCAAGATGGGCCCCATCGGCAACATCCTGGGCATGCTCCCCGGCGCCAACTCGGCGCAGATGAAGGAAGCGCTCGCCCAGGTCGACGACAAGCAGCTCGACAAGCTGCAGGCCATCATCCGCGGCATGACCCCCGCCGAGCGCGACAACCCGAAGATCATCAACGGGTCGCGGCGGCTGCGCATCGCCAACGGCTCCGGCGTCCAGGTCAGCGACGTCAACGACCTGGTCAACCGCTTCTTCGAGGCGCGCAAGCAGATGAAGCAGATGGCGGGCCAGTTCGGCTTCGGCGGCGCGGCGGCCCGCCGGGTGTCGAAGACGCGCAAGGGCAAGAAGAACGCCAAGGGCCGCAAGGGCCCCACGCAGGCCCGCAAGCCCGCGGGGTTCCCCGACATGTCGCAGCTGCCGCCGAGCCTGCAGCAGCTGCCGCCCGGTTTCGGTGGCGGTCTCGACCAGCTGCCCCCCGGGTTCGACCCGTCGAAGCTGAACTTCGGCAAGAAGAAGCCGTGACCGCCGCGGCGGGGTACCGGCTCCGTGGCGTCCTGCTCCCCGACGGCGAGACCGCCGAGATCCACATCGACGGCGACGGTCGCATCGCCGCCGAGGGCAGCACCGGGGCGGAGACGCTCGTCGACGGCGGCTGGATCCTGCCTGGGCTCGTCGACGCACACTGCCACGTCGGGCTCGGTCCCGACGGTGGGGTCAGCCTCGACGAGGCCGCCGAGCAGGCCGTCACCGACCGCGACACCGGCACGCTGCTGATCCGCGACTGCGGCTCGCCCGTCGACACCACGCCGCTGCAGGCCCGCGACGACCTCCCCGAGATCATCCGCGCCGCCCGCCACCTCGCCCGCCCCAAGCGCTACATCTCCGGCATCTCCGTCGACCTCGACGACCCCGCCCTGCTGCCCGACGCCGTCGCCGAACAGGCCGCCGCCGGCGACGGCTGGGTCAAGCTCGTCGGCGACTGGATCGACCGCGCCGAGGGCGACCTCGCCCCCCTCTGGCCCGACGACGTCGTCGCCGAGGCCATCCGGGTCGCGCACGACGCGAGCGCCCGCGTCACCGCCCACGTCTTCGGCACCGACGCCCTGCCCGGGCTCATCGGCGCCGGCATCGACTGCATCGAACACGGCACCGGCCTCACCGACGAGCTCATCGACGAGATGGCCCGCCGCGGCACGGCCCTGGTCCCGACGCTGATCAACGTCGACACCTTCCCGGAGATCGCCGACCGCGCCACCCGCTACCCGACCTACGCCGCCCACATGCGGGACCTGCACCGCACCGCCGGCGACGTCGTGCGCCGGGCCGCCGAGGCCGGGGTCGCGATCTTCGCAGGGACCGACGCGGGCGGCGGCATCCGGCACGGACGCATCGCCGACGAGATCACCGCCCTCGCCGCCGCCGGGCACCCCGACCCCCTCGGCGCCGCGTCCTGGGCCGCGCGGGAGTGGCTCGGCCGCCCCGGGCTCAACCCCGGCGCGTCCGCTGACCTGGTCGTCTACCGCGACGACCCGCATGCCGACCTCACCGCCCTGCGTGAACCGGTCCTGATCGTGCTGCGCGGCCGCGTCGTCCACGCCGCGGCGTAGGAGCGCGCAGACAGCTCGGACCCACTGCGCGACGCCCAGCCAGCTACGTCGACACAACCGTCGATGCGACCCCGGTGTCGCCGACACCACCTGGACGCCGCCCGCCACGGCCGGAGCTGCAGGACACCCTCCCGACCGTTCCCCCGGCCGGGGGAGCGCTCCGCCGATCGTGGGCGCCCGGCAGCCCCGGGGGCCCCGACGCAGGTAGCGTCGAGTCGTGCGATCACCGGACGGCGAGCCCCGGCCCGTACCCGAACTCCCCGGGCCGCTCACGGTCGGCTCCTCTGCGACCTCCGAGCCCCCGCTCGCCGAGGCAGCTCCCGCGGCCGTGTCCGCGGCCGACGGTGCGCCGGTCGATCCCGGCGCGACCGACGGTTCCGGAGCGAAGGAGACGGCGCCGGAGCCCGTGGCCGAGCAGCCTCCTGCGCCGCCGTCCGCGCCCCCGTCCGCGCTCCCGCCGTCCGCGTCCCCGCCGTCCGCGTCCCCGCCGTCCACGGGGCAGCCGCCGTATGCGGGGCAGTCGCCGTATGCGGGGCCGCCGTTGCCGGGCCCCTACGCCTCCGGTCCGTACCCGGGGCCGCCGTACCCGGGCCCGCCGTACGCCGGGCCGTCGTATCCCGGGCCGTCGTATCCCGGGCCGACGTATCCCGCCCCGTCGTATCCCGGCTCCGGTCCGAGCGTCCCGGCCGGGGCCTGGCCGCCCGGGCCGGACGGTCTTCCGCGCGTCGGACCCGGCGTCATCGGACCTCCGCCGCTCCCGATGGGCGCACCGCCCGTCGGGACCCCCGAACCCCGTCAGCCCCATCGCTGGGGGTTCCCTGCCTACCTGCTGGTCGAAGGCGTCTTCCTCGGCGTCTCCGCCCTGCTCGGCTGGCTGCTCGTCCGAGGCTCGGCGCCGGGCGTCTGGACCGTCGCGGTCCTGCTCGGCCTCCCGACCCTCTGCGCGGCGACGGTCGCGATCGTCATCACGATCGTCCGCGGCAACGGCCCCGCCATCGACCTCGGGTTGCGCTTCTCCTGGCGCGACGTCGGCCTCGGCGTGGCCTTCGGCGTCGGCGGGCTCGTCCTCAGCATCCCCGCGGCGCTCATCTACATGGCGATCATCGGGCCTGAGAACGCCAGCTCCGCCGTCGGCGACGTCTTCGAGAACCTCACCGCGGGCCCTGCCCAGGCGTTCCTCGTGTTCGCGCTGGTCGCGCTCGTCGCGCCCTTCTGCGAGGAGGTCGTCTACCGCGGCCTGCTGTGGGGCGCGATGGAGAAGCACGGCGCCAACCGGTGGGTCGCCTTCGCGTTGACGACGATCATCTTCGCCCTCGCCCACTTCGAGTTCACCCGCACGCCGCTGCTGCTGATCGTCGCGATCCCGATCGGCCTGGCGCGCGCGCTGACGGGCAACCTGACGGCCAGTATCGTCGCCCACCAGATCAACAACCTGCTCCCCGCGGTGGCACTGGCGCTGTCGCTGACGGGTGCGCTGCCGGGAGCGGTCTGACCCGGGCGTACCTGTCGGGTGACGCGTCTGGCAGAATGGCCGATCGGTCCCGTGGTCGGCCCCTCTCACCGTGCCGCGACCGCAGACGTCGAGTGACGCGCAGCCCGCAACCCCACGCGAGCAGCGCCGACTCATCGCAGCAGCACCGATCCGCGAGGAGCAGTTGGAAGCGTGGCCGTCAAGATCAAGCTGATGAGGCTGGGCAAGATCCGTCAGCCGTACTACCGCGTCGTCGTCGCCGATGCCCGTACCCGGCGCAGCGGACGGGCGATCGAGACGATCGGCAAGTACCACCCCAAGAACGACCCGAGCCTGATCGAGATCGACTCGGAGCGCGCGCAGTACTGGCTGGATGTCGGCGCGCAGCCGACCGAGTCGGTGCAGCACCTGCTCGAGATCACGGGCGACTGGCAGAAGTTCAAGGGCCTCCCCGGCACCGAGGGCACCCTCAAGCCGCAGCCCGAGAAGGTCGACAAGCTCGCCCGGTTCCAGGCCGCCCTCGCGGCCGCCGGCGAGGAGCCGACCACCGAGGCCACCACGCCGAAGAAGAAGGCCGACAAGCGCCCGAAGGCCGAGGAGGCCGACGCGGCCGAGGCTGAGTCGACCGAGTCGTGAGCGTCCTGGCCGACGCTCTCGAGCACCTGGTCCGCGGCATCGTCGATCATCCGGACGACGTGCGGGTCGACCTGGTGACCAACCGCCGTGGCCGGACCCTCGAGGTGCGCGTGCACCCCGAGGACCTCGGGAAGGTGATCGGCCGCGGCGGACGCACCGCGACCGCACTGCGCACCGTCATGGGCGGCATCGGCGGCCGGGGCGTGCGGGTCGATGTCGTCGACACCGACAGGTAGCACCGCGCCGGGGCCGGCCCGTCTGCTGGTCGGTGTCGTCGTGCGGCCGCACGGACTTCGTGGCGAGCTCGTCGTCGAGGTGCGGACCGACTCCCCCGAGGAGCGGTTCGCCCCCGGCGCCGAGCTCGTCGCGCTTCCCGGGGCCCGCCCGACGGGTTCGCCCGTACCGCCGACGCTGACCGTCGTGTCCTCGCGTCCGCACTCCGGGCGCCTGCTCGTGACGTTCGCCCAGGCCGCGGACCGCGACGCCGCCGAGACCCTGCGCGGGATCCGGCTGCTCGTCGACGCGGCCGATCTCCCGCCCACCGGCGACCCCGACGAGTTCCACGCCCACCAGCTCGAAGGCCTTCGGGCCGAGCTGGAGGACGGGACGGTCGTCGGGACGGTCAAGGAGATCGCCCACGGGCCGGGCGGGGAGTTGCTGGTGCTCACCCGCCCCGACCTGCCCGAGGCGCTGGTCCCGTTCGTCACCGCTATCGTGCCCGTCGTCGACCTCGACGCCGGGCGGGTCGTGCTCGACCCGCCCGAGGGCCTGTTCGACCCCTGACCCGCGCACGACTGACCCGCGCACGACGAAGGGCCCGCCGGACTCCGGCGGGCCCTTCGCCGTCTTGCGGGGTCCGCCCCGCACGCGCGGCCGCGACCGCAGCGCTGTTCCCGGGCGCGGGGACAGCGCTGCGGTTGCGTGCCATGGGTCGCGCGCAACCTGGCTGTCGTCGGTGGGCGTTTCGGGAACGCTGGGGTTGCGTGCCATGGGTCGCGCGCAACCTGGCTGTCGTCGGCGGGCGTATCGGGAACGCTGACGTTGCGCGCGCCCGGCCGGCTCCGCGGCCGGGCGCGGCCGGGCGGCTCCGCGGCCGCCGACGCGGGCACTGCGGACCACCGCGCGCAACCTCACTGCTGTTTTCCGGCGCCGGGACAGCAGTGAGGTTGCGCGCGGTTTTTCGGCTCGGCCGCGGCACGCCTCCCGTCGTCAACTCAGGTTGACGCCACCCTCTCGTCAACGTAAGTTGACGGACATGACGGATGCGACGAGTGTCGCGGCGGCGGCGTCCAGCCGGGACCCGGCCGTCGGGTTGGTGGCGGTGGCCTCCCTGCGGGGGCTGCTCGACTCACTGGAGGAGCTGCAGGTGCGCAATGCGCGCGACCAGGGCTGGTCGTGGCAGCAGATCGCGGAGGTGTTGCAGGTCAGCAAGCAGGCGGTGCACAAGAAGTACCGCCGCTACGGCTACTGAGGGGACGGCCATGTTCGAACGGTTCACCACCGGTGCGCGACGAGCTGTCGTCACCGCGCAGGAGGAGGCCCGCGACCGGCGGGCGAGCGCGATCCGGACCGAGCACCTGTTGCTCGGGCTCTACTCCGTGCCCGACTCGCTCGCGCTGCGGCTGCTCGCCGAGCGGGGGATCGACCGCGCGGAGATCGTCGCCGACGTGGACGCGCTCGGCGTCGACCTCACCGGCGAGCCCAGCGCCGAGGCCCTCGCGACGTTGGGGATCGACCTCGACGAGGTCCGTCGCCAGGCCGAGGAGGCGTTCGGGCCGGGGGCGCTGGAGCGGACGCGGGCAGGTCGCAGGCAGCGGGAACGCCGCGGCGGGCACATGGCGTTCCACGCGACCGCGAAGAAGGCGATGGAGCTGTCGCTGCGGGAGGCGTTGCGGCTCAAGCACGGCCACATCGGCACCGAGCACCTGCTGCTCGCGCTGCTGCACCCGGGCATGGGCGCCGGGCACGACGTCCTCGCCCGCCGCGGGATCACCCTCGACGACATGCGGGTGGCCGTCGCGGGTGCGGGGGCCGGGGAGGCGAGCGGCTGAGGTGGTCCCGGGGTCATTCGTCGAGCGTCTCGTCGCGGCCGGTCGCGGTGCTGCGCACGCCCGCGAGCTCGGCGACGTCACCCGCGAGCGCGGTGACGTCGCCACGGCCCTCGAGGTCGAGGGTGACGGCCGCGATCCGCTGGCCGTCGGCGGCGATCGTCTCGCGGTCGATCGCCAGGCCCTGCACGGTGAAGCCGCGTTCGGTGCAGACGGTGAGCACCGCGCGCAGGACGCCGCGACCGTCGGCGTAGCTCAGGCGCAGGGTCGGTGGCTCGCCGCGCCAGCGGTGGCTCACCCGGGCCAGCGGTGGGAAGCCGCGGGTGACGAGGAAGTGCCCGAGGGTCGCGACGACCGCGAGCACGGGTAGACCTGCCCCGCACGCCATGCCGACGGCAGCGGCCAGCCACACGGTCGCCGCCGTCGTCAGGCCGCGGACGGAGTCCTTGCGCACGAAGATGAGGCCGCCGCCGATGAACCCGATCCCGGAGACGACCTGTGCGGCGATCCGCGACGGGTCGAGCGAGACGTGGTCGTTGCCGAGCAGGTCGAAGAAGCCGTACTTCGACACCAGCATGAACACCGCCGAGCCCACGCCCACCAGCGTGTGGGTGCGCAGGCCCGCGCTCTTGGCCCCGGCCTCGCGTTCGAGGCCGATGGCCGTCGTCAGCGCCATGGCGAGAGCGACGGGCAGCACCATCTCCCACTGGTCGCCGCCCGACCAGAACGCGGACACGGCTCCTCCTCGGCTCGTCCGCCGACGCGGATGCGAGGATCCCGCCGGTGCGGATCGACGTCGTCACCATCTTCCCCGGCTACCTTGCGCCTCTCCGGGAGGCGCTGCTCGGTCGGGCGATCGGGTCCGGCCTGCTCGACGTCGCCGTCCACGACCTGCGCGACTGGACCCACGACGTCCACCAGGCCGTCGACGACTCGCCCTACGGCGGCGGTCCCGGCATGGTGATGCGCCCACAGGTGTGGGGCGACGCCCTCGACGCGGTCCTCGCCGCCGACGAGCGCCCGGCGCGGCTCGTCGTCCCGACACCGGCGGGGCGGCCCTTCACGCAGGCCGACGCGCACGCCTACGCCGCCGAGGAGCGCCTGGTGTTCGCCTGTGGCCGTTACGAGGGGATCGACCAGCGCGTCGTCGACCACTACGCGGACGCGTTACCCGTCGACGAGATCAGCATCGGCGACTACGTGCTGGTCGGGGGAGAGGTGGCGGTGCTCGTCGTCGTCGAGGCGGTGGCGCGGCTGCTGCCCGGCGTGCTGGGCAACCCGCGGTCCGCGGCCGAGGACTCGTTCTCCGACGGGCTGCTCGAAGGCCCCTCCTACACCCGGCCGGAGGTGTGGCGCGACCGCCCGGTCCCCGACGTGCTGCGCAGCGGCAACCACGGGGCCATCGCCCGCTGGCGGCGCGACCGCGCGCTGGAACGCACCGTCGCGCGGCGCCCCGACCTGCTCGCGGCGCTGCCCCCCGACGCCCTGGACAAGAAGGACCGCGCGCTGCTGGAGGCGTTGGCGCCCACGCCGTCGGAGCCTTCCGACGGCGGCTGACGGCCACCGGTGTCACCCCCGCGAAGGACGTCTGGCACTATGGATGAGTTGCCAGCTCCCGACACGTGCGTCGGGACAGCCCCGGCGCCAAGCCCAGTCGCGTGGAGCGGCGCCCCTGCATGACCGCAATCAGACGAGGACGGACCTGCGCGATGAACACCCTTGACGAACTGGACGCACAGAACCTGCGTTCCGACATCCCCGCCTTCCGGCCGGGCGACACGCTCAAGGTGCACGTGAAGGTCATCGAGGGCTCGCGCTCCCGTGTGCAGCTCTTCCAGGGTGTCGTCATCCGCCGTCACGGCGAGGGCGCCCGCGAGACCTTCACCGTCCGCAAGGTCTCCTTCGGCGTCGGTGTCGAGCGGACGTTCCCCGTGCACTCGCCGAACATCGACCGCATCGAGGTCTTCACCCGAGGGGATGTCCGCCGGGCGAAGCTGTACTACCTCCGTGATCTTCGCGGCAAGGCCGCCAAGATCAAGGAGAAGCGGGAGACCCCGACCGCGTCGTGAGCTCACCCGGCGGTGGACACGACCTCACCCTCAGGTGATCAGGCGGTGACGTAGCCTCGTGAGCGTGGCGCTTCCCGAGCTCCCCGACGACCGGCGGGCCCAGCCCCGACGGTACGGACCGGCGAACCCGGCGCCTCCTCCTCCCGGTGAGGGCCGTGTGCCCGCCGACGAGCGGTGGGCGCCGAACGGTGGTCCCGACGCCGGTGTCGCGGGGGGACCCGGTCGCCACGCCCCACGGCAGGCTCCCGGTCGTACCCCCGACGAGTGGGCCCCCGAGGCCGCGCCCCGGCACGGCCAGAACGGTCGCCCGGACAACCCCGGCCGGTCTCCTCAGGGGTACGACGGCCGCGCCTCGGCGCGCCGTGGTCCCGGCCACGGCAGCCCCGGAGCCGACGCCCCCGGATACGACGCCCGCGGTGCCGAGGTCCGGAACGTCGACGCCTCCGGTGGCGACGACCTCGACCGCACGATGCCGCAGCGTCCCACGGGCCCACCCCCCACAGGTCCGCGCAGGCAGCCTCCCGGCGACCCGCGCCGCAACGGCCGGGCCGACCGGCCCGCCGCTGCCCGCCCGCCGGCGCACGACCGCGTCGTCCCCGACGACGTCCTCGCAGGCCCCGGCGACGCAGCGCTCGACGAGACCGTCGACCTCGGCCGCGCTCCCCGCGCCCTGCGCCGCGACGAGCCGCTCCGCGAGGACCGGCCCCGGCGTTCGGCCCGTGAGCAGCGGCCGACCGGTGAGCGGCGCGTCCGCGACACGACCGACGGCGTCTCCGACAGCCTCGAGACCGGCGCCGTCCCCGGACGCCACCGTCGACGTGCGGGGGAGTCCCCCGAGGGGCGGCCCGCGTCGTCGTACTCGGGCGACACGAAGCCGGGCGGGGGCAAGCAGAAGTCGGGCCGGCGCCGCAAGACGTCGTTCTGGAAGGAGCTTCCGCTCCTCATCGTCGTCGCGCTGCTGCTGACGTTCCTGATCCAGACGTTCCTGGCCAAGGTCTACGTCATCCCGTCCGGTTCGATGGAGCAGACGCTGCACGGCTGCACCGGCTGCAACAACGACCGCGTGCTCGTCGACAAGATCACCTACCGGTTCTCCGACCCGACCCCCGGCGACGTCGTCGTGTTCCGCGGCCCCGACAGCTGGGGCACCGAGCAGGTCAGCGTGCCCAGCAGCGCGCTCGCCCGCGGGCTGCAGCAGGTCGGGTCGCTGATCGGCCTCGCCCCGCCCGACGAGAAGGACTTCGTCAAGCGGGTCATCGCCGTCGGCGGGCAGACGGTCGCGTGCTGCGACTCCCGCAACCGCGTCATGGTCAACGGGAAACCGCTCGACGAGCCCTACATCTACTACCTTCCCGAGGCCGGACCTGCACGTCAGGTGCCGTTCGGGCCGGTCACGGTCCCGCAGGGCGAGCTCTGGATGATGGGCGACAGCCGCAACAACTCCTCGGACTCCCGCGCCGCCGGCCACGGCCCCGTCCCGGTGGAGAACGTCATCGGCAAGGCGCGGCTCAAGGTCCTGCCGTTCGACCGTTTCGGCATCATCCACGCGCCCGACCCGCAGTCGGCCGAACCCGTCGGCATGGGCGGCCCCGAGGGCCCGCCGCTGGCGCTCGGCCTGCTCGGGACGTTGCCGCTGGCGATCGACCGCCGACGGCGCTCCCGGTCCTCCGGCGTCGACGACATCGACGACTTCCTGCCGTCGCCCCGACGCCGCCTGCCGCGGCCGTGGCGTCGCTGACGTGGCGGCCCCCCTCCGCCGACGCCGCCGATACGTCCCGCAGTCGCTGACGGCCGACGGCTGGCGTCCCGAGCGCGCGATCGTCCGGCGCTCCGCGGGTACCTGGACGTTGCAGAGCACCCTGCAGCGGCACGGTCTCGGACCCGTCGCGGGTGTCGACGAGGCCGGTCGCGGCGCCTGCGCGGGGCCGCTCGTCGTCGCGGCGTGCGTGCTGCGCCCCGCCGACGCCGCCCGGTTCGAGGGCCTCACCGACTCGAAGCTCCTCACGGCCGCGGTCCGTGAGGAGTTCTTCGCGCTCATCACCCGGCGCGCCGCCGACCACTGCATCGTCGTCGTCCCGCCGGCCGAGGTCGACCGGCGCGGCGTGCACGTCGCCAACATCGAGGGGATGCGCCGGGCGGTGGCGGGGCTGTCGCAGCGGCCCGGTTACGTCCTCACCGACGGTTTCCCGGTCCGCGGGTTCGGCGCGCCCGCGCTCGCGGTGCCCAAGGGCGATCTCGTCGCGGCGTGCGTCGCGGCGGCGTCGGTGCTCGCGAAGGTGACCAGGGACCGGATCATGGTGGAGCTCGACGGACGGCTCCCGCAGTACGGGTTCGCCCTGCACAAGGGCTACTGCACCCCGGTGCACGACGCCGCGCTCACCACGCACGGACCCAGCGCGGAACACCGCTTCTCGTTCGTGAACGTCGCGGGAGCGGCCGCCGCTGCAGGGGCCGAACAGGTATTGGTCCACAATGGGTCCGGTACGTCATCGGAACACCCGGTGATGGCCGCAGGAGGAGGAGTCGGGTCGTGAGCGCCGAGGATCTCGAGAAGTACGAGACCGAGATGGAGCTCACCCTCTACAAGGAGTACCGCGACATCGTCGCCCAGTTCTCCTACGTCGTGGAGACCGAGCGCCGCTTCTACCTGGCCAACTCGGTCGACGTCGCGCCTCGCAACGCCGACGGCGAGATCTACTTCGAGGTCCGGATGTCCGACGCGTGGGTGTGGGACATGTACCGGCCGGCGCGGTTCGTGAAGAACGTGCGGGTGCTGACGTTCAAGGACGTCAACATCGAGGAGCTCGACAAGCCCGACCTGCGGCTGCCCGACGACGGACCGTTCGGCTCCTGACGCGGGCCGGTCCCGCCGCCTGTTCGGCGACGGGGTCGGGTTCCGCAGTCCGGGTCAGGCGCGCACCGAGCGGTCTTCGCGGGTGCCCGGTTCGTGGCCGCGCCGCGAGGTCAGCTCGGCCCGGAGCGCCACCATCACGGCGATCATGATCAGGACCTCGCTGATGTGGGCGACGTACGCGTAGGTGCCCAGGCGAGCGTGCCGACGACCATCGCCAGTAACAGCCCGACCCTCAGCGCGGAGCACTGGCCGTAGACCCGGTGCCGCTCGGGGTCTCCTCGGCCCCCTGCGGGTCAGGCGGGCCGCCGGCGACGCCGACGACGTCGCTCGGCCCGATGCTCGCGGCCGGCAGGCCACTCGGCGGCCGTGTCGGGGCGGGAGAAGCCGCCCACGGCCAGGTCGACCGCGGCGTAGCTGATCGCCGCCGTGACGCGGCCACCGCGACGACGTCGTGCCTGCGTCGGCCCGCCCGCCC
>NZ_BJVJ01000104.1 GCF_007989085.1 Pseudonocardia sulfidoxydans NBRC 16205
CCTCGGCACGCAGGAGGTCGGCCTGGTCGTGCGGCGCGACTCGGCTGCTGACGGCCGAGGTCGCAGCGATCGACGGCGCAGCCTGTCTCGCCTGGCGACCCTGGTTGCGGGAACGCCGTGCGGTCGTGAGTGGCGATAGTCGCGACAGCGACTATCGCCACTCACAGGGTCAGAGGCGGAGCAGGCGGGCGGCGTTGGCGGTGAGGGTGGGGCCGAGGTCGCCGGCGGGGTGCTCGCCCGCGCCGGAGTCCCAGCCCGCGAAGTTGGTGCCGAACACCAGGCGCTCGGTTCCCGCGTGCGTGACGAGAAGCTCCAGCGAGTCCTCGTCGTGCACGTGGGTGTCGAACCAGATGCGCTTGTAGTAGTGATCGAACCCGTTGTCGCGCAGGGCCTTGGTCGCCCACGGCCGCTTCTCGACGGCACGGGCGAACCGGCCCGAGACGAAGGCTGCGGCGCCGCCGCCGTGGGAGATGCAGACGTCGAGACCCGGGTGGCGCTCCAGCACCCCGCCGAAGACGAGCGCCGCGACGGCCAGCGTCTCCTCGTAGGCGAAGCCGAACGTCAGGTCGAGGTCGAAACGGCGCAGGCGCGGGTCGTCGGCCGGGCCGTTCTTGCCCAGCGGGGACGGGTGCACGAACAGCGGCACGTTCAGGTCGACCAGGGCCTCGTACAAGGGGTCGAGCGACGGGTCGTCGAGGGTGCGCCCGGCCGGGTCGGTGTCGATGTACACGCCCGGCATCCCCAGGTCGCGCACCGCACGACGGGCCTCGGCCACCGAGGCGGCGACGTCCTGCACCGGCAGCTGGGCCGTCGCGAGCAGGCGCCCCTTGTGCTTGCCGACGAGCTCCGCGAGCCCGTCGTTGTGCTTGCGCGCGAAGTCGGTGGCGGCGTCGGCGGGGAGGTCGTTGAAGTACGTGATCGGGTTGGGGGACAACACCTGCAGGTCGATCCCGGCAGCGTCCATGGCGGCGAGCCGGACGTCGACGTCCATGAACGGGCTGCCCGCGTACTTGACGCCCATCAGCCGGTAGTCGCCGACGCGGTAGAACGGCACGCCGTCGTCGGTGGTGCCGAGCTCGGGGCCGGCCGCGCCCGCAGCGCCCTCGGTCAGCTCCAGGACCGCGTGCGCGTGGACGTCGATGATCTTCGGGGACGTGCTCTCAGACATGCGACATCCGCTCCAGCTGCTCCTCGGTGAACGCCAGGGACCGGGTCAGCGGGCAGGCGGCCAGGAAACGCACCTGGTCCGACGTCCGCTGCTTGTGTTCGGGAATCGGGGTGGTGAGGTCGATCCGCTTGCCCGCCTTGACGACCTCGACGATCTTGTCCTTCTGCTGCAGGATGCGGACGTCGGCCAGCGGGTCGCCGTCGATCACCAGGACGTCGGCGACCTTGCCGTGCTCGAGCGTGCCGAGGTCGTCCTCCATGCGCATCGCGAACGCGCCGTTGCGCGTCGCGGCGACGATGGCCTCCATCGGCGACATGCCCATGTAGTCGACGAACATCTCCAGCTCACGGGCGTGCCACTCACCGACGGGCGTGACGGCGAAGCCCGTCTCCGACCCGGTCAGGAACTTCACCCCGGCCGCGTGGGCCTTGGTGAGCTGCTTGGCGGTCACCTCGATCTCGGCGCGGAACACGTCGAGCAGCTCCGGGGCGGTGCCGACCTTCGCCCCGTAGTCGGCGAGGTTGCCCAGCAGCGTGAACGTCGGGCACATCGCCGAGCCGGCCTCGATGACGGCCTCGATGGCCTCGTCGTCGAGGTAGGAGGCGTGGTAGATCAGGTCGACGCCGGCGCGGGCGGCGTCGCGGGTCGAGTCGGAGTTGCGGCAGTGCGCGACGACCTTGGTGTTGAGCTCGTGCGCGGTGTCGCAGACGGTGCGCAGCTCGTCGAAGCTCCAGACCTTGACCTCGGGGCCCTTCATCGACGGGATCAACCCGGTCACCATGACCTTGATCCAGTCGACGCCGTACTTGATCTGCCGACGGATCTCGTTGACCATCACGTCGCGCCCGGTGACGACGGTGGCGTAGCCGGTGCGCCCCTCGTCCTTGATCATGCGCCCGGCGGTGCCGCCGAGCATCGTCATCAGCGCCTGGCCGCCGGCGCGCATCCGGGGGCCCTCGACGATCCCGGCCTCGATCGCGTCGCGCAGCTCGCAGCCGATGTTCCACAGGCAGTCGGCGTCGAGCACGCTCGTGACGCCCGCGCGCAGCACCTTGCGCGCGTTGTAGGCCGACAGCATCGAGCTGTACGCCTCGGTGCGGTGGTTGAACAGCTCGTCGTTGCCCGTGGGCTCGCCGAACGTGAGGTGGGTGTGCGCGTCGATCAGGCCGGGCATGACGGTGCGGCCGGTGGCGTCGATGCGCTCGTCGACGCCGTGGGCCTCCGCGTCGTCGACCGCCTGGGTGCCGAGCGCGGTGATGCGCCCGTCGCGGAGCAGCACCGCCTCGCCCGGGCGGGCTGGGGCGCCCGTGCCGTCGATGACCGTGCCCCCGCTGATGAGGATGCTGCCGCTCACGGCGCCTCCCGGAACGTCGTCGTAGCTGGGTGGTGGAATGGCGTGGACCCGCCGTAAGAAGCCTGACGACTAGTCCCGCCCTGTGGCCAGTGTCGCACAGCTTCCGGGCCTGCGGGGAGTCCCTCCGGACCGGTCATGTTGGGCGAATTCCACGGATTCGCACCAGTCCAGGACGTCTCAGGGTGGCGACGGCTGTAGACGGACCCCGGTTGCGGCACTAGCGTCGTCAGAAAGCCAACGCCGCACACCGGACGGGGTCGATCCGGGGGCGGGAACGACGACGGAGGTCGGCCGTGACGAACGAGTGGGCCGTGGTCACCGGCGCGGGCAGCGGCATCGGTGCCGTCATCGCGCGCAACGCCGTCAAGGAGGGCTATCGGGTCGCCGCGTGGGACGTGAACCGTGCCGGGGTCGAAGCCCTGGCGGCCGATCTGGGCGGTGCGTGCGTCGCGTCGGTCGTCGACGTCACCGACGAGGCCTCGGTGGCGGCGGCCGTCGCGGAGCTGCCCGTGGCGCCCGCGCTGCTGGTCAACAATGCCGGTATCGCCCGCTTCGGTCCGCTGCTGACGCTGCCGGCCGCCGAGTGGCGCGCAGCCGTCGAGGTCAACCTCACCGGGACGTTCCTCGTCGGCCGGGCGGTCGCCGCCCGGATGATCGAGGCCGGCGGTGGCGCGATCGTCAACATGGCGTCGATCAACGGGCTCGCCGCGGCCCCCAACGCCGGCGCCTACACCGCGTCCAAAGCCGGCATCGTCATGCTCACCGAGCACATGGCGATCGAGTGGTCGCCTTCCGGGGTGCGCGTCAACTGCATCGCGCCCGGCCTGATCAACGCCGGGATGTCCGACGCCGTCAACGCCGACCCGGAGGTGCGCAAACTGCGCGAGAGCCGGGTCCCGCAGGGCCGCCTCGGCACGGCCGACGACATCGCCGACGCCGTGCTCTTCCTCGCCTCGGCGAAGGCGTCCTACATCTCCGGGCAGACCATCGCCGTCGACGGTGGCATCAGCAAGGGCGCGCTCGCGTCGCTGCCGCGGCCGAAGGCGGTCGACTCGGTCGGTGTGAAGTAGCCGCGACGCGCCCTGAACGGCGGCGGGGGAGTCCCGCCACGGCACCCCCGGATGCGACGATGGGACGCATGTCCCAGCAGAGCGTCATCGAGGAGCTGCAGCGCCTCGGGATGTCGGGTTACGAGGCCAAGGCCTACGTCGCGCTGGTCGCCGCCGGCACGCCGCTCAACGGCTACGAGGTCGCGAAGCGCTCCGGCGTGCCGCGCAGCACCGTCTACGAGACGCTCGCGAAGCTCGTCGGGCGTGGCGCCGCGTACGAGGTCCGGGCGGGCGAGGCGAGCGTCGGCTACATCTCGCTGCCGCCGTCGGCCCTGCTCGACCGGATGCGCCGCGACTTCGACCACTCCATCGACACGCTGCGCGAGGCGCTGCCGCAGGTGGCGTCGCCGCCGCAGGTCCGGCTGGTGCACAACCTGTCGGACCGCGAGTCGCTGCTCGCCCGCGCCGAGGACGTCGTCGCCGCCGCGCGCGACGACCTGTTCCTGTCCGGGTGGCCGGCCGAGATCGAGCCGCTCAAACCCGTCGTGCGCCGGGCCGACGCCGAGGGGGTCGACGTGTCCGTCGTCATGTTCGGTGACGACCCCGACCCGGTGGGCACCACGATCCCGCACCGGTTCTCCACGCCGGAGGTGGCGTTGGAGAACCTGGGCTGCCGGCTGCTCGTCGTCGCGGCCGACCGGGAGCAGGCCGTGATCGGTGGCGTCGTGAACGGCGACGCGTGGGGCGTCTACACCGACGACCCGGCCGTCGTGCTCGTGGCCGTGGAGTACGTGCGTCACGACATCGCGATGCACCTGATCGCGGAGAAGTTCTCGCCGGAGGACTTCGAGTCGTTCTGGACGTCCGACCCGGCCCTGCGCCGGCTGCGGGCCGACCACGGGATTCCGGCGGCGCTGCTGGCCCGTGGGCCGGTCGGCACCACAGCACCCCCACGGCGCAACGGGCGTCGCGGGCAGAACTGACAGCGGGCGCAACCTCACTGCTGTTCCGGCGCCCGCCCAGGACCGTGAGGTTGCGGCGCGATGGTCGCTCACCAGGGTTTCGCGACGGCGTCGTGGAGGTTCTGACGACTACACGCCGCGGGCGTGCTCAGCCCGTGCGCGCCGCCTGCGCCCGTGCGGTCACGCTTCGGCACCGCACGAAACACAGCACGCTCGCCGCGGTCAGCGCGACGCTCACGCCCCAGCCCAGCCCGTAGCCGCCCGTCGCGTCGACCGACAGCCCGAACAACGGGGCGCTGAGCAGGGCGCCGAGGTAGTACCCGGCCATCGTGGCGCCGGAGGCGCGCCCCACCAGGTGCGGCGCGGTCGCGACGACGGCCGCGTGCATCAGCCCGATCGCGGTCAGCTGGGCCAGCCCGCCGAGGACGAGCCCGGCCGTCATCGACACGGGGCCGGCGAGGATGCCCAGCCACAGCAGCGCGACCCCGACCGCCGACGCGGCGGTGAGCAGCACGACCGGACGGACCCGGTCCCCGCCGGTCCGGTCGGCACGGCCCGCCAGCACGATCATGGCGACGACCGCGACCGCCGACCCGACCGACGCCAGCGCCCCCGCCATCGGCACCGACAGCCCGCCGACCTCGTCGAGATAGAGCACCGACCACGAGTAGATCGGCTGCGTCCCCGCGATCAGCAGGAACGCGGCGACCGGGTACCAGAGGAAACCCGCGGGCAGCCGGACCCGCCGTGGCGTCCCGGGACCGTCGCCGACCAGGTCGTGGGCCTCGACGACGGCCGCCGCCGGATCACCCGAGCTGCGCGCGGCGGGCAGCAGCCAGAAACACAGCACGGCCACCACGACGATCACCGGCACGACGACGGCGAGGACGGGCCGCCAGCCGAACGTCGCCGCCGCAGCCACCCCGACCAGCGACTGCAGCGCCCCGACGGCCGGCACGCCCGCGGTCCGGACGGCCATCGCGATGCCGTGCCGCGCGGGCGCGATGCTCGCCGCGACCGCCATGTTGGTGCCCGCGTTCGACAGCGCGTAGCCGGCTCCCGTGGCGGCGGCCATGACCAGCAGTGACGGGTAGGTCGGTACCAGCACCGCGAGCAGCAGGCCGGCCGCGACGACCAGCATGTCCAGCCCCACCGCCTTGTGGGCGCCGATCCGTTCCGCCCACGCCCCGCCGACCGTCGACGCCAGCCCCGTCGCGCCGAAGAAGACCCCGATCAGCACCCCGAGCGCGGGCTTGGAGATGCCGAGGTCGTCCTCGAACACCGAGCCGAGGTAGCCGAACAGGAAGCCGGGGATGCTGCCGAGCCCGATCGCGACCGTGGCGACGGTCAGGACGATCCCGCCGCGGCGGGATCCCCGCTCGCCGGTCACGGCCGGTCAGCCACGGGTGGTCCATCCGATCGCCCGGCGCACCATCTCGCGGTGCTCGGGCACCTCGTAGGACGGGACGTGGTGGCCCAGCGCGTCGTAGACGACCCGGCCGCCCCCGTGCTCGCGCGCCCACAGCAGCGGTTGGGCCGGCCCGGTGTCGTCGCCGGGGCGCCGGGCGGCGAGCAACGGTTCGACGCCGGGGCGCATGTCGAGGTCGGAGTACACCTCGTCGACGATCGAGAAGTCGTCGAGCCCGTCGACGATCGGGTGGGCCCCGGTCACCGCGACCGAGACGTCCGGGCCCAGCGGCGGGTGCGACGACGACCCCCACACCCACGCGCCGCCGAGGGTGTCGCCCCAGCCGGGCCAGTCGTCGAAGCAGATGCCGGCGGTGTGCATGCCGAGGACCCCGCCACCCGCGGCGAGGTGCGCGGCCAGGGCGTCGCGGGCCCGCGGGGACGGGCTCGCGCCCTCCTCCGCCGCCTTGTCGCGGTAGCGCTCCGGTGTCTGCTCGCCGGTCATCGACCAGCGCAGCGCGTTGACGACGAACAGCGCCGCCCCGGGCAGCGCCGTCAGCGCGGAGTCGACGCCGTCGGTCCCGGTGTGCACCTCGACGTCGAGGCCTGCCTCCTCGAGCAGCGCGGACAGCGCCGCTGTCGTGGCGGGGAAGTCGTGGGTGAGTCCTCCGGACAGAACGACGGCGCGCACGACCCACCTCCAGCGGCGTGATGCTTCTGACGACTAGCTGACCCTAACTGTCGGGGCCGCCGCTGGGCACCCCTCGTGAGGGTGGGGGTGGGCGCGTCGCGCGGGTTGCGTGCGCGCCGCACACGGTGCAGCCGGTGCGGCGCGCACGAAAAGTGTGCGGCACCGGCCTCACGACCAGCGGCCGTCGTCGCGGGCCGGTCGGGCGTGCGGTGCCGCGGGAGGCTGCCGGCCGGTCGTGCGCGCCTCGTGAGTGGCGATAGTCGCTATAGCGACTATCGCCACTCACAGAGGCACGGGCTCGGGGGCGGGGTCGGCGTCGAGGGACCCGAGGGCCTCGACCTCGTAGGCGGACGCCTTCGGGGTCGGGTAGGCGCGGTGGACCGGGGAGGTGGGGGTGTCGTCGAGCAGCAGCGACACCAGCTCCGGACGCGAGTAGTGGCCGACCGAGTCGAACATCCGCTTGCGCTTGGTGATCAGCGACATGTCGAGGTCGGCGACCAGGATGCCCTCGCCCTCGGTGATCGGCGCGACGATGTGCTGCCCCTCCGGCGAGATGATCGCGGTCATGCAGCCGCCGCGCAGGCCGCGGCGCAGGCCCTCGTCGGGGGAGATCGTCGCGATCTGGTCCTCGGTGAGCCACGCGGTGGCGCAGACGACGAAGGACGCGCCCTCGGCGGCCTGGTGGCGGATGAGGGTCTCGACCTGGTCGGCGAACAGCTGGCCGACGAGCGAGCCCGGGAAGTGCGCGAGGTGGATCTCCTCGTGCTGGGCCTGCAGGGCGTAGCGGTTGAGCGGGTTGAAGTTCTCCCAGCAGGCCAGGGCGCCGACCCGGCCGACGCCGGTGTCGACGACCGTGAACCCGGAACCGTCGCCGCGGCCCCAGATCATGCGCTCGTGGAAGGTGGGCACGGTCTTGCGGCGGTGCAGCACCAGTGAGCCGTCGGCGTCCCAGAGGAGCTGGGTGCAGTAGAGCGAGCCGTGGTCGCGCTCGTTGACGCCAAGCATGACGACGACACCGTGTTGGCGCGCGGCGGCGGAGACGGCGTCGGTGACGGGGCCGGGGACGACGACGGCGTTCTCGTAGAGCCGCATGTGCTCGGCGCCGCTCGTCATGGGCGGCTGGACGAACGAGAAGTACGGGTAGTACGGGACGACCGTCTCGGGGAAGACGACGAGCTCTGCGCCCTGCGCCGCCGCGTCGGCGATCGCCGTGAGGACGCGGTCCACCGTGCCGGTCGCCGTGTCCAGGTCGGGGTTCAGCTGAACCGCGGCGACTCTGACCTTCCGTGCCATGTGCTGCCTCTTCCTCGAGCCGTTCACTATGCGAAGCGTCGTGTCGGATCGTAGACGGAGGGAGTGCAGTAGTCAAATCATATGAACATACGTTCAGCTTTTCTGCGCCCAGAACGACCGCAGCCCGGTCGCGGAGCGCGACCGGGCTGCGGGACGGAACAACGATCAGGCCAGGTGGACGTACTCGTACTCGAAGGGCTGGCCGTTGATGCCGTTGGACGGCGGCGCGATCCAGCCCGCGATCTTCCCCGGTTCGTAGACCGGCCGCATCAGCGAGCGGACGTGGGTCTTGTCGGCCTCCGACGGCAGCCAGCGATCGGCCTTCGCGTTCCAGGCGTCCTCGCCGACGAGCTCGCCCACGGGCGTGACGTGGTGCCCGGCGAACACGCCGACCTGCCGGTTGAACCCGACGTGCGGCAGCGTCAGCGTGCGGTCGACGCCCGCCTTCTCCAGCACCCGGTTCCACCGCTTGAGCCCCGACTGGCAGTCCTTGACGTACTCGTTGCGCAGGTCGTGGTTGAGCGCGAGCAGGGCCGGCACCTCGTCGGTGGTCAGCGCCCCGTCGCGCACGACGTCGACGTGCGCGGCGTCGTCGGTCAGCAGGTGGTCGTCCTTGCGGCGCTCCTCCTGCCAGCGGCCCTTGAGCCCGGCGGTGAAGTAGTTGGCGGCGTTGGTGGAGCGCTCGGAGCCGAACAGGTCGAGCGAGACCGAGTAGTGGAAGTTGATGTACTTCTGGATCACGTCGAGCGGGATGCCCCCGTGCGGGGCGATGTCGTCGCTGTCGTGCTCGCGCATCAGCTCGGCGGTGCGGCCCACCACGCGGTCGACACCCGTGGTGCCGACGAACATGTGGTGCGCCTCCTCCTTGAGCATGAACTCGCAGGTGCGCGACAGCGGGTCGAACGCCGACTCCTTCAGCGTCCCCAGCTGGTACTTCCCGTCGCGGTCGGTGAAGTAGGTGAACATGAAGAACGACAGCCAGTCCGGGGTCTCCTCGTTGAACGCGCCGAGGATGCGCGGGCTGTCGAGGTCGCCGGAGTTGCGCTGCAGCAGCGCCTCGGCCTCCTCGCGGCCGTTGCGGCCGAAGTAGGCGTGCAGCAGGTACACCATCGCCCAGAGGTGGCGGCCCTCCTCGACGTTGACCTGGAACAGGTTGCGCAGGTCGTAGAGGCTCGGCGCGGTCTCGCCGAGGCGGCGCTGCTGCTCGACCGACGCGGGCTCGGTGTCGCCCTGGATGACGATGAGCCGCTGCAGGTCGGCGCGGTACTCACCGGGCACCTGCTGCCAGGCGGGCTCGCCCTTCTGCTCGCCGAACGCGATGCGCCGGTCGTCGCCGCGTTCGGAGAGGAACACGCCCCAGCGGTACTCCTCCATGGCGACGTGGCCGAACTGCGCCCACCCCTCCTTGCCGACGTCGACGGCCGTGCGCAGGTAGACGTCCTGGGTCGGGACGGCGGGGCCCATGGTCTTCCACCAGTTGAGGAAGTTGGGCTGCCACGACTCCAGCGCGCGCTGCAGCTTGCGGTCGCCGGCGAGGTCGACGTTGTTGGGGATCTTCTCCGAGTAGTCGATCGACATGACTTGTCAGACCCGCTTCCTGTCGAACTCGGCCTTGCGTCCGGTGCCGTATCGGCGGAGAGCGCCTTCGGGCCCGGACGCGTTGGGGCGCACGAAGATCCAGTTCTGCCACGCCGTGAGCCGGGAGAAGATCCGCGACTCCATGGTCTCGGGGCCGACGAACCGGTGGTTGGCCTCCATGCCGGTGAGCGCGTCGGGTGACAGCGACGCCCGCTCCTCCAGCATGATCCGGATCTCGTCGTCCCAGTCGATGTCGTCGGGGGCGTCGGTGACCAGCCCCAGGTCGAGGGCCTCGCGGGCCTCGATGCGCCGCCCGACCTCGCCGCGCAGGGCCTCGACGTGCTCGTCGTCGCCGTAGAAGCGCGACGCGAGGCGGGTGAGGCCGTTGCTCATCGGGAAGGCCCCGAAGTTGGAGTCGGACAGCATGATCTGGGCTTCGTCGCCCTGCTCGGAACCCTCCTCGTCGAGGGTCCCGTCGAGCATGTACTGCCGGTCGCAGGCCAGTGCCAGCTCCAGCAGTGCACCGGCGAAGCAGGAGCCCGGCTCGATCAGCGCGATGAGGCTGCGCGACGTGACGTCGAGGCGCTTGAGGACGCGCTTGAAGTAGTGCCGCACCTCGTTGACGAGCCAGTCGTCGCGGGAGTGCTCGGCGATCACGCGTTCCATCGCGAGGGCGTCCTCGACGTCGCCGCGGGTGCGCAGGACCCAGGTGCCGAGCTCGAGCTCGTTGGCGCGCAGGCGCAGGACCAGGTCGTCGAGCTCGCGGGTCATGGCGAGCGGCCAGAAGTCGGCCCCCAGCTCGTGGACGCGCGCGAGGCTCTCGGGGACGCCGCCGTCGGGGCCGAGGACGGTGATCTCGACGAGCCCGCGTTCGCGGTCGAAGTCGGCCGAGACGTACCGGTAGCGGATGCCGTCGGCGGTCTCGTCGCGCTGCAGCGGCGGCAGCGCGATGCCGGTGGCGTCGGCGGGTCGCGAGGACTGCGCCGCGGCCGACGCGGCGCGGGCGGTGACCGTCTCGTCCCAGGAGCGCTTGGGGATCGTCTCGTCGACGAACTTCCACTCGACGGCCTGTTTGCCGCGCACGCCCTCGGGGCGGGTGGCGAACACGTCGGCGCGGTCCTTGCGGACGCGGCGCTTGTCGGTGACCCGGGTGAGCCCGCCGGTGCCGGGCAGCACGCCCAGCAGCGGGACCTCGGGCAGCGACACCGCGGAGGAGTTGTCGTCGATCAGCAGGATCTGCTCGCACGCCAGTGCCAGCTCGTAGCCGCCACCGGCGGCGGTGCCGTTGACCGCGGCGATCCAGGTCTGGCCGGAGTTGGCCGTCGCGTCCTCGATGCCGTTGCGGGTCTCGTTGGTGAACTTGCAGAAGTTCACCTTCCACGGGTGGCTGGACTGCGCGAGCATCCGGATGTTGGCGCCCGCGCAGAAGTTGCGGTCCTTCGCGCTGGTCACCACGACGGCGCGGACCTCGGGATGCTCGAACCGCAGCCGCTGCGTGGCGTCGTAGAGCTCGATGTCGACGCCGAGGTCGTAGGAGTTCATCTTCAGCTCGTAGCCGGGGACGATGCCGCCGTCCTCGGCGATGTCGAGGCGCAGCCAGGCGACGCCGGTGTCGGCGGCCTGTGACAGGTCGAGCACCCAGTGCCGGTACTGCTCCGGCGAGGTGTCGAAGGAGACGGCCGGGGTCTCGGCGGTGTCCGGGGCCGCCGCGGCGGTTGCCGGTTCGGCCTCTGTGGTGGACATCGAGGTGGTGGTCATCGGTGGGCCTCCTGCGCACGGGCGCGGTGGACGGCGCGGTGGGATGCCTAAAACTCTACAACGTGAGAACGCAACGCGCTAGTTCTGTAGAACGTTGCTTCGCGAAGGGGCCGCCGCCCGCTCCCGAAGCCGGTACCGCTGCACCTTCCCGGTGGCCGTCTTCGGCAGCTCGTCGACGGCGATCACGGCCCGCGGCCGCTTGAACGCCGCCAGCCCCGCCCGGCAGAACTCGACGAGCTCGTCCGGGTCGACGGCCGCACCCGGCCGCGCGACGACGTAGGCGATCGGCTTGTCCAGTCCGTCCTCGTCGGGCACGCCCACGACGACCGCCTCCGCCACCGCGGGGTGCTCGAGGATGCGCGACTCGACCTCGGCCGGGCTGACCCAGATGCCGCCGACCTTGAGCACGTCGTCGGTGCGGCCCAGACACGTGTAGCTGCCGTCGTCGTTGCGGACGTACTGGTCGCCGGTGCGCATCCACTCGCCGTGGAACACCGCGCGGTTGACCTCCGTGCGGCACCAGTAGCCGGTGCACAACGACTCCCCGGCGACGTAGAGCATCCCCGACTCGCCGGAGCCGTCGACGATCGTGCCGTCGGCCCGGCGCAGCTCTACGCGGTACCCCGGCACCGGATAGCCGGAGCTGCCGGGGACCACCCTCTCGGGCACGTTGGAGATGAAGATGTGCAGCGCCTCGGTGGAGCCGATGCCGTCGAGGACCTCGAAGCCGAACCGGTCGCGCACCCCGCGGAACATCCGCGGCGGCAACGCCTCGCCCGCCGACGCGCCGCGACGCACCGTCGCGAACGACGCCGGGTCGACGGTCTCGTCGTCGGCGGCGATCAACGGACCCCAGAACGACGGGACCGCGAAGAACAGGGTGACCCCGTGGTCACGGACACGCCGGGAGAACAGCGCGGGGGAGGGGCGCTGCGGCTCCAGCACCACCGACGCGCCCACCGACAGCGGGAAGAACATGCTGTTGCCGATGCCGTAGGCGAAGAACAGCTTCGCGACGGACAGGCACACGTCGTCGCGCTCGATGCCCAGCACCTGCTGCCCGTAGGTCTCGGCGACGACCCGGATGTCGTGGTGGCGGTGCATGGCGCCCTTGGGCTTGCCCGTCGTCCCCGAGGTGTAGAGCCACAGCGCGGGCGACTCGTCCCATGTCGGGTACGGAGCGCCGACCGGTGCACCGAGGCCGGCGTCGAGCAGGTCCTGCCAGGTCAGCGGCGTGACGTTCGGGCCGAGTGCGGCCGGGTCGGGGCCGGTGTCGCCGGTGAGGACGACGTGGCGCAGGTCCGGCGCGCCCGCCGCCGCGGCGTGCACCGCGCCGGCGAACTCGGTGCTGCCCAGCAGGACCCGGGCCCGCGAGTCGGCGACGAGCACGCCCAGCTCCGGCCCGGTCAGCATCGTCGACGACGGGACCGCGACCGCGCCGACGTACATCGTCGCCAGGATCGCGGTGAACAGCTCGACGTCGTCGGTCATGCAGAGCAGGACGCGTTCCTCGGGGCGCACCCCGATGCCGACGAGCCCGGCCGCGACGCGACGAACCTCCTCGGCGAGCTCGGTGTAGGTGAGGGTGCCGCGCGGGTGGTGGACCGCGACCCGATCACCGTCGCCGGCGAGCACTCGCCTGTCGGTCAGGTACTCGGCGGCATTGAAGAGTTCTGTCATCGACGGCTCCTGTGCCGGTTCGGGAATTGGAACTCTACTGGTGGGCGACGTGTCGTCAACGTTTCGTAGAAGAACTTCGGGGTCAGGACCCGGTCCCGGCGCTCGCCGAGCGATCTTCCCAACGTCCGGCCAAGCTGTTAGGCAGTGCCATGCACGCCGGTGAATGTGACCGTGCGCACCGCCGCATCGTCGCCCCCCACCGGTACTCCGGACAACCACGCCAGGAGGGTCAATGAAGACCAAGGCCGCAGTGCTTCGCGGTGTCGGTCAGCCGTTCGAGATCGAGGAGCTCACCCTCGACCCGCCCAAGGAGGGCGAGGTCCTGATCAAGTACGTCGCGGCGGGCCTCTGCCACTCCGACGAGCACCTCCGCCACGGCGACATCGTGCCGCGGTTCCCGATCGTCGGCGGCCACGAGGGCGCCGGGATCATCGAGGAGGTCGGCCCCGGTGTCACCCGCCTCAAGCCCGGTGACCACGTCATCTGTTCGTTCCTGCCCGTCTGCGGGCACTGCCGGTTCTGCGCCTCCGGCATGACGAACCTCTGCGACACCGGCGCCACCATCCTCGACGGCGTCCTCCCCGACGGGACCTACCGGTTCCACGACTCCAAGGGCGAGGACCTCGGCGGGATGTGCATGATCGGCACGTTCGCCGAGCGCGCCACGATCTCCGAGTACTCGGCGATCAAGGTCGCCGAGGACGTTCCGCTCGACAAGGCCGTGCTGATCGGCTGCGGTGTGCCCACCGGGTTCGGCTCGGCGACCCACGCAGCGCAGACCCAGGTCGGCGACACGATCGCGATCTACGGCGTCGGCGGCATCGGCGTCAACGCCGTCCAGGGCGCGGCGCTCGCCGGCGCGGCCAACGTCGTCGCCATCGACCCGCTGGCCAACAAGCGCGAGATGGCCGAGAAGGTCGGCGCCACCCACTCCGCGGCCACCGCGGAGGAGGCCCACGAGCTGATCCAGCAGCTCACCAACGGCGTCGGCGCCGACAAGGCGATCGTCACCGTCGGCGTGGTCGACACCGAGGTCACCACCAACGCGTTCAACGCGATCCGCAAGGGCGGCACGGTCGTCGTCACCGGTCTGGCCGACCCGACCAAGAACACCATCGAGATCCCCGGCGCCCTGCTCACGCTGTTCGAGAAGCGCATCCAGGGCTCGCTGTTCGGCTCCGGCGACCCGTTCAAGGACATCCCGCGCCTGGTCGACATGTACCAGTCGGGCCAGCTCAAGCTCGACGAGCTGATCACCAACACCTATTCGCTCGACCAGATCAACCAGGGCTACGAGGACCTGATCAACGGCACGAACGTCCGCGGCGTGATCATCCACGACCCCGCCGCCTGACCGACCCTGTCCGAACGGGCAGGGCCCGTTCCGACGTCAGTTCCACCACGCGCGGCCATCCGGGCCCCTCACCGGGGCTCCGGGTGGCCGCGCCGCCGGAGGTAACCCCGCACGTGACCACCCTCACCCCGCCCGACTCCCGCACCCCCACGCCCGTCGTCGGGCTGCAGCGCGAGCGGGAGGTCCTCACCGTCGCCCTCGCGACCGGCCGCCACGTCGTCATCGAGGGACCGCCCGGCACCGGCAAGTCGACGCTGCTGCGCTCCATCGCCCGCGAAGCCGGCCGCCACGTCGTCTTCGTCGAGGGCAACGCCGAACTGACACCCGCGCGCCTCGTCGGCGCCTTCGACCCGTCGCAGGTGCTCGCCGAGGGCTACCTCCCCGCGAGCTTCGTCGACGGCCCCCTGCTCACCGCGATGCGCGGCGGCCCCGACCCGGACGACCGCGCCGGCGGCGGGCTGCTCTACCTCGAGGAGCTCAACCGCGTCCCCGAGGAGACCCTCAACGTCCTCATCACCGTCCTCACCGAGGGCGAGATCGCCGTCCCGCGACTCGGCACCGTCCGCGCCGGGCCCGGCTTCCGGCTCATCGCCGCCATGAACCCGTTCGACGCCATCGGCACCGCGCGCGTCAGCCAGGCCATCGCCGACCGCATGTGCCGCGTCGTCCTCGGCTACCAGGACGAGCACGCCGAACGCGCCATCACGTCGTCGGTCAGCGGGGTGCGGGGCTGGGTCACCGACCTGTCGGTGACGCTCACCCGCGCCACCCGCGAGCACCGCGACCTGCGGATGGGCTCCTCGGTGCGCGGCGCGATCGACCTCTCCCTCGTCCTCACCGGGCTCACCGAGATGCGCGGCGAGGCCGTCATGGCCCGCGAGACCGCCCGCGACGCCGCGCACGCCGCCCTGTCCGGACGCGTCCGCATCGCCGACGGCGTCGACCGCACCCCCGAGTCCGTCATCGACGAGCTGCTCGAACGGTTCTGGCCCGAGAACGAGTCCCGGCCACCGGACCGCTCCGCCGACGACCCGCAGGGCGGTGAGCCGGGAAAAGCTGAGGGCCCGCCGCCCCCCGCGGCGGGCCGCAGCAAGGAACCTCCGCACCGCAACCGCGGGCAGCGCACGCTGGGCCGCCAGGAGCTCGGCGCGCGCCACGAGATGTTCGACGACATCTCCCCGGAGCTCGGCGAGCTCGACGAGGAGGCCTTCGACCAGGCGCTCGCCGAGGACCCCGAGGCCGCGGCCGCCCTGCTCGCCGACCTCGCCGTCGCCACCGACGGGCAGCTGCGAGCCGCCGCACGCCGCCTCGCCGGGCGGGTGTTCATCCAGCTCGGCAAGGTCGGCCCGGCCAAGGCGCGCGGCACCCGCCGCATCGCGCCGGTGCGCGGCGGGTCGGGCGACCTCGACCTCGACCGCACCCTCGACGGCTGGCAGCCCGGCATCTCCCGGCGCCCCGCCGCCGACGAGCTCGTCACCCGCGACTGGACGGCGCACCGGCGCGCGATCTGCCTCGTCGTCGACATCAGCGGGTCGATGCAGGGGCTCGCGGTCGCGCTGGCCGCCGTCGCCGCGGCCGGGGTCGTCCTCGCCTCGGAGGAGGGCGGGTCGCGGCTGGAACCGGGCGTGCTCGCCTTCGGTGCCGACGTCCGCACCCTGCAGGCGCAGGGCGTCCGCAAACCGCCCGACCAGCTCGTCGGCGAGCTCGTCGCCCTGCGCGGGCACGGCACCACCGACCTCGCCGCGGCGCTGCGCGCGGCGTCGCTCGGCCTCGCCGGGGCCGTCGCGGAGGAACGGATGGTCGTCCTGCTGTCGGACTGCCTGCACACCGCGGGCGACGACCCGACGGCCGCGCTCGCCGGGATCGACCGGCTGCACGTCCTCGTCCCCCTCGGGCCGGGGGAGGACGGCCGCGACGCCGAGGTCGCCGCCGCGGCCCTGGCGGCGAAGGGCGGTGGCACCGCCCGGACGGTCCGGCGGCTGAAGGAGATCGGCCCGGCTCTGACGCGCGTCCTGGGGTAGAGCCGGTGAGGGGGTTGTGCGGCCCCGGCGAGCCCGAACGAACGGCACAGTCGCGCAATTCAATTGCGCCACTGTGCCGTTCGTTCGCTCGGCCGGAGCAGCACCCCGATAGGGTCGCGACGTGGGGACGATCGTCAGCTTCCATGCCCATCCCGACGACGAGTCGATCGGGTCCGCGGGCACGCTCGCGCGCGCCGTCGCCGAGGGGCACCGTGTCGTGCTCGTGTTCGCCACCCGCGGCGAGCTCGGCGAGCCCGTGCCCGGCGTGCTCGCCCCCGGCGAGCAGCTGCCCGTGCGCCGCTCCGCGGAGTGCTTCGAGTCCGCGAAGATCATCGGTGCCGCCCGCGTCGAGTTCCTCGGCTACGTCGACTCCGGGATGATGGGCGAGCCCACCAACGACGCGCCCTACTGCTTCTGGCAGGCCAAGGTCGAGCACGCCGCCAAGCGGCTCGCGCTGATCCTCGACGAGGAGGAGCCCGACGTCCTCACCGTCTACGACGACAACGGCGGCTACGGCCACCCCGACCACATCCAGGTCCACCGCGTCGGCAGGCGCGCCGCCGAACTCGCCGCGGTCCCCGTCGTGGCGCAGGGCACGATCAACCGCGACTGGATGGTCCGCGGCATGACCGGCCTGGCCAAGGAAGGCGGCCTGCCCGACGGGTGGGAGCCGCCCGACCTGGAGGCCCCGAACTTCGGCAAGCCCGAGGCGGAGATCACCCACCGCGTCGACGCGGTCGACTACGTCGACAAGAAGCGCTCGTCCATGCGCGCGCACGCCAGCCAGATGGGGCCCGACCACTTCATGCTGAGCATGCCCGAGCCCATGTTCGCCATGGGCATGGGCACGGAGTTCTACATCGTCGACCCGCCGCCCAACCCGGCGTCGGCACCCGACCTCTTCGTCGACCTGTTCACGCCACTGCGCTGAGCGGTCCCGCCCGGACCGGTGCCGCTCGCCCGCCCGGCGAGTGTGACGCGGCCCGCGGTGGTCGTTCTACCTCCCGTAGAGCACAATGAGCCCCGCGGCGCGGTCGCCCGCCCCGGGCCCTCACCCGGGGGCCGGAGGGCCGATCCGCGCGATATAGAGTCCGGGCCTGCCCACCACAGGCCAGTGCAGGAGGCACCAGTGACAGCCGTCGCGCCCAAGCCGATCACCTCGCGCCCGTACCCGGCGCGTCGGTCGGTCAAGGGATCCACGCTGCTCAAGATGATGCGGACGACGGACCCCAAGGACATCGCGATCCTGTACATGGTCACGTCGTTCGGGTTCTTCCTGGCCGGCGGTGCGATGGCGCTGCTGATGCGCGCCGAGCTGGCCGTGCCGGGGATGCAGTTCCTGTCCCCGGAGCAGTACAACCAGCTGTTCACGATGCACGGCACGATC
>NZ_BJVJ01000105.1 GCF_007989085.1 Pseudonocardia sulfidoxydans NBRC 16205
CCCCACGCACCGGATCGGCTCATCGCGGCCGGCTCGCCACCGCGGCGGCGACGGTTGCCGCCAGCGCGGCGGCCGCTGCGACGAGGAGCAGGCGGCGGCGGGTGCGCGGCACGGCGGCGGGCGGAGCCGGGGCGGCTGCGGCGCGCGGACCCGCGGTGGCTGCGGGGGGCGGACCCGAGGTGGCTGCGGCGGGCTGAGCCTGGGCGGGTGCGGCTCCCGGGGCCGCGGCGGCCGTTGCGGAGGACGTCAGGTCGGTGAGGGCCCGGCGGGCCACCGACGGCAGGAGGGCGCGGGTGACGTCAGCTCCTTCGCCGGTGACGACGAGGTCGGTGACCAGGTCGATCGTCGTTCCCGCGCCGGCGGGGCGGAGTGCGGCGGCGACCGTCGCGCTGACCCGGCCCTCGCCGTCCCCGGCCCGCAGGACGACGCGATGGCGCGACGGGTCGGCGCTCACGACCCGTAGCGTCGCGTCCCGGTACTCGACGCGCTGCCCGCCGAGCCCCAGCACGATCGAGCGGGGCGGGGTGGGCGGCGCGGTGAGCAGTGCGAAGCAGGCGTCGACGGGTGCGGCGACGTCGAGGGTGTCGGTCAGCCGTGCCACGGGCCGGTCCCGTCGAGATCGTCGGTGCTCAGGGCGTCGACGATCTTGGGTGGGGTGATCGGCAGCGAGGTGATGCGGGCGCCGAAGGGGCGCAGGGCGTCCTCGACGGCGTTGGCGATCGCGGCCGGCACCGGGATGGTGCCGCCCTCCCCGGCTCCCTTGGCGCCCAACGGGTTGAGCGGGCTGGGCGTGTGGATGTGCACCAGTTCGACGGGCGGCACCTCCATCGACGACGGCAGGCTGTAGTCGAGGTAGCTGGTGCTCTGGGGCTGGCCGGTCTCGTCGTAGAACGGCTCCTCGTACATGGCGTTGCCGATGCCGTGGGCGAACCCGCCGAGCACCTGTCCGTCGACGAGCATCGGGTTCATGACGTTGCCGCAGTCGTGCCCGATGACGTAGCGCAGGACGTCGATGGCGCCGGTCTCCGGGTCGATCTCGACGGCGACGGCGTGGGTGCCGCTGGCGTAGGCGGCGCGTTCCGGCGCGAAGTAGACGGTGGTCTCCAGGCCCGGGAGGATTCCGGGGGCGAGGGTGATGCCGTGCTTGCCGACGTTGGCGGCCCCGGCGATCTCGCGCAGCGTGACCGATCGGGAAGGGTCGTCCGCCACTGAGACGCGGTCACCGTGGATCTCCAGCGACGCGGCGCTCGTCTTGAGCATGGCCTCGGCGACCTGCAGGATCTTGCCCCGCATCTCGTCGCCGGCCTGCAGCGTGGCGGGCCCGGCGGTGGCGGTGTTGCGGGAGGCGAAGGTGCCCTGCCCGAAGGGGATCCTGCCGGTGTCGCCCGTCGTGACGCGGATGAGGTCCATGTCCATGCCGAGCGCGTCGGCGGCGATCTGGGCGTAGACGGTCTCGTAGCCCTGGCCCTGGGGCGCGGCGGCGAGGGTCACGAGGATGGTGCCGTCGTTGAGCAGCCGGTACCGGGAGCCCTCGTAGGGGCCGAGCCCGCAGCCCTCGACGTAGGCGGCCACACCGATGCCGACGAGCCGGCCCTCCGCGCGGGCCGCGGTCTGGCGCTCCCGTTCCCCCGAGTAGTCGAAGGCGGCCAGCGTCTCGTCCATGAGCAGCGGGAAGTTGCCGCTGTCGTAGGTCAGCGGGCTGCCGTCGCGGAACGTGAGCCCGACGCGGTAGGGGAACTCGTCGGCCTGCACCAGGTTGCGGCGCCGGAACTCCACCGGGTCCATGCCGAGGTGCTCGGCGGCCCGGTCGACCATCCGCTCCATCGCGACGACCGCCTGCGGCCGGCCCGCCCCGCGCACGGAGCTGGTGGGGACCATGTTGGTGTAGCAGGCGATCAGCTCGGTGTGGATGTTCGGGATGCGGTACTGGCCGGGCAGGGTCGACAGGGTGATCATCGGGACCTGCAGGCCCGCGCAGTAGGCGCCCTGGTCGTGCTCGAAGACGTTGCGGATCGCCAGGATGTGGCCGTCGTCGTCGAACCCGATCTCGACGTCGTGGACCTGCGTGCGTTCCATCATGGTGGCGACGAAGTTCTCGCGACGGTCCTCGATCCATTTGACCGGGTTGCGCAGCAGCCGCGCGACCCAGGGGATGACCGCTTCCTCGCCGTAGAACTGGGCTTTCGGGCCGAAGCCGCCGCCCACGTCGGGCGGGGCGACGACGCGGATGCCGTCCTCGGGCATGTCGTAGAGGTGGGCGAGGGTGTTGCGGACGTAGTGCGGCGACTGGGTGGTGTCCCAGACGACGAGCTGTTCGGTGGTGGGGTCGAAGCGGGCGGCGACGCCGCGGGTCTCCATCGAGTGGCCGCCGCCGCGGGTGACGCTGAACCGTTCGCGCAGCCGGTGCGGTGCGGCGGCCATCGCGGCGGCCGGGTCGCCCGCGGTCTGGACGACGTGGACGGCGACGTTGTCGTCGGCGCCTTCGTGGATCAGCGGGGCGCCGTCGGCGAGCGCCGCGCCCGTGGACGACACCGCGGGCAGTACGTCGTACTCGACCTCGACGAGGTCGAGGGCGTCCTCGGCGACGTAGCGCGAGGTGGCGACGACGACCGCGACGGGTTCGCCGACGAACTTGACGAAGTCGGCGGGCAGCGGCATCCGGGGGACGTCGCGCAGCTGGGGGTGGACGACCTTGGGCGGGATGCCCTTGGCGATCTCGGGCAGGTCGGCGCCGGTCCACACCCCGATGACGCCGGGCATCGCGGCGGCGGCGGAGGTGTCGATGGAGACGATGCGCGCGGCGGCGTGCGGGCTGCGCACGAACGCGGCCTCGTAGCAGCCGGGGAGCTCCAGGTCGTCGAGGTAGGTGGCGGCGCCGGTGAGCAGCCGCCGGTCCTCGCGGCGCAGGACGGACCGGCCGATCATCGTCGACGGGCGGGTCTCAGTGCTGGTCATCAGAGCCGACCTCCAGGAGTGCCGCGACCATGCCGGTGTAGCCGGTGCAGCGGCAGATGTTGCCGGACAACACCTCCCGGGCCTGCGCCTCGTCGGTGACGGGACCTTCGCGCAGGGCGGCGGTGGTGCTCATCATGAACCCGCTGGTACAGAATCCACATTGGACGGCATGGTGGCGGGAGAAGGCGTCCTGCAGCGGGGTCAGCTCACCCGAGGCGGAGTCGTCGGTGAGGCTCTCGACGGTCTCGACGACGGCGCCGTCGGCCTGGACGGCGAGCATGAGGCAGGAGCGGACGGCGGCGCCGTCGACGATGACGGTGCAGGCACCGCAGACGCCGTGTTCGCAGCCGACGTGGGTGCCGGTGAGTCGCAGCCGGCCACGCAGGAAGTCGGCGAGCGTGGTGCGCGCGTCGACGACCTCCTCGTGCCGGACGCCGTTGACGACTGTGTCGACCCAGTCGGGTTCGTCCTGGTCAGGCATGGGTCAGCTCCTCGGTGGGGACGGAGGTGGGGACGGCGGCGGCGATGTCGGCGAGGACCCGGCGGGTGAGCGTCGCGACGAGGTCGCGGCGGTAGCCGGCGGAGGCGTGGACGTCGCCGGTGGGCCGGGCCTCGTGGGCGGCGGCGCGGGCGGCGGCGGCGAGGGCGGAGTCGTCGAGGCGGGCGCCGAGCAGGCCCTCCTCGGCGGCGCGCAGCCGCAGCGGCGTGCTCCCGACCCCGGCGGCGACGAGCCGGCACCGGGTCACGACGCCGGTGGCGTCGCGGGTGGCCTGCCCGGCGACGGCGGCGAGCGCGAAGTCGCCGCGACGGCCCGCGAACTCGTGGAACGACGTGGTGGTGCCGGCGGGCAGGTCGTCGAGGTCGACGCCGAGGAGCAGCTCGTCGTCGGCCAGCGCGGTGGTGAGGTGGAAGACGAAGAAGTCCTCGGCGGCGACGGTCCGCTCGCCGCGCGGCGACGCGATGCGCAGCCGGCCGTCGAGTGCGGTGACGACGGTGGGCAGCTCGGCGGCGGCGTCGGCGTGGGCGAGGCTTCCGCAGAGGGTGCCGCGGTTGCGGATCTGGGGGTGCGCGACCTCGTGCAGGGCGGCCTCGAGCAGCGGGAACGCACCACTCAGGGCGGCGGAGCGTTCGACGGCGCGCTGCCGCACGAGTGCGGGGACGTGCCAGCCGGTCGCGGTGCGCACGGGCTCGGACAGGTCGGGCAGCCGGTTGATGTCGACGAGGTGTCCGGGCTCGGAGACCCGGAAGTTCAGCAGTGGCATCAGGGACTGCCCGCCGGCGAGGACCTTGGCGTCACCGGCGTGCTCACCGAGGACCGCGAGGGCGTCGGCGACGGTGCGGGGGGCGTGGTAGGTGAACCGGCCCGGCTTCATGCGCTCACCCCCGCGGCGCAACCGCATTCCACATCGGACAGTGTGGGGGCCGTCGCACCGCGCAGGTGGGCCGCGACGAGAGCGGCGAGGGCCGGACGCTCGACGAGCGACATGTGCCGCAGGGCCGGGAGGAGCTCGAACCGGCTGCCGGGGATGCCGTCGGCGAGCGCGCGGCCCATCGACGGCGGCGTCGCGAGGTCCTCCTCGCCGGTGAGCACGAGCGTCGGCGCGGTGATCGACGCGAGCCGTTCGCGGGCGTCGAGGGCGCCGAGCGCGCGACAGGCGGCGGCGTGGACGAGGGAGTCGGTCGCGGTGAACACGGCGGCGACGCGGCGCACCTCGTCGTGGCTGGTGCGGACGTACTCGTCGGTGAACCAGCGGTCGGTCTGGAACGGGATCTGCCGACGGCGCGGCACCCCGACGGCGCGGGCGGCGCGTTCGGTCCACGCCGCGGGGGCGTTGGGGCCGTACCAGGCGGTGGTGTCGGCGAGGACGAGCCGGTCGACGCGGCCGGGATGACGCGCGGCGAGCTCGACGGCGATGCTGCCGCCCATCGACATCCCGACGACATGGGCGCGGTCCAGGGCGAGGTCGTCGAGCAGGGCGGCGACGTCGTCGGCGAGGTCGGCGACGCTGAACGGGGCGCCGTCCCAGGGGGCGGGTTCGGCGCCGTGGCCACGGGCGTCGGGGGCGACGACGTCGAAGCCCTCGGCCACCAGCCGGGTGGCGAACTCGCCCCACACGGCGCCGGACAACGCCAAGGGGTGCAACAGGACCACGGGTTCGCCGCGGCCCGCGCGGCGGACGGTGGAGGTCATGAGGGGCTCCCGGTGAGCAGGCCGCCGAGGTTGCCGCCGAGGACGGCGTCGGTGGCGTCGGGGCCGAGGCCGGCCGCGCGCACCGTCGTCGCCGGCTGCGGGTCGCCGAGCGGGAAGGGACTGTCGGAACCGAGCAGGACGCGGTCGTGGCCGACGGCGTCGGTGAGGAAGCGGATCGCCTCGGGGGTGAGCGCGACGGTGTCGTAGTACAGGTCGCGCAGGTAGTCCGACGGCCGGTCGCGGCCGATGGTGTGGGCGGACAGGGCGTCGGCGCGGTGGGCGCCGTCGAGGCGGGCGGCCTGGTAGGGCAGGAACCCTCCACCGTGGACGGTGATCAGGCGCAGCCCGGGGAAGCGGTCGAGGACGCCGGCGAGGATCAGCCGGGCGACGCCGAACGTGGTGTCGACGAGGCGGCAGTAGGCGTTGCCGAACTCGGCGCTGTCGGGCAGCGCCCGGGCGGGGCCGGTGGACGCGGGGTGCAGCTGCACGGGCACACCGAGCCCGGCAGCCACCGTCCACAGGGGATCGAGTCGGGGATCGGCGAGCGACGTGCAGTGCACCGGGTCGGTCGACAGGACGAGCCCGGCGCAGCCGTCACGGACCGCGGCCTCCAGGTCCTTGGCCGCGGCCTCGACGTCGTCGAGCGCGACGGTGGCGAGCACTCCCGGTCCCCGGGACGCGGCGCATTCCGCGAGCAGCGCGTCGTTCACCCGCCCCGCCCAGCTCCGGGCCGCGTCGGGGGGCATCGCGGCGGTGGGCTGCAGGTCGAGCCAGGGGGCGAGGAGCTGCCCGTCGATACCTGTCGCGCAGCGGTAGGCGGCGCGCCGGTCGGCGCTGTACATCGGCGGCCGGACGGGCTTCGGGCCCGCCCCGGGCAGCTCGACGCTCCAGCCGTCCCCGGTGTCGTGGGCGGTGACGCCGTCGATCCCGCCGCGGGCGGCCAGCGCCGTCAGCAGGGGTTCGGGGACGGCGTGCGCGTGCGCGTCGAGCACGGGTTGCGTCGTCGGTTCCACACCTCGACGCTAGGTCCGTGCCACTGCCCTGACCAGCGCGAATGCCTTACCGCAGGGATTAGGAGACCTGGGGTCGGGCCACCTCGCGCAGCACGTCGACGAGCGCGGCGACGAGCGGGTCGCGTGCGCTCTCCAGCAGCGTCACGGCGTCGATGCGGCGGGTGAACGCCGGGTCCTCGAACGGCACCGCGACGATGTCGGGCCGCTGCGCGACGAGTGCCAGCCGCGGCGCGACCGCCACCCCCACGCCGGCGGCGACGAGCCCCTGCAGCGCGGAGTAGTCCTCGGTGCGGAACACGACGTCGGGCTCGAAGCCGGCGATGCGGCACATCACCTCCAGCGCGTCGGCGTAGGGCGCGCGATGGTCGCGGGCGATCCACGGTTCGTCGGACAGGTCGCGCAGCCGCACCGACGGCGCAGCTGCGCGCGGATGGTTCTCCGGCAGCAGCACGCACATCGGGTCGTCGCGCAGGTGGTGGTGCAGCAGGCCCTCGTCGGGGCGGGGCGCGAAGTCGTAGTCCCAGCTCAGGCCCACGGTGATCAGACCGTCGGCGAGCTGGGCGGGCAGCTCGCCGGGCTGTGAGGGATGCAGGACGAGCTGGGTGTCGGGGTGGCGTTGCCGGTACTCGCGCACGACGAGGGGCACGAGGTGCGCTCCGGCCGTCGTGAAGACGCCGAGGTGCACCGCGGCGGGTCGTTCGCCGATGCGCTGCACCTCCTGCTCGAGACCGGCGAGCTCGTTGAGCAGCGACCGGGCGCGTTCGGCGAGCAGCGTGCCGGCGGGGGTGAGCCGGATGCCGCGCGGACGGCGGTCGACGAGCGGGGTGCCGACCTCGCGTTCGAGGATCGCCATCTGCTGCGACACCGCGGACTGCGTGAAGTGCAGCCGCGCGGCCGCCGCGGTGAACGAGCCCTCCTCGGCGACGGTGCAGAAGATGCGCAGCCTGCGCGTGTCGAGCACGGAACCTCCCAGTCGATCAGGCTCTGCCGCCGCGCGCCACCGCGGCGAGGACCCCTGTCGTACCGAGCGAGGCGGCCAACGTCCAGAACACACCGGCGGTGCCGAGCCCGGCGGCGCACAGCCCGGCGACGGCCGGCAGCACGGTCTGGCCGAGCCGGTTGCCCGACAGTCGCAGCGACAACGCGGTGCCGCGCAACGGTGCCGGGGCGACTTCGGCGACCCACGCCATCGTCAGCGGCTGGCCGACACCGAGGGCGAACCCCGCGAACACCACGAGCACGACGAGCACCCAGATCGCGTGCCCGGCGGGCAGCAGCGCGACGGCGGCGGTCGAGCCGGTGAGGCTCGCGAGCAGCAGGCCGCGGCGACCCAGCCTGCGGGTGCCGCCGGGCAGCAGGATCCGCGACACCACCGACGCCAGCGCGCGGATCGTCAGGAGGATGCCGACCGTCGACGCCGCGAGCCCGCGCTCGGCGCCCAGCACCGGCAGGTAGACGACGAGCAGGTCGATCGTCGCGATCACGGTGAGGCTCGACAGCACCGCGACGGGCAGGTCGGGCACGCGCAGCAGCGTCCGCAGCGCACCCGGCCCGGCCTTCTCGGTCTCGGTGGACGGGGTGCGTGCGGGCGGGCGCAGCAGGATCGTCACGACGCCCATCGCGCACGCCGCCACCAACCCGGCGCCGAACAGCCGTGTCGTGTCGGGGTGGGTGCCCGACCCGCCCAGCGCGGCGACGACCAGCGGACCCGCGGCCTGCCCCGCCGACTGGGCCAGGGAGAACCGGCCGAACGCGCGCACCATGTCGCCGCGTGCCGCGACGAGGCTCTGCTCACCGAGCATCGTGTAGAGGTGCCCGCAGCCGAGCAGCACGCTGGCGGCGACGAGCCCGACGACACTCCGCCCGACGAGCAGCATCATGGCGCAGCCCACGATCGCGAACACCGACCCGGCCACCAGCACCGGGCGCTCGCCGCGGCGGTCGGCCAGCCGTCCCGCGGGTAGCGCCAGCGCCAGCGGTGCGATGGTGAAGCACGCCGCGAGCGCGCCCAGCCACGGTGCCGAGACGCCGATGTCCAACGCGCGGTAGGAGATCGTCGGCCGGACCAGGAAGATCGTCGTCTGCAGCAGGACGGCGTGCGTGAGCAGCAGCGCCCCACGGCCCTTCATCGGCGCGTCAGCCCCCCGAGCCCGTCCAGCCGGACCGCTCGATCGCCGCCAGACCCCGGATCACCAGCGACGACGTCAGCGCCGCCGCGAGGTCGGCGTCGCGGTCGCGGTAGGCGCGCAACAGCCGGTCGTGGTCGGCGAGCGACGCCGTCAGCCGGCCGGGCAGCGACAGGCTGACGTGGCGCAGCTGCAGCATCCGCAGGCCCAGGTTGTCGAGCACCCGGCGCAGCGTGCGGTTGCCGGTGATCTGGGCCTCGGTGTTGCGGAAGTCCACATTGGTCCAGAAGTAGCGGTCGACGTCGTCGAGGGCGACGGCCAGCGCCAGCTCGTCCTGCAACGCCTGCAGCCGGTCGAGGTCGTCGTCGGAGGCGACCTCGACCAGCTCCCGGCTGACGAGTGCGTACAGGTGCGCGCGGACCCGGTAGAGCTCGCGCACCTCCTCGATCCGCAGCGGCGCCACCCGCGGGCGCCGGTGCGCGGAGATCTCGACGAACCCCTCCCGCTCCAGCGTCAGCAGCGCCTCGCGCACCGGGGTGCGGCTGCTGCCGAAGTTGCGGGCCAGCTCGACAGAGTTGAGGTCGTCGCCCGGCAGCAGCCTGCCCTCGATGATGTCGGTGCCGACCCGGACGATGATCTCGTCGACGATCGTGTTGCCCAGCCCCCGGTTGAGGACGCGCAGCAGCTCGCGGCGGCCCAGGCCGTGCACCGGGCCCGCGGGCTCGGCCGCTCCGATCGACATGTCAATTCCCCCTCGAACCAGGCCTCAGACCAGGCCCGGCCACTTCGCGATCACACGGTCGCACAACGCCCGGCTCGCCTCGGCGACCACCGGGAAGCCCTCCAGCCGCTCGAACGGCCGGCAGGCGTCGATGACCGCGCGGGTGTTGTAGGCCGGGGCGCCGCGCTCGCGCAGCGGGTCGACGCGGCTGCCCCACGTGCGGCGCACGACCTCGATGTCGTGGCCCGGCTCGGTGCGCGAGCACATCGCCCACACGACCTCGTCGAGGCTGCGGGGGTCGACGTCGTCGTCGACGACGATGACCAGCTTGTTCATGTACGCCGCGGCGGGCAGCGACGACGTGAGCATCCCGGCCTGCTTCGAGTGCCCGGCGTAGCGCTGGGTGATGGAGACGGCCAGCAGCTGCCGGCCCCCGCCCGCCTCGTGCGCCCAGACCCCCTCCAGGCCGGGCAGACCCGTCGCCACCAGGGCGTCGTGGATCATCGCCGACTTCATGACGCTGCGCATGTACGAGTAGTCGTGCGGCGGCTTGCCGGGGGGCGCGCCGAGCAGGATCGCGTCGTCGCGGTGGTAGACGCGCTCGATGTCCATCGTGAGGACGGGGTCGACGCCGCCGCTGTAGTAGCCGGTCCACTCGCCGAACGGGCCCTCGGGCCGCGTCCGGTCCGGGTACAGCCAGCCCTCGACGACGATCTCCGCCGTCGCCGGGATCGGCAGGCCGGTGACCTCGCCGCGCACGACGTCGACGGGTCGCCCGATCACCGCGCCCGCATAGTCGAGCTCGGACACCCCGCCCGGCACCTCGGTCCCGGCGACGACCAGCAGTAGCGGGTCGTGCCCCAGCGAGGCGACGACGGGCGCGCGGCCCTCCTTCGCGAACCAGTCGCGCACGTGCATCGCGCCGTGCTTGCCCGACTCGATGTTGACGCTCGCGGACCGGCCCTCGTCCTGCACCTGCATCCGGTAGGCGCCGGCGTTGATCTCGCCCGTCGCCGGGTCGCACGTGATGACGGCGCAGCCGGTGCCGATGTAGCGGCCGCCGTCGCCCTCGTGCCAGCGCGGGACCGGGAACTTCAGGAGGTCGATCCCCGCGCCGTCCTCGCCGGCGCGGTCGACGTTCTCGCACACCGGCCCGGTGTCGACGGTCCGCGCCGCGAACCGCGGGGCCGCGGCGACCCACTCGTTGGGCTTGCTGCGCAACGCCTGGACGAGCGCGCGGTCGTCGAGGTCGGTGCCCAGCCGCAGCGTGACGCCGAGGCGCCGAGCGTTGGACATGCTGCCCGAGAGCACCCGGGCACCGGCCGGATAGCCGGTGACCCGGTCGAACAGCAGCGCCGCGGGGCGGCTGCGCCGGTAGTTGACCTCCGAGGCGGCACCGATCTCGAGGTCCCAGTCGGCACCCTCGAGGACGGTCAGCTCGCCCAGCTCGTCGACGAGCGCGAGCCAGCCGCGCAGGTCCTCGACGTCCTCCAGCGACGTTCCCATTGCCGCGCCCCCGTCAGGACTTGTAGAGCGAGTCGATGTAGCCGTCTGCCCGCAACGACTGCAGCGGCCCGTTGTCGATGTACGTCGTGACGTCGGCCGGTGCGTCGGTGCCCTTCTCGGCCGCGGCCTGCGCGAACGCCGCCGCGAGCAGGGTGGGTTCGACCTTCGGGTCCTTGGCCCACAGCGGCTCGAAGAACGTGTAGGCGGCGTCGGCGAGCTCGGGGTCGTCGGTCCCGCTGTGCTTGCGGATGCTGTCGATCGCCGTGGCCTTGTCCTTGTGCAGCATCGACAGGCACTCCACCTCGGACTTCACGAACGCCTCGACGGCCGGGCCGTTGGCCTGCGTCCACGAGGCGGTCGCCGTGTAGGCGTTCGCGGCGGCCGGGTACTTCGTGAAGTCCGTGATCTTGTGGGCGCCGAAGTTGCGGGTCGTGGTGCCCGTCGGCGGCTGGGTGACGATCACGTCGACCGCACCCGACTGCAGCGCCGTCACCTCGGCCGGCGTCGACTTCAGGAACGTCTTCTGGACGTCCTTGTCGGTCCAGCCCTGGTCCTTCAGCCACGCGTCGACGGCGGTGTCGCCCAGCGACCCCGGCGAGCTCAGCCCGATCTTCTTGCCCTTGACCTGCTCGGGCGAGGTGATGTCGCCCATACCCCACATCTCGACGTAGAAGTTCGAGATGGGCAGCGCCAGGTAGCGCAGGTCGACGCCGCCGAGCGCGCCCGCCGCGGTGGTGGCCGCGACGCCCGCGCCGATCTGCACGCTGTTCGACGCCAGCGCGGCGAGCAGCTGCGAGCTGCTGTTGAGCAGCGTCAGCTTCACATCGAGGCCGTTCTTGGTGAAGACGCCCTGGTCCTCACACACGTACAGGTCGGAGTAGGCCGCACCGATCGCGGTGTAGCCGACGGTGAGGGACATGCTCCCGGCCGCGGCGGGGGCGTCGCCGCCACCACCGGCGGCCGCGGGCTTGCCGCAGGCGACGGCGGCGGCGCACGCCAGGGCCAGCACTGCGGCGGGCAGGACCTTGCGGAGTCGCATCGGAGAGCCTTTCGTGGGGCGGCGCCGGGGCAGGCTGCCGGGGGAGGGGTTAGACCGAGCTGGACCAGAAGGTGAAACGACGCTCGATCCACGCGACGCTGCGCGTGAGCACGATGGCGAGCACGGCGATCACGACGATCGCGGCCATGGCGTCGTCCATCTTGAAGGCGGACGTCTCGGTCTGGACGACATAGCCGAGGCCGGCGTTGCCCATGAACAGCTCGGCGACGATCGCGCCGACCAGCGCGCGGCCGACGGACTGCCGGACACCGGTCAGCACGAACGGCAGCGTCGCCGGGAACGTGACCGAGCGCAGTGTCAGCAGCCGGGGTGCGCAGAAGACCTTCGCGACCTGCAGGTAGTGCATGTCGACGTTGCGGGCGCCCGCGATGACGTTGATCAGCAGCGGGAAGATCGCGCTCCACACGACGATGACGAGCCGGGCCTCCGCGCCGATGCCGAACCAGAAGATGATGATCGGCAGGAACACCACGAACGGCACCGAGTACATGATGCTGACCAGCGGTTCGGTCAACCCGTAGAGCGTGTTGGACCGACCGATCAGCAGACCGAGCGGGATACCCACGACGACAGTGATGATCATGCCGTAGGCGACGGACTCGAGCGTCGACAGCAGCGGTGGCCACAGCTCACCGGTCCCGATCATGTGGGCCAGGGCCTTGACCGCGCCGACCGGGGAGCTGGCGAACGACGCGTCGACCCAGCCCGCGGACGCGGTGACCTGCCACGCGCCCAGGACGACGACGAGCCCGATCACGCCGAGCCTGCCCGTCGTGAGCTTCTTGCCCTTGCGCGCGTTGACCGCCCGCTCGAGCGGACCGGTGACGGGACTAGCCGGCTGCGACACCTGCGTGGTCATCCGAGGTCACCCTCCTTCCGGGCTGGTCCTGCTTCCCGATCTGGGACTGGGCCATCACGAGGTCGACGATCCGGTCGGACATCGCGAGGAACTCCGGCGTGCGCTTCATCGACGGGGTCCGCGGGCGCGGCAGGTCGATGTGGATGTCGGCGACCAGGTGCGCCGGGCCGCGGGAGAGCACGAGCACCCGGTCGGCGAGGAAAACGGCCTCGGGCACGTCGTGGGTGATGAACATGGCGGTCTTGCCGGCCTGCACCCCGTCGGCCTGCCAGATCCGGGTGAGCTCCTCCTGCATGACCTCGCGGGTCTGCGCGTCGAGCGCGGCGAACGGCTCGTCGAGCAGGATCAGCTCGGGGTCGGTGGCGAGCGCCCGCGCGAGGTTGACGCGCTGGCTCATACCGCCCGACAGCTCGCGGGGGTACTTGTCGCCCTTGCCGCCCAGCCCGACGAGCTCGACCAGCTCGGCGACGCGGGCACGGCCCGCCGCGTCGAGGCGGCCGTGGGCCTTGAGCCCGAACTCGATGTTCTGCACGACGTTGCGCCACGGGAACAGCGACGCCTGCTGGAACACCAGCGACCGGTCGCGGCCGGGGCCGTCGATCCGGCGGTCGTCGAGCTCGAGCGTGCCGCCGGAGATCGGGATCAGACCCGCGACGGCCGTGAGGAAGGTGGTCTTGCCACAGCCACTGGGGCCGACGACGGCGATGAACTCGTTCGCCGCGACGTCGAAGGACAGGCCGTCGACGGCGTGGGCGTACGTGCCCTTGCGGCCGGACCTGTGGCCGATCTCGACGTCGCGCACCCGCAGCTTGGGGTGTGGTGGCGTCATGTGCTCGTCCTCCTTGATCGAGCCGGACCGGATGCCGACATTCGTTCCGAAAGCGGACCCGAAGTGTCGACACTTCGAGTAGATCAGTGGTGCAGCGCACTGTCCATAGCGCTCCCGCCAGAAAACCAGAACCCTCGCATCAGTTCTGCTAATCGACGAATATCAGCACGTGAACCATGGTGTGAGGCGATGTATGGTCGGCCGCGTGGCGGGCTCTCCGCCGCCGTCGCGAGAACACACTCGTGTCGACACAACGGTGTGTGGAGGGGACGGATGACGGACGCCAGAGGTTGGGTGCGGTTCCTCACCGAGCAGGACACCCGGCTGCTCGACCGCACGTCGTGGGCCAAGCGCGAACCGTTCGGGCTCGGCGCGCGGCCCGCGGTGATCGTCGTCGACGCCTACTACGGCGCCCTCGGCGAACGCCGCCCCCTCGACGAGATCCTCGACGCCTGGCCCTCGGCCTGCGGCCCCGCCGGCTGGGACGCCGTCGACCGCACCGTCGGGCTGCTCGACGCCGCCCGCGCCGCCGGCGCGCCGATCTTCTACCTCACCGGGCTGGCCGCGAACCCGAACCCGTGGAACCGCAAGACCCGCCCGGCCCCCCGTCGTCGGAACCCGACGTTCCTCCGGATCGTCGATGAGCTCGCCCCGCAACCCGGCGACACCGTCCTGGAGAAGGTCACGCCCAGCGGCTTCACCTCCAGCGCGCTCGCCCCGCTGCTCACCGCCGCCGGGGTCGACACCGTCCTCGTCTGCGGGGAGGCGACCTCGGGCTGCGTGCGCGCCACCGCCGTCGACGCCTGCGTCCTCGGCCACCGCGTCGGCGTCGTCGAGGACTGCTGCTTCGACCGCATCGAGGCCAGCCACTGGATGAGCCTGTTCGACCTCGACCAGAAGTACGCCGACGTCCTCGACCGCGACGCCGCCGTCACCTACCTGACCGGCACCGCCTCGTGAGGGTCGTCGTCGCCATGACCGGCGCCAGCGGCGCCGTCTACGGCGTCCGCACCCTGCAGCTGCTGCACGACACCGGGGGCGTCGAGACCCACCTCGTCGTCTCCCGCGCCGCCGCGCTCACCCTGCGCCACGAGTGCGACCTCGACCTCCGCGGCCTGGAGAAACTGGCCGACGTCGTGCACCGGCCGTCGGCGATCGGGGCGCCCATCGCGTCCGGCTCCTTCGGCGTGCACGCGATGCTCGTCGTACCGTGCTCGATCAAGACGTTGTCGGCCGTCGCCCACTGCCACGCCGACGACCTGATCGCCCGCTCCGCCGACGTCTGCCTCAAGGAGGGCCGACCGTTGCTGCTCATGGTCCGCGAGACACCGCTGCACCTCGGGCACCTGCGCACCATGACCGCCGCCGCCGAGGCCGGGGCGATCATCATGCCGCCGGTGCCCGCCTTCTACGCCCAGCCGCAGACCCTCGACGACGTCGTCGACCACACGGTCCGGCGGGCGCTCTCGCGCGTCGGCGTGCCCGACGTGGCCCCGCCGGAGTGGTCGGGGGAGATCGCATGAGCTCCCTGCTCGAACCCGTCGTACCCGAGGGGTTGCGCCGTGAGCTCGCCGACGACGACAACGAGGGCTTCACCCTCGCCCTGCTCACCGTCGCCGACGGCGGCTGGCCGCACCAGGCGCTGATCAGCATCGGCGAGGTCGTCGTGCTCGACGACGCGCGGCTGCGGCTCGCAACCTGGCCGACGAGCACGACGACCCGGAACATGACCGCCACCGGCCGGTGCGCGCTCGTCGCCGTCGTCGACGGCGACGTCGTGACCGTGCGGCTCACCCTGACCCCTCGCGGAAAAGTCGCCGACCTCACCACGTTCGACGCCCACGTCGTCGAGGTCCGCTCCGACACCACGCCCTACGCGACCGTCGAGACCGGGATCCGGTTCCGGCTCACCGACCCCGCGCAGGCGATGGCCCGCTGGCGTTCGACGCGCGAGGCGTTGCGCGCCATGGCGTAGCGGGGTCCGAGGGCAGCCGCGAGTACATGACCATGTCGCGACGCTGCGCGCCGACCGTCTCCCACGCGCGCAGCAGACCCTCCCAGTGGAACCCCGCACCCTCCGCGACGTGATGCGACGCGAGGTTGTGCGGCTCGACGTAGAGCTCCAGCCGCTCGACACCTCCCTCGAAGGCCCACGGGCACAGGGCCCGCAACGCCCTTCTCGTGATGCCCCGGCCTCGGTGCGCCGCCGGTACCCAGTAGCCGACGCGCGCCCGCCCGGCCCCGACCCCGCTGAACCACAGCCCGACCTGGCCCAGCGCCTCGTCGGTCACCGCGTCGGCGATCGCGAACGGCAGCCCGACCCCGTCGACGACCCGCGCGTGCTGCAGCCGGATCCAGGTGCGCGCTGCGTACTCGTCGGCGCACGGCGGCACCGTCGTGACCCGCGTGATCGAGGGGTCGGCCGACGCCGCCAGGACCAGCGGCACGTCGTCGTCGCGGAAGGCGCGCAGGACGCAGCCGTCGGCGTCGAGCCGCGGCCCGGCGCGAAGATCCACGGTCCGAAGATCCATAATCGGATATTCTAGGAGCAATCAGGCGCTCCGACGACGGCCGGTGGTCCCCGGCCGGCCCCACCTCCGAGTCGAACCCGGGACGGGCCACGACCGGTCAGAGCGCCGCGTACAGCGCCTGCTCGAAGTCGACGTACATCTTCCACGCCTCGTGCTCCGGGATGAACGGCAACGAGTTCGTGTAGATCGACGCGCAGACACCCGTCGCCCGGTCGACGAAGAAGTGCGTGTTGAACAGCCCCGCCCACGCGCCCGTACCCGCGCGGCGCCCGCCCGGCACGTCCTCCGTGTTGAGCAACAGCCCGTAGCCCCACTTCCACCCCGGACCGACACGCAACGTGTCGGTGATCGGCGGATCGGCCGTCACGATCTCCGCGGGGAAGTCGAGATCGCCGATCTGGTTCGTGAACGCCGCATCGACAGTGTCCTCGCGAAGGATGCGCTCGCTGAACAGCTCACCACCGCGCAGCAGCGCCCGCTCGAACCGCATGAAGTCACGCGGTGTCGAGTACAGGCCGTGACCACCCGCCCACCAGTCCGGATCCTGGTTGAGGATCTCCCCGGCCGAGGTCCAACTGCCGTTCTCGTCGCGCACATGGATCGCGGCGCAGTTGCCGTAGCGCTGCGGGTCCAGCCGGAACATGGTGTCGGCCATGCCCAGCGGGCCCGTGATGCCCTCCTTCACGACGACGTCGAGCGTCTGCCCCGCCACCGCCTCGACGACCTTGCCCAGCCAGTCGGTGTTGATGCCGTACTCGAACCTGCTGCCCGGCTCCGACACCAACGGTGCCTTGAACGCCTCCGCCGACCCCGGGACCACGTTCGGAATCCCCGTCACCGACTCGAAACGCACCAGGTCGGCGTTCCAGAACCAGTAGCTCAACCCCGACGTGTGCGTCACCAGCTGGTGCACCGTCGCCCGCCTCGCCGGCTGCCGCAGCTTCGGCGTGTCACCGTCGAACCCCACCAGCAGCTGCACGTCCGCGAACTCCGGGCAGTACTCCTCGACCGGAGCGTTCAGGTCGAGCGCGCCCCGTTCCATCTGCTGCAACGCCGCCACCGTCGCGACGATCTTCGTCATCGACATGATCCGGAACTGCGTCGACGTGTCGACGGGAGTCTCGTCTGCCCCGACACTGCGCACCCCCGCACCACCCTCGTAGAACACACCGTCCCGGTCGGCCGCGATCGCCGCCACGTGCGGGACGTGCCCCGCCTCGACCGCGCCGCTCAGCACCCGGTCGATGCCACTGCCGTCGATGGTTCTGGTCATCCTGACCTCCGTTGGTCGGCTCCGTCCGTGCATCGTCACGGAAACCCCCGCCGAGCGGTACCGACGACCGGTGTCGACACACAGCCCCCGCCAGGCAGGATGCCCCCATGCAGATCGAGGTGAGGACCGCCCGCGCGGACGACGAGATCGCCCTCGCCCGCATCGACCGGCTCACCTGGGGCCCCGACGTCACGCCCGCGCCCCCACCCGCCCCCGGCACGCCGTTCTTCGACGACCGGCTCGACCCCGCAGCCGCCATCGTCGCCGAGGCCGACGGCGTCGTCGCCGGATACGTCGCCGTCGGCAACTCCCTGCCCGTGCCCGCCCACCGCCACGTCCGCGAGATCCGGGGCCTCGCCGTCGACCCCGACTACGCCGGCAACGGCATCGGCCGCGCCCTCGTCACCGCCGCCGTCGAGCGCGCGGCCCGGGCCGGCACCGTCAAGGTGACCCTGCGGGTCCTCGGCCCCAACGCCGCCGCCCGCCGCGTCTACGAGGCCTGCGGGTTCGAGGTCGAGGGCGTGCTGCGCGGAGAGTTCCGCGTCGACGGGCACCTCGTCGACGACGTCCTGATGGCGACGTTCTGCGGTGTCCCGGCCGCCGGAGAGCAGTGAGGTTGCGGCCGAGTGG
>NZ_BJVJ01000106.1 GCF_007989085.1 Pseudonocardia sulfidoxydans NBRC 16205
TATAGCGACTATCGCCACTCACAGGGGCTCAGGACGGCAGGCCGAGCAGCGCGGGAAGGTCGGCGACGGAGTCGACGATCGCGTCGGCACCCGCCGCGCGCAGCGGCGCCGCCCGGTGCGCACCCGACAGCACGCCGACGGTCAGGCCCGCGCCCGCGCGGCGCCCGGCCACCATCGCCGACGTCGCGTCCCCCGCGGTCACGACGTCGGCGGGCTCGGCGTCCAGGCGAGCCGCGGCCGTCAGCAGCATCGCGGGATCGGGCAGGCCGCGGCCGTCGACGTCGGCCGGGCAGACGGTGACGTCGGCGAGCTCGGTCCAGCCCAGGGCGTCGACGATCTCGGCGTGCAGCGACGCCTCGAACCCGCTGGCCAGGCCGACACCGATGCCCGCGTCGCGCAGCAGCGTCATCGTCGTGGTCGCGCCCGGCACCTCGCGCAGCATGCCCTCAGCGAGGCGGACGCGCAGCCGGGCGGTGAACGCGGCGTCGGCGCGCCGGGCCCGGCACATGTCGCCGTCGAGCAGGTCGCCGAACACCGACAGCGACGCACGGTCCATCGTGGCGTCGGCCTGGCGGCGCAACGCCGGGAACCGCGGGCCCGCGCCGGGCACCCGGACCGCACGCAGGCCCGCGAGCACCGCGTCGAGGACGAGCCCGTCGTCGCGCACCGTCGTTCCTGCCAGGTCGAGCAGCGCCAGCCGCAGCGTCACCGGCACCCCTGCGGGCCGTCGAACACCATCAGCGAAGCTCACCGGTCGCCGGTGACCGTTCTCCGATGATCGGGTGTCGGCCGGGTGAACGCCGCGAGACCGCACGGTCGCGGCCCCAGCCTGCGTGCTCCGGGGTGGGTGACGAGGTTCACCCTGCGCGACAAGGGGTGACGGACGGGGGCGACGTCACGCATCCTGGGGTGAGCCGCACGAGCCGACACCGCGGGGAGTCCCGGTCCGAGATGGCGCAGACGACAGAGTCGAGCGAGCAGCGCACGCGTACCGCTGCGACCGCGACCCGTCGCCGGCGGATGCTCCCGGCGCTGTGGCGGGAGCTGCGGTCGTGGCCGACGCTGCTGGTGCTGGCCGTCTGCCTGCTCGGCGGTCTGCCCGCGACGATCGCGCTCACCCCGGCGCAGGACGTCACGGTCCTCGGCCAGCACGTGGAGCTCGGCGCCCGCACGCCGACGCCCTCGGTGTCGGGACCCGCGCAGCTCGTGCAGATCGGCAACACCCGCCTCGACATCGCACCGCTGCAGGTGTGGGGCCCGATGCGCCCGCAGATCACCCTGGGCCCGGTGCAGCGCAACGCGGCGGCCGCGCAGGTGCTTGACCCGGATCGGACCGTCGCCGCCCGCGCGCACGCCGCGGACACCCTGACCTCGGGATTCGTGCGCTGGTACGGCTGGGGCGCGGTGGGGCTGGTCGGGGTGTGCGTGGCGATCTGCGCGGTCGCCGGGTGCGTGCGGACGCTCGCGCTGCTGCGCCGGGAGAGCCGCAGCGCCGACAACGGTCACGTCACCGTCGCCGACCTGTGGCACCGCGGCGCCGGGACCGTCGGCCGCACGACGGTCCTCGCGTTGACGGCGTCGCTGCTGGCCTGGGCGGTGTGCGGGGTGCTCGCCTACTCCGGCGCGACTCGGGGGCTCTCCGACGTCCGGTCGCTCACCCAGCTCGTCGGCTCCTACCACCTGTCGCCGTCGCCGGAGGGGCCGACGGTGTTCGGCTACACCGGCGCGGTCATCGGCGACTCGCGCGCCGCCAGGGTCGGCGGCCCGCCCGTGCCCGACGCGACACCCGAGGACACCGCCTGCGAACGCAGCGCCGACTCGCTGGCCGCCGAGCTGACGCTGGTCACCGGCGCGCCCGTCCGCAACCTCGCGTGCTCGGGCGCGAGCATCTCCCAGGGCCTGCGCGGGCCGCAGGCCCGTGGTGGAGACACGACGGTGCCCGCCCAGGTCGGCCTGCTCAAGCAGATCGCCGGGCTGCAGTACGTGGTCGTCGCGATCGGCCCCAACGACCTGGGCTGGAGCGACTTCCTCGCCTACTGCTACGGCGTCCCCGACTGCGCGGACCGGTTCACCGCGGGCGAGTTCGACTACCGGCTCGCCGCGTTCGACCGCGACTACGGCGACCTCCTGCAGGACCTCACGACCCTGCCGGGGAACCCGCAGATCGTCATCATGACGTCCTACGACGTCTTCGCTCCCGGCCGCGAGCCCGGCGACTGCGCCGACGCCCACGGCCCCGAAGGCGTCCCCGGGCTCGACGCGGCGAAGACCGAGCTGATGCACGAGCGCAACCAGGCGCTCAACGACGTGCTCCGGGCGGGTGCGGCGAAGTACGACCTCACCGTCGTCGAGCCGCCGCTGGCGCCGCTGTGCAGCGCGCCGGCGTCCGACGGGCTGGGCGCCGACCTGCAGGGACTCGGTGACCGGTACCCGTTCCATCCGACGGGCGTCGGGTCGCTGCGGGTGGCGGCGGCGACGGCGCGGCTGCTCGACCACGAGCCGTCCTGACCCCGCCGCGCGTGAGTCAGTCGAGGGGGACAACCGTGCCCGCGGCGCCGTCCACGCGCACGACCTGACCGGTCCGCAGCCGGGTCGTCGCCGCCGCGACCCCGACGACGGCGGGGATGCCGTACTCGCGGGCGACGACGGCACCGTGCGAGTTCGACCCGCCCATCTCCATGACGAGCGCGCCCGCGGTGAGGAACAGCGGCGTCCAGCCGGGATCGGTCGAGGGCACGACGAGCACCTCCCCCGGCGCGACCGCGGCGTCGGCGGGGTCGAGCACCACCCGCACCGGCCCCTCGACGACACCCGCCGACGCCGCGGACCCGGTCAGCGCCCCGTCCCCGGCCGCCTCCACGGGCGGGGCCGCCGCCTCCGGTTCGGTCCCGTCGGCCAGCACGATCCGCGGGACGTGCCGGCGACGCAGCTCACGCTCGTGCTCGTCGCGGCGGCGGGCGACGAGCACCCGCTGGTCGGCACCCGCGACGGCCGCCCCGATCTCGGCGAGGTCGAGCAGCACGACGTCGCCGGCGGACTCGACGAGGCCGCGGCGCGCGAGGTCGGCGCCGACGAGCAGCAGGTTCGCCCGGGCGGCCGCGAGCACGCGCACCAGCAGGTCCTTGTGCTCCTCGCGCAGACCCGCGAGCGCCCGGGCACGGCCCAGGGCCGCCCGGACGAGCACCGCGCGCAGCCGCGACCGGGCCCGGACCCGGTCCACGACGGCCGCCACCGTCTCGTCGGCGGCCCGCGCCCCGCGGGCGAACTGCGCGTCGGGCGCGAGGTCGGGACGCTCGTCGACGGGCAGCCGCAGGTAGCCGGCCAGCACCGCGAGGACGGGCGCCGGGTCGTCGGACCAGCGCGCGACGCCGAGGTCGATCTCCGCCGCGGCGCGGTGGCCGTGGTCGCGCAGGAAGCCCGCGAGCCCCGCCTGCAGGGCCGGGGGCAGCGACCCGGCGTGGAACGCCGCGGCGAGGTCGGCGGGCGCGCGGCCGGCCAGCGCCGCCGCCGACGCCGGGTCGGTCCGCAGCCGCGCCGCGAGCGCCCACAGCCGCAGGTCCATCTCGGTGGTCACGTTGTGCGGCAACGACCGCAGCACCTCGTGGACGTCGGCGGCGGGGAGGTCGGAGCCCGCGAGCAGGCGGGCCGCACCGAGTGCGACGAACCCTCCGCCGGCGACGGGCGCGGTCGTCGGCAGCACCGGGAACACGGCGGCGACGATCTCCGCGGCACGCCGGAGCCGCACGTCCGTCGGCAGGTCGGGCGCGACGACGCACAGCGGTGCGATGCCGGCCCGCACCCGCTCGACGTGGCGCAGGGCGTAGCGCGGCGACACCAGTGCGCCGACCAGCCGCACCGGCACCCGGAACCGGACGGCGATCCGCCCGACTCCCCGCAGGAACGGCAGCCACGAACGTCTGCGCACCGGCCCGTGCAGCACGTGCTGGTCGCCGAGCTGTCCCGCCAGCAGTGCCCGCAGGACGACGGCCGACCGGGCCTCCATCACGTCCAGCACCCGTGGCAGTGCGGCCCGCCCGGGGGCGCTGCGCAGCGGCGTCGTGACGTCGACGAACGGGCGGCCGGCGGCGACCGCGAACCCGCGCGGACCACGTCGCGGGTCGGTCGGCGGTCTGCCCGTCATGGCCCCGACGGCGGTGGCGCCGATGACGCGGGCCGCCGACACCCCGAGCGGGGTCATCGGCCGGACCAGCCCCTGGGCGAGGCTGATGCACAGGTACACGTGCCCCGGCTCGGCCGGCTCGACCAGCGGGAACAGCGTCGTCACCGGGCGGGACTGGGTGAGCGCGACGGTGCCGTCGGCGGCGACGGCCCATTCGACGTCCTGGGGTGCGCCGAAGTGCGCGGCCGCCCGCAGGCCCAGCGCGACGATCTCGGCGACCTGCACGTCGGTGAGGCAACGGCCGCGCCGGCCGACGTGGTCCTCGGTCACGGTGCCGCCGCCCGCGACGGCGCGGACCGCCACGCCCCCGTCGCCGACGCGGTGGTCGAGGACGCGGCCGTCGTGGTCGGCGACGACGTGGTCGGGATCGACCGCCCCGGAGACGACGGACTCGCCGAGCCCGGGCGCGGCGTCGAGGACGGCGTGGCCGCGGTTGCCGGTGAGCGGGTCGGCGGTGAACAGGACGCCCGCGGCGACGGCGTCGACCATGCGTTGCACGACGACCGCGAGGCGCACCGTCGACGGGTCGATCCCGGCGGTCTCCCGGTAGGAGACGGCGCGGTCGGTCCACAGCGACGCCCAGCACCGGCGCACCGCGCCGACGACCTCGTCGGTACCGACGACGTTGAGGTAGGTGTCCTGCTGCCCGGCGAAGCTCGAGTCCGGGAGGTCCTCGGCGGTGGCCGAGGAGCGGACGGCGACCGGCCCCGCGCCGAGCGCGCGGTAGGCGGCGCGGACGGCGTCGGCGACCTCGGCCGGGACGGGCGTGTCCTGCAGCCGCGTGCGCAGGGCCGCCGGGTCCTCGCCGGCCCCGAGGGCCGCCGGGATCCCGGCCGCGTCGGCGGCGAGGGCGTAGGCGGCGGTGGTGACGCAGAAACCGTCGGGTACCGGGAGGCCCGCGGCCACCAGCTCCCCCAGGTTGGCTGCCTTGCCTCCCGCGATCGCCAGGGACCCGCGGCGGAGACCGGCGAGCCCGACGACGAGCGTCCCGGTGGGTGCGGTGACAGCGGCGTCGGTCATGACGGGACGGTAGCGCCGACAGGACATCAACTCAACGCCTGATGAATAAGCTGTGTGACGACTGCATCACCGCAGCTGGGCGGCCGACCGCAGCCCGTCGTAGGCGGGCAGGTCGATGCCGTCGGCGGCCGCGAAGATCCGCGCCGCCAGCAGGCGCAGGGGCCACCGCGTCATCCAGCGCATCGACGCCCGCCCCATCGCGATCCACGCACAGCTCGTCGGCGCGAACCCCCGCGTCCCGCCGGGCGGCAGCTTGCGCATCCGCACCGCATAGGGACGCACGACGCGCTCGTACGCCGCGAATGCCGCCACAGGATCGACCCGGGACACGAGCTCGCCGGCCAGGACGTACGCACCGACCAGCGCGAGGGTCGTACCCATCCCGGTCAGCGGGGACGGACACGCCGCGGCGTCGCCGAGCAGCACGACCCGTCCGCGTGCCCACGAGTCCATGTGGACCTGGCCGATGCCCTCGACGTAGAAGTCGTCGGCGCCGTCCATGGCGTCGAGGATCTCGGGGGTCCGCCATCCGGCGTCGACCAACGCATCGCGCAGCAGCGACTGGGCACGGTCACGCGGCAGCCGGTGCACCGGCTCCGTCGTGTGCGTCGCGAGCAGCGCCTTCGCCTGGCCTGCGACCCGGTCGGGTCGCAGCTCGGCCACCGCGCCGGGGACGTGGTGCACGGTGCACCAACCACCGGCGACCGAGTCGGACACGGCCCGGTCAGGCACGGTGAAGAAGGCCATCGCCATGTTCAGCGGGCGCACGTACTCCGACTCGGGTCCGAACGCCAGTGCCCGTACCCCCGAGTGCAGCCCGTCGGCACCGACGACCAGGGCGAATCTGCGGCGCAGCCCACTGGCGAACCGGACGTCCACACCGTCGCCGTCCTCGTCCAGGCCGACGATCCGGTCGCCGAACAGGTACTCGACGTCGCTGCGGGTCGCGTCGTACAGGACCTCCGCCAGGTCGCCGCGCAGGATCTCGATCTCGGCGACGATCCCCTCGCCCCCGAAGGCCTCGGCCGACATCTCCGCCACCCGGCGGCCCCGCTCGTCGACGTAGGCGAGGCCCCGCTCGTGCACGCGCCGCTCCCGCACCGCGTCGAGCAGCCCCATCCGGTCGACGACGGTGCGGCCGGCGCCGCGCAGGTCGACGGTCTGCCCGCCCGGCCGCAGCGCAGGCGCGCATTCGACGATCGTGACGCGGTACCCGGCGCGGCAGAGCCAGAACGCCAGCGCCGGCCCCGCGATGCTCGCGCCGGAGATCAGGATGTCCTTCTCGTGCACCGTAAGCCTCCTCGTCAGGTGGGCCTCCGCGGCCCTCACGAGGAGCGAACGTACGCCGTACGAGTGCACTGCTCAAGCTGTTCATAATGGAAAACAGCGTCGTACTAGTGCACTATTTCTACGGTGGAGCGCCCACCGGCGCGAACCCTCACCGCACTAGCGCACTCCGGAGGTCGGGATGGCCGCGTCGTCGGCAGGGATCACCGCGCAGCTGCGTGCGCGCATCCGCTCGGGTGAGCTTCCCCCGGGCGCGCGGGTGCCGTCGACGCGTGAGATCGTCCGGCGCCACGGTGTCGCGATGGCGACGGCCACCAAGGTCATCACGGCCCTGCGCCAGGAAGGACTCGTCGTCGCGCGGCCGGGCGTCGGCACCGTCGTCGCCGGCGCCGCCGCCCCCGCCCCGGCCCCCCGGGACACGCCCCGGCCGGGGCGTGGGGCCGACGGCACACTCGACCGCGCGGCCGTCGTCGCCGCCGCGGTCGCCGTGGCCGACACCGAAGGCTTCGACTCGCTGTCGATGCGGCGGGTCGCCGCAACCCTCGGGGTGGCGACGATGTCGCTCTACCACCACGTCGCCGACAAGGACGACCTCGTCGTCGGCATGCTCGACGCGGCCCTCGGCGAGATCGAGATCCCCTCGACGGTGCCCCGGGACCTGCGCGCGGGACTGGAGACGGGGGCGCGGCTGATGTGGTCGACGTTCCGCCGCCACCCCTGGGCCGCGCCGGCGATGTCATTGACCCGGCCGCAGGCGATCCCGAGCGGGCTGCGCTACACGGAGTGGATGCTCGGCGTCCTCGACGGCCGCGGCCTCGACCACCACACCGCGTTCACCGCGCACCTGACGGTGTTCAACTACGCCCGCGGAACCGCGGTCAACCTCGAGCCGGAACGCACCGCGCAGGCCGAGACCGGTCTCGACAGCGACGCATGGATGGAGGCCAATGTGGACTCGTTGCACGCCTTGCTGGGGCGGGGCGATTTCCCGCTGTTCACGCGGATGCTCGCCGACGACTACGACCTCGACCTCGACGCGCTGTTCGAGTTCGGCCTGCAACCGCTGCTCGACGGGCTGGTGGCGCGCCTGGAGCGCCGCACGTCCTGACGGGCACACCGACCGGGGCGCGGCAGGCGGCCCCGGCCGGGATCAGCGGTCGCGGACCGGCGCCGCGCGGCGCCGCTTGCCCTCGTCGGAGTCGAGCTGCTGCTGGACCGAACGCAGCGAGTTGCCCAGGCGGCGCATCGAGTCGGGGCTCAGCGAGCCGACGACGAAGGCCTCCTCGGCCCCGAAGCGCGGGAACAGCTTGTCGATGAGCGCCCCGCCCTCGGGGGTGAGCTCCACCAGCACCAGCCGGCCCTCGGACTCGTGGCCGCGGCGCGTGAGCAGACCGCGGCGCTCGAGCGTGGCCAGCACGCCGCTGAGCGTGCTGCGGTTGACCCCGACCTCCTCGGCCAGGTACCGCGTCTGCATCTCGCCGAAGAGCCAGAGGACCCACAGGACGAGGAATCCCGTCCAGGTCAGCTCGCTGTCCTTGAGGACGCCCTGTTCGAGGTGGTGCCTGATGCGCATCGCGACGCGCTGGATCGACGCGATCGTCGTCATCGCCGCGACCGTCTCGGGAGAGGTCTCGCGCTCGGTGAGGATGTCGGCCGCCGACCTGTCGGCAGGGGGCTCCCCCGCGAGCGCAGGACCCGTCCTGGAATCCGACCCGGGCCTCGCCCGCCGTGGAGAAGAACTGCCCGCCATGCCCCGGATAATAACCACGAATCGTGTGGGTACGGTCGACCCGCCCCGCAAGCACACCCGTTTCGTGACGCACGGCTCAGGACGTGGGACCCTGTTCCCGGAGCGTGGCACGAATCGAGGACCGACAGAACTGCCGAGGAATGGACTGGACGGTCGTCCAGCTATTGTGTGCCCATTCCCCGGTGATCGTGACGGCCAGTGAGGGCACACTCACGCAAGGCACGATCGTGCGCAACTCGCCAACCCTCGACCACAGCCCGTCACCGACACGATCGGCTGCCGGCCGTCCGACGTCGCGGCGGGAGCGACGACCGACGGAGGACGACCGGCGCCGCGGTCCGGCCGTCGCCCCCGCCCACGGCGTGAACACGGCAACTGCGGCGGACACGACGTGGGGCCGTCCGGACGCCCGGTGCACCCGAACGGTCCAGCCCGTCCGGCGAGGACCCCGCCGGCACGCCGCAAACGTCCGGGTCGTACCGTCCCGTCGCGCTACGCAATCGTTCGTGCATACGGTCCGGCAGCGCCGCCCGGGCCCGGAACGCCGCCGCACCCTCCGATTCCGCGCCACGTGACCTCACCCGATCACGCCCCGACCGACGGTCGGGGAATCGCCCCGCCGCCCCGAGGTGGTCCCGATCGGTGACCGACCATTCACAATTCGACGCGATTCCGGGCCCTCATCCTGAGAATTTGATTAACGGCGTCCGTGTGCGGGTGCGCAACCATTGAGCCGCTGCGTGATCTCGCCGAGGCGCAGATAGCGCGACCCCGTGGACCACGGTCCCGCACCTGCGTCGCGGCGGCAAGGTCGTAGCCTTCCGCCGTGCCGATCACGCTCGACGTCCTGCCCCACCGCACGTTCGCCGCCGTACTGTTCGACATGGACGGCACCCTCGTCGACTCCACCCCCGCCGTCGTCCGGTGCTGGGCCCGGTGGGCCGACGAGCACCACGTCCCCGTCGCAGCGCTCGCGCACACACACGGCCGGCCCGCGGCCGAGATCGTCGCCGACGTCCTGCCCGCCGAGCAGGTGCCCACCGCGCTCGCCCGGATCATCGCGCTCGAACTGGCCGACACCGACGGCATCGTCCCCCTGCCCGGTGCCCTCGACGCCCTGCGCGCCACCGCCCCCGCCGCGATCGTCACCTCCTGCACCCGCGACCTCGCGCTGGCCCGCATCGCCGCCGCCGGCCTGCCCGTACCCGCCGTACTTGTCACCGCCGACGACGTCCGCGCCGGCAAGCCCGACCCCGAGCCCTTCCTCCTCGCCGCCGACCGCCTCGGCGTGGACCCCGGCCGCTGCCTCGTCGTCGAGGACGCCCCGGCCGGGCTCGCCGCCGGCCGCGCGGCGGGGGCGACGACGCTCGCCGTCGCCGGTACCCAGGACCTCGCCGGACTCGTCGCCGACGCCCACGCCCCCGACCTCTCCCACGTCCACTTCGTGCGGTCCCCCACCGGAATCCGGGTCGAACCCGCCCGTCGCTGACCCTCGGACCGGACGCGACGCGGAGATCATCCGCAGGTCAGACCGTGGTACCGGTGTCGGGGTCGCACCGGCGACATGGTGGGATCGACCGCGATGCTCCCCAAGCTCCGGCCCGGCCCCGCGGTCGTCGGGGCGACCGCGCTGGCCTCGTCGGCGGTCGCCGTCGGCGGCCTCATCGTGGCCGCGTCGTTCTCCTCCCCCGCCCCGCCCGCGCAGCTGCCGCCGGCCGCGGCCGTCGTCTCCACCGCACCGTCCACCTCGGTGCCGGAGCCCACCACGTCGGCACCGGCGTCGACCACCACCGCCGCGCCCACCACGGAGAACGCCCCCGACCGCCGCCGCGCCACCGGCCCGATCCTCGTCGTCGGCGACTCCATCTCCCTGGGCAGCACCGCCGCGATCAGGGCCGCGCTCGGCCCCGACACCACCGTCGACGCCGAGGTGGGAAGGCAGTTCTCCACCGCCCCCGCCAAGGTCCGGGCATGGGCGGCCCGCAACCCCGGCCCGATCGTCGTCGACCTCGGCGCCAACGGCACCGTCTCCGCCGCCGACGTCGACGCCGTCCTCACCGCGGCGGGCGACCGGCCCGTCGTGCTCGTCGGCACCTTCGTCCCGCGGTCCTGGCAGAGCTCCAACAATGCGACCCTCACCGCGGCCGCCGCGCGGCACGGCTCCAACGTCGTGTTCCTCGACTGGGCCGCCACCGTCCGCGCCGCCGGCGCCGGCGTCCTCGGCGCCGACGGGATCCACCCCACCCCGGCGGGCCGGACGGTCCTGGCGACGGCGATCCGCGAGGCGCTGTCGCGCGCTACCCGTTCCAGCTGATGGCGTCGAACAACGCTGTCAGCCGGGCCGCCCGCGTCGGGTGCCCGGTCGCGACCCAGCCGATGCGGCCCAGCAGGTGCGCCCGGAAGTCCGGGTGCCCGTCGCGGTTCTGCGCGGCCGGGCCGGTCCGCGCGCAGTTGTGCAGCAGGGCCCGCAGCGCGTCGTACTCGCGGCGCGGCACCGCCGGCGACGCGTTGACCACCAGCCCGACCACCCGCTGGCGGTGGTGCGCCGGCATGACCCGCGTCTTCGACGCGCGGACCGCGAACCCCTCGTCGGCCGCGACGCCGCGCGCGCGGCGAAGCAGCCCCTGTACGGGCAGCGCGCCGTCGCCGGAGAACACCAGGTCGTCGGCGTAGCGCCCGTAGCGGGCGCCGACCGCCGCGGCCAGCGCGCTCAGCCGGCGGTCGAGCCCGTGCGCGAGAACGTTCGCGACCGCAGGTGAGGTCGGCGCACCCTGCGGCAGGTGCGGGGCGCGCAACCGCTCGACGGCCGTGCCGGCGGGCGCCGCGCGCAGTACGCCCGGCGGCGTCGACGTCACGAGCAGGCCCGCGAGCAGCCGCGCCACCGCGGCCGGGTAGCCGGCCGTGGCGAGTAGCCCGGCGATCCGGGCCGGGCCGATCCGGGTGAAGAAGCCCTCGACGTCGAGGCGCAGCACCATCTCCCGGCCGGCGTGGACGCGGGCGAGCGTGAGCGGTGACCGGCCGGCGACGAAGCCGTGCGCGGCGTCGTGCACCGGGATGTGCGCGAGGACCTTGCGACCGACGCGGCGCTGCAGCTCCGCCAGCCGCGGCTTCGGCGACTCGATCAACCGGCGCTCGTGCCAGCGTCGCCGGTAGTGGGCGCGCGCGTCGTCGCCGAGCCGACCCCGGACGTCGGCGAACCAGTCGAGCTCCCCGTCGCGCAGGTCCAGCCCGGCCGCGAGCGCGTCGACGTCCTCCCACCGCTCCACCGGCCAGCGCCACCGCGGCGGTGGGAGCGGATCGAGCACGATCCGCCGCCCCAGGCACCGCGTGATCCCGGCCAGGATCGCGGCATGGGTGTCGCGGGGCGGCTGCGGCCAGAGCTCGACGAGTCGCCGCGCGACCTCGGGCGTCACCGCCGCGGCGAGGGCCTCCTCCCGCCACGGCACCCGCAGGACCGCAGCGAGGACCACCTCCGGGTCGGGCCTCATCGCTGCGCTCCGGAGGTGATGATGCGGCAGGGCGCGGTCGACCTGTGTTCCTGTCCGCCGCGCGCAGACTCACGCGCGAGCAGTGACCACGCGCGCGGGACGCCGTGCCCCGCTGAACCGGTGCACCCCGGGGTTGCCCCGGGGCCGCGATCCGAGCCGCGACGGCCGCAGCCGCCGCGCCGGGCCGCCGACTCGTCCGCACCCTGCCGCATCACGATCACCGTAGCGGGACCGCCCGACATTCGGCTCCGAACGTCGGCCGCGTGCGTCAGTCCGAGAGCACCCGCAGCGCGTCCACCGCAGCGCGTTCGGCGGCGTGCACCCTGCTCAGGGTGTCCGCCAGCGCCGCGAACAGGTCGGTCCGCTCCGCCGCGCCCAACGGCGGCTCCGCGCTCAGCTCCGCGCGCAACGCCCACAACCGGGCGGCGTCCCTCGCGGCGTCGGCACGTCCCGCGTCGCCGTCCGCGGTGATCGACTCCTGGACCGCGACGGTCAGCTCCCGCAGCGTCGCGAACGCGGGGACATCGATCGGCAACGCCGTCTCGGCGACCTCGTGCCACGCCGCGGCCGCCTCCCGCCACGCGGCGGCCGCACCGTCGAGCGACGTGTCGAGAACGGGGCCCGCCTGGTCGAGCATGTCCGCGGTGAGATCGCGCAGGTGCCCACCCGTCATCCCGGCCGGGGAGGCACCCTCCCAGACCGACGCCAGCGCGTCGACCAGGCCCCTGCCGTCGGCGAACACCCGCGGCCAGCCCTTCTCCGCCCGCGCGTCGGTCATCAGACGGGCCCACTTCCGCCACACGGGCAGCGCGAACGAGGTCGACGTCCCGCCCAGCCGCGCGACACAGTCACCGATCCCCGACCGCAGGGCCTCCTGCAGCCGCGGCACCGGCACGTCGCCCGTCGGCTCCGGCGCGACCAGCAGGTTGCGGTAGGACCCGACACGGGCCCGGGCCGCGTCGAGCTGGTCCACCGGCACCGACAGCCGCGCGAGGGTGCGGTCGTCGACGAGATGGTCGTCGCCCGACCGGCCGTGGACGACGACCGGGTGGCCGCCCATGCCGTCCAGGGACGACGGCAGATGCCGGTACCCGAGCCCGGCCCGGTCCGGCCACACCAGCGCCGGCAGCCCGTCGGCGACGCACTCCGCGAGCGCGCGGGCCGCCCCGACCCGGCCCGCCGTGCGGTGCACCCGCGCCGGCACCCCGAGCCGGTCGAGGCAGCCGAGCACCGCCCGGTCGTGGTACTGCCACTGCGAGGAGAAGCCCAGCACCACCGGCCTGCTGTCGTCGTGGGCGAACTCCCACAGGATGTAGCCCGCACCCGGCCCGCCCGCGGCGCCGAACACGAGCGCCTCGGTCAGCTCCGCCCCACCGGCCCCGACCCCGTGGTGGGCCAGCACGTCGGCCACGCACGCCGACTCCGGGTGCACACCCCCGCGCAATCGGTATCCCTGCCCGTCGTCGACGCGTGCTGCCGGCGCCGGGCCGGCCACGTGGCGCAGAGCGGTGCTGTAGCTCTCCCCGGTGCGCGCCATCCGTGCCCGGACGCGAACCTTGAGCTGCTTACGACTGGTCATGACCGCGCTTCCCCGGCCCGTCGGCGATCACGTCACCACGCCCGTGCACCGCCGCGGCCGGATTCAGCAGTCGAACGCCGGTCACAGCCGACCGAGGCTCTCGAGGTCCCCTGCGCCTCCGCGGCGCCGGGTGGCGTGGGCACCCGGTCTGGAGGTCCGGCGCGGTCGTCGCCGTCGGCGGATTCTGCCACGACGCCCGCTTCCGCTTCCACCCCGGCGCCCGACCCAGGAGGGTGCCGTAACGGATCAACCGCGCAGAGCGACCGTTCAGACGGAGATCGTTCCGCCCGCTCCCCGCCCGCTCCCCCGGCTGCTCGACGTGCGAAGGACCCCACGTGACCACCGCCCAGATCGACCGACTCCTCGACGCCGACCACGCATGGGCCGTCGTGGACGTGGAGACGACCGGCCTCCACCCCGGCAGCAGCCGCGTGCTGAGCGTCGCCGCCATGGCACTCGACGCCGCCGGGCGCCCCGCCGGGCCCCGCTTCGCCTCGCTCGTCGACCCCGGCTGCGACCCGGGCCCCGTACACGTCCACGGCCTCACCCCGGAGCGGCTCGCCGGATCACCACCGTTCGAGCGCATCGCCCCACAGCTGCTCGAGGTCCTCGAAGGCCGGATCCTGGTCGCGCACAACGCCGCGTTCGACCACGGCTTCCTCGCCGCCGAGTCCGCCCGGGCCGGGATCAAGCTGCCCGTCCAGCGCCGCATGTGCACACTCGCCCTGAGCCGCCGCCTCGGCATCGACGTGCCCAACCACAAGCTCGCGACGCTCGCCCAGTACTGGGGTGTGCCGCAGCAGCGGGCCCACGACGCCGAGGACGACACCGCGGTGCTCTCACGCGTCCTCACCCACAGCCTGCTGCTCGCCGCCCGGCTCGACATGCCGCTGCCACTGATCGACGTCGACGCCAAGACCGGACCCGCCGCCTACCCCGCGCGGATCGCGACCGTGCCGTGCCCGTGGCGCCACCCCGGCCGGTTCGTCGCCGGAGAACCCCTCGTGCAGGGCATGCGGCTGGCCATCACCGGCCCGACCGTCGAGCCGCGGCCGCGCCTCGCCGAACGACTCACCCGCGCCGGGCTCGACGTCCGCGACTCCGTCAGCCGGCTGACCAGCGTCGTCGTGTCCAACCGGGCCGCATCCGACACCCGCAAGGCGACCCGCGCGCGTGCCGAAGGAATCGAGATCATCGACGAGGCCACCCTGCTGCGGCTCCTCGACGACGTCCGCCCCGGCTCCCCCGTCGCCGCGCCACCCGCCGGGACTCCTCGCCCCCGCCGGGCCGCCGTCCCCCGCGGGCCGCTGCACGGGCGCCGCGTCCTCGTCCTCGGCGGCACCCACCTGCAGGCCGCCGCGGTCCGCACCGAGGTCTCCGCCCGCGGCGGCGGCGCCGCGGTGAACTTCACCGCCGCCGTCACCGACGTCATCCTCATGGCCGGCGCCGAGACCGACCGGCGGCTGCCCCGCATCCGCGAGGCCGAGCTGCCCGTGCACCGCGGCGAGGTCGCGCTGGGCATCACCCTGCCCGCGCCCACGCCCGAGGACCTCGCCGAACCCACCTACGTCGGACGGCACCGCAGCGACACCCCCGGCGCCGGGGTGCCGGTGCTGACCCGCGGCGCGGTCATCGACCTGCCCGAGGAGAACGTCTGGACCGTCAACGTGGCCTGGCGAGCCGACGCCCTCGCCACCGGCACGGACGTCGACGTCGTCGCGTTCCTCGTCGACGCCGACGACCGGGTCGTCGCCGACGAGGACTTCGTCTTCTACAACGCCCCCCTCAGCGAGCACGGCACCGTCGCGCTCTCCGCCGACGGCGACAGCGAACAGAGCGTCCGCATCGACCTGGGGCTCGTCTCCGAGGAGCACACCAAGATCGTCGTCGCGGCCGCGCTCGACGGCGACGCCACCTTCGGCGACCTGGGCGCCGTCACCCTCAGCGTCGACGGCGACACCGCCACCGCGGCCACCGCCACACTCGACGCCGCGACCAGCGAACGCACCATGCTCCTCGCGGAGATGTACCGCCGCAACGGGATCTGGCGCGTCCGGGCCATGGGCCAGGGCTACGACGACGGCCTCGCCGAGCTCGCCGCCCGCCACGGTGTGGTCGTCGACGACGACTGATCGGCGTCGATCGCCACGGGCATGGCAGCGGGCAGGAACGGGCTGGGCACACCCGACCACGTCACGACGAGCTCGTCGCGCGCACGGCTGCACGCCACGTAGAACAACGAACGCTCGCGGCCTGCGAGCGCCGGTGCCTCGGACTCGGGCTGGGTCTCGAACATCCAGTCGAGCGGCACCACGCCCGCCTCCGCACCGACGATGACGACGCGCGAGAACTCGGTGCCCTTCGCCCGGTGTGCGCCGGGCGAGGACGGCGATGGACGCCGCCGGGACGCCGGCGCCGAGCCAGCCGTGCGCCGAGTCCCCGACGAAGCGCATCTCCGCGACACCGGCGAATCCGTGTGTCGTGGGGACGGGTCCGGAGAACGTCGACCGGTACCCCGCGAGTTCGACGTTACCTATGGCCGTGCTGCCACTCTCCCTGCTCAGGGCCACACCAGATGCGGCCGGGGTCAGCTCGACGTGATCATGACCATTCGTGGCCTGGACCTCGACATGAATGTCCCCGCTGAACAACTCGGCCGGTTGCCCGGCTTCCGGCATCGGGTGCGGGCTGCAATGCTGCCTGCGATGGTCGATGTGGGCGCACGCTGTTCGCTCGCGCGGGGCAGAAAGTGTGACCTGCACTCGGCGCAACAGGTCCTGGGTCAGCCGGCCGGCGCAGGCGCCTGCGCGGACTCGGGCGTGCGACGACGACCGCTGTGTGGCGGCACCAACTGCCGATGCTGTGCATCCGTCGAGGTCGGCGGGTCGAGGTTGGTGAGTTGGATCGTGTGTCGGGGTCGG
>NZ_BJVJ01000107.1 GCF_007989085.1 Pseudonocardia sulfidoxydans NBRC 16205
GCCGGCGCCGCGACGTCCGCCTGCGCCCCGCCAGGCTCCCGGCGGGCCGCCGCCGCAACCTCCCGGCGCCGGCCCCGGGCCGGGCCCGCGCGCAGCCGACCCCTACGGCCCCACCGTCCGCACCCGCGCCCCGCAGGAACGGATCACCGAACCGGTCCGCGGGCCGGGCCCGCACGCCTGAGCCGACCCACCGCCCCGGAGAAACCCCGCGCCGGCTGCGATCAGTTCCGGACGCCCGCGTCTCACAGCTGCGACGGGTGGGGCGCGGTGGCCCCGCCGGGGAGGGGGAGCGATGCTCGTGGACGACGTCCGGGCCACGTTGGCCGAGCCGATGGCCCAGGAACTGATGGGTGCACGGATCCCGGCGCGGCTGGCCTACACCGCACTCGACGGCACACCGCGGGTCGTGCCGATGGGCTACGCGTGGACGGGATCGGCGCTGGTCATGGCCACTGTCGCGAAGGCGCCGAAGGTCGCAGCGTTGTGGGCGAACCCGGCGGTGGCGCTCACCGTCGACACCGACGAGCAGCCCCCGCACATGCTCCTGGTGCGCGGCAGGGCGTCGATCGAGATCGTCGACGGCGTCCCGGACGTCTTCCTCGACGGCGCCCGCAAACTGGTCGCACCGGAGGCGTGGGCGGGCTTCGAGGCGGGCGTGCGAGCCCTCTACGACCGGATGGCCGTGCTGACGGTCACGCCCACGTGGGCGCGGCTCTACGACTTCGAGACGCGCGTGCCGGACGTCATCGCGACGCAGGCGGCGGCCCGGGGGCTCTGACGTCCGACCTGGCACAATCGGGTCGTCATGACTTCACTCCCGCTCGTCTTCGAGGCACCCCGCCGCGGCAAGCCGCCGCGTCATCTCGCCGATCTCGACCCCGCCGACCGCAAGGCCGCGGTGACCGAGCTCGGCCTGCCCGGCTTCCGCGCCGACCAGCTGGCCCGGCACTACTTCGGCCGGCTCACCGCGGACCTCGACGAGATGACCGACCTGCCGGCCGCGGCGCGGGAGACGCTCGCGTCGCTGTTGCCGCCGCTGGTCACGCCGGTCACCGAGCAGTCGTGCGACGACGGCGCCACCCGCAAGATGCTGTGGCGCGGGCACGACGGTGCGCTGGCCGAGTCGGTGCTGATGGCCTACCCGGACCGGGCGACCGTGTGCATCTCCAGCCAGGCGGGCTGCGGCATGGCGTGCCCGTTCTGCGCGACGGGTCAGGGCGGGCTGCAGCGCAACCTGTCGACGGGCGAGATCGTCGACCAGGTCCGGCAGGCCGCGGCCGCGGCGCGTGACGGCAAGCTGGGCGAGCCGATGCGGCTGTCGAACATCGTCTTCATGGGGATGGGCGAGCCGCTCGCGAACTACAACCGGGTCGTGGCGGCGTTGCGCCGCATCACGTCCCCTGCTCCCGAGGGCCTGGGCATCTCGCCCCGCGGCGTCACGGTGTCGACGGTCGGGCTCGTCCCGGCGATCGACAAGCTGGCCGCCGAGGGCCTGCCGGTGACGCTGGCGATCTCGCTGCACACCCCGGACGACGAGCTGCGCGACACCCTCGTACCGGTCAACAACCGGTGGAAGGTCGGTGAGGTGCTCGACGCCGCCCGCCGGTACGCGCAGGCCACGGGCCGGCGGGTGTCGATCGAGTACGCCCTGATCCGCGACGTGAACGACCAGCCGTGGCGGGCCGACCTGCTCGGGACGCTGTTGCGCCGGCGCGTCGGGACCAAGCGGGTGCACGTGAACCTGATCCCGCTCAACCCGACGCCGGGCAGCGAGTGGGACGCCTCGCCGCGCCCGGTGCAGGACGAGTTCGTCCGCCGGGTCGAGGCAGCCGGGGTGGCGTGCACGGTGCGCGACACCCGCGGCCAGGAGATCGACGCCGCCTGCGGCCAGCTGGCCGCCGCGCACAGGTAGGAGCTCAGTCCGGCAGGCCCAGCACGTCGCCCAGGTCGAAGCCGACCGGCTGTTCGAGCTGGGAGTAGGTGCACGACTCGGGGGTGCGGTCGTCGCGCCAGCGTACGAACTGCGCGGTGTGGCGGAACCGGATGCCCTCCATGTAGTCGTAGCGCACCTCGACGACCCGCTCGGGGCGCAGCGGCACGAACGACAGGTCCTTGCCCGCGTTCCAGCGGCTGCCCTCGTTCTTGCGCGGGGTGCGTTCGCCCTGCTCGTGGGCGGCCCAGTTCCACGGGTGGCCGTCGAAGCCGGTGACGAGCGGCTGCATCTCCTGGAACAGCTCGCGACGGCGCGCCATCGGGAACGCCCCGATCACGCCGACCGACGCCAGCGTGCCGCGCTCGTCGTACAGGCCCAGCAGCAGCGACCCGATCGCGTCGGGCCCCGACTTGTGGACCCGGTAGCCCGCCACCACGCAGTCGCACGTGCGCTCGTGCTTGATCTTGGCCATGACGCGCTTGTCGGGCTGGTAGGTGAGGTCGAGCGGCTTGGCGATCAGCCCGTCGAGACCCGCGCCCTCGAACTCGCGGAACCACTGCTCGGCCAGCACCGGGTCCTGCGTCGCCGGGGTGACGTGGATGGGCGGCGTCGCATCGGCCAGCGCCTGCTCCAGCAGGGTGCGGCGCTCGTCGAGACGGCGCTCGGACAGGTCGTCGTCGCCGAGAGCCAGCAGGTCGAACGCCACGAAGCTGGCCGGGGTCTGCTCGGCGAGGAGCCTGACCCGGGAGTCGGCGGGATGGATGCGCTGCTGCAGGGCCTCGAAGTCGAGCCGGTTACGGTCCCTGTCGACGACGATGATCTCCCCGTCGATCACCGCCTTCTCGGGGAAGTTGGCCTTCACGGCCTCGACGACCTCCGGGAAGTACCGGGTCATCGGCCGCTCGTTGCGGCTGCCGATCTCGACCTCGTCGCCGTCGCGGAAGATGATCGACCGGAAGCCGTCCCACTTGGGTTCGTAGTGCCTGCCGTCGGGGATCGTGGCGACGGGCTTGGCCAGCATCGGCTTCACCGGGGGCATCACGGGCAGGTCCACGCGCCACATCCTGCCGGGATACTCCGACAGGATCGAGCGGAGAGGGGTACTTCGATGGCGGCACGGTTCACCGCGGCCGAGCTGGAGGCGGCCCGCGACCGCACGATCGACGACGTCCTCCCCGGCCCCGGCGGGCCGGCGTTGCGGGTGCTGTTCTGCGGCATCAACCCCGGGTTGCTGTCGGCGGCGACGGGTCACCACTTCGCGCGGCCCGGCAACCGCTTCTGGCCGGTGCTCTACGACGCCGGCTTCACCCCGCGGCTGCTGCTGCCCGCCGAGCAGGGCGAGCTGCGCGGCCTCGGGCTGGGGATCACGAACATGGTGGCGCGCACGACCGCCCGCGCCGACGAGCTCTCCGACGACGAGCTGCGCGCCGGCGGCGAGCGACTGCGATCCCTCGTGGCGCAGGAGGGGCCGCGGTGGCTGGCCGTCGTCGGGGTGACGGCGTACCGGATCGCGTTCGCGTCGCCGAAGGCCGCGGTCGGCCCGCAGCAGGAGACGGTGGGGGACACCGGGATCTGGGTCCTGCCCAACCCCAGCGGTCTCAACGCGCACTGGTCCCGCGCGGCGATGGCGGAGGAGTTCGCGCGGCTGCGCGAGGCCGCTCTGGCGTAGAGGGACGGCTCGGGCATGGGGGGCTCGGCCATGGGGGGCTCGGGCATGGGGGGCTATGGCATGGAGGGGCGGCTCAGGCGTAGTGGTCGGTGGCCGCGCGCAGGTCGGTGAGCAGCTCGCGCAGGGACTCGGCGCGTTCGGCGCCCAGGTGCGCGGTCCATTCCCGTTCGACGTCGGCGACGACCCCGACCGAGCGGGCGACGGCGGCGGCTCCGCGCGGGGCGATCACGACGAGCCGGGCCCGGCCGTCGGACGGGTCGGGGACGCGGGTGACGTAGCCGGCGGCCTCCAGTTGGTCGACGAGGAACCCCGCGGTCTGTTTGGTGACGCCGCTCTGGCGGGCCAGCTCGGTGAGGCGGCTGCCGTTCGGGCCGATCCGCTGGAAGACGCGGCCCTGGGCGCGGCTGATGTCGTCGAACCCGGCCGCGGCGAGCTCGTCGAACACGCGGTCCTCTATCGCGCGGTAGGGGATGAACAGCAGCAGGCCCAGGTTCAGCGCGTCGTCCGGCACCCAGTTGACGATAGTACGAGACTCTGACTTAATGGTCAGACTCTCTGACGAGTCGGAGGTGTGCGATGGAGCAGGACCAGGCCTGGGTCGTGATCGCGCAGCAGCGTCGCGCACTCGCCGACGTCCTCGACGACCTGACCCCGCAGGAGTGGGAGGCGCCCTCGCTGTGCGCGCGGTGGCGAGTGCGCGACGTCGCCGCGCACCTCGCGCTCACCCCGCACTCCCCGGGCCTGGGCCGGATCCTCTACGAGGGGCTGCGTGCCCGCGGGGACTTCGACGGCCTCAACCACGACATGGCCATCCGCTGGGCGGCGCGGCCGAGCACCGAGCTCGTCGCCGGCCTGCGGGCCGACGCCGACAACCGCAGCCGCCCCGCGATCACCACCTGGCGCAACCTGCTCTTCGACACGATCGTGCACGTCCAGGACGTGGCGATCCCATTGGGACACGACGTGGCGATGCCGCTCGACGGGACCCTCGCCGGGCTGGACCGGGTGTGGCGGATGGGCTGGCCGTTCTGGGCGCGGCGGCGGCTGCGCGGGCTGCGGCTCGTGGCCACCAACGCGGAGTGGGTCGCGGGCGAGGGCGCGCAGGTGCGCGGCTCGGCCGGTGCCCTGTTGCTGCTGGTCACCGGCCGGACCGAGACTGTCGTGCCGAGGCTGACCGGTCCCGGGGTGGCCCGGCTGGCCGACAGGGCCGCCAGGCCCTCGTGAGTGGCGATAGTCGCTCTGGCGACTATCGCCACTCACAGGTCGTCGAGGTCCGGGGGCTCGGTGTCGGGGGTGTCGCGGGCGTCGCGGTCGGCCCATTCGAGGAGCTCGTCGAGGACGAAGACGGCGTCGTCGATACCGGCGTGCAGGTCACCCAGCTCGGCGAAGCGGGCGGGCACCGTGGCGATCGTGAAGTCCCGCGGATCGACGTCGGCGACCTCGTCCCACCCGATCGGCGTCGACACCACGGCCTCGGGCACCCCGCGCACCGAGTAGGCGCTACGGATGGTGTGGTCGCGGGCGTTCTGGTTGTAGTCGACGAAGATCGACGCCGGGTCCCGGTCCTTGCGCCACCACGTCAGATCGACGAGGTCCCCGGACCGGCGGCCGACCTCGCGGGCGAAGGCGTGGGCGGCGCGGCGCACGTCGGAGAACCCCCAGCGCGGCTCGATCCGCACGTAGACGTGCATGCCCGAGCCGCCGGAGGTCTTGGGCCAGCCGGTGGCGCCGAGCTCGTCGAGGACCTCCTGGGCGACGGCGGCGACCCGGCGGACGTCGTCGAAGCGGGCGTCGGGCATCGGGTCGAGGTCGATACGCCACTCGTCGGGCTTCTCGGTGTCCCCCGCGCGGGAGTTCCAGGGGTGGAACTCGACCGTCGACATCTGGGTGGCCCACACGACGTCGGCGACGTCGGCGACACACAGCTCGTCGGCGTGGCGGTTGTAGCGGGGGAAGTGCACCCGCACCGTGGGCACCCAGTCGGGCGCGCCACGGGGGAGCCGCTTCTGGTGGACCTTCTCGCCGGTCACGCCCGTCGGGAAGCGGTGGAGCATGCAGGGGCGGTCGCGCAGGGCGCGGACGATGCCGTCGCCGACCGCGATGTAGTACCTCGCCAGGTCGAGCTTGGTCTCCCCGCGTGCCGGGAAGTAGACCCGGTCGGGGTTGGAGATGCGGACCGTCCGGTCGCCGACCTCGAGCTCGACGGCCGGGCTCGACCGCTCGGCCATGGCGGATCCGCCTCGCTCAGCGGCGCCAGGCGTTGCGGCGCTTGATCAGGCCGCCGACGACCCCGCCGAGGACGAACAGCGCCGGGATGACCATCCAGAGGATCTCGGTCCAGCTGGCGTGGTGGCCGATCAGCAGCAGCGGCAGGATGATCGCGGTGGCGATGCCTGCGATGACCGTGCCGTTGGGGAACCCCCCGTGCCAGCCCCACTCCGCCGACGGCTCGTCGAGCGGGTCGACCTCGGAACCGGGTCGCTTCGCCAGCTCACTACCTGCCACGCCGTCCTCCTGAACCCGGATGCCTGCCGGGCCACATCCTCGCACAGGGGCGCGGCCGAGGATGATGTGGCGTTGTGAGCGAGCGTGCGAGCGAACCGATGTCACAGCACCCGGGCGACGAGGTCACTGCCGCACCCCGGTCGGTCCTGGTGCTGGGATCGACGGGGTCGATCGGCACCCAGGCCCTCGACGTCGTCGACCACGCGGCGGGGCGCTTCACCGTCGCCGGGCTCGCAGCGGGCGGGCGCGACGTCGGGCTGCTGGCCGCACAGGCGCGTGCGCACCGCGTCGCGAGGGTCGCCGTGGCCGACCGTGTCGCGGCGGCCGCGCTGCGCACCGAGCTGCCGGGGGTCGACGTCCTCGACGGCCCGGACGCCGCGACCGAGCTGACGGCGACGACACCGGCCGACGTCGTCCTCAACGGCATCACCGGCTCACGCGGGCTCGGCCCGACCCTGGCGGCGCTGGCAGCGGGGGAGACCCTCGCGCTGGCGAACAAGGAGTCGCTGGTCGCGGGCGGGTCGCTGGTCACGAACGCGGCGAAGCCCGGACAGATCGTGCCGGTCGACTCCGAGCACTCGGCACTGGCCCAGTGCCTGCGCGGCGGCATCCCCGACGAGGTGGCGCGGCTGGTGCTCACGGCGTCGGGCGGGCCGTTCCGCGGCCGCAGCCGCGCCGACCTCGCCCACGTCACCCTCGACGAGGCCCTCGAGCACCCGACGTGGGACATGGGCCCTGTCGTCACCATCAACTCGGCGACGCTGGTCAACAAGGGTCTCGAGCTGATCGAGGCGCACCTGCTGTTCGACGTGCCCTACGACCGCATCGACGTCGCGGTGCACCCGCAGTCGATCGTGCACTCGATGGTGACGTTCGTCGACGGCTCCACGATCGCCCAGGCCGGCCCGCCCGACATGCGGCTGCCGATCGCGCTGGCCCTGGCCTGGCCGGCCCGGGTGCCGGGCGCGGCGGCGGCGTGCACGTGGGACGTCGCACAGTCGTGGACGTTCGAACCGCTCGACGACGACGCGTTCCCGGGGGTCCGGCTCGCCCGCGCCGCCGGGACGACGGGCGGCTGCCTGCCCGCGGTGTTCAACGCCGCCAACGAGGAGGCCGTCGCCGCGTTCGTCGCGGGTGGGCTGTCGTACCTGGGCGTCACCGAGGTCGTCGAGCGTGCGCTGGCGGCGGCCGACGGCTGGTCGGGCGACCCCGCTACCGTGGAGGACGTGCTGGCAGCGGAGGGCTGGGCGCGTGCCCGGGCCCGCGAGCTCGCCGCGTCGATCGGCTGAGAAGGGCCCATGAGCTCGGAGAGGCACTGACAAGTGGCATTCGCGTTCGGCGTCGTGCTGTTCGCCCTCGGCATCGCGATCTCGATCGCGCTGCACGAGGCCGGGCACCTGGTCACCGCCAAGGCCTTCGGCATGCGCGTCCGTCGTTACTACATCGGTTTCGGCCCGAAGATCTTCTCGTTCCGCCGCGGCGAGACCGAGTACGGCATGAAATGGATCCCCGCGGGCGGGTTCTGCGACATCGCCGGCATGACCGCGCTCGACGAGGTCACCGAGGAGGAGCGCCCGCGCGCGTTCTTCCGCAAACCGACGTGGCAGCGCGTCGTGGTGCTGTCGGCCGGGTCGGCGACGCACTTCCTGATCGGGATCGTCCTCATCTACGTGCTGGCGCTGACGTCGGGCCTGCCCAACGTGGCCGACACCGCGACGGCCGGGCAGATCAGCTGCGCCGCCAACCAGACCTCGCCGTCGGCGCTCGAGCCGTGCGGTCCCGGCGTGGCCGCCCCGGCCGCCGACGCGGGCCTGCGCCCGGGCGACACGATCGTCTCCGTCGCCGGGACGGCCACCCCGACCTGGACCGACGCGGTCAAACTGATCCAGGCGGCCGACGGGCCGACGCCGATCGTCGTCGAGCGGGGCGGCGAGCGCCTGACGCTGACGATGGACGTCGCGAAGGTCCAGCGGCTCGACCCGCAGACGGGGGCGCCCCGCGAGGTCGGCGCCATCGGCGTCTCGCAGAAGCTGATCTTCGACTACAACCCGCTGACGGCCGTGCCCGCGACGTTCGCCTACACCGGGCAGATGTTCGCGCAGGTCTGGCAGGGCCTGATGATGTTCCCGGAGAAGGTGCCGCGCCTGATCGACGCCATCTCCGGCGGCGAGCGCGACCTGGAGACACCGGTCAGCGTCGTCGGGGCCAGCGTCATCGGCGGCGACCTCGCCGAGCGCGGGCTGTGGCAGGTGTTCGTCCAGCTGCTGGTCGTGCTGAACCTGTTCGTCGGCGTGTTCAACCTGCTGCCACTGCTGCCGCTCGACGGCGGGCACATCGCGGTGAACCTCTACGAACGGGTCCGCGACTGGATCCGGGCGCGCCTGGGCAAGGTGGCGATGCCGCCTGTCGACTACACGAAGCTGCTGCCCCTGACCTACGTCGTCATCCTGATCGGCGGCGCCGTCAGCCTGCTCACGCTGACCGCCGACATCGTCAACCCGATCCGGCCCTTCCAGTAGTGGCCGCTGCGGACATCCCGGACCGGCCGGTCGCCGTGTTCGACATCGACGGCGTGCTCGCCGACGTCACCCACCGGCTCCACCATCTCGACGTCAACCGCTGGGAACGGTTCTTCACCGCGGCCGACCGCGACCCGCTGCTCGAGGAGGGCGCGCGGCGCCTGCGGGCCGCGCTGGCCGACCACGACGTCGTCTACCTGACGGGCCGCCCCGAGCGGAACCGGCGGCTCACCGAACGCTGGCTCGCCCGGCACGGACTGCCGACTGAACCCCTCTACATGCGCGAGGACGACGACTACCGGCCCGCCCGCTGGGTCAAGCGCGAGGTGCTGCGCGAACTGGCCCGCACCCGGACCATCGCCTCGATCATCGACGACGACCCGTCGGTCGTGCGGGTGCTGGCCGACGACGGCTGGCCGGTCGAGCTGGCGACGTGGCTGCCGCACTCCTCGACACTGCAGGACGCGCAGGAGAACAAGGGCCGCACCTGAGGAGGGTGCTACCCCGCCCACCGCAGCTCAGGACCCGATCGGCGTGGCTCCGGCCACGCCCGCGGCGCGGCGGGGCGCGGCGGAGGATACTGGGGGTCGTGAGCGTCTCCCTGGGCATGCCCGCCGCACCCGCCCCGACCCTCGCACCTCGCCGGAAGACCCGGCAGCTGCAGGTCGGGAGCGTCGGCGTCGGCAGCGACCACCCGATCTCCGTGCAGTCGATGACCACCACCCTGACCGCGGACGTCAACGCCACCCTGCAGCAGATCGCCGAGCTCACCGCGGCGGGCTGCGACATCGTGCGCGTCGCGTGCCCCAGCCAGGACGATGCCGACGCGCTCCCCGCGATCGCGCAGAAGTCGCAGATCCCGGTGATCGCCGACATCCACTTCCAACCCAAGTACGTCTTCGCCGCGATCGAGGCGGGCTGCGCCGCGGTCCGCGTGAACCCGGGCAACATCCGCAAGTTCGACGACCAGGTGAAGGAGATCGCGGCCGCCGCGCGCGACCACGGGATCCCGATCCGCATCGGCGTCAACGCCGGCTCGCTCGACAAGCGGCTGCTGCAGAAGTACGGCAGGGCCACCCCCGAGGCGCTCGTCGAGTCGGCGCTGTGGGAGGCGAGCCTGTTCGCCGAGCACGACTTCCACGACGTCAAGATCTCGGTGAAGCACAACGACCCCGTCGTCATGGTGCGCGCCTACGAGCAGCTCGCCGCGCAGTGCGACTACCCGCTGCACCTGGGTGTGACCGAGGCCGGCCCGGAGTTCCAGGGCACCATCAAGTCCGCGGTCGCGTTCGGTGCGCTGCTCTCGCAGGGCATCGGCGACACCATCCGCGTCTCGCTGTCGTCCCCACCGGTCAACGAGGTGAAGGTCGGCCGCCAGATCCTGGAGTCGCTGAACCTCAAGCCGCGGCGCCTGGAGATCGTGTCGTGCCCGTCGTGCGGGCGCGCCCAGGTCGACGTCTACACCCTCGCCGAGCAGGTCACCGCCGGTCTCACCGGCATGGAGGTGCCGCTGCGCGTGGCCGTCATGGGCTGCGTCGTCAACGGCCCGGGTGAGGCCCGGGAGGCGGACCTGGGGGTCGCCTCCGGCAACGGCAAGGGCCAGATCTTCGTCAAGGGCGAGGTCATCAAGACCGTCCCGGAGCACGCCATCGTCGAGACCCTGATCGAGGAGGCGATGAAGATCGCCGAGACGATGGCCGGCGACGGTGCGCCCGAGGTCGTCGTCGGCTGACTGCGCCGTCAGGCGACCGGGGGCCGCACCGCGTGATCCGAGACCGAGCCGAAACCGGGCCTCACATGGGCACCGGCGCTCAGTTGTGGCACCGTAGGAGGGTGCTCAGAGTCGCGGGTGCTCGACTGCTCGACGACCGTGACCGTGCCGGGGTCCGGGCCGCCCTGGAGGCCGATCCCGTGGCGGCCTGCATGGTCGCCGCCCGCGTCGAGGTCGCCGGTCTGGATCCGTGGCGCCTCGGTGGCGAGCTGTGGTCGGTCGGCCCCCGCCTCGACGGCCTCTGCTTCTCCGGGGCCAACCTGGTCCCGCTGCGCGGGGAACGGTCCGCGCTGCGCAGCTTCGCCGACCGCGCGCGCCGGCACGGGCGTGGCTGTTCGTCGTTGGTCGGGCGGGCCGAGCTCGTCCTCCCCCTGTGGGACGAGCTGGCCCCGGCCTGGGCACCCGCCCGGGAGCTGCGGCCCGACCAGCCGCTGATGGTGCTCGCCGGGCCGCCCACGATCACCCCCGACCCGCTGGTGCGGCCCGTGCGGCCCGAGGAGATCGACGTCTACCTCCCGGCCGCCGTCGCGATGTTCACCGAGGAGGTCGGCGTCGACCCGCGCGCGGGCGACGGCGGTGCCGGCTACCGGGCCCGCGTCGCCGAGCTCGTCTCCGCGGGTCGCGCGTTCGCCCGCTTCGAAGACGGTCAGGTCGTGTTCAAGGCCGAGATCGGGGCGCTGTCGTCGCAGGTCGGCCAGATCCAGGGCGTGTGGGTGCACCCGTCCAAGCGGGGGCTGGGCTACGGCACCATCGGCACCGCCGCGGTCGCCGACCGGCTCGCCGCGCTGGGCCGCGTCTCCAGCCTGTACGTGAACGGCTTCAACCACGTCGCCCGGTCCGTCTACGGCAAGATCGGTTTCACACAGGTCGCGAGCTTCGCGACGGTGCTGTTCTGATTCTGATCCGTCCCTCGAACGTGGGGTCCTGGGTGCGCCGGGATTGTCGGGGCGCGCGGGCATACTCGCCTCCGTGACCGCTCCCCGTCGTCGCGCCCTGAGCCCGTTGCGGCTCGGGCTGCTCGCGGGGCTGCTCGTGATCGCCCTCGTCGGCGCCGGCTGCGCGGTCTTCGGCCCCAGCGGCGAGGAGAAGGCCGTCCAGGCCTACCTCGACGCGTGGACCCGTGGCGACGACGCGGCCGCCGCCCGCCTCACCGACGACCCCGCCGCCGCCCAGGCAGCGCTGGCCGACACGCGCAAGGCCCTCGCCCCGGCCGGGCTCACCGCCACCCTCGGCCAGGTCCGCACGGCGGGCGACGACGCCACCGCCTCGGTCGACGTCGCCTGGGACCTGGGACAGGACCGCCGCTTCGCGTATCTCGGTGAGATCGGCGTCCGCCGATCAGAGCAGGCCGACTCCGGTTGGCTGGTGCACTGGACGCCCGCGGCGATCCACCCGAAGCTCGCGGCCGGGCAGCGGTTGTCGCTGGTCGCCGACACACCCGACCCGGCCCCGGTGGTCGACCGCGGCGGTACCCCGCTGCTCGCGCCGACGCCCGTCGTGAACATCCTGCTCGACCGCACGGCCGCGGGCGATCTCGGCGCCGTCACCGGGACGCTCGCCCGCGCGCTCGCCCCGCTCGTCCCCGGGATCACCGCCCAGTCGATCGCCGACGGCGCCGGCGCCGTCCCGCAAGGGCAGGGCTACTCGGTGGCCGTGCTGCGCGACACCGACTACCGCACCGTCAAGGACGCCATCCACGACCTTCCCGGCGTCCGGTTCGCTACCCAGACCCGGCTGCTCGCCCAGTCCGCGGGCTTCGGCAGCCAGGTCCTCACCCCCGTCCGCACCGAGGTGACGCCGCAGGTCACCGGCATCCCCGGCTGGTCGGTGCAGATTCTCGGCGGCGGGGCGACGATCGCGACGCTGCAGGAACAGCCCCCGACGCCCGGCACCACCGTCACGCTGTCGATCGACCACACCGTGCAGAACGCGGCCGAGGACGCCGTCGAGTCGCTCCCGCAGCAGGTCGCGCTCGTCGCACTGTCCCCGTCCACAGGCGACATCCTGGCCGTCGCCCAGAACACCCAGGCCGACGCCGCCGGGGCCATCGCGCTCACCGGCCGCTACCCGCCCGGGTCGACGTTCAAGATCGTCACCGCCACGGCGGCGCTCGAGACACTCGGCGTGACCGCGGACTCCCCGCAACCCTGCCCGGGCACCACCACCATCGACGGCCGGCTCGTGCCCAACGAGGACCGCTTCGAGCTCGGCACCGTGCCGCTCACCCAGGCGTTCGCGCGCTCCTGCAACACCACGTTCTCCCAGCTCGCCGCCCAGATGACGGCCGACGCACTGCCCGCCGCCGGGCTGTCGCTCGGCTTCGGCGCCGACTTCGCGATCCCCGGGCTCACCACCGTCACCGGGTCCGTCCCGCCCGCGCCCGACCGCGTCCAGCGCGCCGAGGACGGGTTCGGCCAAGGCGACGTCGTCGCCACCCCGTTCGGGATGGCCCTGGTCGCGGCCACCGTCGCGAGAGGCGCGCCCGTCGTGCCACAGCTCATCCGCGGTCGCGCCACCGACGCCACCACACCGGCCACCGCACCGCCGCCACAGGCCGTGCTCGACCAGCTGCGGCCGATGATGCGTGCCGTCGTCACCAGCGGCACCGCGACCGCCCTCGCCCGCAGCGGCGAGGTGTTCGGCAAGACCGGCACGGCCGAGTACAGCGTCAACGGCGCCAACCGGTCCCACGGCTGGTTCGTCGGCTACCGGGGCGACGTCGCGTTCGCGGTGCTCGTCGTCGACGGCGGGTCGTCCGGCCCGGCAGTCGGTGTGGCGCAACGGTTCCTGGCCGCCCTCGGCTGACCCACCCCGCAACCGCGAACACGACCGTGTCCGACAGGTGGCGGCCGGGGACCCGGTGCGTCGCAGGGGTAGCGGCGCGCCGGATCGCCCCCCGGGTGTCGGCGACCGGGTAACCGTGGGGCCAGGGTCTGGCGCCACGGAGGTCCGGGCCCTGCGCCGGATCGCCGCCGCGGTCGGGGACCGGCCCTGCGCCGCCCGGGGCCCGAGTCCGGAGCCGAGGGCCGGGCAGTTGCCGCCGCGTCCGCGACCACGGGTGTCGGACCGTCTGCAGCTCGGCGGTCCCCACGACCCCACCGGACCGAACGTGTCGTGAGCGCGCCGCGCCCGCCCTCACGACACGCTCGCCGGCCGACGCACCACCGAGCGTGTGATGGGCGCTGCGGGGCGGCTCTGATCACACGTTCGAAGGTGGGGGTGGCGCGCGAACCGGGCCTCCCGCTGCCGAACGTGTCGTGAGCGCGGTCGGAGCGCTCTGGTGACACGTTCGTCGGCCGGCGCACCACCGAGCGTGTCGTGAGCGCTGCGGGATAGCTCTGGTGACACGTTCGGGAGCGGGGCGGGGCGGGGCGGGCCGGGGCCGGGTTCCCGCCCCGAGCGTGTCGTGAGCGCGGCCGGGCCGCTCTGGTCACACGTTCGTGAGCGGGGCGGGGCGGGGCCGTCGAGGTCGTGTCCGCGCGGGCCGCTCATGTAGGACGGCAGGCCGGCGAGGTGTCCCGAACTCGGGCGACGGGCCGACCACCCGTTTCGGCTGCGGGCGGCCCCACGACAACGTCGTGTGAGTTGCGTCACTTTGCTCCGTGAGCCGAGCGGTCGGGCCCGGGTGGGCCGTGCGCGACACCGCCTACCCTGAAGGCCGTGCCCGCCCTCCGGACGCCCCGCGTCGCCGCCCTGGCCCTCGCCGCCGACGTCGTCGCGGTCCTCGTGTTCGCGGCGATCGGCCGCGCGAGCCACGAGGAGGCTGCCGGGGTCGGCGGGGTGCTGGCGACGGCGGCGCCGTTCGTCATCGGGCTCGGCGTGGCGTGGGCGACGCCGTGGGTGCGGTCCCGGCCGGCGGGCTTCGTCGCGGGCGGCACCGTGCTCGCGGGCACGGTCGTGGTGGGTCTGGCGCTGCGCGCCGTGTTCACCGGCCGGCTGCCGTTGACGTTCGCGCTCGTCACCCTCGTCGCGCTCGCGGTGCTGCTGATCGGCTGGCGCGGGGTCTCGGCCGTCGTCGCCGAGGTGGTCGACCGGCGCGCGGCCCGCTCGACCCGCCGCTGACGGCCCCCGGGCGGCGCTGCGCGCGAGCGGGGCCGGTTCAGGGCAGCGTCAGGATTTCGGCTCCGTCGGCGGTGACCAGGACGGTGTGCTCGAACTGCGCGGTGCGTCGCCGGTCCTTGGTGACGACGGTCCAGTCGTCGTCCCAGATGTCGTAGTCGACCGTGCCGAGGGTGATCATGGGCTCGATGGTGAACGTCATGCCGGTCTCGAGGACGGTGTCGACGTCGGGCTGGTCGTAGTGCAGCACCACGAGGCCGCTGTGGAAGGAGCGGCCGATGCCGTGGCCGGTGAAGTCGCGGACCACGCCGTAGCCGAAGCGGCGGGCGTAGGACTCGATGACGCGGCCGACGACGTTGAGTTCCCGGCCGGGCCGGACCGCTTTGATGGCGCGCATGGTCGCTTCGCGGGTGCGCTCGACGAGGAGCCGGTCCTCCTCGGAGACGTCGCCGGCGAGGAAGGTGGCGTTGGTGTCGCCGTGGACGCCGCCGATGTAGCCGGTGACGTCGATGTTGACGATGTCGCCGTCCTGGACGACGGTCGAGTCGGGGATGCCGTGGCAGATGACCTCGTTGAGGCTGGTGCAGCACGACTTGGGGAAGCGCCGGTAGCCGAGCGTCGACGGGTAGGCGTCGTGGTCGACGAGGAACTCGTGGACGACGCGGTCGATCTCGTCGGTGGTGACGCCGGGGCGGACGGCCTCGCCGCCGACGGCGAGGGCCTGTGCGGCGATCTTCCCCGCGACGCGCATGGCCTCGATGACCTCGTCGCTCTGCACCCACGGCTCGGTGCTCCGGGCGGGCGCGTCCTTGCCGACGTACTCCGGCCGCGGGATGTGCGCGGGGACGGGACGCGTGGGCGTGACGGTGCCGGGGGTGAGCAGCGTGCGGGCGGGCATGGCCACCAGTTTAGGCGCGGCGACGTCGGACTTCCCGGGCCAGTCGTCTCGACTCCCTCACCCCGCCGAGCTCGACACCGGGCCGGTCGGGGTGGTCCCGGGTTCACGGAGTCGGCGCACGGGAAATCAGCCGAAGTGGGCGACCAGGCGGCGCAGGGTGTCGCGGATCGACGTCGCGTTGTTCTGCGAGAACTTCACCAGCTCCATGCCGCGCGCCCACGGTGAGCCGCGGTAGTCGAAGGTCTCGGTGACCCGGGTTCCGCCGGCGTCGTCTGCGACGGGCTCGAGCTCGTAGCGCCACACCGCTTTCGCGAAGTGGCACCAGGCGATCCGCCGGTCGGGCTCGAACTCGACGACGGTGTTCGTGACGCGGTAGGGCAGCCCGATCCGCATGCTCGTCGAGAAGCGGTCGCCGAGTCCCAGGAGCGCGCTGAACAA
>NZ_BJVJ01000108.1 GCF_007989085.1 Pseudonocardia sulfidoxydans NBRC 16205
GGCCCGACGACTCGAAGTCCGACGGTGCGCGTCGCCGCGGTTCGCGGGCGGACGCTCCGCGCATGAACGGTGCGCGCGTGAACGATGCGCGCACGAACGATGGGCGCGTGAACGGCGCGTCTGTGAACGGTGAGCACGTGAACGGGGCGCGGACCGTCGATTTCGCCCCCGACGGGCGTCACGCCGACACCCCGCGGACCGAGGGATCGCAGGTCCACCGCTCCGGGGCCGACGGCTCTCGCCGAGACCACTCGCACCGCGACGGCTTCTCCGGCGAGGACGCACGGCCGGCGCGCACCCCCCGTCGCGACGGCGACCGCGACGAGCGCCGGCCCCGCCGTCGCAGGCCCGCCGACGACCGCGGCCGCGTCGTCGACTCCGGTCAGGGCGGCCACGGACACGACCAGCGTCGTCGCAGCGACACCGGCGGCCACCGCGCCGACGGCTACGACACCGACCGGCGCCGTGCCCGCGAGGACGCCCCCGCCGATCGTCGCGACTCCCACGACCCCGGCTTCGACACCGGCTTCGGCACCGGCGAGGTCTCGGAGACGACCGCGCTTTCCCGCCGCCGTCCCGCCCGGCGCGGCGATCCCGACGAGCGCGGGCGCGCCCGCCACTCCCGGTGGGACCGCGGGCGCGACGGGAGCCGCGAGGGCCGGACCGACCGCGGGCCCCGCCACGCCGACGCCCACCGGGGTCCGGACCGTCCGACCGCGGACCCCGAGCCGCGGTCACGCCGCGACGACGGCGCCGACCACCGGACCCGCGACGACCGCCACGACACCCGCGACCGGTACGACAGCCGCGACCGGTACGACGCCCGCGACCGGTTTGACGCGGACCGCGGTGACGCCCGGCGGCCACGCCCGGATCATGACCGGCCGGCGGACGACGTCGACACCCCGACCGCTGCGCTGCCCCTCGTCCACCTCACCCAGGCGTTCGCGAAGCTGACCGTGCCCGATCCTCGCGTCCCGGACGACGACGTCGACGTCGAGACCGCGGCGTTCCGGCCGATCCCGCGTCCGCGTCGCCGCTCGTGGCTGACCGGCGAGATCCCGAAGGTCCCGCCGCTGCCGCCGCGCCGCCGCTGACCCGGGGGGTGCCGGGTCAGGCCGCCGCAGCCGACTCCGCGGGCAGGCTCTGCAGCACGGCGCGGGCGATGGCGTCGTTGTAGCGCAGGCTCTGCGCGTTCATGCCCGGCCGGGTGAAGGCCCCGGCGACCTTCACCGCGGTGTGTGGTCCGACGGCGAAGCGGCGCGGGTGCACGGCGCCGCGGGCGTCGACGATCGCGCCGTCGGCGGGGCGGACCCGGATGAGGCCGGTGTTGCGCAGGACGGTGCCGTCGTCGGCGCGCAGGATCTCTTCGCTGACGGCGCCGTCGCGGACGAGGGCGGCAAGCAACGGGTCGGTGCTGCGGGCGGCGCTGGAGTCGGGGAGGCGGGCGTCGACCAGGATCGTGGAGGTCACGACCTCCGGTGTCGCCGAGCTGCCCGCGCGCAGCACCGCGCCGTCGGCTGAGTCGGAGGAGACGGAGACCCACATCCCCGGGCCGAGGAACCGGACGAGCCCGGCGTCGGCGAGCGCGAGGATCTGGCGGACCCGGAATCCGGGCGGCCCGCTGGCGACGGAGTTGAAGAAGCTCTGCCACCAGGGGACGTCGCGGGCGCGGGATGCGGCGGTGAGCGCGCCGTCGCCCTGCAGGCTGGTGACCTCGTTGTACACCGACAGCATGGCGACGAAGGCGCCGAGGTGCGGGGTGTGTCGGGGGTCGACGTGCTGGCGCAGGTCCTCGGCGATGCGGTCGACGACGAGGGGTTGCAGGGCGTCGAGGGTGGGGGCGGTGAGGCCGGCGAGGGGCTGGTCGAGGGCGTCGAGGTCGAGGCGGTCGAGCGGGTCGGGCGCGACCTCGGCGAGCAGCGCGTCCATCGCCGGTGTGCCCCACGCTGCGGCGTCGAAGCGGGCGGCGAACTCGTCGAGGTCGAGGGGGACGCGGTCGGGGTGTCCGGCGACGAGCTCGTGGTACCAGCCCCAGGCGATCTCCTTGGCCATGAGTGGCCAGAGGGTGGTGCGCAGGTCGACGGGCCCGTCGGCGACGAGGGGCGCGATCTGGTCGGGGCCGAAGTGGCGCGGCAGGGGCGGGCGGCCGCCGCGGAGCTGGTAGTGGGTCTTGGAGTGGTAGGTGGCGCCGCGGGGGCTGCCGGCGACGAGGACGGGTTCGTCGCCGGACGGGATGTAGCGCAGCCGGTCGGAGTCGTCGGCGGCGGGGACGAACCGGCCGCCGCGGCCTTCGAACAGGAGCACGACGAGGTCGACGAACGCGAGGCCGAGACCGCGGACGAGCACGGTTTCGCCGGGGCGGACGACGGAGAGGTCGGTGTCGGTGGTCTGCTCGGGCGGCAGGTAGCGCAGCCCGGCGGCGCAGGCGCGGGCGGCGAGGGCGCGTTCGTCGGGGGTGGGGACGGCGTCGAGGTGCCCGGAGGCGAGTACGACGGTGTCGGCGCGCAGCGGCGCGGCGAGCCCGTCGACGGTGACCCACTGGTCGTCGCCGGTCTCGGTGATGCCGGTGGCGCGCCCGGTGTGCAGGTGGACGCGGACCCGCGGCGGGAGGGTGGCGACGACGTCGCGCAGCACCCATGCGAGATAGCGGCTCTGCAGCTGCCTGCTCGGGAAGGTCGTGGCGTCGACGGCGGTGAGCTCGGCCCAGAGCGCGGGGCCGAGGGCGTCGGCGGTCTCCGTCGGCAGCTCGCCGGCGCGGACCCGTTGCACCCATTCCCACAGTGACGGGCCGGGCACGATCGGGCCGGCGCACAGGACGGAGTCGTCGGTGTACATGGTGACGTCGGCGGCCATCGAGTTCATGGCCAGCAGCGGTGACTGGGCGTGGCGCCAGATGCGGCCGGCGCCGGGCGGGAAGGGGTCGACGAGGTGGACGTCGAGCTCACCGTCGGGCAGGAGTTCGCCGAGGTTGGCGCCGAGGCGTTCGAGCAGCCCGGTGCCGCGCGGGCCTGCGCCCACGACGACGATGGAGTGGGGGCGACGGGACATGGCTGACCTCGCGTGACGGGGGCGGGACGGGCGTGGGCGCGTCACCCCACCAGCGCGGCGCTGGTCCGGCAGAAGTCGACGTGGCGACGGCGGGCCAGCAGCGTCACGGGCACGGCGGTGCCCCGGTGCGCATGGTCGCGGGCGTCGGTCATCGTCTCCGAGGGTAGGCGCCGGGAGCTGTCCGCGCACCGGGTTCGGCCGCCGGGACCGTCACACCCGACATGTGGTTGACCGGCGCGACCGCCGGTGCTGCAGTGAAGGTGTGACTCCCGGACCGGGGACCGCCCTGGTGACGCGCCGGCACGTCGACCTCGGTCGCGTGTGGTCGGCGGCGTGTCGCCCTCGCGTGCGGTAGCGGCCCTCGTCCCACCTTCCACAGGAGCACACCCATGCCCGTCGAGTTCCTCGGCATCGGCGCGACCAACGACGGCACCGAGACCCGTGCGCGGTCCGGTCCGGCCTTCGACAAGGACTTCACCCTCGCGCTCGCGCGGGCCCACGAGGACAACGGCTGGGACCGGGTGCTGACGGCGTACTCGTCGGGCAGCCCGGACCCGGCGCAGGCCGCGGCCTACATCGCCGACCACACCGAGCGGCTGCAGCTACTGCTCGCGCACCGCCCCAACGTGTCGGCGCCGACGTTCGCGGCGAAGACCGTCGCGACGCTCGACCAGATCTCCGACGGGCGGCTGACGTTGCACGTCATCACCGGCGGCAACGACCACGAGCAGCAGCGCGAGGGCGACACGCTGCCCAAGGACCGCCGCTACGACCGCACCCGCGAGGCCATCCAGATCCTGAAGCGGGCGTGGACGGAGCGGGAGCCGTTCGACTTCCACGGCGAGCACTACGACATCGCCGACTTCGTGCTCGACGTGGAGCCCGCGCAGAAGCCGCGGCCGCGGATCTCGTTCGGCGGGTCGTCGGCGGCCGCCTACAAGGTGGGTGCGGAGGAGGCCGACATCTACGCGTTGTGGGGCGAGCCGTTGGCGGGGACGGCGGAGCAGATCGCGACGATCACGCGGCTCGCCGCGGCCGCGGGCCGGCCGGCGCCGACGTTCCAGGTGGCGTTCCGGCCGATCCTGGGCCGCACCGAGGAGGAGGCGTGGGAGAAGGCGTACGCGACGGTGGCCCGGATCCGGGAGCGCACCGCGGGCGGGACGACGCAGCTCACGCGCCGGCACAAGCTGACCGACCCGGAGAACGCCGGGTCGCAACGGCTGCTGGCCGTGGCGGAGCAGGGCGAACGGCACGACCGGGCACTGTGGACGGTGACCGCCGCCGCGACCGGGGGTGCGGGCAACTCGACGGCGCTCGTCGGCACCCCGGAGACGGTGGCTGCGGCGTTGCTCGACTACTACGACCTGGGTGTGCGCATCCTGTCGGCGCGCGGCTACGACCTGCTCGAGGACGCCCGGGAGTTCGGCCGCGAGGTCATCCCGTTGGTGCGGGCGGAGGTGGCGCGCCGCGACGCCGCAGCGGCCTGACGCGCGGGCCTGACGCGGCGGCCGTCGTCGAGGTGTCCCGGACGCGGATGTAACAGCACAGGTCGGGGCGGCGAGTCATGCGTCGACGGGGCGGGCGCTGGGGCGCCGCCCCGTTGCACGGGCCGGGCCGCGGTGGACACCGGCGGGTCCCCCTCCCGGTCGGTGTGTACCCGGCCCGGCCCGATCGCTGGGCGTCCTGACGTAACGGACGTCTCGGCCGGTGCGAGTGGACAGTCACCTCGCCCGACGCCGGGCCGGTTCCGGCGGCGTGCCCGTACGCGCGTCCGATCGGAAGGAACCGCACATGAGCGCAGCGCCCCTCGCCCGTCCCGGCAGTGTCACGGTGGTCGTCGTCCTCGTCTGGATCTCGGCGATCCTGCAGATCATCGTGGGCGTGTTGCTGCTGATCGTGGCTGCGACCGTCGGCACGGCCCAGGTCGACGTCTCCAGCGGCGTCATCGTCGCGGTCGGCATCTTCACCCTGGTCATCGGGCTGCTCACGGCCGCGGTGGCGTCGCGGCTGGGCAAGGGCGGCAACGGTGCCCGGATCATCGTGACCGTCCTGGAGGTGCTCCAGATCGTCGGCGCGATCACGACGCTGTCGGTCTACGGCAGCACCGGGGCGGGTTCCGGGTCGATCGGCAACATCGCGATCGCCGTGATCATCCTGGCGCTGCTGTGGAACAACCGCGCCAACGAGTTCTTCGCGCGCCGCTGACCGTCGGACCAGGGCGGCCCGGTCCACCCAGGCGGTCGGGGCACGCCCGCCGCCTGGCGCCCCGGCCGTCCACGCCCGCCCGGCCACGCCGCACCGGGACGCGCTCGGCTACGGTCCGGCCATGACCCCTCCCGACGGCGACGCCGCCCCCTCGGAGCTCGTCCATCTCGACGTCACGGCCGGCGTCGCGACGGTCACACTGGACTCCCCCGCCAACCGCAACGCGTTGTCGGCGCAGCTGCGCCGGGAGCTGCTCGCGCACCTGCAGGCCGCCCTGGCCGACGACGACGTCCGGGTGATCGTGCTGTCCCACACCGGTTCCGTGTTCTGCTCGGGGATGGACCTGCGGGAGACGCGCGGCGCGTCGGCCGACCAGCAGGGCATCTCGGAGGTGCCCGCGATCCTCGAGCTGATCTGGACCTCCCCCAAGCCGGTCGTCGCCCGGGTCGCGGGGGCGGCACGGGCGGGCGGGGTCGGTCTGGTGGCGGCGTGCGACATCGCGGTGGCCGTCGAGACCGCGACGTTCGCGTTCAGCGAGGTGCGTCTCGGCCTGGTGCCGGCCGTCATCTCGGTGACGGTGCTGCCGCGGCTGCTGCCCCGCGCCGCGCACGAGCTGTTCCTCACCGCGGCCGTGTTCGACTCGCCGCGGGCCAGGGAGATCGGGCTGGTCAACGCCGCGGTGCCGGCCGACGAGCTGGACGCGACCGTCGCCGGCTACGCCGACGCCCTCAAGCTCGGCGCCCCCGCGGCGCTGGCCGGGACGAAGGAGATGCTGCGCTCGGAGCGCCCCCGGTCGATGTCGGAGGACTTCGCGCAGATGCAGGAGCTGTCGGCGGGCTACTTCGCGAGCCCGGACGGCCAGGAGGGGATGCGCGCGTTCGCCGAGAAGCGCACCCCCGCCTGGGTCGTGCCGGACTGAGCGGTCAGGGCGTCCAGTTCGGGTCGCGGCCGGCGGCGCCGAGCGCCTTGGTGAACGCGGGCGCGTCGTCGGCGACCGGGACCTCGGCGCCGAACCAGCCGCCGTCGCGACCCATCGGCGCGATCGCGAGGACGCCGTCGAGGACGACCCGGCCCAGCTCCTCGGGGACGTCGAGGCGCCGCCCGGTCGCGGCGGCGACGTCCCAGGCGTGGACGGCGAACTCCGAGGTCATCATCGAGCCGATCGCCGCGGCGGGCATCGGGGAGCCGCCCATGTGGCTGTCGCCGTCCCAGACACCGGGTTCGGCCCAGGCGCGCGCGGTCGCGGCGCCCTCCTCGGCGCACTTCTCGGCCCACTCGGACTCGGGGACGCCGATCAGGAACGGGGCGCCGTCCTCGAGCTGCCAGGTCTCGTCCCACGGCTCGCGGGTCGCCGAGCGCTGCGCCAGTACGAAGCCGAACGCGATGTGGTTCACGGTCTGGCGGACGGTGAAGTCGGCGCAGGGGCTCGGGTCGTCGTAGCGGTCGACGGGGGTCCCACGGATGACCGAGACGGCGAGGTCGATGCTCTGCTGCATGTGGTCGGTGTGGTCCATGCCTCCATCGTGCGCGGCCGTCGACGACGGGTCTTGTAGGAACGCGACACCGACGAGGGTGCTGAACAAGTCCGGTCGCGCAGCAGGCCCGAGTTGTTCGGCGCCCTCGTAGTCTGGAGGGGTGACCGCTCCGCCCACCACCGGTCCCGCGCCCGTCGCGCAGGCCCTCGACCTGCTCGCCGGGCGCCCGCTCGTCGCGCTCACCGGCGCCGGCCTGTCCACCGACTCCGGCATCCCCGACTACCGCGGGCCCGGCTCGCCCGCGCGCCGCCCGATGACGATCGCGGAGTTCCGGTCCGGTGACGACGCGCGGCGCCGGTACTGGGCGCGCAGCCACGTCGGGTGGGCCCGGATGCGCCACGCGTCACCGAACCCGGGGCACCTCGCGCTGGCAGAGCTGGAGCGTGCCGGGGTGCTGCGGTCGGTCATCACGCAGAACGTCGACGGGTTGCACGGCGCCGCGGGCAGCCGCGGCGTCGTCGACCTGCACGGACGCATCGACGAGGTCGTCTGCCTGGAGTGTGGCGACGTCACCGCCCGCGACCTGCTGCAGGCCCGCCTCGCCGGGCTCAACCCGGGGTTCGCCGAGGCCGCCGTGGCCGCGGAGGCCGCCCCCGACGGCGATGCCGTCCTCGACGACACCGACGGCTTCGTCGTCGCCCCCTGCACCGACTGCGGTGGTGTGCTCAAGCCGCACGTCGTGTTCTTCGGCGAGAACGTGCCGCGCGACCGGGTGCAGCGTTCGTACGCGCTCGTCGAGGCCCTCTCCCCCGGCGACGGTGCGCTGCTCGTCGCGGGATCGTCGTTGACCGTGATGTCGGGGCTGCGGTTCGTGAAGCGCGCGCACGCGCTCGGGGTGCCCGTCGTGATCCTCAACCGGGGGGCGACGCGCGGCGACCCCCTCGCGACGCTGCTCGTCGACGCCGGGTGTTCGGAGACCCTGACCGCGCTGGCAGCGGCCGCAGCCTGAGCGCAGGTGCGAGTCAGATCCTGCCGGTGAGCACCACCCGCAGCGGACGCTCGCCGGTGCCCGACGCCGCCGCGGCGTCGGCGAGGACGTCGAGGAGCCTGTCGTGGCCCTCGGGGTCGGCGGGCGCCAACGCGGCCGGGTCGTCCCAGATCAGGACGACCTCGCCGGCGGGCAGCCAGGACAGGTCGGTGAGGACGTCGCGCAACGCGTCGAGGTTGTGGCCGAACCAGTCGGGTACGTCGAGCTGGGCGGCGACCGCCCGGTAGAAGGCCTGACGGTCGCGAGGGCCGTCGACGCGCGCCACGCGTGCGCCGCACTGCCGCGCGGTGTCGGCGACCTGACCTGCGTCACGTGGGCTGCACTGGAGTCCGATCGACTGCACCGTCATGTGGTCATCATCACCTGTTCGCGTCCGGTTCGCCAGAGTCTCGATCGAGAGCGGTGGCGGACCCCGTCAGCGGGTGACGGCTGCCGCGTCGACGACGACGAAGGCGGCGTAGTGGTCGCCGGTGTAGTACAGCTCCTGCTCCGAGCCCGTGACCAGCCGTCGCGCGCCACGGTCGGCCTCGCCGGGCGTCGGCACGGTGAACTCGTGGTAGTAGCCGCGCGGCTCCGCGGGCAGCAGGCGCTCGGCGTTGGCGAACACGGTCCCGTCGCGCTCGTAGCGGTAGGGCCCGCCGGCGCGGATCTGCGCGTACACCGCGGCGGCCTCGGGCGGCAGCGCGCACAGCGGCTGCACCGGGAGTCCCGACGCCGCCGCGCCCGGCACCTGGGCCGACACCGTCGCGCAGGCGGCGCCGTCGACACCCGCGGGCGGGGCCGAGCCCGGGCGCGCGAACGTCCCCACCAGGACGAGAGCGGCGAGGACCGCCAGCGCGACGAGGGCCGCGCGCACCGACGAACCGCGCCGCGGCGAGCTCACCTCACCTCTCGGTGGGGACGTCGAACAGCGGCTCGGGCGCCCGCGACCCACGACGCGGCCGCGGCAGCGCGGCCAGCAGCGTGCCGACGACCCCCGCCGCCCTGTCGACCAGCACCGCGAGCCCCGCACACACCGGCAGGACGACGACCGCGGCCAGCACCACCTGGAACGGGAACGGCAGCTGCGTCACCCACAGCTCCACCGCGTCCCACCAGTTCGCCAGCGCCCGCACACGTCACACGGTAGACCCGGGCGATCGTGACTAGGTTCGGGGCATGTTCGCCGTCTACGCCGCCGAGCCGAACCCCGACGCCCCCCTCGACGCCCTCACCGTCGGGGAACGCCCCGACCCCGAGGTCCCCGAGGGCTGGGTCGCGGTCACGGTCTCCGCCGCGAGCCTCAACATGCACGACCTCTGGACGCTGCGGGGTGTGGGCATCAAGCCCGAGCAGTTCCCCATGATCCTGGGCTGCGACGGCGCCGGGACCCTCGAGGACGGCACCGAGGTCGTCGTCCACTCGATCATCGGCGACCCGACCTGGACCGGCGACGAGACCCTCGACCCGCGCCGCACCCTGCTCACCGAGAAGTACCAGGGCACGATGGCCGACACCGTCGTCGTCCCCGCCCAGAACGCGATCCGCAAGCCCGCCGGGCTGTCGGCCGCGCACGCCGCCGTCATGGGCACCGCCTGGCTGACGGCCTACCGGATGCTGTTCACCAAGTCCGGTCTGCGCCCCGGGCAGACGATGCTCGTGCAGGGCGCCTCCGGCGGGGTGTCGACGGCACTGGTCCAGCTGGGCCGGGCCGCCGGCATGCGGGTGTGGGTCACCGGCCGCAGCGAGGAGAAGCGCGCGCTGGCCGAGAAGCTGGGCGCGCACGCCACGTTCGAGTCCGGCGCGCGGCTGCCCGAGCGGGTCGACGCCGTCTTCGAGAGCGTCGGCGAGGCGACCTGGGCGCACTCGATGAAGTCCCTGCGCCCAGGCGGCGCGGTCATCGTCTGCGGCGCGACGAGCGGCCCCCAGCCGGGTGCCGACCTGCAGCGGTTGTTCTTCCTCCAGCTCCGCGTCGAGGGGTCGACGATGGGCACCCGCGACGAGCTCGCCGACCTGCTCACGTTCGTCGCGAACGCCGGGATCGTCCCCGAGGTCGGGCTCGAAGTGCCCATGGACCAGGCCGAAGAGGGCTTCCGGGCGATGCTCGACGGGAACACCGCCGGCAAGATCGTGTTCACTCACTGAGACCGACCAGGACGATTTCTCAGCTTCTTCCTCGGGAAACAGCGGAGATAGCTCAATCGTCAAGTACAGTCGGTAGCCGTGTCTGAGCCATTCAGTCGATCGGCGCCGGGGGCTGTCGCCACCGCCCCGGCGCCGCGCGTACCCGGCCTCGTCGAGCTACTCGACCGCGTGGACCGGGCCGTAGCCACGGCCCTGGTCCCCGCAACGGCGTCGGAGGGCGTCAGCCGCGACGGCTGGCGGGTCCTCCTGATGCTCTCCCGCGGCGGTGGCCGCAGCATGGGAGAGATCGCCGGCCACACCGCCCTGCCCGCCCCGACGGCGACCCGCGTGGTCGACCGCCTCGTGGCGGCAGGGATGGCCTACCGCCGCCACGACCCCGTCGACCGTCGCCGCGTCCTCGTCCACCTCGCCGCCGACGGCCGCGCCGTCGTCGAACGGGTGTGCGGGATGGTCGAACGCAAGGTCGGTGCCGCGCTCGGCGCCGTCCACCCCCGCGAACGCGCCCAGCTGGCCGACCTGCTCGCCCACCTCGCCGACGCCCCCGCCTGACTCCCCCCGCTCCCGACAGCCCGGGCGACGACGCCCGGGCGCCTACTTCTTCGTCTTCTCCGCCGCCGACGAGTCCGTCGACAACGCCGCCACGAAGGCCTCCTGCGGAACCTCGACCCGACCGATGGTCTTCATCCGCTTCTTGCCCTCCTTCTGCTTCTCCAACAGCTTCCGCTTACGCGTGATGTCGCCGCCGTAGCACTTGGCGAGCACGTCCTTGCGGATCGCGCGGATGTTCTCGCGCGCGATGATGCGCGACCCGATCGCCGCCTGGATCGGCACCTCGAACTGCTGGCGCGGGATCAGCTCGCGCAGCTTCGTCGCCATCGACGTGCCGTAGGAGTACGCGTCGTCCTTGTGCCGGATCGCCGAGAACGCGTCGACCGGCTCGCCCTGCAGCATGATGTCGACCTTCACCAGGTCCGACTCCTGCTCGCCCGCCTCCTCGTAGTCCAGGCTCGCGTACCCGCGGGTGCGCGACTTCAGGGCGTCGAAGAAGTCGAAGATGATCTCCGCGAGCGGCATCGTGTACCGCAGCTCGACGCGCGTCTCCGACAGGTAGTCCATGCCGCCCAGCTGCCCGCGCCGGTTCTGGCACAGCTCCATGATCGTGCCGACGAACTCCGACGGCGCCAGCACCGTCACCTTCACGACCGGCTCGAAGATCTGCGCCACCCGGCCCGTCGGCCAGTCGGACGGGTTCGTCACGAACTGCTCGGCGCCGTCGTCGCGCACCACCCGGTAGACGACGTTCGGCGCCGTCGAGATCAGGTCGAGCCCAGCCTCGCGCTCCAGCCGGTCACGGGTGATCTCCAGGTGCAGCAGACCCAGGAAGCCGCAGCGGAACCCGAACCCCAGCGCCGCCGACGTCTCCGGCTCGTAGGTGAGCGCCGCGTCGTTGAGCTGCAGCTTGTCGAGCGCCTCACGCAGGTCCGGGTACTGCGAACCGTCGACCGGGTAGAGGCCCGAGTAGACCATCGGCCGCGGCTCCCGGTAGCCGGTGAGCGGCTCCGTCGCACCATGGCGCTGGCTCGTGACCGTGTCGCCGACCTTCGACTGCCGGACGTCCTTCACCCCGGTGATGAGGTAGCCGACCTCGCCGACGCCCAGCCCGTCGGACGGCTTGGGCTCCGGCGAGACGATGCCGACCTCGAGCAGCTCGTGCGTCGCGCCCGTCGACATCATCCTGATCCGCTCGCGCGGGGTGATCTTGCCGTCGACGACCCGGATGTAGGTGACGACGCCGCGGTAGGTGTCGTACACCGAGTCGAAGATCATCGCCCGGGCCGGGGCGTCCGCGTCGCCGACCGGGGGCGGGACCTGGCGGACGACCTCGTCGAGCAGCTCGCGCACCCCGACGCCGGTCTTGGCGCTGACGCGGAGCACGTCGCTCGCGTCGCAGCCCACGATGTGCGCGATCTCCGCGGCGTAGCGGTCCGGGTCGGCCGCCGGCAGGTCGATCTTGTTGAGGACCGGGACGATCGTCAGGTCCTTCTCCAGCGCCAGGTACAGGTTCGCCAGCGTCTGCGCCTCGATGCCCTGCGCCGCGTCGACCAGCAGGATCGCGCCCTCGCACGCCTCCAGCGCGCGGGACACCTCGTAGGTGAAGTCGACGTGGCCCGGCGTGTCGATGAGGTGCAGGACGTGGTCGGTGCCGTCGAGCTGCCACGGGAGCCGCACGTTCTGCGCCTTGATCGTGATGCCGCGCTCGCGCTCGATGTCCATCCGGTCGAGGTACTGCGCCCGCATCGCGCGCTCCTCGACGACCCCGGTGAGCTGCAGCATCCGGTCGGCCAGGGTGGACTTCCCGTGGTCGATGTGGGCGATGATGCAGAAGTTCCGGATGCGCTCCGGCGGGGTGAACGTGCGGTCGGCGTACGTCGTCACTCAGGTTCCTTCGCTGCGGGTGACCCCCATCGTCCCATGTCGGCCCACGCGGCCTGCGCCCTCCCGGTCACCCACCGATCCGGTGACCTGCAGCGTCGCCATGTGTGAGCGGTGCCACCATCGGGAACGGACGGTCAGGAGGTGGCCCCCATGACCACGACGCCGCACGAGACCCCCCGCGATGCCCGGCATCGCGCCGCCCCGGTGGCCGAGGAACCGGCCGCGTCACCCACCCCCGACAGGCCGGCGCGGCACGCGCAGCCGGACCCCACCGGTGGCTCCACCCCACCTGCCGACGACTGGACCGGGCGCACCGTGCACGGTCGCGACGGCGCCAAACTCGGCACGCTCACCCGAATCCATCCCGCCGGCGAGCACTCCCCCGTACCCTGGGGCGTCGTCAAGGGACGCATCGGCGCCGGTCGCCTCGTCCCCCTCGACCGCGCCCAGCCCCACGGCGACCAGGGCGTCGTCGTTCCCGTCGACAAGGCCGGGTTCCGCACCGCGCCCACCGCCGGCAACGGCGGCCCCGACGCCCATACCCTCGCCGACCTCGACCGCCACTACGCCGGACGCGGCGCACTCGCCGTCGCCCGCGAACGCCAGCACGAACGCTTCGGCGGCGTCAAGATCGGCGCCGCCTTCTTCGGCTGGATCGTCGCCGTCGGCCTCACCGTCATCCTCTTCGCGATCGCCGCCGGCATCGCCGCCGCAACCGGCTTCTCCCTCGACCTCTCCGGCTCCCCCACCGAGCCCGCACCCGAGACCGTCGGCCTCACCGCCGCCATCGCGATCGTCGTCGTCATGGCGCTCGCCTACCTGGGCGGCGGCTACGTCGCCGGCCGGCTCGCCCGCTTCGACGGCGCCCGCAACGGCAGCGGCACCTGGGTCATCGGCCTGGTCGTGACCATCGCCGCCGGCATCGCCGGTGCCGTCCTCGGCGCCGAGTACGACGTCATGGAACGCGTCGTGCTCCCCTCCATCGCCCTGCCCACCGGGGCGCTGACCATCGGCGGCGTCATCCTGCTCGTCGTCGTCGCGATCGTGACGCTGCTCGCCGCCGTCCTCGGCGGCCGCGCGGGCGAGCGCTACCACCGCCGCGTCGACAAGGCCGGCGCGATCGCCTGACGTCGTTCCGCACACCCGGCGCGACCCTCCGCGGCGGGGGCCGCGCCGTCGCGTCCGGACCTGCGTCACCCACCGCGCGCAACCTGACGGTCCTGTTCCGGCGACGGGACAGCAGTGAGGTTGCGGGCCGGGTCGGTCAGGGGCGACCGTCGGGTGGGGCGCTGTGCCAACGCCACTCCTGCAGACGCGGGTGGTCGGTGTCGAGGGCGCAGCGGCCGGTCGCCCACCGCAGTGTCGGCCACGAACGCGACCCGCGCGGCGTCGCCGGGAAGAGCCGGTGCAGGACCCGCTGCGCAAGGTGCGCGTCCGGCTCGAAACCGACCCCGAGGCCGCGGGCGGCGTCGTCGGTGTGCACGAGCAGCTCCAGGACACCCATCGCCGCGAAACCCGAGGCGTCGGCCGAGCCGAACGGATGGTGACCGCGCGCGTCCGGCGGGGCCGCCTCGACGACGGCCGCGAGCACCTCCGAGCCCGCAACGATGCCGCCGACCAGCGCGGCGGGCGGGGCGCCGGGGTCGATCCGGGTCTCGAGCGCGTCGAGCGTCGCGCCACCCGCGGCGAGGTCGGCCGCGAACCCGAGCAGCGTCGCGCCCACATGGGCGACCACCCCCGCGACCGTCATGTCGACCCCGCGGGCCGCCACCGACCAGTCCCGGCCCCCCGCATGCTCCAGCACCGCGCAGCTCGCTGCAGCGGCCTGGCGCACGTCGTCGGCGTCCATCCGGACACGGTAGGCCGTCCGTCGAGAAAAAGTGATAGCAGCCCGGAAGAAAACTGATATCATCTGGCTAGCGGCCCACGAGGCCGGGACGTCAGGGGGACGACGATGAGCACACAGGACAACCGACCCGCGCCGACCGGCGAGCTGGAGGTGACACCCGTGCGGATGCCCGACCCGGCCGTCCGCGAACACAAGGCGTGGGGACCCAACGGGTTCGTCGGCCTCCTCGTCGGGCTCGTACTCGTCGGACTGGGCATCGCCGGGATCGCAGCCGGCACCGGCCTCCTCATCGGACTCGGCATCGCCGCCCTCGTCCTCGGAGCGGTCACCCTGCGCGGCCTGACGACGGTCGCGCCCGGCGAGGCCAAGGTGGTGCAGTTCTTCGGCCGCTACGTCGGCACCGTGCGCACCTCCGGGCTGCGCTGGGTCAACCCGCTGACCAGCCGGCGCAAGATCTCCACCCGGATCCGCAACCACGAGAGCGAGGTCCTCAAGGTCAACGACCTCGACGGCAACCCAATCGAGATCGCCGCCGTCGTCGTGTGGCAGGTCGAGGACACCGCGCGCGCCGTGTTCGAGGTCGACTCGTTCGTCGCGTTCGTCCACACCCAGACCGAGACCGCGATCCGCCACATCGCCACCAGCTACGCCTACGACTCCCACGAGGAAGACCTCTCCCTGCGGCAGAACGCCGAGGAGATCACCGAACGCCTCTCCCGCGAGATCGGCGACCGCGTCGACGCCGCCGGGGTCACGATCGTCGAGTCACGGCTCACCCACCTCGCCTACGCACCCGAGATCGCCGGGGCCATGCTGCAACGCCAGCAGGCCGGCGCCGTCGTCGCCGCGCGGGGGCGGATCGTCGAAGGTGCCGTCGGAATGGTCGAGATGGCCCTCGAGCGGCTCTCCGAGCGTGAGATCGTCGCGCTCGACGAGGAGCGCAAGGCGGCGATGGTGAGCAACCTGATGGTCGTCCTGTGTGGGGACCGGGCGACCCAGCCGATCGTCAACGCGGGCTCGCTCTACCACTGACCCGCGACCATGCCCGAGCGCAAGAGCTTCCTGCTGCGGCTCGACCCGGCCGTCCACGACGCCCTCGCCCGCTGGGCCGCCGACGAGCTCCGCAGCACCAACGCGCAGATCGACTTCCTGCTCCGGGAAGCGCTGCGCGCGGCCGGACGGCTGCCGTCCGGCGCGAAGGGCCCCCGCCCCCGCGGGCGCCCCCGCCTCGACGACCCGCCCGATCCCTGACCCGGCGCCCCGCAGCTCATCGGCTGCGGGGCGCCGCGGTGTGGCGGGTTCCCGGTCGTCGGCGCGGCCGGGCGGACAGCAACGCCACTCGGCTTCCGAGGTCACCATCCGCCTCCTGCCGCCGCCGCGAGAGATGGGCGTCGCCGCGCGGGTCTTGCGGTCGCCGCGCGGCCTGTGGGTGGCGTTCCGACCCGGGAACCCGCGTGCCGCCCGAGGAAACCACGCGTGGAGAACCGGCCCCGGGAACAGGCGCCCTCGCCGCGCGACTTCCA
>NZ_BJVJ01000109.1 GCF_007989085.1 Pseudonocardia sulfidoxydans NBRC 16205
GAGCGTCGTGGATCCGCTCTGGGAGGACTGTGAGGTTGCGGGCGGTTGTGAGGTCGGGCGGGGGTGGGCCGGGGTCGGGCGCAACCTGAGTCGGGGGTGGGCCGGGGTCGGGCGCAACCTGAGCGTCGTGGATCGGCTCTGGGAGGACCGTGAGGTTGCGCGCGGCTCTTCCACGGCGCGGCGGTGATCGTCCAGGCTGCCCGGGTGGGCGGGCGGTGGCAGACTCCCGCGGATGGATTCCGCGCAGGGGGCGCGGGCGCGGATGGTCGACGCGCTGCGCCGCGACGGTCGTGTGCGTTCCGGTGCCGTCGCGCGGGCGATGGGCACGGTGCCGCGGCACCTGTTCCTGCCGGACTCGACCGTCGAGACGGCGTACGCGGACAACGCGGTCGTGACCAAGGTCGTGGACGGGGTGGCGCTGAGCTCGGCGTCGCAGCCGTCGATGGTGGCGATCATGCTGGAGCAGCTGGACCTGCACCCCGGGCAACGGGTCCTCGAGATCGGCGCCGGGACCGGCTACAACGCGGCGCTGATGGCCAGGCTGGTCGGCGGGGCGGGCACGGTGACGTCGGTCGACATCGACGAGGACATCGTCGCCGCTGCCGCGGAGCACCTGGCCGCGGCCGGGTACCCGGACGTCGTGCTCGTCACCGGCGACGGCGCCCTTGGGCATCCCGCGGGAGCTCCGTACGACCGGGTGGTGCTCACGGTCGGTGCCGCCGACCTGCGGCCGGAGTGGATCGCGCAGCTCGTGGCGGGCGGGCGGCTGCTGCTGCCGCTGCGGGTGCGGGGCAGCCAGCTGTCGGTGGCGCTCGACCTGGGCGTGGACGGTCTGTTGCGCAGCGCGTCGGTGCGGTCGTGCGCGTTCATCCGGCTGCGCGGGGAGGGTGCGGGGGAGGAGCAGGTCGTCGCGCTCGACGACGGGGGCTGGTGGGCCGAACCCGCCGACCCCGCCGTCGCGCTGCCGGACCGGCCCGTGATGCGCGGGGCCCTCGACCGGCCGGGCCCGGAGACGCCGCTGGGTGTGCGGTTGTCGGCGGCCGACGTCTGGGACGGGCTCGGGCTGTGGCTCGCCCTCGCCGAGCCGGCGACGTTCCGGCTGCTGGCCCGTGACGGTGCCGCGGGGTCGGCGTCGGCGGCGGAGCTGGTGGAGATCGGGGGCGCCCGGGCGACGCTCGCGGTCCCGGGGGCGGGCGGGTTCGTCGCGATCGTGCAGGACGACGGTGGTGGCCCGGCCCGGGTCCGCTGCCACGGCGATGTCGGGGCGGAGCTCGCGGCGCGGGTCGCGGGGCTCGTCGAGGCCTGGGCCGGTGCGGAGCGGCCGCATTCGGCGGACCTGCGGCTCACGGTGTCGCCTCGCGGCGCGCCGCGCCCGGTGGGGGAGTGCGTGGTGGCGCTGCCGTCGGCGACGGTGCTGGTCGAGTACCTGCGGGCGCCGGTGGGCTGAGGGCGGGTTCAGCCCGTCTGGGCCAGCGCGAACGGCAGCACCGCGGGGGCGCCGGCGAGCCGGACCGCGCGGGCGGCGACGGTCATGGTCCAGCCGCTGTCAATCACGTCGTCGACGAGCAGGACCGGTCCGTCGAGCCCGTCGAGCGCCGGCAGCGACGAGGTGTCGAAGGCGTCGGCGACGGCGGCGAGGCGTTGCGCGGAGTTGTCCCGGGAGGGTGGGCGTTCGCCGTGCGGCGCGAGCGTTCCCAGCAGCGGCAGGCGGCCGATGTCGGCGATGCGGCGGGCCAGGTGGTCGAGCTGGTGCGGGCGGGTGCGCGACCCGATGCCGACGACTCCGACCGGGCGCGCGGCCCAGTCCCATCCTTTGAGAACGGTGACGACGGCGTCGAGCACGTCCTTGGGGACGGGCTGGTCGTCGCCGGTGACGAGCTCGCGCAGCCGGGTGCCCCAGCCGATGTCGGAGAGCCGGCCGATGACGCGGCCCTCCTCGGCGACCTCGCCCGCGGAGATGCGTCCCGCCAGCGGGACCCCGACGTCCTTCATGCCGCTGGGCCACTGCTTGCGGGGCGCGACGACGACGCCGGGCCGCGCGATCCGGGTGGCGGCCGCGGTGGCGGCGGCCGCGTCGACCTCGGGGGAGAACACCTGCCCGGTACAGACGTCGCACCGGCCGCAGCGCGGGTCGTCGTCGGCGCCGGGGTCGTCGAGCTGGGCGCGTAGGAACGCGAGCCGGCAGCGGTCGGTGGCGATGTAGTCGAGCATGGCCTGCTGCTCGACCTTGCGGGCCGCGGCGATGCGCTGGTGGCGTTCGGCGTCGTAGAACCAGGGCTCGCCGGTGGAGATCCAGCCGCCCTTGACGCGTTTGGCGGCGCCGTCGCTGTCGAGGACCTTGAGCAGCATCTCCAGCCGGGTCCGCGACAGGTCGACGCGGGTCTCGATCGACGCCGTGGACAGCGGCGCGTCGGACAGCACGTCGAGGGTCTGGCGGACGAGCGGCTCGGGCGGGAAGGCGAGCGAGGCGAAGTAGTTCCAGATGTCGCGGTCCTCGCGGCCGGGCAGCAGGACGACCTCGGCGTGGTCGAGCGCGCGGCCCGCACGTCCGATCTGCTGGTAGTACGCCACCGGCGACGCGGGCGCCCCGAGGTGGACCACGAACCCCAGGTCTGGCTTGTCGAACCCCATGCCGAGCGCGGACGTCGCCACCAGGGCCTTGACGCGGTTGCCCAGCAGGTCGGCCTCGGCGGCGAGGCGGGCGTCGGGGTCGGTCTTGCCCGTGTAGGAGGCGACGGCGTAGCCGCGTTCGCGCAGGAACGCGGCCACCTCCTCGGCGGCCTGGATCGTGAGCGTGTAGACGATCCCGGCACCCGGCAGGTCGTCGAGACGCGACGCGAGCCAGCCCATCCGCTGTGCGGGCGTGGCCAGCCGGACCACGGAGAGCCGCAGGCTGTCGCGGTCGAGCGTGCCGCGCAGCACGAGCGGCTCACCCGAGGACAGCCCGAGCTGCTCGGTGACGTCGACGACCACCCGGTCGTTCGCCGTGGCGGTGGTGGCCAGGACCGGGATGCCGTCGGGCAGGTCGGCGATCAGGTTGCGCAGGCGCCGGTAGTCGGGCCGGAAGTCGTGCCCCCAGTCGGAGACGCAGTGCGCCTCGTCGACCACCAGCATCCCCGCGGACGCGGTGAGCCGGGGGAGTACCCGGTCGCGGAAGTCGGGGTTGTTGAGCCGCTCGGGGCTGACCAGCAGGACGTCGACCTCGCCCGCGTCGATCGCCGCGTAGGTGGCGTCCCAGTCGTCGACGTTCGCGCTGTTCACCGTGACCGCGTTGATGCCCGCGCGGGCCGCGGCCTCGATCTGGTTGCGCATCAGCGCCAGCAGCGGCGACACGATGACCGTCGGACCGGCGCCCTGCTCACGCAGCAGCCCCGTCGACACGAAGTAGACCGCCGACTTCCCCCATCCCGTGCGCTGCACGACGAGCGCGCGACGGCGTTCGGCGACCAGGGCGTGGATCGCGGTCCACTGGTCCTCGCGCAGCCGCGCGCCGGGCCCGGCGAGCCCGACGAGCAGCTCCTCGGCGCGGTCGCGCAGCGCAGGAGCGTGGGTGGCAGCGGTGGGTGGAGCCATGACCCCATCGTGCCCGCTGCCGCCGACACTTCCGAACCGGTCTCCCCGTGAGACACCTCGCCGCCCGCGTTGTGACTCGTGGCACCCGTTGAGACGCCCCTGGGCGAATCGGGCGTCCGGCAGGCAGGATGCGAGACGTGAGCCCACTCCAGTCGCCGTCGTTCGGGTCGGTCGCCGACGTGACCGAGCGGCTCGCGGCGGCCGGCTACCTCGCGTCGACGGCCGTCGCCACCACCGTGTTCCTCGCCGACCGGCTCGGCAAGCCGTTGCTCGTGGAGGGTCCGGCCGGCGTCGGCAAGACCGAGCTGGCCAAGGCCGTCGCCGAGTCGACCAAGGCCGAGCTGGTGCGGCTGCAGTGCTACGAGGGCATCGACGAGGCGCGCGCGCTCTACGAGTGGAACCACGCGAAGCAGTTGCTGCGCATCACCGCGAGCCAGGGCGCCGAGAGCTGGGACCGCACGCGTGACGACGTCTTCTCCGAGGAGTTCCTGCTGCCCCGGCCGCTGCTCACCGCGATCCGCCGGGCCGACCCGACCGTGCTGCTCGTCGACGAGATCGACAAGGCCGACGTCGAGGTCGAGGGGCTGCTGCTGGAGGTCCTGTCGGACTATCAGGTGACCGTCCCGGAGATGGGTACGATCACGGCGACGCGCAAGCCGTTCGCGGTGCTGACGTCGAACTCGACGCGCGAGCTGTCCGAAGCGCTCAAGCGGCGCTGCCTGTTCCTGCACCTCGACTTCCCCGACGCCGACCTGGAGCGGCGGATCGTCGCGAGCCGGGTCCCGGAGCTGACCGGCGCGCTCACCGACGCCCTCGTGCGCACCGTCCGCGTGCTGCGCGGCCTGGAGCTGCGCAAGGCGCCGTCGGTGGCCGAGACGATCGACTGGGGCCGCACGCTGCTGGCGCTGGGGATGGACACCCTCGACGACGACGCCGTGCGCGCGACGTTGGGCGTCGTCCTCAAACACCAGTCCGACCAGGTCAAGGCAGCCGCGGAGCTGAGGCTGAACTGATGGCGCTCCTCGCCCCGCACGGCCTCCCCGGGCACCTCGTCGACTTCGTCGCGGCGCTGCGTACGCACGGGGTCGCGGTGGGGCCGGGGGAGACGATCGACGCGGCGACGGTCCTCACCGCGCTCGACCTGCTGCACCGCGACCAGCTCCGCGAGGGCCTCGCCGCCGCCGTGCTGCGCCGCTCCGGACAGCGCAAGGTGTTCGACACCTTGTTCGACCTGTACTTCCCCGCCGCGCTGGGCGCCGGCTCGGGGGAGGTCGAGGTGCCGCGGCTCGGGGACGCCGACGACGGCGACGTCGATGTCGACGCGCTGCGCGACATCCTCGCCGACCTGCTGCGCGACGGTGACGACGCGTCGCTCGCCGAGCTGGCCCGCGCGGTCGTCGACGCGTTGGCGCGCACCGGGTCCGGGGCCCAGAGCGACCGGCCGGGAGCGCAGCCGAGCTGGTCGGCCTACCAGGCGCTGCGGCTGCTCTCGCCCGAGACGCTGCTGGCGCGGATCGTCGACGCCCTGCGCGACCCCGACATCGAACCCGGCTCGTTCTCCGACGAGGTGCTGCGCCGCGAGATCCGTGACCGCATCGCCCGGTTCCGCGACATGATCACCGACGAGGTCCGCCGCCGCACCGCCGAGACCCGCGGCCGTGAGCAGGTCGCCCGGACCGCGGTGCCCAAGCAGGCCGAGCAGGTCGAGTTCCTCTCCGCCTACGCCGGCCAGCTCGCCGAGCTGCGCCGCACCGTGCACCCGTTGGCGCGCAGGCTCGCCGCCCGGCTTGCGGTGCGTCGCAAACATGCCAAGCGTGGCGAGCTCGACATGCGCCGCACGTTGCGCCGCTCGATGTCCACCGGCGGGGTCCCGATGAACCCCGCGTTCAAGGCGCGCCGCCCCGGCCGCCCCGACCTGGTCGTGCTGTGCGACGTGTCCGGCTCGGTCGCCGGGTTCAGCCACTTCACGTTGCTGCTGGTCCAGGCGTTGCGCGAGCAGTTCAGCAAGGTGCGGGTGTTCGCGTTCGTCGAACGCGCCGACGAGGTGACCCACCTGTTCGAGCCCGGCGCCGAGCTGTCGGGGGTGATGAACCGGGTGCTGCGCGAGGCCTCCCTCGTCGCGTTCGACGGGCACTCCGACTACGGCGGTTCCTTCGGCAGCTTCGCCGAGTACTGGTCCGACGCGCTCACCCCGCGCAGCTCGCTGCTGATCCTGGGCGACGCCCGCACGAACTACCGCGATCCCAACCTGACGGTGCTGCGCCGCCTCGCCGGGCAGGCCCGGCACACCCACTGGCTCAACCCGGAGCCGCGCCGGCAGTGGGGGACGGGCGACTCCGCGGCGCTGCGCTACGCCGACGTCGTCCCCATGCACGAGTGCCGCACCGCGGCGCAGCTGGCCGACGTCGTGGAGTCACTGCTCCCGATCTGATCCCTGTGAGTGGCGATAGTCGCTATAGCGACTATCGCCACTCACGACCTTCCACCTGCGACGATATACATGCCGCTTGACGTATATACCTGGAGCGGTATGTTCGGGGCGTGTCCGAGCCGTTCGCCGTCGTCGCCGACCCGACGCGCCGACGTGTCCTCGATCTGCTGCGCACCGGCCCGCGGACCGTCACCGACCTGGTCGCCGCCCTCGGCGTCAGCCAGCCGACCGTCTCCAAGCATCTTCGCGTGCTGCGGGAGGCGGGGATCGTGACCGTCCGCGCCGACGCACAACGTCGCTGGTACGCGATCGACCCGACGCCGCTCGCCGCGATCGACGACTGGCTCGCGCCCTACCGCTGGATGTGGGCCGACCGTCTCGACGCGCTCGGCCACCACCTCGACCGGATGGAGGACGGCCCCGATGAGTGAACCCGAGCTCGGCCCCGTCGCCGGCCGTTGGGCCCTGCGCCTGGAACGTCGCTACCCCCATCCCGTCGAGAAGGTGTGGCGGGCGGTCACGCAGCCGGCGCACCTGGCGCAGTGGTTCCCGTCGACGGTCGAGGTCGACCTGTGGGTCGGCGGCGCGATGACGTTCGGGTTCGGCCCCGACCTCGTCGTCACCGGTGAGGTCGTCGAGTGCGACCCGCCGCGGGTGTTCGCGTTCACCTGGGACACCGACGAGCTCCGCTTCGAGCTCGAACCCGACGGCGACGGGACGCGGTTCGTACTGGTCACGACGTTCGACGACCGCTACGGCGCAGCCAGCTACGCCGCGGGCTGGGAGACGTGCCTGCACGCGCTCGCGCCGGTCCTGACGGGGGAGCCGGTGCCGCCGTCGGGGCGGGCGGTCGCCCGGCACGAGGAGCTCGTCGCCCGGTTCGGGCTCGACCGTCCGGAGCGCCGCGACGGTCCGGCCGGCTGGTCGGTGCGCTGGGAGCGGCAGCTGACCTGCCCGGCCGAGGTGGTGTGGGACCTGTTCCTGGGCGGGCTCGCCGGTCCGGCGGTGGGGGAGGAGTTCCGGGCGCAGGAGGTCGTGCGCGGCACCGTCACCGAGGTCGAGCGGCCGCGGGTCCTCGCGTTCGACGTCGCGCCGGCCGAGCCCGGCGACACCGTCCGTCTCGAGCTGGGCGAGGGCACCGGCCACGGCGCCCGGCTGGTCCTCACGGTGACCGGCGCCGACGCGGCTGAGCGCGACGCCGCCGTCGACCGGTGGGGTGCCGGTGCGGTCGCACACGTCGCCGAGCAGGCCTCGACCTGGGCGCATTCGCACGCCTGAGCGGCCGGGTACCCTCACGGGGTGAAGATCGTCGGCGTCAGACGTGCCCGGTGAGCTTCCGTCGGCCCAGCCGTGACGGCGCGAAACCCGGCCGCTCGGGCGCTCCCTGCCGGGTGACCGTCTGCCGGGGCTGCTGCTGCGGCACCGCGCGCAAGCACCCCGGTGTCGACCACCTGGGGCAGTTCGACCGGATCGTCGACGGGGTCGGCGACACCGGGAAGGTCCGCGCCAGCGACTGTCTCGACGTGTGCGCCCAGTCCAACGTGGTCGTGGTGTCACCGTCGTCGGCGGGCCGGGCCGCGGGGGCGCGCCCGGTGTGGTTGCGCGACGTGCTCGACGAGGACGTGACCGAGGGCATCGTGGAGTGGGTGCGGGCGGGCGGGCCGGGTGTCGTCGACGCCCCGGACCTGGTGAGCCTGTTCATGTTCTCGCCGTCGCGCAGGGTGCGGTCGCAGCTGCCCGGCTGATCACGCCCGCCGTCCGGACGGCCCGTATCGTGACGCCGTGGTCTCGGTGTCGGTCCTCGGTCCGCTGCGCGCGGACGTCGACGGCCGGCCCGCCGACCTGGGGGGTCCCCGGCAGCGCGCGGTGCTGGCGCGGCTCGCCGTCGCGGGCGGGCAGCCCGTCTCGGCCGACCTGCTCGTCGACGACATCTGGTCGGGCGAACCGCCGCCGCGCGCGCTGGCCGCGCTGCAGGTCCACGTCTCGCACCTGAGGCGCATCCTCGAGCCGAACCGCCCGCCCCGCGCGCCGGCCACGGTGCTGGTCAGTGTCGCGCCCGGCTACGCACTCGCGCTGCAGCCCGACGCCCTCGACGCGCGCCGGGCCGCGCGCCTGCTCGACGAGGCTGCCGCGTTGGCGCCCGCTGCCGCGATCGCGCCGCTGCGTGCCGCGCTGGACTGCTGGGCGGGGCCCGCGTACGCGGAGTTCGCCGACGAGCCGTGGGCTGCGCCCGAGGCGGCGAGGCTCACGGAGCTGCGGTTGCAGGCCGTCGAGCGGCTCGCCGAGGCCCGGCTGGCCGCGGGGGAGTCCGCGGCCGTCGTCCCGGATCTCGACCGGCACGTCCGCGACCATCCGCTGCGCGAGGAGGCGGTCCGATTGCTCACGCTCGCGCTGTACCGGGCCGGGCGGCAGGCCGACGCGCTGGCGGTGCTCGCCAAGGCCCGGTCGCGGCTGGCCGACGAGCTGGGCGTCGACCCCGGACCGGCGCTGCGGGAGCTGGAACGCGACGTGCTGGCACACGCGCCGCATCTCGGGTCGGCCCCCGTGACCCCGGTGCAGCCGGTGGCCGCTGCGCCCGCCCCGCCCGTCGCGGAGCCGCCGCTCCTGCTCGGGCGCGACGCCCAGCTCGACCGGCTCCGGGCCGCCGCGGCGCGGGCCGGGTCACCGGGACCGCAGGTCGTGCTCGTGTCGGCCGACGCGGGCGTCGGCAAGTCGACGCTGGTCGAGGGCTTCCGCGCCGAGCTCGCGGCGGGCGGCTGGGACACGGTCGTCGGACACTGCCCGGAGGCCGAGGGTGCCCCGCCCGGCTGGCCGTGGCGCGAGATCGTCACCGCCCTGACCGCCACGCACCCGCCCACCCCGGAGCTCGCCGAGCGCCTCGCCCCGCTGCTCGACGCCGGGCCCATCACCCCGGACCGCACGTTCTGGCTGGCGACGGCCGTGGCCGACCTGGTCGCCTCCCGCACCGCCGCGACGCCGTTGCTCGTCGTGGTGGAGGACCTCCACCGTGCCGACGGGGAGTCCCTGCAGCTGCTGCGCACCGTCGCGGGAGGCCTTGCCGGGCACCGCCTCCTCGTGGTCGCGACGCTGCGGCCCGCCGAGGCGGGCGACGACCTGGCCGCCACCTTCGCCGCCCTCGCGGGGCCCATCGGCGACCGCATCGAGCTCACCGGTCTCGACCGGGCGTCCATCGCGGAGCTTTTGCGTCGCAACGGGTCCGGTGAGCTGACCGAGGAACAGGTGACGCGTGTCGCCGAACGCACCGACGGCAACCCGCTGTTCGTGCGGGAGACCGCGCGGCTCGCCGCCGCCGAGGGCTGGGGGACCGCGGCGACCGCTGTGCCCGCCGGGGTGGGCGACGTGCTGCGGCGCAGGCTCGCCCGGCTTCCCGCGCAGGCCCGCACGGTGCTGCGGCAGGCGGCGGTGTTGGGGCGCGACGTCGACGTCGACACCCTGCTGGCGCTGGTCGGGGACGCGAGCGAGGACGAGGCGCTCGACGCGCTGGAGCTGGGCGTCATGTCCGGGCTGCTCACCGAGCCCGACCCGGCCAGCGTGCGGTTCGCGCACGTCCTGGTGCGCGACACCCTCTACGAGGACATGCCGCGGCTGCGCCGGACGCGGGCGCACGCCGCGGCGCTCGCCGCCGTCGAGGCGGTCCGGCCGGGCGACCGCAGCGCGCTGGCCCATCACGCGCTCGCCGCCGGTGCGGCCGTCGACGCCCGCCGGGCCGTCGTGCTCGCCTCCGACGCCGCCCGCGCCGCCGCGGCCGCGGGCGCGCACCGGCAGGCCGCCGGGCTGTGGGCGGCCGTCGCCGACCGGTTCGACGCCGCCGGGCTCGACCGCGAGGCCCGTCTCGACGTGCTGTGCGCGCACGTGTCGGCGCTCGCGCAGTCGGGCGCGACGGCCCCCGCGGTGCGTCGTCGTGCCGAGGCGCTCGACCTCGCGCTGGACGGCAGCCCGGTCGCCGACGCCACGCTGACCCGGGTCGTGACCTGCTACGACGCCCCGGTGTCGTGGACACTGCGGGCGGACAACGCCGTCGACACCCGGCTCGTGGAGGTGCTCGAGGGACTTCTCGACCGCACCGACCACCCGGCCGACCGCGTCCGGCTGCTCACGTCGCTGGTCTTCGAGATCGAGGGGGAGCAGGAAGAGCGGGTCCGCGACCTCACCGCGGAGGCGCTGGCACTCACCGAGGCGGAGGGCGCCGACCCGGCGCTGCGCTGCCTCGCGCTCAACGCCCGCTTCTACGCGATCTTCGGGCCGGACCTGTGGCACGAGATGAAAGGCGTCGGCACCGAGCTCGTCGAGATCGCGACGCGGGCCGGGCTCCCCGGCTACCGCGCCCAGGGTCTGCACCTGCTGTTCATGGATGCCGCGTCGGAGCAGGATCTCGACGCGGCGCAACGCCATGTCGACGCCGCGGTCGCCGCCGCGCCGGGTGGCCAGCTCGGGTTCACCCTCGGCTGGTCGGCGATCTTCGCGGCGCTGCGGGCGCTCGTCGTCGGCGACTTCGACGCCGCCGAGGGCGCCTACGCCGAGATCGGCGCGCGGCTCGAGGCGGGCGGGGTCACCAACGCGGCGCTCATCGCGATCCTGGGCGGGCTCGCCGTCGCGCACGCCCGCGGCCGGGTCGACGAGCGGCTGCTGGCCGTGTTCGCGACGGTGCACGAGCGGGCCCCCGTCGAGGCGGCGGAGTCGTACGCGCTCGCCCTGGCCATGGCCGGCGACCTGGATCGGTCCCGGCAGGTGTGGCGACCCGACATCCCGCAGCGCCGCACGTACTACTGGCAGCTCGGGATGGCGATGCGGTCGGAGACGGCCGTCGCGCTCGCCGACCGCGAGGTCGCCGCCGAGTGCTACGCGGCGTTGCGCCCCTGGGCCGGCACGCTCGCCGGGCTCTCCAGCGGAACGGTCACCCTCGGTCCCGTCGACGAGACACTCGGCCGGCTGGCGAGGCTGCTGGACCGCCCGGCCGACGAGCACTTCCGCGGCGCGGTCGCTCTCGCCGAGCGCCTCGGCGCGCCCCACTGGGCGGCGCGCGCCGCCGCGCAGCTCGGCTGAGGGCTCACCCGAACACGAGGCGGACCCGCCGGTTGTAGGCGGGGGTGATCACCTTGAGGAGGGCGACGAGCACCGGGCCCGCGACCTTGCGCATCGCCGCCAGCTCGTCGGGCGTCGCGACGGCGACCATCCGCGGGACCTGGAACGCGACGCCCGGGCCGCCCTTGCGCTTCTGGACGGCCGCCTCGACGGCCTTCCACTCCGCCGCGGGCACGTACTGCTCGACGATCGGGAAGACGTCGCGTTCCTCGGCCTCGATGTGCTCGTCGAGCTCGTCGCGGATGACGCGCAGCGCCGCGGCCAGCTCCGCGGCCAGCGCGGGCTGCTCCTCGGGGCGGCCGTTCGCGAGGGCCTGCGAGGCGGCGCGCAACCGGTCGAGCAGCGGGTCGAGGGCGGCGTGGTCGTCGGAGAGCTCGGTGAGGTCGACGGCGGCGCCGGCCCGCGCGGCGATGACCGGCCACGCGTCGAGGTCCTCGGCGGTGTGGTGGTGGTGGATCTCGGCGCACAGGTCGCGCACCCACCTGTCGATGGCCTTGGCCCGCTTGGGGGAGCAGCCGGTGCGGACGTCGGCGAGGCGCTCGGCCATCGCGGTGGTGCGGTGCAGCTCGGTGCGCATCGCGCGGTGCAGCAGGCGCAGTCCGAGCAGGTCGGGGGTGATGGCGGTGGCGGCGGTCATCGGTCTCTCCGGTCCTTCGGGGGTCGTGGCGGTGTGTCGTTCGAGCTGACGGGGACCACTCTGCGGCGGCCCACTTACCGCCGACTTGTCGTCGACTTGCGGGTGACCCAGCAGACACGGAGCCACCTTGACCGGCCGGTCAGTCAAGGCGCAGACTCGGGGCATCGTCACGAAAGAAGGTGATCGCTATGACCACCAGGTCATGGCAACGCTGGCAGGACTGGGCGGCAGTGGTGATCGGCGTACTGGCGGCACTCTCGCCACTCGTGTTCACCGTCGACACCGCCGCCGTGTGGGCACTCGTCGTCCTCGGGGTCCTCCTCGCCGCGACCGGTCTCTGGTCGCTCGCCGCGCCGAAGTCCGTCGCGAGCGAGTACGTCCACGCCGTGCTGGGCGTGCTGCTGTTCATCTCGCCGTGGGTCCTCGGCTACAGCGACCTCCTCGGGGCGTCGTGGACCTCCTGGGTCGCCGGCGTCCTCGCGGTCGTCGTCGGGCTCACCGCCATCCCGGCGGCACAGCACGGCCACACCGGCCTCACCGCACAGCACTGACCCTCCTGAAAGAGCGACGGCCGCGACCGATCGGGTCGCGGCCGCTGCGTGTGCCCGTCCCCGGTGCGCCGTTCCCGGAAGCGAGAATGACCCGATGACCGACGAGCGGCCCGCCCGCGAGCGGATCCTCGACGCCGCCGAGACGCTGTTCGCCGAGTCCGGCTTCGACGCCACGCCGACCTCCCGGATCGCCGACCGCGCAGGCGTGCCCAAGGGGCTCGTGCACTACTACTTCGCCCGCAAACCCGACCTCCTCGAAGCCCTCGTCGAACGCCTCCCCGACGAGCGCGTCGACCCCGCCGCCGTCGTCGTCCCCGGCGACGTCACCGAGAGCCTGCACCGGCTCGTCGCCCGCCTCGACGCCTCACTCGGCTCGTCGGCGCTGCTCTCACACCTGTTGTGGCGTGAGGCCGACACCCACCCCGCCGTGCTCGACGCCCTGCACACCCGTTTCGACCTCCTCGTCGACCAGATCCGCGACGTCATCGCCGCGGCCCTCCCGCGCTGCGACGCCGACGTGGACAGCGCCGCGCACCTGCTCGCCTCCGCGGTGAGCTACCGCCACTCCGTGGCCCGCCACGTCGGCGACGGCGCAGCCGCGATCCGGCGCGAGCTGACCTTCCTCGCCACCGCCCTCGAACGGTGACGCACTCGAACTGATGTTCGAACGAGTGTAGCGTCCCCGGCATGGCCATCGATCTCGCGTGGCAGCCGTCGCTGCTCGACGACGGGCCGGATCCGCTCCCCGGCGACTTCGCCCGGGTCGTCCGGCACGACCTCGGTGACGGCGCCTGGGTCGACCACGGGCCGGGCTGGCTCCACGGCGCCGACCGGCTCTTCGCCGACCTGCTCGCCCGGACCCCGTGGGCGGGGCGGACCGTCCGCATGTACGAGCGCACGGTCGTCGAGCCCCGGCTCACCCACCGCTGGACCCTCGCCGACGCGCCCGCCCCGCTCACCGGCCTCGCAGGCCTGCTCAGCCAGCGGTACGGCGTCGAGTTCACCCAGGTCGGGGCGAACCTCTACCGCGACGGCGCCGACAGCGTCGCCTGGCACGGCGACCGCGTCGCCCGCGAGCTCCCGTCGGCCGTCGTCGCGCTGGTGTCGCTGGGCGCGGTGCGCCCCTTCCGGCTGCGCCCCACCGGCGGCGGACCGAGCGTGTCGTTCCAGCCCGGCCCGGGTGACCTGCTCGTCATGGGCGGCACCTGCCAGCGCACCCGCCAGCACAGCGTCCCCAAGGTCCGCGCCTGCGCGCCCCGCATCAGCATCCAGTTCAGGCACGCCTACCCGCGATGATCGGTCCCGGTCCGCCCGCCCCTTAAGCTGCGGCGATGACGCGCAGGATCGGTGTGATGGGTGGGACGTTCGACCCGATCCACCACGGCCACCTCGTCGCGGCCAGCGAGGTCGCCGACCGCTTCGACCTCGACGAGGTCGTCTTCGTGCCCACGGGCCAGCCCTGGCAGAAGACCGCCGCCGAGGTCAGCCCCGCCGAGGACCGCTACCTCATGACGGTCGTCGCCACCGCGTCGAACCCGCGCTTCTCGGTCAGCCGCGTCGACATCGACCGCGGCGGCCCCACCTACACCGCCGACACCCTCACCGACCTGCGCAAGACCAACCCCGAGGCGCAGCTGTTCTTCATCACCGGAGCCGACGCCCTCGAACAGATCCTGTCCTGGCGCAAGCTCGACGAGCTGTTCGAGAACGCCCACTTCATCGGTGTCACCCGCCCCGGCTACGAGCTCGACGCGGAGCATCTGCCCGACGGCGCGGTCTCCCTCGTCGAGGTCCCGGCCATGGCCATCTCGTCCACCGACTGCCGCCGCCGCGTCGCCGAGGGCCGCCCCGTCTGGTACCTCGTCCCCGACGGTGTCGTCCAGTACATCTCGAAGCGCTCGCTCTACCGGAAGCCGACCGACGAACCCACCTGAGGCCGTCTCGCCCGTCCTGGGACAATCGTCGACGTCGCGCGGTCCCGATCCCCGGGTCGCGTGGGAAGGGGAACCGTGACGGCGACCGATCAGGCGATCGAGATGGCCCGCGTGGCAGTGGCGGCGGCCGCGGACAAGAAGGCCGTGGACATCCTCGTGCTCGACGTCTCCGAGCAGCTCGTCATCACCGACTGCTTCGTGCTGGCGTCCGCGCCCAACGAGCGGCAGGTCTCGGCGATCGTCGACGGCATCGAGGAGAAACTGCGCGAGCACGGCGTCAAGCCGACGCGGCGCGAAGGCACCCGCGAGGGCCGCTGGGTGCTGCTCGACTTCACCGACATCGTCGTCCACGTCCAGCACACCGAGGAGCGCGGCTTCTACGGCCTCGACCGGCTGTGGAAGGACTGTTCGGTGCTCGACTTCCCGGAGGCCCGGGTCGAGCCCGACGAGACCGAGCCCTCCGGCGCGGCCGGGTGAGCCTGCGCCGGGTCGTCCTGCTGCGGCACGGACAGACCGACCACAACGTCGAGGGCCGCATGCAGGGCCACATCGACTCGACGCTCACCGGGGCCGGAGTGCAGCAGGCCCGGGACGCGGCACCCCAGCTCGCCCGGTTCGAGCCCACGCGCCTCATCAGCTCCGACCTCAGCCGCGCCGCCCGCACCGCCGACGAGGTCGCCGCCGTCACCGGGCTCACCGTCGAACACGATCGGCGCCTGCGCGAGACCGACCTCGGCGACTGGGGCGGGCAGTCGATCGTCGAGATCGAGAAGAACACTCCCGGCGCGATCGACGCCTGGCGCTCCGACCCCTCGTGGCGCCCGCCCGCGGGAGAGACCCGCGTCGAGGTCGTCGCCCGCTCGGTCCCGCTCGTCGAGGAGCTCGACGCCGAGTACGCCGAGAGCGACGCCGACGTCACCGTGCTGCTCGTCGCCCACAGCGGCGTCATCGCCGGCATGGTCTCCGGCCTGCTCGACCTGCCGCAGACGGTGTGGCCCGCCGTCGGGGGCATGGGCAACGCCCACTGGGCGGTGCTCGGGCGCAGGCCCGGCAAGTCGATGTGGCGGCTCACCGCCTACAACATGGGCGTCACCAGGTGAGCGGCGGCATGGGCGTCACCAGGTGAGCGGCGGCATGGGCGTCACCAGGTGAGCGGCGGCATGGGCGTCACC
>NZ_BJVJ01000110.1 GCF_007989085.1 Pseudonocardia sulfidoxydans NBRC 16205
CCTCAACCACTGGCCCGCATCCGCCCGGTCTGCAACCTTGCACCTGCCCACGCCGCCGACGCGGTCCGCGCATGGTGGGCCGAGACCGAGCGTGACGTCCACGCCCGCGCGGCCCTGGTCCACGGCCTCCTGTCCACATTCCACGCGCAGGAGGACGACATGGCGACATCCACGCAACCACTGACCTTCGAGGCCGCCGCCGGACCTGACCATCCCGCCGTGTCAGACGGGTTCGGACCGTCGGCCGCTCGGGTGAGCGCAACGCTGGTCGCAGGCGTCGCAGACCTGGGCGGTGACCTCGAGCCCGGGGAGGCGCTCGCGCGCCTGCACGGTCTGGTCACCACCGCCGCGCAGGAGATCGAGGACCCCGACGCTGGCACCAGCGTCGCAGCCCTGGTGCGCTGCGGCGGCGGGCGGCTGAGGGCTGGTGCATGTCGGTGACTCCCGGGCCTATCTGCTCCGCGACGGGCGGCTGACCCGCTTGACCCACAACCACGCCCTCGTCCGGATGATGGTCGAGGCCGGCGAGCTCACCGAGGCCGAGGCCGCATCGCACCCGCGGCGCAGCGTTCTGCTGCGCGCCGTCGGCCCCGGCGACGACGTCGAACCCGACCTGGCACTGCAGCGGTGGCAGGCGGGTCCAGGCGTCGGGAGGTGTTGGACTCCTCCGCGGTCGAGCCGCCCGCGCTGAGCCTGGGCGTGGTCACAGTCCTGCTCGGCCGCGCCGACGGTCTGACCCAGCTGCTGCTGCAGAAGGGCCTGTCCTCAGACAACTTCGTCGGGATCCTCGACGGCGCCAAGCTCGGGCAGGTCTTCACCGACACCCCACCTCGATCCCGTCCTGCCTCCTGGCGAGCTCATCGCGGGAATCCTGGCGGCCTGGTTCGCCAGGTTGGCGGCGTCGTCCAGCGGGCGCACGACAAGATCCGCCGCGTAGCTGTCGCAGGGGTCGGGTGCCCAAAGGGCGAGCCGGAGCCGGACGTCGCCCTCCGCCCGCGCTGGGGTGCGGTTCGGCGAGCCAGTGCGCGGCCGCGTGGCCGGGACGCTGTTTGCGGCGGCGGGCGGGTCGGTTGCCAACTGGGACTGGGCGGCCGACCGGTCACGGCTGGGTGTCAGACCCAGCCGATGGAGCCGCTGACGAAGCTGGTATGGCCGGCGCAGTCGTGAGCTGATCGACTCGTACTGCGGTGGCCCGAGTGGATCCACGCGGGGAGTGGGGGTCGCTGCCACCTGCCCGCAGCATCGCGGGGGGAGGGCGGACGCGATGCCGACGGGCTCCACCGGAGTCTCGATCCACGACGTGACGGTCTTGACCGCCTGTTCCGACAGTGATGGAGTGGGACGCAGTCCTGATGAGCGGGACGCGAGCGGTGCGAGCTGCGGGCGGACGAGCGAGCGGAGGGCCGGATGGGCTTGGTGAGCGGCGGTGAGCTGGCAGCGCGTGCGCTGGCAGAACACGGTGTCGACGTTGTGTTCGCGATCCACGGAGGGCATCTCAACCCGTTCCTCCTGGCGTGTGCGGACCTCGGGGTCCGGCTCGTCGACGGTCGTCACGAGGGTGCCAGCGGTCATTCCGCGGACGGGTATGCGCGTGCCACCGGGGGCCTGGGCGTCGTCGCGGTGACGGCGGGCGCCGGGTATGCGAACTGTCTGCCGGCGATCGTGAGTGCCCACCTCGACAGGGTTCCCCTGCTGGTCGTCACGAGCTCGCCGCCGTTGCGCGAGAGCGAGCTCAACGAGTTGCAGGGTGGGATCGACCAGGTCGGTATCGTCCGGCCCGTCACCCGCTGGGCGCATCGGGTCACCTCGACGGACCGCATCCCCGACCTGGTCGGGCTCGCGGTACGAAAGGCGCTGGCGGGCCCCCCGGGGCCGGTCCTGCTCGACATTCCGGTGGACGTGATGTTCTCGGAGGTCGAGGAGTCGCGGATCGCCACCGCGGGAGCTCCGGCCGCCGCTCTGCCGGCGCCCTCGGCCGAGGTCGTCGCGGCGATCGTCGAACGTCTCGAGGCCTCACGACGGCCGGTGGTCATCGCGGGAAACGGCATCCGCTACTCCCACGGCCTGGACGCGCTGGTCGCCTTCGCCGACCGCTCGGGGGTTCCGGTGTTCGGCCAGATGGGGACGGCCGGTCTGCCTGCTGACCATGTGTCGAACGCCGGGGGGGCGTGGAACCTCGGGATGCTCGAGACCGAGCTCGGGGAGCGCCCCGACCTTGTCCTCCTGGTCGGGGCGAGACTGGGCCGCTTCTTGGGGGGGCGGACCGGTTCGATGGTCCCCGACGACGCGACGCTCGTGCAGATCGACATCGACCCGTCCGAGATCGGCCGGGTCAGGGCGGTCGACCTGCCGGTGGTCGCCGATGCACGCGAGACGCTGCTGGCGGTGACGGCCGGGCTGCGAGACGGAGGGGCTGAACGGGCGGGGTGGGCGAAAGGTGTCGTTGCGGTCAACCATCGCCGGTCGTCGTTCGCCGACGAGCCGGCCGAGGTCGACGGTCGCATCCATCCCTATCACGGGGTTCGTGCCGCGCTGCGGGCGCTCGACCCGTCCACGACGGTCGTCGTCGACGGTGGCGAGGCGGCGGGCTGGGTGTGGGAGAGCCTGGCCGAGGCGCGACCGTTCGACGTCATGGGCTTCGGTGGCTACCTCGGTATCCTCGGGCTCAGTACCGGGCTGGGCGTCGGGGCGCAGGTCGCTCGCCCGGGCGGGCGGGTCGTGGTCTTCTGTGGCGACGGCGCGGCCGGCTTCCACATCCAGGAGCTCGACACGATGGTCCGCCACGGGCTGCCCGTCGTGACGGTCGTGGTCAACAACGCCTTGTGGGCCCAGTCCGTCCGTAGCCAGAACCGTGACTACGGGCCGCGGGGTGAGGTGATCAGTCATCTCACCGACACCGATTACGACCAGGTGGCGACCGGTTTCGGGGCCTACGGGGAGCGGGTCACCACGCTCTCCGAGGTCGCTGGGGCCATGAGGCGGGCGCTGGACTGCGGGCGGCCCGCGCTGATCAACCTGTCGGTGGCCTACGGACCCGAGCCGCGGACCGCCGCCGGTATGGGGCGCAAGCCGTCGACCGACGAGATCGCGGTTCCCTACTACGAGGCGATCCCGAAGGGGCCGTACTGATGTCGAGCGGGCGCACGAGCTCGTGTCGTCGGTGGAACAGGGCATGAGCAGCCGGCTCGGGGCGGTCCTCGCCGCCCTCGACGCCGGCATGGACATCGTCGAGCTGGGGCATCCGCTGCACAGCGCCGTCCCGGCACTCCCGACGCAGCCGGGCTTCCGGTCGGCGCTCATGCAGCGCCACGGTGATCGGACGTTCGACGGCGGGCTGTCGGCCGCGAACGAGATGATGGTGATGGGTACCCATGTCGGGACGCACATCGACGCGTTCTGCCACATCTCCCACAACGGGCAGCTGCACGGTGGTGTCGACGCCGTCGCCAGCCAGCGTGGCGGTGCTTTCGACACCGGGTCGATCGACGAGCTGCCGCCGTTGGTGTCACGGGGCGTGCTGCTCGATGTAGCCGCCCACCGGGGTCGCGACCATCTCGACGGCGGCGACGTCGTCACCGCGGACGACCTCGCGGATGTGGCAGTAGCGGCAGGCGTCGCCGTCGGGAGCGGCGACGTCGTCTGCGTCCGGACGGGCTGGGCTCGGCGCTACGGCGATGCCGCGGCATATCTCGGGACGGACGGAGGCTGCCCGGGTCTCGTCGAGTCGGCCGCCCACTGGCTCGCCGACCGGGGCGTGTGTGCGGTCGGGACCGACACCCTGCAGTTCGACGCGGTCCCGGACGGCGGCATCCCGCACGATCTGGCGTGTCATCGGGTGCTGTTGGTCGAGCAGCAGATCAGCATCCTGGAGAACCTCTGGCTCGAGGGCGTCGCGGGTCGCGGTGTCGTCGAGTTCGTGTTCGTGGCCGCGCCGCTGCGCCTGGTCGGTGCGACGGGATCGCCGTTGCGCCCCTTCGCGCTGGTCTGAGCCCAGCGGCCATGACGTCGGGGGAGGCCTGTGCCCTGGCCGCCGGGCCGGCGCACGTCGGGACCTCCCTCGCTGTCGCTGTCGCTGTCGCTGTCGCGCTGCGTGTCGCGTCGGCCCGCGTCGCGGGACGTGCGGCGCGTCGTGTATCCGCCCGGCGACGCCATGGCACGGTCGGGCTCCGCAATGTTCGAGGGTCGCTCCGCGGTGTTCGAGGGTCGGTGGCCGCCCGGCGTCCCGGTTCGGGCGCGCGGCGGCCCGGCCGTGGACGCGGACCCCGACGCCGCACCCGGCCCTGTCCCGGTGAGTCCGTCCATGTCCCGGCTGCGGCTGCGCTGCGTCCGCGATTCCGGCCTCTGTGCGCGGAGGTGCACGATGGCTCCGGCCCGGCCCGGAGGAAATCGGGACGCCGTCTCGATCGCTTCTTGTTCATCGCCCAGGTGGGTGATAGCTTCCCGTCACTGCAGAACGAACCTCGTACGGGCCGCATCGGAAGATCAATGGAGATTGCCAGATGAGCGACGAGGGCAGGGCCGCCCTGACCGAACCGGCGAAGGACCTCGGGCCGGTGAAGGAACAATTGCGCACCGATGGCTACGCCGTCGTTCCCGACGTCCTTACCGCGGACGAGGTGGCGGCGTTGCGGAGCCGGCTGGTGCAACTCGCCGCCGACGAGCGCGAGGCAGCGCGCGCCCTCGGGGCGCCCGAGTCCGACGAAGCCCAGTTCGTCCGCACCCTGGTGGCCAAGGCGCAGGAGTTCCGCGATCTCGCGGTGCACCCGACAGCGCTGGAGCTGGCGCGGCACATTCTCGGGCCGGACCTCCTCCTGTGGGAGGCCTTCGCCAACCGGGTACCCCCCGGTGGCCCGGCCGGCGGCGCACACATCGACCAGGGCCCGATGCCCAGCGACATCACGTGGCCGGTCGTGTGCGCGTTCCTCTACATGCTCGACGACTTCACCGACGAGAACGGCGCGACCTTCGTGGTGCCGGGCAGCCACCGCCGCCACCGCGACGAGCTGACCCCGGAGTCGTTCGCCGCGGGCCGGGTGACGGCGACCGGCACGGCCGGATCGGTCATCGTCATGGACGGACGGGTCTGGCACTCGATCGGCAAGAACCGGACGAGCGATTTCTGGCGCCATGGTGCGCTGATGTTCTACTCGGTTCCCTACCTGCGGGTGAAGGAGAACTGGGCCTTCCTCACCCCCCCGGAGATCGTGCAGGACGCCTCGCCCCTGCTGCGCGAGCTGATGGGGTTCAAGATGTGGCGTTCGCTCGGCGGCCCCAAGGCCGACAAGGCATTCATCGGCGGGCAGGCCGGCGTCAGCTCCTACGACGGCCAACTCCTGAAGGAGGACGAGGCGTCGGGCTGGGGCGCGGTCCGCCCGCCGTGGCTCAACTGAACGAGATGTAGCGCCGAGCCGCGTGGACCTCGGTGCCGCCGTCGGCGGTCCGTGGTCCACGCGTGGTACCGAGATCGTGTCGATGGGCCGCCGCCGGCGTCCGGTCGTGATCGGGGTCTTCTGCAAGGCAGGTCCAATCCGTTTGCTGGCGGGTTCTCATCGAGGAGAGCTGAAGATCGTGGGATTGATTCAGACAACACGCGGGCGCGCAGGCCGTCGCGTCGGTACTGCGCTCGCAGGGCTGGCGCTGGCAGCGACGTTGGCGGCCTGCGGTTCGTCGGACGAGCAGTCCGGTACGGCGTCGGCCAAGGGCGTGACCGACACCCAGATCGTGCTGGGCGGAACCGCGCCGCTGACCGGCCCGGTCGCCGCGAGCTGTCTGGAGTACACCGAATCGGCGGAGGCCTGGTTCAAGCACGTCAACGACAAGGGCGGGGTGAACGGCCGCCAGATCGTGTGGGACCCGCTCGACGACGCCTACGACCTGGTCCGGGCCGGCGCCAACGCGCGGACGCTCGTCGACTCCGACATCTTCGCGATCTTCGGCGGCTGTGGGTCGATCCAGCCGCCGGTCGTCGAGCAGCAGGCCGAGAAGGCCAAGGTCCCGTACCTCTTCCCGACCGCGTTCCTGCCGGCGCTGTACAACCCCGTGCAGCAGTACACGTTCGCGCAGTTCCCGTCCTACGGCACCCAGCTGGTCAGCCTCGTCCCCTATGCGTTCGACAAGTACGGCAAGGGGACCGTCGGCGCGGTCATGCTGCAGACGCCCGGTATCGACCAGGCACTCGCGGAGATCAAGAAAGATGTCCAGGAGGCCGGAGCCCAGTACGTCGACAGCGACTACCTGACGGCGACGACGTCGGACTTCACGCCGTTCGTGCTCAAGCTCAAGCAGGCGAACCCGGACTACGTCCTCACCAACCTGCCGCCGGCGAACATGCTGCAGTTCGAGAAGGCCGCACAGGCCCAGGGATTCGCCCCGGGCAAGGCGTACCTGAACGCGCAGGCCCTGGCCAGCGCGCAGTTCACCGATCCGCTGATGAGCAGCGGGAAGAATCTGCTCGGCGGGAAGGTCCTCGCCACGGTGGCCACCGCGTCTCCGGAGGATCCGACGTCGGCGGAGTGCGCGGCCGCGATCACTCAGTACGCACCGAAGTACACGGTCAACTACGTGACGCTCGCCGGCTGCACGGGCGCGGTGTTCATGACGTCGGTGCTGCAGAAGATGGGTGACGACCTCACCCGCGACAACCTGATCGCGACGCTGCAGGGTCTCAAGGACGTCTCGCTGGCGCCGAACGCCCTGCCCGTGACGCTGACGGCGCAGGACCATCTCGCGACGAAGAAGGTCTACGTCGTGCAGCTCGGCGACGACGGCAAGTGGCAACAGCAGGGCAGTGTCGACATCGACACCAACTTCTGACGCCCGTCCCTCTCGCGCAGGCCCATCGGAACCGGGAGCCCCTGTGACCCTCCTCCTGCAGATCGTCGTCAGTGGCGTCGTCGCGGGTTTCACCTACGGGCTCGTCGGCCTGTCGGCGAGCATCCTGTTCAAGACGACCGGGATCTTCAGCTTCGCCCAGCCGATGATCGCCACCCTGCTGGCCTTCTTCGCGTACTTCCTCATCGGGGAGTTCAAGCTGAGCTTCTGGATCGCCCTTCCGCTGCTGCTGGTGATCGCGGCGGCGGTCGGGGCGGGCGTCTACTACGTCGCGTTCCGGCCCGGGGACGGCCACGGCCAGTTCAACCTGGTCGTTCGCACCCTCGGCCTCTTCCTGCTGATCGAGCAGTTCGTGGCGTGGCGGTGGAGCCGGGGGGAGCCGTTCGCCTTCCCGCCGCTGATCGGCGGGCCGTCGGTGTCACTCGGCGCGGGGATCATGGTCGCGCGGCAGACGATCGCCATCGCCGCGATCACCGTAGTCCTGCTGGTCGTCTGTTACCTGCTGCTCACCCGGACCCGGACCGGGCTGATGCTGCGCTGCCTGGCCGAGTCCGGCGAGAACTCCGCCGTCCTGGGGATGCCACGACGCCGGCTGGCGGCGACGGCGTGGGCGGCCTCCACCGTCATCTGCGTGTTCGTGGCGGTGTTCAACGCGCCGATCACCAACGTCTACACCGCCATGTTCACGCCGTTCGTGCTGTTCGCCTTCGCGGGGCTGCTCATCGGGGGGCTGTACAGCTGGTCGGGGGCGCTGGTCGGGGGAGTGATCGTCGGGATCGCCGTCAACGTCTCCGCCGCCTACTGGAAGCCGGAGATCGGGGCCCTCATCGTGTTCGTCCTGCTGCTCGGCGTGCTGGTCTTCCGACCGGCCGGAATCGTCGGCCGCACGTTCGCGGAGCGGCTGTGAGCACCGCGTCGGCCCGTGCCGCGGCGGCCCACCCTGGGGAGAACTGACATGTTCACGGTGGCCGCGCGTCTCGGCGCGATCAAATGGAGCTACCTCTGCCTGGTCGTGATCCTGATCTGGGGGCTCAGCTCCGGCGCGTCGTTCCAGCTGGTGCTGGTGACGGCGATCGCCTACGCCCTCGGCGCGGTCGGGCTGGACGTGATCTCCGGCTACGGCGGTCAGCCCGCGATCGGGCAGGGCGGCTTCATGGCGATCGGCGCGTACATGTCCACGATCGCGATCAACGACTGGGGCATGTCCATCGCCGGCGCGCTCGGCGTCACCCTGGTCGCGAGCATCCTGGTCGCGCTCCTGCTCGGCTTCGGGGCGCTGCGGCTGCCGCACCTGGGACTGGCGATCGTGACCTTCTGCTTCGCCTACGTCGTCAACGTGCTCGTGAACGGGACGATGCTCGGCGACTGGACGCACTCGGTGAATGGGCTCATCGTCGATCAGGTGTCGGTCGGGCCGCTGAGCTTCACCTCCGAGCGCGACGGGCTCATCATGAGCGTGATCCTGCTCGCCGTCGTCATCGGGCTCACCCAGCTGCTGCTGTTCTCCAAGTACGGCCGCTGGCTGATGGCGGTGAAGCGCAGCGAGACGATGACCGCTGCGATCGGTGTCGACCCGTTGACGGTCAAGATGCTGGCCTACGTCTGGTCCAGTGTCTGCGGTGCGTTGGGCGGCGTCGTGCTGGCGCAGAGCCAGGGCACCATCTCGCCCGACACGTTCAACGTGATGCTGTCGATCATGCTGTTCAGCCTGGTCGCCGTCGGCGGGCTCGGCACCGTGTGCGGGCCGATCCTGGCCGCGATCGTCTACGTCGTGATCCAGGACGCGGGGTCGACCAACGACTCGGCCGGGATGTGGTGGCCGATCCTGTTCATGGTCGTGCTCATCCTGGCGCCGGGTGGTGGGTTCGAGCTCGTGTCCCGCGTCTTCGCGATGGTGGGAGCGACGTGGCGGCGGGTCGGGGGTGGGCGCATCCGGCTACCGGAGCGTGTCCGCGAACGGCTCGACGGCCTGGGGAGGCGGCGCGGGCGGGCGATCCCGGTCGTCGCCGAGGCGGACGTGGTGAGGCCGGCCGCATCGGACCAGGAGGCAGGGGATCTCGTCGTCGAGGGCGTGCGGGTCACGTTCGGCGGGGTGGTCGCCGTGGACTCGGTGGGCTTCTCGGTGCGGGCGGGCTCGATCCACGCCCTCATCGGCCCGAACGGTGCGGGCAAGACGACGGTACTCGACGTGTTGACCGGCATCACCCGGCAACGGGCGGGGGACGTCCGGGTCGGTGGCCGCGATGTCCTCACGGTGCCCACCCGCAAGCGGATCCGGCTGGGGATGGGGCGTGCGTTCCAGCATCCCGCGCTCGTCGGCGACCTGACGGTGTTCGACAACGTCCTGATGGCCGCCGAAGCGGCGAACCGGCCGCCGCTCGGGCTCGCGCGGCGTCGCCGCGTTCGCGCCGAGAACAGCGAGCGGGCCGGCTGGGCGTTGACGGTCGTCGACGTCGACCCGGCCACATGGTCCGAGGCCGCCGACACCCTGACCGGCGGCCACCGGAAGCTCGTCGACATCGCCCGCGCGATCGCGGCCGAGCCGCACCTGCTGCTGCTGGACGAGCCGACGTCGGGGGTGCGGGCCGAGGAGACCGATGCGATCGCCCGCGCGATCCGCCAGGTCCGGGCCGCCGGCACGACGGTCCTGACCGTGGACCACAACGTCGCGTTCATCCGCGACATCGCGGAGCACACGACGGTCCTGAACTTCGGGCGGGTGATCGCCGACGGCGCCACCTCCGAGGTCATGAAGGACCCGGCCGTCGCGGCGGCGTTCCTGGGCACGGAACGGACGGCCGCGGATGTCTGAGGTCGCGCCGCTGCTCGAACTGACCCGGGTCGAGGCCGGGTACGGCAAGAACCGGGTCCTGCACGACGTGTCGCTCACCGTGGCCCCCGGTGAGGTGGTGGGCCTCATCGGTCGCAACGGTGCCGGGAAGACCACCACCGCCCGCGTGGTGTCCGGTCTGCTCACCCCGGGCAGCGGTGACGTCCGGTTCCGCGGCGACGACCTGCGCGGATCGCCGGTCCGGGCCGCACGGGCCGGGATCGCGCACGTGCCGCAGGGCCGCGGCCTGTTCGCGGGGCTGTCGGTCATGGACAACCTCAGGGCCGGCGCGTACGCGGTGGGACGTGATCTCGACCGGGCCACCGTCGACGACATCCTGCGGATCTTCCCGCCCTTGGAGAAGCTGCTCGGGCGGCGGGCAGGGCTGCTCAGCGGCGGCGAGCAGCAGATGGTCACGATCGCGCGGGGGATCGCGTCCCATCCCGTGCTCATGATCGTCGACGAGCTCAGCCTCGGCCTCGCTCCGATCATCGTGGACTTCACGTGGGCCGCGCTGCTGTCGCTGCGGGACGAGCATCAGACGGCGATCCTGATCATCGACCAGAACACCGATCGCGTGATCGCCAAGTGTGACCGGACCTTCCATCTGAGAGACGGAGCGACATCGCTGGTGACCGGAACGCCCGACGACAAGCCGATCTCCGATCTCGACACGACGCGCGTCATCTGAGGACGACCGCCAGCCCGCACAGCTGCCGGGACGTCGTCCCGGCCAGTTGATCGCCCGCAGACGAACAGGATGAGGAACGTGCAGACTGCCGCGCACACCGACCCGGGCGGGTCCCCGCCTCTGCCGCTCGCCGGCATCCGGGTGCTCGAGCTCGGCCAGGTGATCTCCGCGCCCTATGGTGGGCTCCTGCTCGCCGAGCTCGGCGCCGAAGTGATCAAGATCGAGTCACCGGACGGTGGGGACAGCTCGCGCAACGCTGAGATCACGGGGATCGGGGAGCTCAGCGCCACCTTCGTGACGTTCAACCACAACAAGCGGTCGTTGGCGCTCGACCTGAAGTCCCCCGACGACTACGCGACGTTCGCGGGCCTCGTCACGTCCGCGGACGTCGTGCTCACCAACATGACACCGCGGGTGCTGCGGTCGCTCTCGGCCGACTACGACACGCTGGCCGCGCTCAACCCGGCGCTGATCCTCTGTGCCATCCAGGGCTTCTCCGGCGACGACCCGCGCGCCGACGCGCCGTCCTACGACCTGACCCACCAGGCGCTGTCGGGGCTGATGCTGTTCGAGGGACAGCCGGGCGACCCGCCGCTGCGAATGTGCCTGCCGATCGCCGACCTGTCCTCGGCGCAGTTCGCCGTGAACGGGATTCTCGCCGCCCTGGTTGCGCGCGGCCGCACCGGCCGTGGTGAGCTCGTCCGGGTCCCGATGTACAACGCCACGCTCAGCCTCCTCACCTACACCGCGACGCTGTATCTGACGTCGGGGAAGGAGCCGGTCCGAACCGGTGTGGAGCACGAGCACACGGTGCCGTGGCAGGCGGTCGCCACCGCCGACGGCGACGTGGTCCTCGCGGTCCGCGCGGAGCGGTTCTGGCAGCGGTTGTGCCACGCGATCGAGCGTCCCGACCTGATCGAGGACCCCCGTTTCGAGTCGAACTCGGTGCGGATGCGCAACCGGGCCGAACTGCGGTCGATCCTGGAGAAGAGCCTGGCCGGCCACGGCGCCGACCACTGGCTCCGGCGGCTGGCCGAGTTCGGTGTCCCGTCGGCGAAAGTTCGAACCGTCAAGGAGGCGCTCGAGGCGGCGCAGACCGAGGTGGCGCCGATGGTGCAGTCCTACGACCAGGAAGGCTTCGGCACCGTCACGTTGCTGGGCTCCCCGATCGAGTTCGGCAGCGGTGCGCGGCTGACCGTGGCAGCGGCCCCTGACCTCGACGAGTACCGGGACCATCTCCGATGACCGACGTCGACCACGTCAGGGTCGCCCAGGAGGAACGTGTGCTCTCCGGGCTGCGTACCTGGCTACCGACGCGCGCACCGGAGCTGGGGGCCGTCCAGTCGGTCCGGCCGATCTCGGGGGGTCGCTCGAACCTCGTCTACGGCATCGACACCGACGACGGAGCCACGTACTGCCTGCGGTGCTCGACCAGCGACGACGGCGCCGCGGCGAAGGCGATCCAGCGGGAGTACGAGCTGGTCACCGCGCTGGGCGCGACCGCCGTTCCCGTCCCCACGACCTACGCGGTCTGTACCGACGTCCAGGTGATCGGCGCTCCGTTCTTCCTGATGTCGTTCGCGCAGGGCGCGGCGCTCGACTCGACCGACGCGCTGCGGGCGGTGGCGCCGGGGGACCGGGCGACGATCGGCACGAAGCTGGCCCGTGCACTCGCCGACATCCACCGGGTAGGGGTCGAGGCCGCAGGACTCGCCTCGCTGCTGCGCGCCGAGCCCTTCGTCCTGCGGCAGCTGCGGCGGTGGCGAGGGTTGCTGACCGAGCAGGACGTCGCCGAGCATCCCGGTCTGGAATCCGTCGCCCGGAGCCTGGAGCAGCGGTTCCCGGGCGAGCCGCGCGTCGCACTGCTGCACGGCGACTTCAAGATCGGGAACTGTCTGCTCACGGCGGACGGGCAGCTGCGCGCCGTGGTGGACTGGGAGCTGGCATCGACCGGCGACCCCCGCGCCGACTTGGGCTGGTTCCTGGCCAGCTGGTCCGCACCGGGGGAGTCGGGGACCCGTATCGTCCCCCCGCCGGGACGTGTACCCGGCTACTGCGGTCGCGACGACCTGATCGAGGCCTACGCCGGACGGGCCGACGCACCGCTCGACGGGCTGACGTACTTCGAGGCGTTCGCCCAGTGGAAGTGGGCCTGCATCGATGCCGGGATTCGCAGGCGTTTCTCCCGCCCGGGGCACGTGTCGGCGACCCGACTGGACCTCGACGTCGTCGGAGCGGAGCTGACCGCCAGGCTCGCGCGGGCCGGCGAACTGCTGGAATAGGAGCGGAACTCCCCGTGGACTTCAGTATCTCTGCGACCGCGCTCGACCACCTGGAACGCGTCCGCCGCTTCATGTCCGACCACGTCTACCCGGCGGAGCTGGTCTACGCGGCCCAGCGCGAGGAACTCACCGCCGCCGGCCGACCCCACGACCCACCGCCTGTCATGCTCGACCTCATCGCCGAGGCGCGAGCGCAGGGGCTGTGGAACCTGTTCCGTGGCGGGGCCGCCGGACTGGCGCAGGTCGACTACGCGATCCTCGCCGAACAGACCGGCCGGAGCCCGTTCATCGCGCCGGCGGCGATGAACTGCCTGTCCCCCGACAGCGGGAACATGGACATGCTCGACCGGTTCGCCACCGACCCCCAGCGGACGGACTGGCTGGAGCCGCTGCTCGAAGGCGAGATCCGGTCGGCGTTCTCGATGACCGAGCCCGACGTCGCGTCCAGCGATGCGACGAACATCGACACCCGCATCGTCGAAGACGGCGACCACTACGTCGTCAACGGCCGGAAATGGTTCACGACCGGCGCCGCAGACCCCCGGTGCCGGCTGCTGATCCTGCTCGGCAGGTCGCACCCGGACGCTGCTCGCCATCGACAGCACACGATGCTGCTCATCCCGCGGGATGCCGACGGGGTGCGGATCGTGCGCGCGCTTCACGTGTTCGGCTACCGCGATCAACAGGGCCATTGCGAGATCGAGTACGACGACGTCCGGGTGCCCCGGGCGAACGTCCTCGGCCGGGCCGGGCACGGGTTCCAGGTGGCGCAGGCCCGCCTGGGGCCGGGCCGGGTGCACCACTGCATGCGGGCCATCGGCATGGCCGAGCGGGCCCTGGAGATGATGGTGGAGCGCGCGCAGAGCCGGGTCGCCTTCGGCACCCCGCTCAGCGACCAGGGCGTCGTCCGCAACACCATCGCCCGCTCGCGGATCGAGATCGACCAGGCGCGGCTGCTGGTCCTGCACACCGCGTGGCTGGTGGACCGCTACGGCGTCGACGACGTCCGCGCCTCGGTGTCGGCGATCAAGGTCGTCGCGCCGGAGGTGGCGCAGAACGTCCTCGACCGCGCGATCCAGCTCTTCGGCGGCATGGGCGTCACCGACGACACGCCACTGGCCGAGATCTGGTCACGGGCCCGCACCCTGCGCATCGTGGACGGCCCCGAGGACGTGCACCTGCGCACCGTCGCCCGCTCGGTGCTCGCCGGTCAGCCGGCGCACCTCAGGGCCGGTGGACCCGCCGGCCGGGCCGAGGCCTGAGCCGGTCCGGCCCACGCCGTCGTCCCACCGCCGCGGGGGCGGACCTCCTCAGTCGTCCGGGCGAGCGGTGAGCAGGTTCGTGAGTGCCCGCGCCGTGTCCTTCACCAGCGGGCCGAACCTGTCCGCCGCGTCGTCGGCCGCCCGGTAGCGCGGAACGGTCACCGTGATCGACCCGGCCGGCCGGCCGTTCGTGAAGTAGGCGGCCGCGAACCCGCAGGCGTCGGGGATGTTCTCCCCGATGCTGACGGCGTAGCCGCGCTCGCGCGTCTCCGCGAGATCGGCCCGGAGTCGCGTTGCCTCGGTCTCGGGCAGCGCCAGCTCGGTGAGGACCTCCTCACCCAGGTGGGCGAGGACCGCCTTGCCTGCGGCGCCCCGCTCCAGCGGGAGCCGGCCCCCGATCGGGAGGACGTAGCGCACCGGGCGGTCGCATTCGGCTGCCGCGACCGTGGTGAGCCGACCTCCGGCAAAGGTCGTGAGATACGCCGTCTCCTCCGCCCGTTCGACCAGCCGGTCGAGCAGGCCCTTCGAGAGCTCGAGGACGTTCTGGCGGTACCCCAGGAACGTCGCCCAGGCCGCGAGTACCTCGCCCGGCTCGTAGTTCCCGCTCGGCAGCGCGTTGGCCACCCGAAGGTCGGCCAGGTTCTGCAGGACGCGGTGCACGGCGCTGCGACTGACCCCGAGCACCGTCGCGAGCTGGCGGACGCCGACGCCGCCCTCCTCCGCCCGGGCGAGCGCGTCGAGGACGGCGACCACTCTCGCGGTCGTACTGTCCTTCTTCCCGCCGGCATCGGCGGCCGCAGTCGGCTCCGTGTCGTCCTCTCCAGCCATCGATCCTCCCCGGTAGAATCCTGGAGGAGCGCCAGGAACGCTGGACGGTGTCCCGATGTGTGCGCCTGCCAGCTTATCGTCCTCCACGATGCGAGATGCAGCTGCCGGAGTCTCGTCAGTGTTCGCGGGGCGTCGTCGCGTCGTGTCGTTCTCGTGCGGCGGCGGGGCCGTCCGGTCGGCGAGATGACCTCGTTCGAGCGTTGGCGGCGCGGCGCGTGAGCGGGTGCTCGCGACACGGCGAATGCCATCGTGAGCTGCGCTAACGTTCCCCGTCCCCGCGCGCCGGCCGGCCCCGTTCACTGCCGCACGATTCCTCGCGGCGACCGTCCGGTCTCCTCGTGCGCGGGTCGGCGCCCGGGTGCGGCCTGACGGTCGAACCGGGACGCACCGCGCACCGACCGGCCCACCCCGGCGCTCCAGCAGCTCGTCCCGCTGAACTAGACATCGTCCCGATATGACTGCCGGTCGGGAGCCTGGTGACCGGCAGGCGTCGCGGGAGCCGCCGCGGCCTCCTCGTCGGTGTCGACGTCGGAACAAATGCCTAGGGGCATAGCTCTTGCGGTTTGCTTTCGGGCGCGACGTCGAGCGTCACGCGCTCGGACAGCGAGGTGCCGGGCAGCAGCCGGGAGCGAGCAGGACCGAGGGGACTCATGAC
>NZ_BJVJ01000111.1 GCF_007989085.1 Pseudonocardia sulfidoxydans NBRC 16205
ACCGACCCTAGATGAACACCACCACGAGTCACGACCCCGACATCCCCGAGGCCGTCCGCGAGGCCCGGGCAGGGGCGAAGGCCTGGCGCGCAACGGTCCACGCCCAGCGCACGGCCGAGCCGGACCACGCCGACTTCTACGCGATGACCGCCGATGTCGTCGACACCCTGGCCGCGGTCGCTGGGCTGGCGGAGGTGCTGGCCTGGCAGGTCGCCCACTACGGCGACACCCGCCCCGTCTACGACGATACCCGCGTCGTCGACCCGCGGGAGCGGCTGGACGCGGCGGCGATGGACCTGCACGAGCTCGCCGCCCGGCTGCGCAGCGCGGACCGGATCGCGAACACCTTCTGGTCCCGCATCGGCCACATCGGCGTCGACGACACCACGGACAGCGCGAACGTCCCGGCGGAGGTGGCCCGATGAGCGCCCCGTCGTCAACAACCTCTGCGGTGATCGGGCTGCGGCGGTGGGCGCGCGGGCACAGCCCGCATGTCGCGGCCGCGGTCGGGCTGTTGATCGTGCACGAGACGTGGCCTGCCCGCCCGGAGTTCCGCGACGCCTGCGTGGAACGCGACCGGGACGGGACGTGCTGGATCAACTGGACCCAAGCCCGGGCCGCGTTCGACGCCGGTGAGTTCGTCAAGGCGTCAACCAGTGAGATCGCGGTGCTGGACCTGGCGATCGCGTTGGGGCAGGACCGGTTCCGGTTCTCCCGCATGGGCCCGGCGAACGCCCGCGCCATCACCGACACGATCGCCTACGCACTCGGGGTGAAGCGATGAACCTCTGGACCTTCCTGATCCCGGTCGCGGCGGTCGCCGGCACGGTGATCGCCGCCAAGCGCGGCGCGACCGTGCTGGCGATCTGCCTCGGTCTGGTCGCCTTGCTCCCGATGGCCGCGCTGGCCACGGCGGTCGGTCTTCCGGTGCTGCTGCTGGCCGCAGTTGCGGGCGGGGTGTGGGCGTGGCACCGCTGGACCCGCTCGTCGGCCACGGTGAACCGGTGGGGCTCCCGGGCCCGACGCAAGTCCGGGGTGGCCTCGACGCTCGACGTCGTCCGCCATGCCGGGAGCGGGGCGATGCGCCGCCGCGCCGGCGCCGTCCGCCCGTCCCTCGCCGGCATGGATCGGCGTGACCGGTGGCGGTTGCCGGTGCCGGAGGTGGCGGTGCGGCTGTGCCGCAGCGGGCTGCTGTGGGTGTGGTCCTCGGTCGAGGACGTCACCCTGATCTTCGGCGGCCCCCGCACCGGGAAGTCCGGCTGGTTGGCCGGGCAAATCCTCGACGCCCCCGGCGCCGCGCTGGTCGCCTCCACTCGTGGCGATCTCTACGACCTGACCACCGGCAGACGAGCGGAGCGGGGCCCTGTGTGGGTGTTCAACGCCGTCGGCCTGGCCAACCTCCCCTCCACCGTCACCTTCGACCCGGTCTTGGGCTGCAGCGATCCGGTCACGGCGGGGGAGCGGGCCACCGACATGCTCGCCGCCACCACCCGCGCCGGCAGCAGCGGGGATCGGGAGTTCTGGGACGCCCAGGGCCGCCGCGTCCTCGCCGCGCTCCTGCACGCCGCCGCCCTCGGCGCCAAGACGATGCGTGACGTCCTCGGGTGGCTGGCGGATCCGGAGGCGGCGTCGCGGGAGGTGACGGTGCTGCTGCGCCGCAGCCCGGAACCGGCGTTCGAGCTCGACCTGGGCCAGTTCCTGGGCACGAACGACCGCACGCGGTCCTCGATCACCTCGACGATCATGCCTGCACTCGGGTGGCTCACCTCCCCGGCGGCGTCGGCCGCGGCGGGGTTGGGGGAGGAGACGCCGTGGGCGCGTCCGCTCGATGTCGATGAGCTCCTCGCGACGAACGGCACCGTCTACCTGCTCGGTGGTGAGGAGGCGCAGGTCGCGCCGTTGGTGTGTGCGTTGACCGGGCACATCGCGCGGCAGGCCCGCCGCACCGCCGCCACGAAACCGGGTGGCCGGCTGGACCCACCGTTGCGGCTGGCGCTGGACGAGGCGGCGCTGATCTGCCCGGTCCCGCTCGAGTCCTGGACCGCGGACATGGGCGGGCGCGGGGTGAACATCATCTGCGCGTTCCAGTCCCGCGCCCAGCTCCTCGCCCGGTATGGGACGCATGATGCGGCGACGATCCTGAACAACTCGGGCTCGATCATGGTGTTCGGCGGCACCCGCGACCGGGACGATCTGCAGTTCTGGTCGACCCTGACCGGGGAGCGTGACGAACCCGCCGACACCGTCGACCCCGCCCGGCACAGCACGGCGCGGGCGACGCGGAAGACGGCAGTGTTGTCGCCGGCGCAGATCGCGAACCTGCCGGCGGGCCGTGTGCTGGTGATCCGGCGGGGGATCCCGCCGGTGATCGGGCGGGCGCAGATGATCTGGCAGCGCCGCGAGGTCCGCTGGGCAGACTTCCGCGACGACCACCCCGACCTCGTCGCCCGCGTCGAGGAGATCGCCGCCTGGTGGCGGGCCCTCCCGGCCCGGGTCGCTCGTCGCGTCCGCCGTCGCCGCGCAGTGGCCCGCCCGATCCGGGGCGCACTCACAGTCGGCCCCCACGAGCCGCCGCACGGCCGCCCCCGCCTGGTTGTCGTCGACGCCCTCCTGCCCGACGAGGACGACCGGGACCACCGCCCCACCGGATAGCCCTCGGCGCAATCCGTCACGTCGAGGCTAGACCCGCCTGCAGCGGCGGGTGGGTCTGGCCGACCTGCCCACGAACGTCTTCTGGAGAACTCTGATGAGCGCCAACCACCCGCCGCCGAACCCGAGGACGGGCGACGAAGGCAGCTGGTCGGGCCCGGTCGCCGGGCTGGCGCGGCTCGTCGACGGACTTCGCCGCGACGTCGACCCCCTCACCGGCCTGCCGGGCCGAATGGACGAGCTGGCCGAGGTCCTGGCCCGGCTCTCGGAGACCGTCGCCTCGCTCGCCACCCGCCGCAACGCCGGCCCCGCCCCCACCTGGCTCTTCGCCCCCGAAACCACCGACGAGACCACGAACCTGCTCGACGACCTCGCCGCGTGGCTGGGCGCGATCTACCTCCGCTACCCCGACGGTGCGGCGGCGCTTCCGGATTGCTGGCTGTGGCACCCCGACGTCGTCGAGGAACTCGTCTGGCTGATGCACGCCTGGTCGGCCGCCTACCAAGGCTCCGCCGCCTCGGTGGCGCTGGCCGGTGACTGGCACGACCGCCAGCGCCCCGGCGTGGTGCGGCGCATCCGCCAGAACCACGGCTCCTGCTCCCGCGAGCGCCACCGCGCCCGACCGGGCAGGCCCCCGATCCCCACCGGCCGCCCCGACCTCCCGAGCGCCGATCAGGTCGGCGAGATCGCCGCCTGGTGGGCCGGCGCCCGCGACACCACCGCACCCGAACCCGCCGAGCCTGTTTCGGAAGGAGCCTGGACATGACCACCACCGACCACCTCACCAGCGCCACGACCGGCCGGTCGAGCTGGTTGTGCGAGCGCGACGTCGAGGCCGTCGCCGAGTACCTCGACCCCTGGATCACCGCCGCCACCGCGCGCGGGGATGTCGAGGTGCCGCTGCTCGGCACCAAGGAGTGGGTCGACGCCGGCACCGAGGCGAAGTTGGCCGCAGTGGCGGTGTTCGTGATCGGCTGCCTGGTCGAGCGCGACCCGATCGTCATCGCCGCGCGTCTCGCCGCGGAGGTCGCCACGCTGCGCGCCTCGCGGATGGCGGCCGCCCGGCAGGCCTCGCACGCGATCTCGGCCGCCGGGGACTGGTCCGCGGTCGCCCGACGGATCGTCCAGCGCGGCAACGGCAACGAGCTGACGCGGCGGCCGCGATGAGCACCAACACCACCGACGCCAACGGTGACGAGGCTGGGAGCCGGTGGGTGCTGTGGCTGCCCGGGCTCATCGTCGCCCTGGGCGCCGCGGCCGCGACCGCGCACGGCCTGTTCGAGGTCGCCGTCGCGGCGCGGGTCCCGACCCCGATCGCCTGGATCTACCCGCTCATCACCGACGGCCTCGCGGTCGTCGCCTACACCGCTACCGCGCGGCTGCCCGGCTCCGCGCGCGGCTACGCGTGGGCCGTCGTCGTCCTCTCGGCCGGCCTGTCCGGTCTCGCGCAGGCGGTGTTCCTCGCCAGCGACCTCCCGCCAGTCACTCCGACCGGGGTGGGGGAGGTGGGTGGGTTGGCGGTGCCGGGTGCGTTGCGGTTCGGGATCGGGGCGTGGCCGGCGATCGCCGCCGCCCTCGCAGCGCACCTGCTGCACCTCCTTGCCGCGGGCCCGAGCCCGACCACGACCGCCTCGGCGGCCGAGGAGCGTTCAGGCGTTCAGCAGCCGGGCGAGGGTTCAGCGGTCAGCGTTGAACAGGTCCCGTTGAACAGTTCAGAGCCCCGTTCACACCGTTCAATCAGCGACCCGGACGCGTTGACCGCGCCCCTCCCAGTCCTCGAGCCCGGACCCCACCGCGAGCCACCGCGGGACGGGCTGAACGACGCCGACGCGGTGGTCACCCCGTTCATTGGACGGGCTGAACGGCCCGGCGGACGGGGCGTGGAGTCCCCGGCGCGGGACCGCGCGCTCGCCGCCGCGGCGCGCCTCGCCGCCCGCAACGGTGCCCTGCCGACGGTGTCGGAGGTCGAGGCCGAGGCCGGGGTGTCCCGCGGCACGGCCGCGACCGTCCTCAAGGCGCTACGCGACCACCCACACCCGGTCCTCCAGCCCCGCAGCACCGCCACTGCGGCACCGGACACCGCCCACGACACCGAGCACGAGGACACCCAGCCATGACCACCACAGCTCCCCAGAACCGACCTGCCACTCACCTCACGAACGACCAGACCACGACCACTCACCACTTCAGCAAGACCGACAAAGCCACCGAAACAGACTCAACAGCGACAAGATCAAAGCCATCACACCATTGCATCACGATCTTCAGGTGCGGGCCGGCCTCCGGCCGACCCGACGACGCGCTTCGCGCGCTCGAAGCGGGTGGCGACCTGATTCGCAGGTCGTGGGGGTGGAGCTCGTGCTGAGGATCAGCAACGGTTATAGCCCGGAGTACCTGCTCAAGGAGGTCGCGACGGGGCGGGAGAACTACTACACCGGCGCGGTCACTGACGGCGAGCCTCCTGGGCGCTGGTGGGGCGCCGGGGCGGAGCGGCTCGGCCTGCGCGGGCTCGTCGATGCGGGGGATATGCGGGCGGTCTATGAACGGTTCCTCGACCCGCGCGCGGAGGGGTTCAACGACCCGACGCGTTGGGCGGAGGTCCCGACGCTCGGGCACACGGGGCGGGCGTACAAGTCGGAGGACCAGTTGTACGGCGAGGCGCTTGAACGCGAGCCGGACGCCAGCGCTGAACGCCGCGCTGAACTCCGCGTCGAGGCGGGCAAGAACGCGCGCCGCAACGTCGCCTTCTACGACGCCACGTTCAGCGTTCAAAAGTCCGTGACCCTCCTTCATACGGCGTTCGAGGCCAAGGAAGTCGCCGCCCGCCGCGCGGGGGACGAGGCGGCGGCGGAGGCTTGGGGCCGGTTCCGGGAGGCGGTGGAGGACGCGATCTGGGCGGGCAACAACGCCGGCCTGGCCTATCTGCAGGACAAGGCCGGTTACACCCGGGTCGGGCACCACGGCGGCGCCGCCGGGCGGCATGCGGACGCGCACGAGTGGACGGTGGCGTCGTTCTTTCAGCACGACTCCCGGGAGCGGGACCCGCAGCTGCACGTCCACAACACGATCCTCAACCGTGTCGAGGGCCCCGACGGCGTCTGGCGGACCCTGGACGGGCGGAGCCTGCACCGCTGGCGTGCCGCCGGGGCCGCGGTGGCCGAGCGGACTACAGAGGAGCGGATCACCTCCGCGTTGGGGATGGTGTTGGCGACCCGCCCGGACGGGAAGGCCCGCGAGGTCATCGGTGTGCCGGCGGAGGCGATGGAGCTGATCTCGACCCGGCGGCGCAAGCTCACCGCGAAGGCCGCGGAGCTGGTGTCCGGGTTCGAGGCCCGCTACGGGCGCGCCCCGACGAGCTACGAACGCGAACGCATCAACCAGGCCGCCACCCTGGCCACGCGCAAGGCCAAATCTCACCACGGCGAGGCCCGGACGGACTTGCTGGATCGCATCGACGCGCGCATCCGCGCTGATGTCCGCGGCGGCCTGGCCGGGGTCGCCGACGCCGCGCTCGCGGCACGACCGAGCGGGCCGGCGGCGTCGTCGGGGCAGGCGTGGTCGCCGACGGCGGTGATGGAGACCGCGCTGGCCGATGTGCAGTCGCGGAAGTCGACATGGACCCGGGCCGATCTGACAGCGGCGATCAACGCCGCATTGCCCGACTATCTCGGCCTTGCCGACGGCGCCGCGGTCGCTGAGCTGCTCGACAGCCTCGCCGACCGAGCGCTCACCTGGGCGACCCCGATGGATGCCGCCCGCCCCGCCGAGGACGCCCTGCCCGCTGAGCTGCGGCTGGCCAACGGCGAGTCGGTCTACCAGCAGCCTGGCGCCCGCCTCTACGCCACCCCGGACCAGGTGCGGATCGAGCAGATCCTCACCGCCGCCGCCACCCAGGGCGGCGCTGCCGCGCTCCCTACGCACGCGGCGAACCGGTTCCTGGCCGGGCTCACGGAGCAGGGCATCGCTCTCGGTGCGGATCAGGCCGCGGCCGTGCGCGGTGTCCTCACTTCCCGGGCGCGGGTCGAGACTCTGGTCGGGCCGGCCGGGACGGGGAAGTCGTTCGTCGTCGGCGCGCTCGCCCGCGCGTGGTCTGATCCTGAGCTCTATGGCGGCTCGCCGCGGCGGGTGTTCGGGCTCGCGACCTCGCAGGTCGCGACCAACGTCCTCGCCGGGGAGGGGCTGCAGGCCCGTAACGTCGCGCGCTGGCTGGTCACTCAGGACTGCCTCGCCGCGCCACCGGTCGAAAGCCAGGCCGGGCCTGACGATGTGCAGTGGCGCCTTCACGCTGGTGACCTCGTCGTGGTCGACGAGTCCGCGATGACCGACACCGCCTCACTTGCGGCCATCCACCGGCATGTGGACAACGCGGGCGCGAAGCTGCTGTTGGTCGGGGACCACCGCCAGCTCGCCGCCGTCGGCGCCGGCGGCGCCATGGACCTCATCGCGAACTCCGGGCCCCGCTACGAACTCGCCGACGCCCGCAGGTTCACCGAAAGCTGGGAACGGGAGGCGTCGCTGCGGCTGCGGGCCGGGGACGAGGCCGTCTTGCGTGACTACCACCGCCACGGCCGGCTCCTCGACTCCGGCACCACCACCGACGCCGAACAGTCCGCCGCCCGGGCTTGGCTGGCCGATACCCTGACTGGCAAGCGGTCGCTGCTGCTCGTCGACACCAACGACCAGGCCGCGCGCCTGTCCGCCGAGCTCCGCGCCGAGCTCGTCCGGCTCGGGCGGGTCGAGGACACCGGTGTGCAGCTCGGGTTGGACGGCACCACAGCCGGGGTCGGGGATCTAGTGCAGGCCCGCCGCAACGGGTGGCACCTCGCCGGACACGCCGGGAACCCTCGTGGCCCGATCAACCGCGAGACCTACCAGGTCACCGCCGTCCACGCCGACGGCTCACTCGAAGTCGCGATCACCAGGCTCGACGACGGCTCAGCCGACCGCGCCCGGATGGTGCTGCCGCCCGACTACGTTGCCCAGCACCTCGCTCTCGGCTATGCCACCACTGTGCACGCCGCGCAGGGCGCCACCGTCGATACTGCCCACACCGTCGTCACCAGCCGCACCAGCCCCGCAGCCCTCTACGTCGGGATGTCTCGCGGGCGCGAGACCAACACCGCCCACGTTGCCACCGTCAGCGCCATCGAGGACGCCGCACATGGTCGCCCGGACCAGACCGTCCACCGCGACCCCATCGCCGCCCTCGCCGTCCTGCTCGACCCGCTGGAGGCCACCGGCTCCCGCTCGGCGCTGGCCACCACCGCGCACTCCGCTGCCGAGACCGAGGCCGTGCGTACACCGGCTGAGTTGCTGATCGACGCCGCCCAGCTCGCCGCGACCGAGCGGACCGCGACCTGGCTCGACGAGTTCGCCGCCGACGGCACCCTGTCCCTCGCGCAGCGGACACGGATTGCCGCCGAGGACGGCGCCGCCTCATTGACCCGGATTCTGCGCCGGGCCGAGCTCGCCGGCCGCGAGCCCCTTCAGATTCTGAGCGACGCCATCGCAGACCGCCCTCTGGCAGGCGCGCGAAACCTCACCAACGTCATCTACGTCCGCATCACCGAACGCGGCCGCTTCGACCCCGTCGGCAGCACCTGGACGGACTGGGTCCCGCAGATCAGCGACCCGCAATGGCAGGTCTACCTCGACCGCCTCGCCGTCACCGCCGACGACCGCACCGCCGAACTCGGCACCCTCGCCGCCGAGCAGCCGCCCGCATGGGCGATCGACGCCTTCGGACCACCCCCGGCCGACGAAGCCGAGCTGCGTATCTGGCAGGACCAGGTCGGTACCGTCGCCGGGTATCGGGAACTGAGCGCGCACGCCAGCGGGACCGACATCTTGGGACCGGCGCCCGCGCCCGGCGAGGCCGAGGCCTACGCCGCTTACCGGGCAGCGTGGCGTAGCCTCGGCCGACCCGAGACCGACCGCGAGGAGCAGGAACTGTCCAACGGCCAGCTCCACGTCAGAGTCCGCGCCGCAGCCCGCGAAGACACCTGGGGCCCGCGCTACGTTGGCAACGAACTCGCCGGCACCCGCCAGGCCGCCGCCGCAGCGCGGCGGACCGCTGCGCTGCGCGAGGCCGAATCGACCGCAGCAAGCGATCCGGCCGAGCAGACTCGGCTCACCTCCGAAGCCCGCGACGCCGACGCCCTCGCGAGCCTGCTCGACACGCAAATCCTCACGCTCGACGAACTCGACCGCGCCAGAGCGGAATGGCTCGCGCACACCGCGGAGACCCGAGCACGAGGCGAACGCGCGAAAGCCGAGCTCGCCGTGCGGCACGCCGATGATCTCGAGCCCGAGCCGCGCGTCACCGCCGAGGAGTGGCTCGCAGCAGACGCCGCCGCCCGCGAGGACGAGGACGCGCACCGTCAGATCACCGCGAACGACCTGCTCGAACTTGACGATCAGACCGCCCACAATGCGGCTGATGACCGCCACGCCGCAGCGGAGTCCGTCATCGGACCGGACATTCGCGAAGTCGCAGCACAGGAACCGCACCCCATCGACGAAGACGCCGTCCGGGTCCCGACAGCGGCAGAAACCTCAACGGCGCTTGACCACGCCCGCCGCGCACTTGCCGAAATCACTGCTCGGCAGGCACTTGACGACGATGCGACCCATCGAGCCGATGAGCTCCAACGTTGGCACGAAGAAGAACAGGCAAGCACAGTGGAGCAGGACCGGGACGACGTGACGGTCGACTTCGGCTGAACCCAGCCCCTGAGCGGGGTGTCGCGCGCAATCAGCGCGCTGCACCCCCCGGGCCGGAATCCACGACGGGACGTGGCCCGTTGCGGCGCCATACCCAGCGCAGCACCGCGCACACCGAATCGACATAGCCTGGCTTCGACGCGAACCGGCTGGCTCCCACGCCACCCGCCGCAGCGGTCTCCGCCGCCAGGTACTCGGCCTCGATCAACTCAGCGATCGCCAGCGGCGCTCCCTGCCCGATTGGACGGACCGCTGGGAAGCGCCGCTCATTCACCTTGGTCGTCGCGCAGGCGATCCAACGGCACGACAGCACGAGACCCGCCGTCCTAGCGGTCGAGGCGCCGCGCGCGGTCTCGTTATCCGCGTGGGCCTCGACCTCTCGCCAGAGCTGGCCGAACGCAGCTCGTGACACGCGCAGGTTCCCTGCCGGTATCCGAGAGATCTCACGATCAGTGACCGTGCTCATGGCGAAATTCTGTCATCGACCGCCGACAAATCAGAACCTGGCTGTCGCCCCGAACTTAAACTTCGCGGTCGGACGACGGTGTCGCTGCGCTCCGCAACTCTGTTGGGGTGTGGACTGGCGTTGCGCCGACTAGGTGAGCAAGCAGCTCAAGGACGTGCCGATAGCGGCGCCTGGTCGGTTGTGTCATGCCAAGTTCGCATGCGCGGTTGCACGAGACGTGCGCTGCGGCGCTGCGCGTTGTGACCTCCGCCGCATCGATGGCCGTCGCGGACGCTGCCAGCTCCGTAGACTCCGACTATGAGCGGTCCCGGACCGGAGTACTGCCCCGTTTCCATGGCGGCGGCACTGCTCTGTGAGCGCTGGAACCTGCTGATCATCCGCGAGCTCTACGTCGGCGCCCGCCGGTTCAACGACATCCATCGCGGGCTTCCGGGGCTGTCTCGCACTCTGCTTAGCCAGCGATTGCGCTCGCTGCGGCAGACAGGACTCGTCATGGCAGTTGCCGACGACGGGTCGGGCAGTGAGGGCTACGTGCTCACGGACCGCGGAGCTGATCTTGAGCGCGTGCTGATGGAGCTGGGTTCGTGGGGGGTCCGGTGGAGCTTTCCCGAGCCGTCGGACGAGCAGCTCGATCCGCATCTGCTGATGTGGCGGATGCGCTTGGGTCTTCGCCCCCGGTGTCTCCCTGACCATCGGATCACTGCAGAGCTGATCTTCGAGCAAAACCAGGACCTCGTCCGTGGTTGGCTGATCATCGACGGAGAAGGTTCTTCAGTCTGCACCCGGCACCCGATGTTCGCTGTCGACATCCATGCTCGGGCGCGGTCCGAGGTCTGGTACGCGGTCTGGTACGGCCAGCGCAGCTGGTCGGACGCTCTCTCGAGTCGTGATCTGTCGCTGTCCGGCGAGCCTGACCTTGTTCGGGCCTTCCCGACGTGGTTCGAGCGAAGCGGCTTTGCCGACGAGGTCGCCGCTCGTTATGCCGCCGGGGGCCGTTCCACGCCCTAGCTGTGGTACAGAGTCTGTACCGCCGGGGACTAGGTTACGTGTGTCACGCTGGTCGCAAAGAGGCGAGGGCGCGCTCGACGCCCGCGCACATTCCTGTGGAAGGTGCAGCGCCCGTTCCCGGACATCCGGCAGGGTCCACAGGTTACAGCTGATTCAGCGCAGCGCGGGATCGTAATCCCGCCAAGCGGTCGGTCTATACGTTCAGCGGCTCGACGTGCTCCGTTGGCCGCGCAGCTGGGAGGTAACCTCGTGGCGCACGAACCTACGAGTCGCACACTTGAGATGATCTACTCCGTCCAAGCCACGCTCAACCGCCTGACCCCCGGGCAGGCCCCGAAAGCGCTGAACGAGGGGGTCACTGTCGTCGACACGCGCACCGTCGAGGAGCAGCTGGCCGAGGGCATCATTCCGGGTGCTTACCGGGTCCCGCGCAATGCCATCGAGGTCTTTCTCGACCCGACCCACCGGCCTCTCTTCTCGGACGAGGAGGCCGCAGATCTACCGCCCGTGCCGGGAGATGATGAACCGGTCATCGTTCTGTGCAATCTTGGCCTTGCGTCAAGCCTGTCCGCGGCGTCACTGCAAAGAATCGGTATCACGGGCGCGACAGATGTGGAGGGTGGCTTCCAGGCTTGGAAGGCGGCTGGTCTCCCAGTCGAGTCCTTCGACGAGCACGGCATGTAAGGACCCCACCGACTCCCAAGCACTCGAGTAGCCCGCACCCCAAGTGGTCACTCGGCTTCTACGTCTGGCTGCCGCACCGACGTGATGGCGACGATTGGAATGATTGCGAGCGCGAGGATCCCGCCAGTCAACGCCAGCACCGGGTAACTCGACGCGGCAACGACGAGCCCCGAGACCAGGCCACCGCCAGCTCCCGCCACCGCGATTCCGACGTCGACCAGGCCCTGGGTCGCAGCCCGGCTCTCGACCGAGACCGTGTCGGTGATGATTGCGGTCCCGCTGATGAGCCCGAGGTTCCAGCCGAGACCTAGTAGTGCAAGCGCGGCCGTCAGGAGGACGACTGAGTCCCCAGGCGCGAACGCAGCAAGGAGTCCCGCGACCAGCAAGGTCAGGCCGGACGACACCGCAACAACCGCTCGTCCGTGCCGGTCGACGAGCCACCCGCTGACCGGCGACGGCAGATACATGGCTGCCACGTGGACAGCGATGACGACACCGGCGGCTGCGACCCCGTGACCGTGCGCCGCCATGTGGACCGGTGCCATTGTCATGACCGCAACCATGACGATCTGCGTGAGAATCATGACGAGCGCACCAACCACAACTCCGCGCTGGGCGCGTTCCCGGACGCGGAGGAAACCGCTGGCTACTGTAGTCCGGACTACATTCTCCCGGTCCCGTGCCAGCAGCAACGGATCGGGACGAAGCGCTGTGCCCAGCACAACAGCCGCGATTGCATAGGCTGCACTTGCGAGCAGGAACGGCCCGGCCAACGGCGGAATTCCCCAGGACACTGCCAACGACCCGGTGGGGGAGACGAGGTTGGGACCCAGCACGCCACCGAGGGTTGTCGCAACCAAGACCGTGCTCACAGCACGCCCACGACGGGCCGGCGCCGCGAGGTCGGCACCGGCGTAACGCGCCTGCAGGTTTGTCGCGGTGCCCGCCCCGTAGACGAAGAGGGAGACGTACAGGAGCGCGACACTGCCGAGGGTGGCCGCCATGACTACTCCCGCGCTGCCCAACGCGCCGACGGCGTATCCGCTCGCGAGGCCCACGCGCCGGCCCCACCGCTGCGACAGCCGACCGATCCAGGCTGCGGCCGCCGCCGACCCGATGGTGAACAGTGCGCTGGGTAGACCAGACAGACCTGTCGTGCCGAGCATGTCCTGGGCGAGCAACGCACCGACGGTGATTCCGGCAGCAAGCCCCGCGCCGCTGAGCACCTGGGCTGCGATGAGAACTCGCAGGATGTGGCGTTGCTCGACGGGCTCGGTCAGATCGACAAGATCACCGGAACGCGGCGGTGGTGCGGACGTTCCCGTCACTGCGCCGCCCCGCTCATCACCGGCATCCAGGCAAGCCGCCACTCGAGGAAACCCTCGGCGAGCCGGACTGCCCGGTGGCCCTTCGAGGTGAGGAGCCGAACGGCGTCGTATGACAACACGCAGAACGAGCCGCGGCAGCAGGCGGCGATCTCCTGGTCGGTCGGGAGTTCTCGGAGACGGTCGGCGAGTTCGTCGAGGGGGATCGACAGTGCGCCCGGGATTCGTCCGGATTCGAACTCGAGCGACGGGCGTACGTCGAGGACGACGGCCTGACCGTCCGCGACACGGCGCAGCAGCTCGCTCCGACCGATCTCCTCAGTGTCGTCAGGACCGAAATAGGCCTGAGCAACTCGGTCAACGTCTGCAAGATGGGCGGTTGCGACCATACGAAGGTGGGTCCACAGCGCGGCAACGTCGTCGCCTGCGATCGTGTACTCAATCTCGGTGCCGTGGCGGGTCGTGCGGACCAAGCCGGCGCTCTTGAGGATCTGAAGATGTGACGACGTTGTGGTGAGTTTTAGACCCGCGGCGTCGGCGAGCTCCGCCATTGGTCGCGGTCCCTGCGTCAGCAGGTACAGCAGCCCGAGCCGCTTTCCACTGCTGAGCGCTCGACCGACCCGCGCAAGCTGCTCTAGGACTTCGGCCCTTAGTGTGTCACTCATCTGATCCTCCAAAGATAATTGGATTCTCAGACCTGTCCTGCGTTTAGTGGTCAAGGGGGAGGTGTGTCCCGTCGGTCGTGTCACGAAGACAGTCGGCATGAACGACCTGCCGGTCAGGCTGCGAGTAAATGACCGGACAGGTGCACCAGAGAGGGTGAGTGGCGGCAGCGTGCAAGGGTCATCGCGCCACATGCCGTGCTGATTGGTGAGAAAGCCGCCACCCGGTTCGAACCGCTGTTCGCGGCGCCGGGCTGTTATCGGCGACACGGTCTCCCGAACGACTCTAGGGCACGGGTATCAAACGGTCCCACTCGTGCTTGGCTCGAGGCAACAGCTAGGACCGCTGAGCGGTCCGGTCCGCCAGGATCGACCGGGCAAGTCCGGTGAGACACAGAAGGACACCCACGACGATGGTCAGCACGGAGGTCAGGACCGCGCCGACGACAAGCGCGACGAGCCCAGCCACGAGAAGCGCGAGTTGCTTCGCCAACCCTGCGTCCGAGGTTTGCTGCGCGTAAATCGCCGGGTTGACCCGCGCCCCGAGTGACGCCGCGGTGTGGCTCCGGAACACCGGTTCCGATGCGGCGAGTTCGGTGCATATCTCCGCGAATGCTCGACGTTCGAGCGATGTAAGACGCGGACCAGGACGACGGTTTGACCTTCCGTTCATCATTTCCTCCCCGGAGTGCAACGGTCCGGCCGAGATGACTCCCTTGCGGGAGCTGCGTGGTGTCGAGGCGCCTTCTGCGGACCCGAGGCTGGAGCCGGCAGAAGACTTGTCTATGGGAAGCGACGTACTCGAGCGCATCGAACACCACGTGCGCCGAGACGGCTCTGCCAAGAGCTCAGGCACTTGCTCCCCACAGCAGCCCAGCCTTGGTGGCCAGGTAGACGAGCTCCGTGCGGCGAACCGCGCCGAACTTGCGGAACAGGTTCGTCATGTGAAACTTCACGGTGACTTCGGTGATATGGAGCTTGGCGGCAAGCTCTCGATTACTCAGACCTGCGGCCACGAGCGACAGGACGTCGAGTTCTCTGTCTGTCACCCGGATGCCCTTCGAGAATCGCGCGGACCGCGCGGAGGAGGTGGACATGACCGTGCCGTGTCGCGTCCGCTGCGCCAACCGGACCACTGCCGCCTCGATCTCCGCTGGCCGAGCATGTCGACTGATGCACTCCACCTCCTCCGCCGCACCCTCAAATCGCTCCCTGGTCGCAGTGGTGTCCAGGATCAGCACCGCCGAGCCGTGCAGGTCGATGATCTCGGCAACGTCGTCCGCCGTAATGTCCACCTCTGAATACGGCAGGTCGACGATGATGACGTCCGGGCGAAGCCGACCGGCCTGACGAAGGCCACCGGCAGCAGATGCGGACTCGCCGACGACCTTCATTACGGCGCTCTCGTTGCACACATGGTGAAGTCCGCGCCTGATCAGAGGTTGTTCGGCGACTACGACGATGCCGATCATCAGCTTCCCTGCTAGTTCCTGTCCGAGCGGGTCGAGCCCACGCCAATGCTGGCTACTGCCACGGCACCTACGATGAGACCGCGCACGAGCCCCGGTCCTTGTGCACCGGTCCCGAGGCCGACGGCCGGATGTCGTCCTCGAAGATCGCGGTCGGCAGATACAGCGAGCAGCACGCGTTGGGGATGTCGACGACGCCGGACACGCGGCCCTCGATGGGCGCGGCGCCGAGCAGCAGGTAGGCCTGCGGCCCGCTGTAGCCGAACTTCTCCAGGTACCGGACGGCGTTCATGCAGGCGTTCTCGTAGGCCAGCGTGGCGTCGTTGTAGTGGTTC
>NZ_BJVJ01000112.1 GCF_007989085.1 Pseudonocardia sulfidoxydans NBRC 16205
CCGAACCCGCGCCGCGCCGACGTGCCAGCGCGGCACCACCGACGCACACACAGCGGCACCCCGCACGGCACCGCGGCTCCGCACGCGCGGCGGCAGGACCTGCGGCGCCCTGACCCTCGGTACCGGGGGGCCGTCCGCGGGCCGGGTGGTTGGGAGGTGATCACCGTTTTCGGCGCTGGAGCGACGCAGATGTCGCTCCAGGACCAGATTCGGTGATCAAGCAGCCCCCGCGGCGGGGGCGCTCGCGACGACGGGCCGCTCTCCTCGCCGAGTTCGACGACAGACTGCCCCGGCCCATGATCGGACCAGTCCGACGTCGACCGGCGCGACGGGTTACGGGAGCTTCCAGTCGACGGGGTCGCCGCCGATCTCCTCCAGCAGGTCGTTGGCGCGGCTGAAGGGACGCGAGCCGAAGAAGCCGCGGTCGGCCGACATCGGGCTGGGGTGTGCCGACTCGATGCAGGGTACGTCCTCGAGGAGCGGGACGAGGTTGCGGGCGTCGCGCCCCCACAGGATGGCGACGAGGGGCTCGGCGTCGCGGGCGACGAGGGCGCGGATCGCCTGTTCCGTCACCGCCTCCCAGCCCTTGCCGCGGTGTGAGGCGGGGGTGCCGGGCTCGACGGTGAGGACCCTGTTGAGCAGCAGGACTCCCTGCTGTGCCCAGGGGGTGAGGTCGCCGCTGGAGGGCATGGGGTGGCCGAGGTCGTCGCAGTACTCGCGGAAGATGTTGGCCAGCGAGCGTGGGACTGGCCGGGTGTCGGCCGCGACGGAGAACGACAGCCCGACGGCGTGCCCGGGCGTCGGGTAGGGGTCCTGCCCGACGATCAGGACCCGCACGTCGTCGAAGGGGTTGGTGAAGGCGCGCAGGATGTTCGCGCCCGCGGGAAGGTAGCGGCGGCCCGCCGCGATCTCGGCGCGCAGGAACTCGCCCATGTCGGAGACGACGGGTGCGACGGGCGCGAGGGCCCGTGCCCACCCGGCCTCGACGACTTCGTGCAGGGGCTTGGCCGCCATCAGGAGCCCAGGAGGCGCAGGCCGTCGCGGAACCGTTTGCCGCGTTCGACGTAGGAGTTGACTGCGTACTCCCACTGCTCGGCGGGGACCTGGTGGCCCTCACGGACGCGGGCGGGGATCCCGAGCGCCATCGTCCACGGCGGGATCACGGCTTTCGGGGACACCACGGCACCGGCGGCGACGACCGCGCCCTCTCCCACGACGGAGCCGTTGAGCACGACGGAGCCCGACGAGATGAGGGCGCGGTTGCCGATGTCGGCGGCCTCGATGTGCACGTTGTGGCCGACGGTGACCTCGTCGCCGATGAGCGTCGGCACGTCGCGGGTGGTGTGGATGATCGTGCCGTCCTGGATGCTCGTGCGGGCGCCGACGACGATGTGGCCGTCGTCCCCGCGCAGCACGGCCGTCGGCCAGACGGTGGCGTCGGCGCCGATCCGCACGTCCCCGATCACCACGGCGTCGGGGTGCACGTAGGCGTCGGGGTGGATGTCGGGTTCCAGGTCGCCGAGCGCGTAGATGGGCACGCGGCGAGCTTAGCCGCAGCCTGTGGACCGCTCGGGGGCGTCCACCGGGTCGACCCCGAGGGTCACCGGGTCCACGTCGGAGCGGAGCGTGCAGCCTGCCGCGTCGATGATCTCGACGTGCCGGGCGTCGACGAACCGTGGCTGTGGCCGCGGGATCTCGGCACTGCGCACCGTCCACACGACCGACTCCTGGGCGAGGGCCCCGGTGCCGGCGCGGGCGCGGACGGAGAAGGTGCGCCCGTCGACGGCGAGGGTCTGCACCTCGACGAGCGCGAGCCGGATCCGGGAGCCGGGCGGTCCCGCGACCTCGCTGATCACGACCAGTTCCGGGGTCAGCGCGGCCGACACCCACGCGGCCGCCGACCAGGCGGCGACGACGAGGACGCCCGCCACGACCACCGCGGCCCGCGCGCCGGTCGTCTGCAGGCGCAGCGTCGCCGCCGCGACGGACAGGACGAGGGCGGCGGCGACGAGGACGGTGGCGCAGCGCCCTGACCAGACCAGGTGGAAGGGGTTCCACGCGGCCACCGCGGCGAGTGCCGCGGCGACGACCGCGAGCGCGACGAGCGGCCCGACACACCGGCCCCGGGGTCGGGGCGAGCTCACCGACCGCGGCCGGAGTCGGGGGGTTCGTCCCGCACGGGCGCGTCGTCGCGGGCCATCGGGTCGGCCAGTTCGTCGACGACGAGGTCGTCGCGGCGCAGGGTGCCGGCACGGTAGGCGGAGCGGCCGACGATCTGGGAGATGACGGGGGCGGTGATGATCTGGAAGAGGGCGACGAGCAGGAGGGTGGCGGCGCTCTCGAACTCGAGCCGGATCGCGGTGCCGACGAGGATGAGCACCATGCCGAGGGTCTGGGGCTGGGTGGCGGCCTGCAGGCGTGCGGGGACGTCGGGGAACCGGACGAGCCCGAGTGCCCCGAGCAGGCAGGACAGCGCGCCGCCGAGCAGCAGCACCGCCGTCACGACGTCGACGACCGTCATCGGTGCCGCTCCCCGCGCTCGACGAGCCGCGCCGCGGTGGCGGAGCCGACGAACCCGATGAGGGCGACGGCGGCGACGAGCGGGATGTTGGAGCCGTCGCGGTTGATCGCGACGTAGACGGCGACGCCGCAGACGACGAGGATGACGAGCACGTCGAGGGCGGTGATCCGGTCGAGGGTCGTGGGTCCGCGCAGCAGCCGCACCATGGTGAGCAGTGCGGCGGCGGCGAGGATCGCGAGCGTCACGGTGAACACGACGATCATGGGGTCTTCTCCGTCCCGGCGGCGAGGCCGCGGTCGCAGTCGGCCAGTTCGCCGGCGGTGCCGACGGCGGCGACCACCTTGCGCTGCAGGACCAGCATGGCGTGGCGGACGCGTTCGACGTCGCCTTCCCGGCGCAGCCCGAGGGTGTAGACCCAGAAGGTGCCGCGGGCCCGGTCGATCTGGAGTACGTAGCTGCCGGGGGTGAGCGCGACGGAGCCGGCGAGGAGGGCCACTGCCCGCGCCGACCCGGACAGCAGCGGCACGGAGACGATCCCGGCGCGGGCGCGGGGACCGTGCAGCACGGTCTCCCAGGCGACGTCGACGGCGGAGCGGAGCAGGTCGAACGCGAGGAACCCGGCGAGCCCGAGGAGCCGCAGCGGCCGGAACGGGACGGTGTCCGGCATGGGTGGCAACGGGAACAGCCAGGTGACGAGGGCGGCGACGATGATCCCGCCGATGATCGTCGTGGGGGTGAGCGTCCCCCACAGCAGCACCCAGACGACGGTGAGCCAGAACAGCTGCGGCAGTCGGCGTCTCACGGGGCACCTCCGTCGCCGAGCACGGCGGTGCGGTAGGGGGTGCGGGCGACGAGGTCGTCGCCGGCGCGGGTGGTGATGGCCGAGAGCGGTCCGGCGGCGACGGCGATGGCGACGCTGACGGCGACGAGCGCGGCGGATGCGGCGTACATGGGGGTGGAGGTGCGGGCGGTGCCGACGACGAGCTCGTCGTCGGGGTCGTTGTCGGGCAGCGGCTCGCGGGGTTCGCCCCAGAAGACGCGCACCCAGACGCGGACGACGGCGTAGAGGGTGAGCAGGCTGGCGAGGACGACGATGCCGGCGACGATCGCGGTGCCGGATCCGCCGCCGGCTCCGGCTTGGAGCAGGGCGAGTTTGGCGACGAACCCGGAGGTCGGTGGCACTCCGGCGAGGGTCAGCGCGGGGATCGCGAAGAGGATCGCGAGCAGCGGTGCCCGTTTCGCGAGGCCGCCCATCTTGTCGAGGGAGACGGTGCCGGTGCGTCGCGTGATGAGCCCGGAGACGAGGAAGAGGGTGGCTTGCACGGTGATGTGGTGGACGACGTAGAGCGCGGTGCCCGCGATGCCCGCGGCGTCGGAGACCGCGAGTCCGAAGATCATGAAGCCGATGTGGCTGACCAGCAGGAACGAGAGCAACCGGTTGAGGTCGTTCTGCGCGAGGGCGCCGAGGACCCCGACGATCATGGTGACGGCGGCGAGCACGAGCAGCAGCGTCGAGGGGTGGCCCTCGGGGAAGATCAGGGTGCGGGTGCGCAGCAGCGCGTAGATGCCGACCTTGGTGAGCAGCCCCGCGAACAGGGCGGTGACGGGTGCGGGCGCGTTCGGGTAGCTGTCGGGCAGCCAGAAGTGCAGCGGCACGATGGCCGCTTTGATCCCGAAGGTGACGACGACGAGCAGCGCGAGGACGGTCTGCAGGCCGGTGGGCAGGTCGGCGACGCGGGTGGCGAGGTCGGCGAGGTTGACGGTGCCGGTGGCGGCGTAGACGAGCGCGACCGTCGTCAGGAACAGCAGTGACGACGCGAGGCTGATGGTCACGTAGGTCATGCCGGAGCGGATGCGGGTGGCGTCGGTGCGTCGGGTGATGAGCACGTAGGAGGCGGCGAGCATGATCTCGAACGCCACGAACAGGCTGAACAGGTCGCCGGTGAGGTAGGCCAGCGACACCCCGGCCGACAGCACCAGGAAGATCGGGTGGAACGTGGTGGACGCGGTCCGTCTCCCGTAGTCGACGATGCGCTGGTCGATGGCGTAGACGAGCACCGCGAGGGTGACGACCGTCGAGATCAGCAGCAGGAGCGCGGAGAGCCGGTCGGCGACGAGCACGATGCCGACGGGTGCGGGCCAGCCGCCGACCTCGGAGACGACGGGGCCGTGGCGGTCGGCCTGCACGAGCAGGACGGTGGCGACGGCGGCGACGGCGGCCAGGACGCTGATCCCGATGGCCCGCTGGGCCCAGGCGGATCGGCCGGCGACGACGGTGGCGGCGGCTCCGAGCAGCGGCAGCAGCACGGGCAGGACGGGCAGCAGGGACGTGGTCATCGCACGTCCGCCGTGGACGTCACGGGGTCGTCGGACGCGGCGGCGGAGCCGGGGTCGACGCCGACCTCGTCGCCGGTCTCCTCGACCTCCTCGCCCATGGACGCCTTGACGGTGCGGCGACGGGCGATGCGGCGGTCCTCGAGGTCGTCCTGCACCTCGTCGTGGCCGACGAGCACCCAGGATCGGTAGCCGAGCGCGAGCAGGTACGTCGTCATGGCGAAGGTGATGACCACGGCGGTGAGGGCGAGGGCCTGCGGGAGGGGGTCGGCCAGGCCGGCGGTGTCGCCGGTTCCGTCGAGGATCGGGGGCCGTGCGGGTGGGCCGCCCGCGAGCTGGAGCAGCAGGTTGGCGCCGTGGCCGAGGACGACGACGCCGAGCAGCACACGCATGAGGGAGCGCTGCAGCAGCAGGTAGAACCCGACGGAGTAGAGGACGGCGACGACGACGGCCATCGCGAGGCTGATGGTGGTCACGCGGCGGCCTCCCCGGCGTCGTCCGCCGCGGCGGCCTCGCGGGCGTCGCGTTCGATGCCGCTGCCCAGCGAGCGCAGCAGGTCGAGGACGACGCCGACGATCAGCAGGTAGACGCCGATGTCGAGGGCGAGGCTGGTCACGATGTCGAGGTGGCCCAGCAGCGGGATGTCGAAGGCGAACTTGGCCGACGACAGGACGGGCGCGCCGAACGCGGCGGGCACGAGGGCGGTGACGACGGCGACGCCCAGCCCGAGGCCGACGAGCACGGGCGGGCGGACCTTGACCCGGGCCCCGATCTCGGCGCCTTCGCTGCGGCCGCCGGCGATGTGGCGCAGCACGAACGCGAGCCCGGCGACGAGCCCGCCGGCGAACCCGCCGCCGGGTCCGTAGTGGCCGACGAGCAGCAGGTAGAGCGAGAAGACGAGGACTGTCGGGAACAGGATGCGGGCGGCGAGCTCGAGGAGCAGGGTGCGTTCGGAGACGACCGGGTCGCCGGTCAGCATCCAGTCCTCGGTGGGCGCGTCCCAGCGGTCCCAGGGGACGCGGGCGTCGGGGGTCGCGGTCATCCGAGGACCTCCTTCTCGTGGTCGGGGGTGTCCGTGCTGCTGCGGGTGGCGCGGCCTTTGCGTCTGCGGTCGTAGCGGGTGGCGAGCACGAGGCTGGCGGTGCCGGCGGCGGCGACGAGCAGGACGGTGATCTCGCCGACGGTGTCGAGGGCGCGGAAGTCGACGAGGATCGCGCTGACGACGTTGGTGGCCCCGGCCTCGGGGGCGAGCCGGACGAACTCGTCGCTGGCGGTGGTGGGCGCGGTGCGGGCACCGGACAGGACGAGGCCGAACGCGGCGACGGTGGTCCCGGCGACGGCGGCGAGCACGCCTTTGCGGATCTGGACGCCGCGGCGGGGACGACGGCGTTCGGTGAAGTGCGCGGGCAGCCGGCGCAGGACGAACACGAACGCGACGACGGCGAGCGTCTCCACCAGGAACTGGGCGAGGGCGAGGTCGGGGGCGCCGTCGACGACGAACAGCCCGCCGATGCCGTAGCCGACCGCGCCGACGAGCAGCACGGCGGTGAACCGGCGGTGCGCGCGGACGAGCGCGAGGGCCGCCGCGACGACGACGATGCCGAGCGGGATCTGCATCCACTGGTGGACGACGGGGGCGTCGGCGGGCCAGGCCCAGCCGGCGACGAGTCCGACGCCGGGCAGCGCGAGCACCATGAGGAGCACGGCGGCCAGGTAGAACGGCAGCGAACCGGCCTGCAGCCGGCCGGTGACGAGCACGGCGACGCGTTCGATGCCGGAGACGACGAGTTCGTAGCCGCGTTGCGCGGAGACGGGGTGGTGCAGGGCGCGGGTGAGCGCCTCGATGCGGCCGCGGGCGGCGTGCAGCAGCAGACCGCCGAGGAGCGCGACCCCGGACAGCGCGAGCGCGAGGTTCCAGCCGTGCCAGAGCGCGAGGTGGTAGCCGGCCTCCTCGGCGTCGCGGGAGGGCAGGCTGTCGCCGTAGGCCTCGATCAGCGGCGCGACGACGGGCGCGATCAGGCCGAGCACCAGCCCGGCGAGCGAGGTGATCCACAGCGGCGCGATGAGGCCCGGAGAGGCCTTCTTCGGCGCGACGACGTCGACACCCGGTTTGGTGGCGAACGCGCCCCACAGGAACCGGGCGCTGTAGGCGACCGTGAGGATCGACCCGACGACGAGCCCGGCGAGGACGATCCAGCCGCGGGGGTCGTCCTCGAGCTGGAACGCCTCGAAGGCCGCCTCCTTGGCGACGAACCCCAGCAGCGGCGGGATCCCGGCCATCGACGCCGCGGCGAGCATCGCTGCCGCGGCCAGCCCCGGCATCGCGCGGCCCAGCCCGGACAGGGCGCCGGCCTCGCGGGTGCCGGTGACCTTGTCGACGGTGCCGACGACGAGGAACAGCGTCGCCTTGAACAGGCCGTGCGCCAGCAGCAGCGCGGCCCCGGCGACGGCCGCGAGGCGCCCGCCGACGGCGAACAGCACCATGAGGAAGCCCAGCTGGCTGACGGTGCCGAAGGCGAGCAGCCGTTTGAGGTCGGTCGCGCCGAGGGCCCGCCAGCCGCCGATGAGCATCGTCGACAGTCCGAGGACGACCAGCGGCAGCCACCATTCCGCGCTCGACGCGAACGCCGGCGAGAGCCGGGCGACGAGGAACACCCCGGCTTTCACCATCGACGCCGCGTGCAGGTAGCCGCTGACCGGCGTGGGGGCGGCCATCGCGGCGGGCAGCCACGGGTGGAACGGCGCCTGCGCGGACTTGGTGAGCGCGCCCAGCAGGACCAGCACGATGCCCGCGGTGACGGCCCCACCGGTGGGCGGGGCGGCGACGATCTCGGAGATCCGGTAGGTCCCGGCCGACTCCCCGACGAGCACGAACCCGAGCAGCATCGACAGCCCGCCGAACACCGTCACCAGCAGGGCCTGGACGGCGGCGCGCCGGTTGGCCCGGTGCAGGCCGCTCTGCCCGACCAGCAGGAACGACGCGATCGACGTCAGCTCCCAGAACACGTACAGCGTCAGCAGGTCGTCGGCGACGACGAGGCCCAGCATCGCGCCGGCGAAGAACACCAGCAGGGCCGACGTGCGGCTCGCGTCGGCGCTGCGGCGGCCGAAGTAGAACGCGCTGTAGACCAGGATGACCGCGCCCAACCCCGAGACCAGCACGATCATCACCAGGGCGAGCGCGTCGAGGCGTACGTCGAAGTACAGGTGCAGCGCCGGGGCCCAGGCGATCGACTGCGTCACCCCCTGACCGCCGAGGACCTGCGGTGCCATGGCCAGCGCCCAGACGAGCGTGACGGCGGGCGGGACGGCGGCGAGGCCGAAGGCGGCGCGCGTGCTGCGTGCGGCCACGGCGGGCAGGGCGCAGGCGAGCGCGAGGTGCGCGACGACGAGCGCGAGCAGCAAGGCACCTCCTTGCGGCGTCACGACACTCGGGCAGGACCGCCTCCCGCCTCGGGGGGCGGGCGACACCGTGCGTTCACGCGGACTGCTCGGACGGACGGTCCGCGGGGGCGCGCGGCCCGACCGGCCGGCCCGGCTGTCGGTTCACCGTCGGGTCGGCTTTTCGGATGGACTGCCGGACGTCGACGGGGATTTTCGCGTCGGACCGACGCACGCCACCCTACCTGCCACGACGACACGGGGGCCGCAGTGCCGCACCCGCGACGCCGCGACCCCCGCGGTCGACGTGCGTGTCAGCGCCCCTGTGCGGCCGCCTCCTTGGCCGTGCGGCGCCACCTGGTGAGGACCGGCTCGGTGTAGCCGTTCGGCTCCTCACGGCCGGTGAACACCAGGTCGAGCGCGGCCCGGAACGGCGCGCTGCCGTCGAGGTCGTCGCTCATCGGCCGGTAGCCGGGCTCGCCGGCGTTCTGCTCGTCGACGAACGCGGCGAGGCGGGCGAACGTCTCGCGCACCGTGGCCTCGTCGACGATTCCGTGGGCCAGCCAGTTGGCGAGCAGCTGGCAGGAGATGCGCAGCGTGGCCCGGTCCTCCATGAGGCCGACGCCCTCGAGGTCGGGCACCGTCGAGCAGCCGACGCCGAGCCCGACCCAGCGCACGACGTAGCCGAGGATCGACTGGGCGTTGGTCTCCAGCTCGTGGGTGACGGTCTCGGCCGCCGGGCGCTCGGCGCCGAGCAGCGCCGGGGCGAGCAGCAGCGACCGGTCGGTCAGCGGGCGCGAGGCGAGCTCGGCCTGCCGGTTGTCGACGTCGACCCGCAGGTAGTGCAGCGCGTGCAGGGTCGCGGCGGTGGGCGAGGGCACCCAGGCGCAGTCGGCGCCCGCGCGGGGGTGCTCGATCTTGGCGTCGACCATCTCGCGCATGGCGGCGGGCTTGGCCCACATGCCCTTGCCGATCTGGGCGGTGCCGCCGAAGCCGGCGCGCAGCGCGACGTCGACGTTGCGGTCCTCGTAGGCGCCGAACCAGGTCTGCGAGCGCATGTCGCCCTTGGGCACCACCGCGCCGCCGGCGAAACAGGTGTGGATCTCGTCGCCGGTGCGGTCGAGGAAGCCGGTGTTGACGAAGATGATGCGGTCGGCCGCGGCGGCGACGCACGCCGACAGGTTGACCGAGGTGCGCTTCTCCTCGTCCATCACACCGATCTTGACGGTGCGCTCGGGCAGGCCCAGTGCCTCCTCGACGGCGGCGAGCATGTCGACGGTCAGGGCGACCTCGTCGGGCCCGTGCTGCTTGGGCTTGACGACGTAGACGCTGCCGGTGCGGCTGTTGCGGTGCGGGCCGAGGCCGCGCAGGTCGTGCAGGGCGGCGGTGACGGCGACGAACAGGTCGAGCAGGCCCTCGCCGACGGGCTCGCCGTCGGCGGTGCGGACGGCGTCGGTGTCCATGTGGTGGCCGACGACGCGCACCAGCAACGTCGCGCGGCCGGGCAGCGTCACGGTGGACCCGTCGGGCGCGGTGTGCTCGCGGTCGGGTTCGGCGCGACGGGTGAGCGTCGTGCCGCCCTTCTCGAAGCGGGAGACCAGGTTGCCGGTCATCAGGCCGAGCCAGGTGCGGTAGGCGTCGGCCTTGTCCTCGCCGTCGACGGTCGAGACGGAGTCCTCGAGGTCGACGATCGTGGTGACCGCGGACTCGAGGACGACGTCGGCGACCCCGGCGTGGTGGCCGCGGCCGACGCGGTGCTCCCGGTCGACGGTCAGCTCGACGTGCAACCCGTTGCGGCGCAGCAGCACCGCGGTCGGGGCGGCGGCGTCGCCACGGAAGCCCGCGAACTGGACCGGATCGGCGAGCGCGGGGACCAGGGCGCCGTCGGCCACGGTGTAGCTCTCGACGCCGGCGTGCGAGCCGTCGGCGAGCGGGAACAGCTCGTCGAGCAGCCGGTCGGCCTCGGCGATGACCTGGGCGCCGCGGGCCTCGTCGTAGCCCTTCACCGGTTCGTGGTCCAGCGGCAGCACGTCGGTGCCGTAGAGGGCGTCGAACAGCGAGCCCCAGCGGGCGTTGGCGGCGTTGAGGGCGTAGCGCGGCACGGTCGAGGGCACCACGAGCTGCGGGCCGGCGAGGGTGGCGATCTCGGCGTCGACATCGGTGACCGTCAGCGTCGGCTCGGCCTCTCCGACCAGGTAGCCGATCTCGGTGAGGAAGTCGGCGTACGCGCCGCGGCCGGTCTCGTCGAGCGGGCCGGGGTGCGCGGCGTGCCAGCCGTCGACCTGGCGCTGCAGCTCGTCGCGGCGCGCGAGCAGTTCCTTCGTGCGTCGCGTGAACCGGCGGTTCAGGGCGGCGAAGCTCGCCCAGAACGTCGTGGGGTCGAGGTCGTCGAGACCGGCCAGCAGCTCGTCACGGACGAACGCCTCCAGCGCGGGATCGACCTGCAGGCCCGTTTCCTGCTCGACTGTCGGTACTGCGGCCATGGGTACCGCCCTTCTCTCGCCGCGTCTGCTCAGCACAGGGTCGACTACGGATACCAACTTCCGCAACGTGGAACTTCGTGATCTCGTCCACCCTGTCACCACCCGGAGCCCACCGGCACCCACGGCGAACCATGCGGAGCGTTACGGTTGGCCGGCCGACGGGCCGCTACCCGTCGCACGACGACCACGCAGGGACGACCACGCAGCGACGCGGAGGCGCCATGGCACTCGATGACGCGGCCCGCGCCGCACTGGCCAGGGCCGTCGGCACGGAGAACGTCATCGACGACCCCGTCGGCCGCCGCGCCTACGAGTGCGACGGCCTCACCGGGTTCCGGGTGGTCCCCGACCTCGTCGTCCTCCCCCGCGACGCCGCGGCCGTCGCCGCCGCCGTCCGTGCCTGCGCGGCCCACCACGTGCCCTTCGTCGCCCGCGGCGCCGGCACCGGCCTCTCCGGCGGCGCCCTCCCGGTCGCCGACGGCATCGTCGTCTCGCTGGCCAGGCTCAAGGCCGTCCTCGACGTCGACCCCGTCGACCGCCGCGCCACCGTCCGGCCCGGCGTCACCAACCTCGAGATCACCGCCGCCGCGGCACCGCACGGGCTCTACTACGCCCCCGACCCGTCCAGCCAGCAGGTCTGCACCATCGGCGGCAACGTCGCCGAGAACTCCGGCGGCGCCCACTGCCTCAAGTACGGCTTCACCAGCAACCACGTCCTGGCCATGGAGGTCGTCCTGCCCGACGGCACGGTCGTCACCCTCGGCGGCGACTCGGCCGAACAGTCCGGCCCCGACCTGCGCGGCGTGTTCCTCGGCTCCGAGGGCACCCTCGGCATCGCCACGTCGATCACCGTGCGGCTGCTGCGCGTCCCCGAGACCGTCCGGACCCTGCTCGCCGACTTCCCGTCCGTCGAGGCCGCGAGCGACGTCGTCAGCGACATCGTCGCCGCCGGCATCGTGCCCGCCGCCGTCGAGATGATGGACACCCTCGCCATCGAGGCCGCCGAGGAAGCCGTCCACGCCGGCTACACCGTCGGTGTGCCCGCGGCACTCGTCGTCGAGCTCGACGGGCCCGTCGAGGAGTGCGACGTCCAGTTCGCGCAGGTCAAGGAGATCTGCGACCGCCACGGCTGCACCCGGCTCCACATCGCCGGATCGGTCGACGAACGCGCCGCGATCTGGCGCGGCCGCAAGGCCGCCTTCGCCGCCGTCGGGCGCATCTCCCCCGACTACTTCGTCCAGGACGGCGTCGTCCCCCGTACCCGCCTCGCCGAGACCCTCACCCGGATCCGTGCGATGGGCGAGGAAGCGGGACTGCGCGTCGCCAACGTCTTCCACGCCGGCGACGGCAACCTCCACCCCCTCGTGCTCTACAGCGCCGCCGCCGGGGAGACCGACCGCGCCGAGGCGCTGTCGTCCGGGATCGCGGAGCTGTGCGTCGAGATGGGCGGGGCGCTGTCGGGCGAACACGGCATCGGCACCGACAAGGCCTGCTCGATGCCGACGATGTTCGGCGAGGTCGACCTCGCGACCATGGACCGCGTCCGCCGCGCCTTCGACCCCGACGGCATCTGCAACCCCGGCAAGGTCCTGCCCACCCCGCGGCTGTGCGGCGAACGTCCCGGCAGGTACCGGCCCCATCCGCTGGAGGAGTCCGGCCTGATCGAGCGGCTCTGACCCGCACTGGAGACCTCATGACGCGCGCGACCCCCACCACGGTCCGCCCCGCCGACCTCGGCGCACTCCGCGACGCCGTCCTCGACTCCGCGGGCACCCTCGGCGTCACCGGGGCGGGCACCGCCGCCGCCTGGGGCGGGACGCTTGCACCCGTCGACACGGTGATCGACGTCGGCGGCCTCACCGGCATCATCACCCACAACCCCGGCGACATGACGGTGTCCGTCCACGCCGGCACCCCGCTGCGCGAACTGCAGTCCGCGCTGGCCGACCACGGTCAGCAGGTGTCGTTCGACGCCGCGCGCGTCGACGTCGGCGCGACCGTCGGCGGGCTCGTCGCCACCGCCGACGGCGGCCCCGCGGCACTGGTCCACGGCACCCTGCGCGACCTCGTCATCGGCATGACGATCGTGCTCGCCGACGGCACCGTCGCCCGCACCGGCGGGCACGTCATCAAGAACGTCACCGGCTACGACCTGGCCAAACTCATGCACGGCTCCTACGGCACCCTCGGCGTCGTCGCCGAGGTCGTGCTGCGGCTGCACCCGGTGCCCAAGGCGACCGCGACCCTCGCCGTCGACTGCACGCTCGACGACGCCGCCGCCCACGCCGGGCGCATCTTCGACCGGCCCCTCGACCCCGCCGCCGTGGAGTGGTACTCGACCGGCTCCGCGTCCGGGACGCTGCTCGTGCGCATGGAGGGCACCGTCGACGCGCTGCCGCGGCGGGTGGAGCGACTGCACTCGATCCTCGGCGCCGCAGCCGACTCCGGCGCCTGGGACGCCCACGCCGCCGCCGTCCGCGGAGCTCCCGGGCAGGCGGTGCTGCGCATCGGCGCCCGCCCGTCCCGGCTCGCCGCGCTCGTCGGGTCCCTGCCCTGTGCCACTGCCGCGGTCGGGCTGGGCACCGGCGTCGCCACCGTCGCCCTGCCCGCCGACGCCGTCGCCGACGCCCACGCCGCCGTCCACGCCGCGGGCGGCACCTCCGTGCTGCGCGACCGTCCCGACGGGTTCACAGGCCCCGCCTGGGGACCCCCGCCGTCGGCGATCGCCCTGCTCAGGTCGGTGAAACGCACCCTCGACCCCGACGGCCGGCTCGGCCCCGGCCGGCTCGCCCCGTGGCTGCAGGAGGACCCCCGATGAGCTCGACGCCCGCCGGCTCCGCCGACACCAACCTCCCCCGGTCCGGGCCCAGCGCCTTCGACGCCCACCACCCGCCCGAACGCGACCTCCTCGACGACTGCGTGCACTGCGGCTTCTGCCTGCCCACCTGCCCCACCTACCAGCTCTGGGGCGAGGAGATGGACTCCCCGCGCGGGCGCATCTACCTCATGGACCTCGCCGAGAAGGGCGACATCGCCCTCGAAGGCTCCTTCGCGACGCACATCGACCGCTGCCTCGGCTGCATGGCCTGCGTGACCGCCTGCCCCTCGGGCGTGCAGTACGACCGGCTGCTGGAGTCGGTACGTCCGCAGGTGGAACGCAACGTCCCCCGAGACCGTGGCGACACGCTCTTCCGCGACGCGATCTTCGCGCTCTTCCCCTACAAGCGACGCCTGCGCGTGGCTGCCGTGCCGGGCGCGTTGTTTCAAAGGCTGGTCCGCGTCCCGGCCGTCCGCAAGTTCGTCGACGCCGGCACGCAACGCCTGCGCGGCACCAGGTTCGCCCGCCTCGCCGCTCTGGAGTCGCTGCTGCCGCCGGTCACGGTGAAGGAGGCGTTCGCGACCCTGCCCGCGGTCACACCGGCCGTCGGACAGCGCCGCGCCCGCGTCGCCCTGCTGTCCGGGTGTGTGCAGGACGTGTTCTTCCATCGTGTCAACGAGGCCACCGTCCGCGTCCTCGCCGCCGAGGGCGCCGACGTCCTCGTCCCCCGCGACCAGCAGTGCTGCGGCGCCCTCGAACTGCACGCCGGCCGCGAACCCTCCGCCCTCTTCCGGGCGCGCCGCACGATCTCGCTGTTCGAGCGGTTGCTGGACTCAGGGGTCGACCACGTCGTCACCAACGTCGCCGGCTGCGGGTCGTCGATGAAGGAGTACGGGCACCTGTTGGCCGACGACCCCGTGTGGGCTGCGCGCGCCGCGGCGTTCTCGGCCTCGGTGCGTGACGTCCACGAGGTCCTCGCCGACCTCCTCGCCGACGGCGCCCCCCGCGCACCCCGCAACCCGGTCGCCGCCCGCGTCGCCTACCACGACGCCTGTCACCTCGGGCACGCCCAGGGGGTGCGTACCCAGCCGCGCGACGTCCTGCGCAGCGTTCCCGGGGTCGAGGTCGTCGACATCCCCGAGGCCGCGCTGTGCTGCGGGTCGGCGGGGATCTACAACATGGTCATGCCCGACGCCGCCGACGAGCTCGGCGCCCGCAAGGCCGCAGGAGTCCGCTCGGTCGCCCCCGACGTCGTCGTCACCGCCAACCCGGGCTGCCTGCTGCAGATGCGCAAGCACCTGGGTCCGGACGTGCCGCTGCTGCACCCGGTCGAGCTCCTCGACGCCAGCATCCGCGGCACAGCCGCCTGTGAGTGGCGATAGTCGCTATC
>NZ_BJVJ01000113.1 GCF_007989085.1 Pseudonocardia sulfidoxydans NBRC 16205
CCGCCATCCCGTCGAGGCGGCCGTCGAGCTGCGCGAACGGCTTGGCCAGCTTGTCGGGCAGGGACTCGATCGCCCGGACCAGGGTGGCGAGAGCGGCGTCCTGCGCGTCGAGCTTGGCAACGGTCTCGTCGAGCCGCTCGGCCAGCACGCTGACCTCGGTGCGGTCCGGCAGCTCGGTGAGCCGCTTGCGGACGGTGCCGATCGCGTCGAGCGCGGTGAGGCGGGCGTGGATCTCGTCGAGGGAGTCGAAGATCTGCTGCTGCTCGCTGTCGCGGATCTCGGCAGCACGCATGAGCATGCCGCGCATCCGGTCGAACGACAGGGTGGAGTTATCGCTCATCGATGGTGCTTCCTCTGAGCCGGATGGGGGAGCTGAACAGAGCGTAGCGACTGGCCCACTTCGCTCGACGGGGAGTCACCGGTTGGGCCGATCGGGCGTCTCCTCTCGCCCGTTCCGGGTCGCGACCGTCGGGTATAGCGTGGCCGACGTGCCCGCGCCCCTGAGCCCGGAGAACATCCGCAACGCGCCGAAGGTCCTGCTCCACGATCACCTGGATGGCGGTTTGCGGCCATCCTCGATCGTCGAGCTGTCCGATGCCGTCGGCTACCGGTCGCTGCCGACGCGCGATCCCGGCGAGCTCGCCGAGTGGTTCCTCGGTGCCGCTCACAGCGGCTCGCTGGAGCGGTATCTGGAGACGTTCGGCCACACGGTCGCGGTGATGCAGACGGCGGAGGCGCTGCACCGCGTCGCGGCCGAGTGCGCGGAGGACCTGGCGGCGGACGGCGTCGTCTACGCCGAGGTCAGGTTCGCCCCTGAGCTGCACACCGAGCAGGGCCTCGACCTCGACCAGGTCGTCACCAACGTGCTCGACGGTTTCGCGGCCGGCACCGCGCGGGCCCGGGAGAAGGGCCGCACGATCCGGATGGGCTGCCTGCTCACCGCGATGCGCCACGCCGCCCGCTCCCGGGAGATCGCGGAGCTCGCCGTCCGCCACCGCGACGCGGGCGTCGTCGGCTTCGACATCGCCGGCGCGGAGAAGGGGTTCCCGCCCACCCGTCACCTCGACGCGTTCGAGTACGTCCGGCAGCAGAACGCGCACGTCACGATCCACGCGGGCGAGGCGTTCGGGCTGCCGTCGATCTGGGAGGCCATCCAGTGGTGCGGGGCGCACCGCCTCGGGCACGGGGTGCGCATCGTCGACGACATCTCGCTGGGCAACGACGGGCTGCCCGCACTGGGCCGGCTGGCCGCGTTCGTGCGCGACACCCGCATCCCGCTGGAGATGTGCCCGACGTCGAACATCCAGACCGGCGCCGCGGAGTCGATCGCCGAGCACCCGATCGGCCTGCTCGCCAAGCTGCGCTTCCGGGTCACGGTGAACACCGACAACCGGCTGATGTCGGGTTGCACGATGACCTCGGAGCTGTCGACGCTCGTGGAGACCTTCGGCTACGACTGGGCCGACGTGGCGTGGTTCACCGTCAACGCCATGAAGTCGGCGTTCATCGGGTTCGACGAACGCCTCGCCCTGATCAACGACGTCGTCAAGCCGGCGTACGCGGCGCTGCAGGCCTGAGCTGAGTCATACGGCGCGCAGCCGGGAACGCACCCGCTCGACCAGCGCCGCGAACTTCGCCGCTTCCGCGTCGAACGGCGGGCTCGGCGCGAGCCGCGTCGGGTCCGGGCGGATCACGAACGACACCAGCCAACCGAGGCTCTCCGACTCGGCGAGCTGCTCGCGCGGCACCTCGTCGCCCGCCCAGTCACCGATGTCGATCATCAGCTCCACGGCCAGGTCGAGCTGTGTGGGGTCGACGGTGAGGGTGCCGTCGGCGATGTCGTCGGCGAGCCCGGCGAGGACGTAGGTGTTGAGCTCGTCGACGGTCACCTCGAGCTCGCCGACGGAGGCCTTGTCGAGGACCTCGTCCCAGGTCGACGCGGCGCCCAGGTCGTTGCCGTCGTCGGACCGGTCGGCGTCGGCGAGGTGGCGGGCCAGGGCGCGTTCGCTGGTGAAGACGTCGATCTTGCCGGCGGAGCCGAGGAACACCGGGTCGTCGCCGAGGTAGCAGCGCAGCGTCACGTACTCGACGTCGGCCAGCACGATGCGGATCGGGTCGATGCCGACGCTCTCCCAGAAGGTCGGCTCCCGCCCGTCCTCCTGTTCGGCCTCGTCCTCGGCGACCTGTTCCTCGACGGCGTCCTCGACGGCGTCGTCCTCGAGCTCGCGCTCCTCCTCGTCGTCCTCGGACGCGTCGGGGTGCGCGGAGCGGACGGTCGCGACCGCCGCGGCCTCGCGCTCGGCGAGCCGCTCCGCCTCGACGCTCGCCGCGGCGAGCGCCTTCTCGTCGACCTCCGGGGTGGTGACGACGGCGTCGAGCGCGTCGATCACCTCGTCCCAGCGGTCGGCGACGGTCGCGACGAGCTTGGCCCACAGCCGGTCGCCCTCGCGGCCGGTGAACGGCAGCGTGCCCTGCTGCAGCATCGCGAAGCCCGGGGTGGAGTCGAGGACCGCGGTGACCTTCTCCAGGCCGCACACGTCGGCGAGCGAGGTGACCATCGTGACCGTCTCGGCGAGCTCGCCGATCGTCCACGTGTCGGGCTCCTGCGCCATCACCTCGGGGACGCCGACGATGTCGTAGACGTGGGTGTCCTCGGGTGTCAGCTCGGCGACGCTCAGCTCGGGGACGACTCCCCACGCCGGGTGGTCGACGAGATCGTGCCCCTCGGCGGTGCGCACGAACGCGGCGAGCTGCGCGACCTCACCGAACGCGAAGAGGTGGTCGTCGTCGCCGAGGAACGCCTCCCACTCCTCGCCGTCCTCGCGCCACTGCGGGGCCCACAGCGTGACGAGGTCACCCGCGGTCAGGGACAGCCGGATCGGGACGATGTCGCTTGCCACGCGCCGGAGGATAGCCGCTCCTGATCAGAGCGCTCGTCGTCAGCCGAGCGCGGCCAGGGTGGCGGCCCGGATCTGTTCCTGTACGTCGGTGTGCGGGATCCCGGGGGCGCCGTCGTCGGGTTGCGGGCCGTAGTCGCCGAAGTCGGCGTGCACCGCGCCGGGCACGGCCACGAACCGTGTCGACGGCGGCAGCGACGCGCGCGAGTCCTCGACGTCGGCGGGTGTGGTGAGGCCGTCGGCGGTCCCCGACACCGAGGTGACGGCGAGGTCGGTGCGCGCCGACAGGTCGCCCGACGGGTACGACGCCCACAGCACGAGCCCGGCCGCGCGTGACCCGGGCGCCGCGGCGTAGTCGGCCGCGGCCACCCCGCCCATGGAGTGCCCGCCGACGACCCAGCGCCCGACCTCGGGGTGCGCCGCCACGACCGCCGCGGCCTGCGACGACTGCAGCAACGCCAGCCCCAGGGGCGACTTCAGGATCACGACGAGGTGCCCCGCGGCCGCGATCGGACCCAGGATCTGCACGTAGGCGCGCGGATCGACGCGGGCGCCCGGGTAGAAGACGAAGCCGCTTCCCGACGCCTGCCCCGGTGGGCGCAGCTCGATCGTCGTGCTCAGGTCGGTGACGGTCAGGTCGACGACGTCGGCACCTGCGGCGTCGTCCGGCGTCGTCGCCGGGAACGGGCGCAGCCACCCGGCCGCGAGGGCCGCGAGGACCAGCAGGATCGCCGGGACCGCCCGGACGGCACGGTTCCAGCCACCCCGGTCGCGCCGTCTGCGGGCCCGCGTCGACCAGGCCAGCATCACGACACCGGCGACGGCGAGCGCGACGAGCAGCCAGGTGTAGGCGGGGTTGCCCGCCGCGACGGTGGTCCAGCGGGTCACCGCCACCCAGGCGGCGACGCCGACGCCGGCGAGGCCCGCCACGACCGCGCCGAGCCGCCGCGGGACAGGAAAGCGGCGACGGGCCCGCGGCGTCGCGGTGGTCGTGGGTTCCCCGGCGCGCACGAGATCACCACCGACCAGAGGCGCGGCGTCGCGGGAGGGGAGACGGGGGCACGGTCCGCGGCAGCGGTGACGGGACGAAGGCCCGCCCGCCGATCCGATCGGCGGTGTCCGTGCTGGTCACACAGGCGAGTCTAGGACGACCGGCCTGTCGGGCCGGTGGTCCGCCGCCCGGCGCGTCGACGGTGCGCCGAGCGGCCCGCGTGTGCGGATCCGGTGGTGGAGCGGGGTGGGACAGCAGCGGGGGACGGCTCAGGTGGAGCTGTGCAGACGGACGACGCCCACGGTGACGTCCTCGAGCCCGCCGCGGTCGAAGTCACGGCGGAGCTGGTCGGCCTTGATCGTCGCGGTCAGCCCGTCGAACGGGCCGTGCGCGTCGACCTCGCCGGTCTGCGGGTCCACAGCGAGCACCACATAACCGTCGCACTGCGTGAGCTTCTCCGCCGCAGCGACCAGCGTCGCCTCGTCAGAAGTCGTGTTCTCCGGCACCGGATCACCTCCTAGTCATCTAGTACAGCGTCGGCGGAGGCTCGGACGTGACACCGTTCCGGGCTTACCACCCGTTCGGGTCAGGTGATTCCCCGGCTCGGACACGGATCGTGCAGAACTCGGGACGCAGTGCTCACGAACCGGAATCGACGGTGGATCACGCCGGAATTCGCGGTGAACTCGGTGACGGTGCGCGTCGGTGGCGCCGGTCACGCCCCGCTCGTGCCGGCCCGCGACGGAGCGTGTCCCCGCGGGCCGCTCTCGCTGCTGCCACTGGGACGGCCGAGACCGCCCGACCACCCGCGCGGGGCCGACACGATCACCGCACGTGGTTGCCCGCCCGTCACCTCCCGCGGCCCGGTCCGTCGCGCGCGACACCCCGGCCGCAACCTCACTGTCGTCCCCAGGCCCGCCGAGGACCGTGAGGTTGCGCGCGGCAGGGGGCGGGGAGGTCGCGCGGCACGCAGGCCCGGCGGGTGCAGGATCGGGGCATGCGCGTCCTCCGCACCCCCGACGACCGCTTCGTCGACCTCCCCGACTTCCCCTACCCGCCGCACCACGCCGACGTCGCGTCCGGTGACGGCGGCACGCTGCGGATGGCGTGGGTGGAGGACGGTCCGGCCGACGGGCCCGTCGTCCTGCTCCTGCACGGCGAGCCCAGCTGGTCGTTCCTGTACCGCACGATGATCCCGGTACTCGCGGCCGCGGGCCTGCGCGCGGTCGCGCCGGACCTCGTCGGCTTCGGCCGCTCCGACAAGCCCACCGAGATCGGCGACCACTCCTTCGCCCGGCACGTCGAGTGGGTCCGCGCCCTCGCCTTCGACGTGCTCGACCTGCGCGCGGTGACGCTCGTCGGCCAGGACTGGGGAGGGCTGATCGGGCTGCGGCTGCTGGCGGAACACCCGGACCGGTTCGTGGGTGTCGTCGCGGCCAACACCGGCCTGCCGACGGGCGAGCGCGACATGCCGGAGGTCTGGTGGCAGTTCCGGCGGGCCGTGGAGAAGGCGGGCGCGGCGGGGCGCCTGGACGTCGCGCGGCTCGTGCAGTCGGGCTGTCGCACCCCGTTCACCGACGACGTCCGCGCCGCCTACGACGCCCCCTTCCCCGACCAGGACTTCGTGGCCGGGCCGCGGGCGATGCCGCTGATCGTCCCCACCCGCCCCGACGACCCGGCCACCGAGGCGAACCGCGCCGCCTGGGCCACGCTCCGCACCCTCGACGTGCCGTTCGTGTGCGCCTTCAGTGACGGCGACCCGATCACGGCGTCGATGGAGCCGGTGCTGCGCGCGACGATGCCGGGTGCTGCGGGTCGTGAGCACCCGACGATCGGTGGGGCGGGGCATTTCCTGCAGGAGGACGCGGGCCCGGCGCTGGCGGAGGTCGTGGTTGACCTGGTCCGGACCCTGTGAGTGGCAATAGTCGCTATCGCGACTATTGCCACTCACGACCGCGGGCTGAGCTCTGGATCACCGGTAACCTCCCGCGCCATGGACGTCCGGGTCGTCGATCATCCGCTGGCCGCCGCGCGGCTGACCGTGCTTCGGGACCGCGACACCGGCGACGCGGCGTTCCGCGCGGCTCTGCACGAGCTGTCACTGATGCTCGTATACGAGGCCACCCGCGAGCTCCCGCTGCGCACCGGCACGGTACGGACGCCGCTCACGGAAACCGTCGGCCACGCCGTCGCGGCGCCACCGCTGATCGTGCCGGTGCTGCGCGCGGGCCTGGGGATGACCGAGGCCGCGCGGACGTTGCTGCCGGAGTCGGCCACCGGCTACGTCGGCGTCGCCCGCGACGAGAAGACCCACCAGCCGGTGCCGTACCTGACGTCACTGCCGGACTCGCTCGACGGGACCCCGATCCTGGTGCTCGACCCGATGCTCGCGACGGGGGGCTCGCTCGTCCACGTGCTCGGCCTGCTCGCGCTCCGGGGCGCCACCGACGTCACGGTCGTCTGCGTGCTGGCCGCGCCGGAGGGGGTCGCCCGCCTCGAGGCGGAGGCGCCGTCGATCCGGCTGGTCATCGGGTCGGTGGACGAGCGGTTGAACGACGACGCGTTCATCGTCCCCGGCCTCGGCGACGCGGGGGACCGCCAGTTCGGGACGGGCTGAGGCCGTCCGGTCAGGTCGTCCAGGCGGCGACGGTCGCGCGCAGCACCGTCTCGAAGACGACCTTCACGTCGTCGGCGCAGCCCGGCCCGACGCCGCGCAGCTCGGCCGCGGTGAGGCCGTGCAGGGTGGCCCACACACCCAGCGTGACGGTCTCGGGCTCGACCCCGGCGCGCAGCCGGCCCTCGGCGGCGGCCCGGTCGGCGGCGCGGCGCAGCGGCGCGAACGCCGACGCCGCCGGCGGGTCGCCCTCGCGGGCCACGCCGCCGAACATGACGTCGTAGAGGTGCGGGTCGGCCAGGGCGCTGTCGCGGTAGGCCAGGCCCAGGGCGACGAGGTCGTCGACGGGGTCGTCGGTGGTGCGCACCCGCTCGAGGTGGGTCGCGAGGCGGCGGAACGCCTCGTCGACCAGCGCCGCGAGCAGCGCGGGTTTCCCGCCGAACAGCGAGTAGACGGCCGTGGTGGAGGTGTCCGCGTCGGCGGCCAGCTTGCGCAGGCTCAGCGCGTCGAGGCCCTGCGTCGACAGGGTCTCGCCCGCCTGTTCGAGCAGCCGGGCGCGGAGCGCCTCGTCGTGCACCTTCGGACGCGGCATCCCGCCACGCTACGCAACACCGTTTCGCACCGCTCGTCCTGGCTGTGGACCCCTGCCGTGACCTGCGGGTAACGTCGGTGCTCCGGGCCGCGAGATCCGGCGGAGGCGCGCGACGGCTGCCGCGATCGGGGGAGCGGTGAAGGTCAGGGACAGGGCCCGGCTGGTGCTCGGGCTCATCGCGGTCCTGGTGGTGGGGATCCTGCTGCCCGCGGACCGCTCCGGCGACGAGCCCGCGGAGGTCCGCGTCGCCGCGGCCAAGCCGGTCGTGTCGCTGCGCGTGATGCCGCTGGGGGCGTCGAGCACGGCGGGGATCGGCAGCGCGTCGACGGCCGGCTACCGCGGCCCGCTGTACCGGATGCTGCAGCGCGACGCCATCAACGTCGACTACGTGGGCTCGCTGCGGTCGGGCCCGTCGTGGCTGCCCGACAAGGACAACGAGGGCCACTCCGGCTGGACGCTGGCGATGCTGGCCCCGAAGGTCGGCGCCTGGGTGCGGGCGGCGAGGCCCGACGTCGTGCTGCTGCACGCGGGCACCAACGACCTCGGTCGCGGGGTCGCGGGCGACGTCACGGCCCGCCGGCTCGACGACGTCCTGGGCAAGATCCTCGCGGCCGCACCGCGGGCGCACGTCGTCGTCGCCGGGGTGTGGGCGCCGCTGCCCAAGGCCCGGGCGGCGCGCGAGAAGCTGGCCGCACTGACACCGGTGATCGTCGGGAAGTACCGGATGCAGGGCTACTCGGTCGACTTCCTCGACAACTCGACGCTGCTCGCGCCGGGCCAGCTCTACGACGGCCTGCACCCCAACACGTCGGGCTACGTGAAGATCGCCGCGCTGTTCGACGGCGAGATCCGACAGTGGCTTGACTGTCAGCCCTGTGAGCGGCGATAGTCGCCATGGCGACTATCGCCACTCACGAGCCTGCGCCGTCAGCGTCTCGAGCCGCGCGGCAGCACGTGCGCGCGCCGCCGTGACGTCGACGTCCGGGGGTTCCACGACCTCCAGGTAGGTCTTGAGGATCGGCTCGGTCCCCGAGGGGCGGACCACGACCCGCTCGCCGCCCCGACGGAGGACGAGCACGTCGGGCGCCGGACGTTCGACGTCCCAGCCGACGGGCGGCGCCCCGAACAGCGCGGGCAGGGCGCACCCGTCGAACGGGACCGTCACCTGCGCGGTGACGTGCACGCCGTGGGCGGCGGCCAGCTCGTCGAGCCGGGCGGGCAGCGACGATCCCGCGGACCGCAGCGTCGCGGCCAGGTCGGCGGCGACGACGGCTGCGGCGATCCCGTCCTTGTCGCGCACGGCGTCCGGGTCGACGCAGTACCCCAGCGCCTCCTCGTAGCCGTAGACGAGTCCCTCGCCCGCGCGGACGATCCACTTGAACCCGGTGAGGGTCTCGGCGAACCGGGCCCCGTGCGCGGCCGCGACGCCCCGCAGCATCGACGACGACACGACGGTCGTGGCGACGAGCGGCGCGGGTTCCCGAGAACCGCGCAGCACGTGGTCGCCCAGCAGCACACCCGTCTCGTCGCCGGTGAGCATCCGCCACCCGCCGGGGCCGGCGCGCCCGTCCCTGACACCGAGCGCGCACCGGTCGGCGTCCGGGTCGAGCGCGACGGCGAGATCGGCGTCGACCGACGCGGCCAGGGTGAGGAGGGCGTCGGTCGTGCCCGGGTGCTCCGGGTTCGGGGAGTGGACGGTCGGGAAGTCGGGGTCGGGCACGGCCTGCGACGCGACGACGTGCACGTCGGTGAACCCCGCTAGCGCCAGCGCCTGCACCGCCGCGGCACCGCCGACGCCGTGCAGCGGTGTCAGCGCGATCCGCAGGTCCCTCGCGCCCCCGACGGGCAGCCCAGCGACCCGGGCCAGATAGGGCTGCAGCGGATCGACCTCGCGGACGCGCCCCTCGGCGGGGATCGCGACGGCCGCGCCCACCTGCTCGGTCAGCGCCTCGATCTCCGCGTCGACGGGCGGGACGAGCTGCGCGCCGTCGCCCAGATAGACCTTGTAGCCGTTGTCCGATGCCGGGTTGTGCGACGCCGTCACAGCCACCCCGGCCACCGCGCCCAGGTGCCGGACCGCGAACGCCAACAGCGGTGTCGGGCTCGCCCCGGGCAGCGCGACCGCGTCGAACCCCGCTGCGCCGAGCACGCCGGCCGCCGCCGCGGCGAACTCCGCCGACCCGTGCCGCGCGTCCCGCCCGACGACAACCGTCGCACCGGCGTGGCCGTTGCGGCGCAACCACTCCGCCAGCGCCGCCGTGGTCCGCCGCACGACCGCCACGTTCATCCCCGCCGGTCCCGCTCGCACCGGCCCGCGCAGCCCGGCGGTGCCGAACCGCAACGGTGCGCGCATCAGGTCGGCCAGCTCGTCGTCGGCACCCGGCGTACCGGCCATGGCCGCCGCGACCAGCTGCTGAAGCGACGTGCGGGTGGCCGGGTCGGGGTCGTCGGCGACCCAGCGCATCGCCGCGTCACGCACCGCCCGCGCCGTCACGACCGCGCGATCAGCTCACGCAGCAGCGGGCCCGTGCGCAACGCCGCTGCGGCACCCGCGGCGAGGACCTCCTCGTGATCCAGCGGCTGCCCGGACATCCCCGCGGCCAGGTTCGTCACCAGCGACAGCGCGAACACCTCCGCCCCCTCCGCGGTGGCGGCGATCGCCTCCAGCACCGTCGACATCCCGACGACATCGGCCCCGATCGTGCGCAGCATCCGGATCTCGGCGGGCGTCTCGAAGTGCGGCCCCGGCAGCCCCGCATAGACGCCCTCGGTCACCCCCGGCGCCACCGCCCGGGCCAGCGCGCGCAGCCGCGGCGAGTACAACGTCGTCAGATCGACGAAACGGGCCCCGACCAGCGGCGACCGCGCGGTCATGTTGACATGGTCGGACACGATGACGGCGTCACCGACCGCCATGCCCTCCCGGATGCCGCCCGCCGCGTTGGTGAGCAGCACCGTGCGGCAGCCCGCCGCGACCGCCGTACGCACCCCGTGCACGACGGCGTCGACACCGTGGCCCTCGTACAGGTGCGTGCGGCCCAGCATCACCAGCGCGCGCCGCCCGTCCACGTCGACCGACCGGATCGTCCCGGCGTGCCCGGCCGCCGTCGGCGGCACGAAACCCGGCAGGTCGGCCATCGCGACCTCGACGTCCGCCGCGCCGACCAGATCGGCCGCCGGGCGCCAGCCCGACCCGAGGACGAGCACGACGTCGTGGCGCTCGACGCCGGTCGCCGTCCGCAGCGCCGCCGCCGCCGCGTCGGCCAGAGCGGCGGGATCGCCGGGAGAGCTCATGCGGGCAGGGTAGATCAACCGGGCGTCGGCGACGGGTCAGGCGCCGGTGACGGTGAACCCGCGCGCGACGGCCGTGAACAGATCCGCCGACGTCGTCTCCGCCGTCTCGCCCGGGACGGTCAGCCGCAGCTCCCACACACCGTCGGCGCCCGGCACGATCCGCAGCCACGTCGTGCGGTCCTGCGACCCCGACGTCGTCCGGTACACCGTCTGCTGCACGCCCGCCGTCGTCCCCGCCACCGGTGCCGCCGGCTCGGCGCTCACCGTGTCGACGCCCAGCCCGTCGGCGGTGAGCCCGCCCAGCACCGCGTCCGCCGACGCGCCGCGCTGCACCGACAGCTCCTCCGAACCGTCCGGGCTGACGAACCGCACCCCGGTCGCGCCGGCCGCGTCGTAGCGGTACTGCGCCCACGTCTCCGGGACCTCGACGGAGAAGCCCAGCGGATCGACGTGCGACACCATCGGCGCCCGGTCCGTCGTGACCGTGACCGTCGACATCGGCGACTGGCCCGCGATCGCCCGCGTCGCCGCCCAACCACCCGCCGCGCCCAGCAGCACCACGATCGCGCCCGCGACGACCAGCGGCGCCGCCCACCAGCTCGGCATCTCGCGCGTCGCGGCGACGGCGGCCGCCTGCCTGCGCGAGGCCTGCACCCCACCCGCGACCGCGACCGGTCGGGGCGGCGGGGGCGGAACCTGGCCCGTCCCGTCGACCGCGGCCTGCCGGGCGAACGTGCCCGACTCCTGCGGCAGCCGCAGCCCCGGGAAGCTGCCCGGCGCCGCCGCCAGCGGAGTCGAACCGCCCGCCGGGATCGGACCCGACGCCGACACCCGCGGCAGCGGCAACGGCACCCCCGTCGACGGGGCCGGATCCGGCGCCGTCGGCTCGAGACGCACGTGCGCGGGCGTGGCCGCCACCGTCGGCGAGTCGGGCGACCCCGGGTAGAGCGGATCGTCCGGATCCGGGATCAGTGGGCGCAGGCGGTTGCGGACCTCGTCGAGCGGCATGCGCTGCAACGGGTCCTTCACCATCAGGGCCGCGATGACCTCCGACACCGGGCCGGCGTCACGCGGACGCGGCACGTCTCCGTCGACGACCTCGGTGATCGTCGAGACGGGATCACCCCGCACGTCGTAGGGCGGGCGGCCCTCGATGGCGGCGAACAACGTCGCGCCCAGGCCCCACAGGTCGGCCGCCGGCGTGACGGCCGCTCCCGCCGCCACCTCCGGTGCGATGTAGGCGGGGGAGCCCAGCACCAGCCCGGCCGTGGTCATCGGCGCGTCCGCCGAGTTGCGCGCGATGCCGAAGTCGGTGAGCTTGACCCGACCGTCGTCGGCCACCAGCACGTTGCCGGGCTTGACGTCGCGGTGCGTGATGCCCGCCCGGTGCGCCGCCCGCAGGGCGCCCGCCGTCGCATAGCCGACGACCGCCGCCTGCTGCGAGTTCAGCCGGCCCTGCTCGCCGATCATCGTCGCCAGGTTGCGCGACGGCAGCATCTCCAGCACGACGAGCGGGGCGCCGTCGACGTCGACCACGTCGTAGACGGTGATGATGTGCGGGTTCGACAGACCGCCCAGGGCGCGCGCCTCACGCAGCATCCGCTCGCGCATCGCGAGCGCCTCCCGCTCCGGGATGCCGAGCGGGACCTTGAGCTCCTTGATCGCGACGGCGCGGCGCAGCACCTCGTCGTAGCCGCGCCACACGGTGCCCATCGCGCCGCTGCCGAGCTGCGCGGACAAGGTGTAGCGGCCGCCTACGCGCCGCTCGCCGTCGTCTCGGGGGCTCGACACCCGACCATTGTCGCCTCATCCCGTGGACACCGGACGGGCAACCCCCGATCGGTCGCCAGGGTGATGACGCACGGTGACCGTCATCTGACGGTACGCGAAGGATCCGTTCGGCCCACCGGTCGTCGGAGGGGCGGCCGGTCACCGTGGTGCGGCGAACTGTCGCCGCGGCAGCCGCGGCGCGGTGAGCGGCGCGAACGTTGTGGTGGGTGATGGGGGTCACCCGCAATCCGGGCCTGCACGTCGCCGAACGGCGACCCTTCGCCCGCCCGCAGCAGACCGGCGACCCCTCGCCGCGCATATCCGCATCGTGCCGACTTCCGGTTGGAGAACCGCCGACCGGGTGAGGACTATGAGTCGATGGTTCACACGGCCGCCGCCCCGCACGGGGCGCACACGGAACCGAGGGACGGTGATGAGGCGTGACCCTGCTGGAGGCGGACGCCGGACTCGCGGCGCTCGGTGACCTCCCGGTGACCGACCTCGGAGCCGGTACCGGACCGGACTGGCTCGACGCGTGGCTCGACACGCGCCGCGGCGACGTCGTCGCCTGGCGGCGATCCCTGCACTCCCTGCCGGAGCTCGGGCGCGCCGAGCGCCGCTCCACCGAGATGGTCGCCCGCCGGCTCATGGCCGCCGGGCTCGAGCCGCGCACGCTCCCCGGCGGCACGGGCCTGGTCTGCGACATCGGCTACGGCGAACGCTGCGTCGCGCTGCGCGCCGACCTGGACGCGCTGCCCCTGCAGGAGGACACCGGACTGCCCTTCGCGTCGACCGTCCCGGGCGTCATGCACGCCTGCGGACACGACGCGCACACCGCGATGGTGCTCGCCGCCGGGCTCGCCCTCGCGTCCGCGCCCTCGCTGCCCGGGCGGGTGCGGCTGATCTTCCAGCACGCCGAGGAGGTCCAGCCCGGGGGCGCGCTCGACATGGTCGCCGACGGCGCCATGGAAGGCGTCGAACGCATCTTCGCGCTGCACTGCGACCCGCGGCTCGAGGTCGGGAAGATCGGCACCCGCGTCGGCCCCATCACCTCGGCGTGCGACCTCATCGAGATCCGGCTGACCTCACCCGGCGGGCACACCGCCCGGCCCCACCTGACGGCCGACCTGGTGCAGGCCATGGGCCTGCTCATCACCCAGCTCCCCCTCCTGCTGACCCGCCAGGTCGATCCACGCTCGGGAACCGTGCTCGTGTGGGGCGCCGTCGAAGCCGGCCACGCCGCCAACGCCATCCCCCGCGCCGGCGTCCTGCGCGGCACCCTGCGCACCGCCGACCACGCCACGTGGAACGAGATCGAGGCCAAGCTCCGCTCGCTCGTCGCGTCCGTCCTCGCGCCCACCGGCGTCGGCTACGTCCTCGACCACGTCCGCGGCGTCCCGCCGGTGGTCAACGAGGCCGTCAGCGCCGGCATCCTGCGCGACGCCGCGATCGCGGCGGTCGGCCCCGAGGCCGCCACCACCACCGAGCAGTCCTCCGGCGGTGAGGACTTCGCCTGGTACCTCGAGGAGGCCCCGGGCTCCATGGCGCGGCTGGGCGTGTGGTCGGGCCACGGCCCGATGCGCGACATCCACCAGCCCACCTTCGACCTCGACGAACGAGCCCTGCCCGTCGGCGTCCGGGTGCTGGTGCAGTCGGTGTTGGCGGCCTTCGAGGTCCCGCCCGCCTGACCGTCCGAACCACAGAGGGCCGGCCCCCGACGGCCCCGCACCGCCGCCCGGCGGCTCCCCCCACAAGGAGCCCCGGGCGGCTTCATGTCGTGCCCCGGGATTCCGCGCGCAACCTGACGGTTCTCCGAGGGCGCCGGCACGACCGTGAGGTTGCGCGTGAGCCGGGGCGGGGC
>NZ_BJVJ01000114.1 GCF_007989085.1 Pseudonocardia sulfidoxydans NBRC 16205
CGTGCGCGGCGGGCGGGCACCCGGCCCGCCGGGGACGTGGAGCCCTCCGCGGGCGTGGAGCCCTCCGCGCGTGTGGGGCCCGCCGCCGGGCCGGTCGCCACGCCGAGGATCGAGACGCCCACCAGGATCACCGCGCCGACCGCGTAGACGGCGTCGAGCACGAACGCGCCACCCGAGTGCGCGGATCCGAGGCCGAGCGCGAGCAGGAGCGTCGTCGCCACCGTGGGGGCGACGACCCAGCGGGAAGCGAGCAGCACCGGGACCGCCAGCGCGGACAGCGCGGCCACGATCGTCCCGGTCATCGTGCTCGCCCCGGTCAGGTGGCTGACCTCGGCACCGACGGCCACGGCGGCCGCCGCGGCCCACGCGAGCACGGACAGCCGCCGCGCACGCCTGCCGCGCGACGCGGCGGCAGCGAGCCCGGCGCCGGCGGTGAGCGCCATCGCGACCAGTAACAGGAGCCGCAGCAGCACCGCCGCGGGCCCGTGGCCCGGGCCCAGCTGGGCCGCGACGCGCAGCGCGTCGGACGCGTCGGCGTGCGCCGGTCCCGCCGTCGCCACCATCAGCGCTGCCGTGGCGGGGAAGAGGGCCGCCGCCCGGCGGCGGAGGTGCAGGGCCGCCGCCCGGCGGCGCCACCCCGAAGGGTGACGCCGCCGGACGGACCGGACGGTCGAGCTACTTGATGTCGTCATCAGCGGCGACGAAGAGCATCGAGTGCGGCTTGGCGTTCCCGAAGGCGCCGTGCGGCCAGCTCTTGCGGTTGAAGTTGATGCACGGCTGACCGGAGTTCTCGTCACGGAACCCCTCGTCGAGGGCGAGGGAACCGTCGTCGGCCTGGTCCACGATGCAGACGCGGTGGTCACCGTCGAGACCGGTGCGGGCCACGAAGTAGTTCGCGGTCGCGACCCGGGCCGGCTGGTCGGTCTCGTGGTAGAAGCCGTCGTCGCCGATCTCGAGGTTGTCCAGCGCGCCCCAGTGCGGGCCGCTGGCCTTCGAGCCCGGGTTGATCGCGACGTGCCCCAGCACCGACGGGCAGTCCGCGCCCGCGCCGCCGTTCTCGATCTCGTCCTTGGTCTCGATCGAGCAGTCGAAGTCGTCGCCGGCCTCGACGAGCTGGGAGATGTCGAGGGTGAACACGCCACCCGCGGTACCCGGGTCGTCCTTGCCGAGCGCGCCCGGCTTCCGGCCGATGACCGCGTGGTAGAGCTTGGTGTCGTCCGGGCTGGTCTGCAGCCAGCCGCCATTGTCGCTGGGGCCGCCATTGGTCACGGCCGGGTCGATCAGCTTCATCGCGGCGGTGTTGTCGAAGACCTCCTTCCACACCGGGTTGTCCGACGTGATGTCGGGGGTGTAGAAGATCGCGCCACCCTGCATCGTCATCGCGAACGCACCCTTGTGGCCGGGCAGGTTCGTGACGGTGGTCTCCATGACCGCACGGTTCTCGTTGTGCAGCGGGTCGGTCGCGCTGGAGCGCGGACCCTCCGGCAGGTACGAGACCGCCTTGACCTTCGGGTGGTTCAGGTCGCTGATGTCCCAGGTGCGGACCGTCGGGCGGCGCAGGTACGGCGACGGTGCCTTGACCGGGTCGAGGATGATCGTCCGCGGTTCGGCGTAGTCACTGGTGACCATCGCGTTCAGGTCCTCGCGGACCTGGATGCCGTGCGGGTTGGCGCAGCTCGGTTTGCCCAGCGACGGCATGTTGAGGCACTGCTTTGGGTCCTCGGCGGTGGTCGTCGCGGCCGGGGCCTCGACGAGGTTCTTGCCGTCCGAGCCGAAGCGCACCACGGCGCCCGGGGTGCCCGCGAAGCCGTTGCCGGTGCGGACCTCGCCGTTGGTGTAGGTGCAGGGGCCCGGCACGACCGGGCCGCCCATGTAGGTGCCGTAGGCGGTGCCGTCGTTCAGCACCCAGTAGGCGTCCGGGACCGAGCCGCAGAGGGTCTGCGACGGAAGGCTGATGCCCGACAGGCTCAGCGCCGGCAGCTTCGACACGTCGAAGACGTACGTCGCCGCGCTGAACAGGCCACCCGCGTAGATCTTGTCGCCCTTGCGCCACGAGTACTGCATGTGGTGCGGCTCGTTCTCGACCAGCGGTCCGACCGTCGCGGTGTTCACGACCTTGCCGTAGGTCGGCGAGCCCTGGGTGGCGTCGACGACCGCCATGAAGTCGGGGCCCGGCAGCGCGTTGCGCACCTTCTCGGTGGTGTTCGCGAGCGAACCGGGGAGGTTCTTCACGTCGGGGACGACGGTGTCGGCGACGTTCTCGTCACCGGCCCAGACCACCAGGTACTCGGGTCGCTTGCCCTCGTCGGCGAGCGCCTCGCGGGTCGCGTCGACCGCGTCGGTGTCGACGTGGTTCTCGACCCAGTAGTCCTTGCCGTCGGCACCGGTGAGGGTCGACCGCACGGCCTGGATGTCGGCGTAGGCGGTGTCGGACGTCGCGGGGACGGCCACGACGCCGCCGACGACCGCCACCGCGAGCGTGCCCAGCAACAGCTTGCGGCGCAACGACATGTTCCGCATCGTCAACGCCCCGGGATGATCTTGGTGGCGCCGACGACCGACTGCACCAGGCCGGCGACCGGCAGCCCGGCCGGCGCGAAGTCACTCGCCCGGTTCAGCAGGTCGCCGTCGCGGTACGCCTCGGCCGAGGGCGTGATGGGCGGTGCGGTCGGGGCGGGCTCCGGCTGGTCGGGGTCCAGGTCGGAGCTCTGTCCGGTACCGACGGGCAGCCCGCCGGGCAGACCGCCCGGCAGCGGCAGCGCGGGCGCCGCCAGGGCGGGCACCGCGGTCCCGATCGTGGCCGCGGCGGCGAGCAGGAGCCCGCCGATCGCGACGCGTGTCGTCCTGTGGAGTGGCACGGTTGTGCACCCTTTCGATGGTTGAGCGGGGAGCGGACCACCGGTGCACGATCGCCCGGCGCGCCGGGGAGCGCGGGGGCGAGGTGCGGCCGATGGCGGGGTCCGGCACGTGCGTGCGTCACGTCGGACGGCACGCCAGGGGGATGGCCGGGGGCGGCGACGAAGGCCGGGCGTCCCGGGCCGTGGGCGCAACGGGGTCCGCGCCGCACGCGTCGGACGACGGCGGTGCGCAGGATCGTGGCGGCCGGACGGCCGGGCCGGGCGGGTTCAGACGGTCGCCGGACACAGCGCGCTGGCCTGCCGACGGAGGTCGACATGCCGCCGGTAGGCGGCGGAACGGGCCGGAACGTGCATGCCGGAAGGATTGCCGCTGCTCCGTTCGGGCGTCAAACAGACCCGGTCACGACGACGGCCGCGGCGCGTGCATCCGCGCTGGTCCCAGACCTGCACAATAGTCCGGACATCAGTCTGAGCTGCAACGATGGAGATCGATCTCTGCGCTCGTGAGCCGTGCCCGATCCGGCCGGTGACCACCGGATCGTGTGACACGATGCCGGGAACCGCGCCGCGGGTCCCGCGTCGACCTGGGACGAGGTGAGCCGCGCCGCACTCCGCCGGGCCGGTCCCGGCCCCGCACCCCGCGTGACGATGACGGTGGGTGACGAATCGGGCCATCGTCCACGCCTCCGGGAGCGACCGGACATTTGCCGCAACACCCCGGCCCCTCGACCGGACGGCCCGGCACCTTGCGCGCACCGCAGCAGAGACCCCGGCGCGCAACCTCACTGCTCTCCCGTTCGCGGTCGACGACAGTGAGGTTGCGCGCGAGTGGGAGGAGGCCGATGCCCGGGTCGGGCCGGCGTGCGCTGCCCCGCCAGCGCACGGGTCGTCACCGGCTGACGAGAGCCTGCAGATCGGCGGCGGTGCGGGTGCCGGGCTGCTCCCGCGCGGCGGCCATCTCCTCGGCGACACGCAACAACATCGAGTTGACGGGCGTCGCGATCCCGAGCCGCTCCCCCAGGGCGACGATCTCGCCGTTGAGGTGGCGGGCCTCGATGCTGCCGGTCCCGCGGCGCAGGCTCTGCCAGGACGACCCGCCGCCGCGTTCGTGGCCGGCGACCGGGTGGGGCTGGACGAGATCGGCGCGGCGGGCGTCGTCCTCGTACTCGCTCGCGACGGCGATGCCGGCGGCGGCGAGGCAGCGTTCGCCCTCCTCGCGGGCGGCGGCGTGCAGCTCCAGCACGCCGGGGGCGCCGTTGCCGCAGGCGGCCTCCGCGGCGTTGCCCAGGTTGGACATCAGCTTGCGGTACTTCCACCGCATGACGTCGGGCACCGACCGGCTGCTGAACCCGGCGGCGGTGAGGTCGGCGGCGACGGTGCGCGACAACGAGGTCTCGCCGCCGGGGTAGCGACCCAGGTCGAGGACGCCGGGGTACGGGTGCATGTAGGCGGCGACGCTGCCGGGGTCGAGGTGCGCGGCCATGAGCACGACGACCATCGCCAGCACGTCGGGGAAGCGTTCGGCGGCCCAGCGTTCACCGGCGACACCGTTCTGCGCGCACAGCACGGTCGCGCCCGGGGCGAGGGCGTGGGCCTCGTCGAGGACGGGTCCGGCGTCCTGGAGCTTCGTCGCCATGACGAGCAGGTCGCCGTCGGTGAGGCGGGCCTCGGTGACGGACGCGGCGGCGGGCACGTACAGGGTGCGGGCGCGGTCGGGTTCGGCGAGGCGGAGCCCGTCGCGGCGCAGGGCGTCGAGGTGGGCGCCGCGGGCGACGAGGACGACGTCGCGGCCGGCTTCGTGGAGCCGTCCGCCGATGGTCCCGCCGATGGCGCCGGCGCCGACGATCACGTACCTCATCGCGAGCGGTGCCTCATCCGTGCAGGTACCACCAGGCGACGTCGGCGGCGCGGCGGCCGGTGTTGCGCCAGCTGTGCGGGCGGTCGGCGGGGAACTGCAGGGAGTCGCCGCGTTCGAGGCGGTACACCTCGCCGGCGATGTCGACGGTCAGGCTGCCGTCGACGACGAGCACGAGCTCCTCGCCGGAGCGCACGGACCGGGCGTCGCCGCTGCTGCCGCCCGGCTCGATGTGGGCCCAGACGGCGCCGGCGCGCAGCCGTTCGCTGGGGACGGCGATGGCGCCGGCCTCGACGCCGTCGGCGGAGGGGGCCCAGTCGGCGGGGGCGACGGGGCGCTCGGCCGCGCGCAGGTGGACCCCGACGGGTCCGGCCCATTCGGCGTCGTCGACGAAGAAGCCGATGGGTCGGCCGAGGGCGGCGGCGAGCTTGAGCAGGGTGGTGATGGTGGGGACCATGTCGCCGCGCTCGACCTTGTGGATCGCGGCGGCGGACACCTCGGAGCGGGCGGCGAGCTGTTGCAGGGACAGGCCGTGGAGCTGGCGGACCTCGCGGACCTTCGGCCCGATGGCCCCGACGATGGTCTCCCAGCCGGCGGCGCGGGGCGGTTCGGCGGCGTCGGCGTCCTCGGGGACGGAGGCGTCGGCGGAGGCCTTCGACGTGGCCTTCGACGTCGCCTTGGCGGCCGCACGTCGTCGCGGTGTGGTGGCCATGGCGTCGTCGCCTGCTTCCTCGCGTCCCCCGGACCGGCCTCGCCGGTCCCACAGAGTCACCTGATCGTGCCGACACGGTGGCACACCGGTCAGGACGCGTCCACCGGACCGGATCGGGTGCCGGACCCGGTCCGGGCCTCCCACCTGCGGGTCAGGCGTGGGGCGCGGGCTTGGTCACACCATGCCCTGCCTGGTCGCGGTGTACACGATCTCGGTGCGGCGACGGACGTCGAGCTTCTCCCGCAGGTTGCGGACGTGGAACTTCACGGTGGCCTCGGAGATGAGCAGCCGCACCGCGATCTCGCGGTTGCTCATGCCGACGGCGAGCAGCTTGAGGACCTGGTTCTCGCGCTCGGTGAGCATCTGGCCGCGGGGCCGGGCGCCACCGTCCTCGTCGCGCAGCACGTCGACGACGACGGACGTGGTGCGCGAGTCGAAGACGCTCTCGCCGCGCAGCAGCGACCGGACCGCGCGCACGATCTCGGCCGTCTCGACGCCCTTGCGCAGGTAGCCGTGGACGCCGCTGCGGACGGTGCGGATCATGACGTCGCGGTCACGGCAGTTGGTGAGGACGAGCACACGGACGCCGCGACGACGCTGCAGCAGCGTGCGCGCGACCTCGACGCCGACGCGTTCGGCGCCGCCCGCGCCGGAGCCGCTGCCCAGCTCGACGTCGATGATGACGAGGTCGGGGCGGCAGCGGTCGGCGATGAGCAGCGCGTCGCGGGCGGTACCGGCCTCGCCGACGACGGCCAGGTCGGGTTCGGCCGCGAACAGCTGCCGCAGCCCGAAGCGGACGATCCCTTCCCCGTCGACGACGAGGATGCGCGCGGTGCGCTGTACGACGGCGTGGTCGCGGTCGGCGTCGCGCGCCGTCCCGGGCCTCGTGAGTACGGCGTCGACAGTCATCGGCGGTGCCTCCTCGAACATCCGGTCCGGGCGCCGCGACGTGCTCGGCGCCCACTGTCCGCAACGTAGCGAGGACCACGTTGCGCGTTCGTTGCACTGACCACTAGGAGAGGTCGCCCCCTCGCTTGCCTGCGTCGATACGCGTGGGCGATGATGCGTGGGGGTCCGGAGCACCGCGTACCGCCAACACCGCGTACCGCCCGTCGACGATGCGGGAAGGGGGGCACGTGACGAGTCCGCGATCCGGTAGCCGGGGCGTCGGCGATCCAGTGGCGCGTGCCCGCGTCCTGTCCGAGGTCTTCGACGACGTGATGGCCGCGGGCGGCCCGTCGTCGACGCGCGGTGGGGACGGCCCGTCGCCCCGGCCGATCATCTCGGCGTCGTGGCAGCGCAGCCTGGCCGCGCACGTCGATCCGGAGAAGCCCAACCCGCCGCTCGTCTTCACCTCCGACGACCTGCCGACGTTGCGCGCCGACCATCCGCTGAACTCGGTGATGCCGCTGCTGCGCAGCACGTTGGTGAGCATCGCCGAGGAGGCGATGCACGTGATGCTGGTGACCGACGCCGAGGGACACATCCTGTGGCGCGACGGCGCGTCGGGGCTGCTCGCCGAGGCCGACAGGGTCGGCCTCTACCCGGGGACGCAGGTCAGCGAGGAGAGCATCGGCACCAACGCGATGGGGACGACGCTGGCGGTCGACGCGCCGGTCCAGATCCATTCGGCCGAGCACCTGGTGCGGGCCTTCCACGCGTGGACGTGTGTCGCGGCGCCGGTGCACGACCCGGACACGGGTGCGATCCTGGGCGCGATCGACATCAGCGGTCCGTTGCACACCGCGCACCCGGCACTGGTGCAGCTGGTGTCGACGACGGCGACGCTGGCGGAGAACCAGCTGAGGGTGCGCGTCGCGATCGCCGACGAGCAGCTGCGCATGCGCAACATGCCGCACCTGGCGAGCCTGCGGGGCGCACCGGGTGCGCTGGTGACGCCGACGGGCCGGATCATCGCGGGCGAGCCGTACGGGCGGTGGCCCGAGCGCGTCGCGATCACCGAGGGTTCCGACCGGGTGGTGCTGTCCGACGGCCGGGAGATGCTGGTCGAGCCGCTGGCGGAGGGGTATCTGCTGCGGGCGGCGGCGTCGACGCGGGCGGCCCCGCGGACGGCGTTGTCGATGCGGTTCATGGGCGACGGGTCGCCGCGGCTGACCCTTGACGGGCGGCCGGTGCCGTTGACGTTGCGTCCCGCCGAGGTGCTGACGGTGCTGGCGTTGCACCCGGACGGTGTGTCGGGCGAGCGGCTGGCGCAGCTGCTCTACGGCGAGGACGGGAACCCGACGACGGTGCGCGGGGAGATCCACCGGTTGCGCGCGCTGATCGGGTCGGACGTGCTGCGGACGCGGCCGTACCGCTTGGACGCGACGATCGACAGCGACTTCGGGGCGGTCCGCGCGGCGTTGCAGGCGGGTCGGGTCGAGGCGGCGCTGGCGGCGTGCGGCGGGCCGCTGTTGCCGCGGTCGGACGCTCCGGAGATCCGGGAGCTGCGCGACGAGCTGGAGGCCGGCCTGCGCCGTGCCGTGCTCGACACCGACGACGCGGAGCTGTTGCACACGTTCGCGGGGCATCCGCTGGGGCGCGACGACCTCGAGGTGCACGACCGGCTGGTCGAGCTGTTGGCGCCGGGCGACACGCGGCTGGCGGCGGTGGCGATGCGCCGGGCGCGGCTGCTGCGCGACTGACCTGCGGGGGCCGGGGTCAGCTCGGGGGCAGCTGGGTGCGCCAGCGCTGGTTGTAGCGCTCCTTCTCGGCCTCGATCTCGTCGGCCTTGTCGGCGTCGCGGGTGCCTGCGGCGGTCCCCAGCGGCCAGCCGGCCTTGACCGCGCGGTGCTCGGCGGTCTCGTACATGTAGGCCACGGAGTAGAAGAAGCCGAGGATCAGCCCGGAGAGGACGGCGAGGACGCGCACCCACACCGGGCCGGGGATGAAGACGAACAGCAGGACCGCGATCGGCGCGAGCTGCACGCACGTCCGGGCGAGGTGGCGGAGCTGCCAGGTGCGGACGGTGACGTCGTGGAGCACCCAGTCCTTGTACTCGGCGGGCAGTCCGGCGCCGAAGGCGTAGAGGAGCCAGCGCAGGGGCCCGGGCCGGCGCGGTGTGCTCGTCGTCATTTCTCACCCCAATGATTGGTGTACAAATCAAGAGTACGCTGTCGGACGTGACCCAGGTGCACCGGAGTGACCGAACCGACGCCGGCATCGCCGAGAACCCCGCCGAGGAGCCCGTCGACCTGCTGAAGCTCGACCGGCAGGTGTGCTTCGCGCTGGCCGTGGCGGCGCGCAACGTCATCGCGCTCTACCGCCCGGTGCTCGAACCGATGGGCCTGACGCACCCGCAGTACCTGGTCATGTTGGCACTCTGGGAGCGCGCGCCGCTGTCGGTGAAGGAGCTCGCGGGCCTGCTCGCCCTCGACCCGGGGACGTTGTCACCGTTGCTCAAACGTCTCGAGTCGGCGGGGCTCGTCGTGCGCCGCCGCTCGGTCTCCGACGAACGCGTCCTCGCCGTCAGCCTCACCGAGGAGGGGGCTGCACTGCGCGCGAAGGCCGAGCAGGTGCCGCCCGCGATCATCGCCCGGCTCGGCATGCCGCTGTCGGAGCTGGAGTCGCTGCACGCCTCGCTGACCTCGGTGATCGCCGCCGCCCGCCCCTGACCGACGCCCTGTGCGCACGCCGGTCGACCCGACGGGGTGGTGACCCGTGGCACCCTGCCCGCGTATCCAATAGTGTGCGCAGGTCTACTATGTGACGCGACTGCACCGGCCCGACGAGACACCACGCGCGGGCCGCAGCCGTGATCGACACCCGGGCGCCGGGCGCCGGGCTTGCGTCAGAAAGGTGTGGTGTGCATGGACAGCGTTGCCGACATCGGCGGTGCCACCGGCTGGGGACAGGTGTCCCCGCCTCCCCCACAGGACCAGGACCCGCCCTTCCACGACGCCTGGGAGGGCCGCGCCTTCGCGCTCACCCTGCTGGCGATGGGCCGGGTGTCGGGGCAGAACCTCGACGCGTTCCGCTACGCCCTCTCCCGCCTGGACTCGAAGTCCTACTTCGACGACGGCTACTACGGCCGCTGGCTCAACGCCTCGGAGCTGATGCTCGTCGAGTCCGGCATCATCGCCCCCGGCGCGGTCGACGCCCGTGCCCGCAAGAACGCCGGTGAGTCGGTCGAGGAGCCCGGCGAGCCCGAGCCCTCGAAGCCCGACTACTCCGCCACCGCCGCCGGTTCCCTGCGCCAGGTCGAGGAAGCCCCCCGGTTCGCCGTCGGCGACACCGTCACCACCCTGACCGACGTCGAGTCCGACGCCAACAAGCTGCCCCTCTACGTCCGCGGCCGCACCGGCGTCGTCGAGGCCGTCCAGCCGGCGCACGTCTTCCCGGAGACCCACGCCCGCTTCCTGGGCGAGAAGGCGCAGCACGTGTACTCGGTGCGGTTCACCTCCACCGAGCTCTACGGCGCCGACGCCGAGAAGTTCGACCTCACCATCGAGATCTTCGACGACTACCTGCAGGAGAAGGCGTGAGCACCGCTCTGAACCCCGACGAGCACCTCGACGGCTCCGGCAACCGCATCGGCCCGGCGCTGCGCACCGAGGCCCTCGAGCAGCTCCTCACCGAGCGCGGCCTCGTCGACCCGAACGTGATGGACAAGTTCATCGCGACCTACGAGACCGCCGTCGGCCCCCTCAACGGGGCCAAGGTCGTCGCCAAGGCCTGGACCGACCCCGAGTACAAGGCCCGCCTGCTCGCCGAGGGCACCGCCGCCATCAAGGAGCTCGGCTTCGCCGGCCCCCAGGGCGAGCACATCGTCGTCGTCGAGAACACCGACAGCGTGCACAACGTCGTCGTGTGCACCCTGTGCTCGTGCTACCCGTGGCCCGTCCTCGGGCTGCCCCCGGCCTGGTACAAGGACCCCGCCTACCGCGCCCGCGTCGTCCGCGAGCCCCGCAAGGTCCTGTCGGAGATGGGCTGCGAGGTCGGCGACGACGTCGAGATCATCGTCCGCGACTCCTCCGCCGAGGTCCGCTGGCTCGTCCTGCCGCAGCAGCCGGCCGGCACCGAGGGCCTCTCCGAGGAGGAGCTCATCCCACTGATCACCCGTGACGCGCTCGTCGGCGTCGCGCACATCAGCGCCCCCTGATCGCGCGAGGAGGAACCGACCGATGAGTGCGGCCACGAACCTGCTCGACCTGGACGCGGACGAGAACTCGGCGCCCCCGCGTGCCAATGGCGAACTCGTCTTCGCCGAACCGTGGGAGTCCCGGGCGTTCGGGATGGCGCTGACCCTGTACGACTCGGGTCTGTTCACCTGGCCGCAGTTCCAGGCCGCTCTCATCGCCCGTATCGCCGCCTGGGAGAACCACCACCCCGAGGGCGAGTGCTACTCCTACTACACGCAGTGGCTCGGCGCGCTCGAGGACGTCCTCGCCGGTGACGGAACCGTCTTCACCGACGAGATCTCGCAGCGGGCCGAGGAGCTCGCGGCCCGTCCCGCCGGTCACGACCACCGCGACGACGAGCACGGCCACGGCCACGGGCACGGGCACTGACCCCGGGCAGCGACCGCGCCGCAGCACCGTCCACGAACGACGGCCGCATCCCCTCGCGATGCGGCCGTCGTTCGCATGCACACATGTTTCGGCCCACTTTCCACGAGCCATTTCCGTGGCACCCCGCGCAATTCCGCGACGATTTCCGCCCACCCCTTGATATCGCGCCCCACTTCCTGAAATTCGCTGCTGGGGGCAGGTCACGGACCGATCCCGCGGGCCGATCGGAGTCGTCAGTCCGAGTAGAGTCCACATGGTGACGACGGGCCTGCGCATTCGCTTGCTCGGCCCCTTCACGGTCGAGGGACCCACCGCGGGTCCCGTTCCCACCGGGAAGGCGCGGAGGGCACTCGCCGTGCTCGCCGAACGTCGCGGCGAGTTCGTGTCGATCGGCACCCTCGTCGACGCGCTCTGGGACAACGACGAGCCCCCGGAACGGGCCGACCGCAACATCGCCGCGCTCGTCAGCAGGCTCCGCAAGGCCATCGGCAAGGAACGCATCGACGGGTCGGCCGCCGGATACCGGCTCGTGTCCGACGACGTCGCGGTCGACCTGCACGAGGCCGTCGAGCTCGTCGAGACCGCGGAGTTCGAGCTGTCGCACGGCCGCAGCGCGCTCGCGTCCACCAGCGCCGAGCACGCCGCGAAGCTCCTCGACGCCGACGTCCCCCTCGCGGGCGAGCACGACGGCCCCTGGGTCGACACCCTGCGCCGGTCGGTCAAGCGGCTGCTGCGCCGCGCCCGGATCTGCTGGAGCGCCGCCGCCGTCGAGCTCGGCGCGTACGACGCGGCCGTCGAGATCGCGGGCACCGCGCTGCGCGACGACCCGTTCGACGAGGAGGCCTGCCGCACCGTCATGCTCGGCCACCAGCGGGCGGGCCGGTCGAGCGCGGCACTGGTGGCCTACCGGACGCTGCGCCTGGCGATGGCGGAACACCTGGGCAGCGACCCCTCCCCCGCCACGCAGGCCCTGTTCCTGTCAGTGCTGCGCTCGGAGAGCCCCAACGCCGTCGACCATCCGTCGCGACAGCCGCACGTCGGCGTGCCCGACCGGGTGGAGCCCGTCGTCGGCCGCGACCCCGAGCTGGCCACGCTGCGCGAGCTGTGGGAGGGCGCGGCCGCGGGCAGGCCGGCACTCACCGTCATCACCGGCGAGGCGGGCATCGGCAAGAGCGCCTTGGTCACCGCGTTCGCGGCCGAACCGCGCCGCACCGGCGGGCTCGTGCTGCGGGTCGACTGCTTCGAGGCCGAGCGGTCGCTGTACCTGCAGCCGCTCGTCGAGGCGATCCGCACCGTCGTGCACCGGATGGCGCCCGCGGAGCTGCGCGAGCTCGCGGGCAGCCGGATCGGCACGCTCGCCGAGCTCGTCCCCGAACTGGTCGGGGTCGTCGGCGAGACGCCCTACACCCGCGCCGCGCCCGAGCTGGAACACCGCCGCAGCCTCGACGCACTGGCAGGGTTCATCGTGCGGCTCTCGGCACGTCAGCCGGTGCTGCTGATCATCGAGGACATGCAGTTCGCCGGCACCCCGACCCTGGAGGCCCTGCACCTGCTCACGGGGCACTGGGAGGGCAGCCGCGCGATGGTCGTCCTCACCGAACGCACGTCGGAGGACCAGCCGGTCACCGACATCCTGCGCGACGTCGCGCACCGCATCGACCTCGGCCCGCTCACCCGCGACGACGTGCGCGTGCTCGTCGACCGCGCCGGCACCGGGCACGACCCCGACCAGCTGCTGTCGTGGACGGGCGGCTCCCCGCTGTTCCTCACCGAGCTGCTGCGCCAGCCGCCGCCGTCGTCGTCACGCGGCGGGGTTCCGGTTCCGCCGACGCTGCAGGACTCGGTGGCCGAGCGCATCGAGCACGCCGGGGAGCCGGTGGCGCTGCTGCTGGCCCAGGGCGCCGTGCTGGGCATGGCGTTCTCCCTCGACGACGTGGCCGAGCTGAGCGGGCTCGACGTCGAGGACTGCGCGCGGCGGGCCGGCCGGGCACTGCGCGCGGGGCTGATCGTCACCCAGGGCGAGAGCTTCCGGTTCAGCAACGACATCGTCCGCCAGGTCGCGTACGCCTCGATGCCCGAGCCGGTGCGCATCTCCCGGCACCGGCGGGCGGCGCGGATGCTGCGCGGCCGTCCCGAGGCAGCGGCGCGTCACCTCGCCGAGGCCCGCGACTGGTCCGGTGCGGTCACGGCGTGGCTCGCGGCGGCGCACGTCGCGCACCTCGGCTTCGCCCACATCGACGCCGAGCAGCTCATCTCGCAGGCGGTGGAGGCGGCACGGACCGTCGGCGAGCCGGAGCGGCTGGCGGAGGCGTTGATGCGCCGCGGCCGGACCCGCGGCGACCTCAGCCGCTACGACGACGCCCGCGCCGACCTCGACGAGGCGCTCGCCCTGGCCCGCGACGTGGACGACTCCGAGCTGGAGGCCCGCGTCCTCGAGCAGCTGGGCTGGACCGCCCTCTACGCCCGTGACGCGATGGCCGCGGTCGACCTCGCCGAGCAGGCCACCGAGCTCGCCGAGAGCGCCGCCGCGGCCCCCGGCGCACTCCCCAGCGCCACGCTGCTCCTGGGCCGGGTCCGACACTGGGACGGCGACTACGACGGCGCCGGCGAGGCCTACGAGCGTGTTCTGGGGTCCGACCCGGGCGACCCCACCACGGCCGTCGCCCTCGCCTACCGCGGCGCGCTGCTGCAGCACCTCGACCGCTTCGCCGAGGCCAAGACCGTCCTCGCCCGCGCCGCCGCA
>NZ_BJVJ01000115.1 GCF_007989085.1 Pseudonocardia sulfidoxydans NBRC 16205
GTCGTGCCTGCGTCGGCCCGCCCGCCCGCCCGCGCTGAGCAGACGACGTAGACGTCGTGCCCGGCGGCAAGGCGCGGCGTGGTGAGGGTTGCGGGGTCCTGTTCCACGTCACCAGAGGCCATGGCGCCGGGTCCGGCGGTAGCCCGCGCTCGCGATCCGCGTACGGACCGCACTGACAGTTCGCGGATGTTCCGGCCTGGAACACGCGAGTTGTCCACATGCGACCCGGACCGTCCACAGCCGGCCCGGACCGGGCCCACGGACGCGTCGCGCAGCCCATCGTGGACGGCATGGCAGCGAAGGACGTGCTGGGGCGCCGCGGCGAGGACGTGGCGGCGCAGTACCTGGAGAAGCAGGGGCTGGTCGTGCTCACGCGCAACTGGCGGTGCCGCGAGGGTGAGCTCGACATCGTGGCCACCGACGCCGGTGTGCTCGTGATCGCCGAGGTCAAGACCCGGTCGGGCACGGGATACGGGGAGCCGGCCGAGTCGGTGACGCCGCGCAAGGTGGCCCGCATCCGCCGCATCACCGACGTGTGGCTCGCCGCGCACCAGGTGCAGTGGTGCCCGATCCGGTTCGACGTCCTCGCGGTGCTGCTGGAACCCGGCAGGCCCGCGACGATCCAGCACTACCGCGAGGCGTTCTGATGGGCGGCCTGGCACGGTCGTGGTCGGTCGCGCTGCAAGGTGTCGACGGCACGGTCGTCGAGATCGAGGCCGCCATCGGCGGCGGGCTCCCCGGAATCCACCTGGTCGGCCTGCCCGACGCGGCGCTGCACGAGTCGCGCGACCGGGTCCGCGCCGCCGTGGTCAACTCCGGTCACTCGTGGCCGAACGAGCGGATCGTGCTGGCCCTCTCGCCGGCGACACTGCGCAAGACCGGATCGGGTTTCGACCTCGCGCTGGCCTGCGGGGTGCTCGCCGCCGATGGCACGGTGCCGCAACGGGCGCTGTACCGGACGGTGCTGCTCGGTGAGCTCGCCCTCGACGGCCGGCTGCGGCCCGTGCGCGGCGTCCTGCCGTGCCTGCTCGCCGCCCGCGCGGCCGGGATGCGTCGCGTCGTCGTGCCCGTCGCGGCGCTGGCCGAGGCCTGTCTGGTCACGGGCCTGGAGATCCACGGCGCCACGACGCTCGCCGAGGCGGTCGACTTCCTGATCGACGGCCGCGCGCTCCACCGGCCCGGGGCCGTCGAGGACGCGCCCCGCGAGGAGCCGCCCGATCTCGCCGACGTCGTCGGCCAGGCCGACGCCCGGCACGCGCTCGAGGTGGCCGCCGCGGGCGGGCACCACATGCTCATGGTCGGGCCGCCGGGCACGGGCAAGACCATGCTCGCCCGGCGCATCGTCGGCCTGCTGCCCGACCTGCCCGCCGACGAGGCGCTCGCCCTCGCTGCGATCCGGTCCGTCGCGGGCAGGCTGCCCGCAGGCACCGCGCTGAGTACCGTGCCGCCCTTCGTCGCCCCGCACCACTCGACGTCGACGGCGGCGCTCGTCGGCGGCGGCAGCGGCATCGCCCGCCCCGGGTCGGTCTCGCTCGCGCACCGCGGGGTTCTCTTCCTCGACGAGAGCGCGGAGTTCGCGCCGAGGCTCCTCGAGTCGCTGCGGACACCGCTCGAGGAGGGCGAGGTCCGCATCTCCCGGGCCGAGGGCACCGTCAGCTACCCCGCCCGGTTCCAGCTCGTCCTGGCCGCCAACCCGTGTCCCTGCGCCCCCGCGCACGACCGCGACTGCATCTGCACCTCGCTCGTCCGGCGTCGCTACCTCGGCAGGCTGTCGGGCCCGCTGCTCGACCGCGTCGACCTGCGCACCTGGATGCATCCGGTCACAGCGCTGACGAGCGACGTGCCCGGTGAGAGCACCGCGACGGTCCGGGCCCGGGTGCTCGCCGCCCGCGCGGCCGCGACCGAACGGTGGTCGGCGCACGGTTGGCGCACCAACGCCGAGGTCCCGGGCCCGGTCCTGCGCTCCCGGTTCGCGCTCCCCGCGGCCGTCCTGCGTCCGTTGGAGACCGGTCTGCGGGCCGGGGATCTCACGGCCCGTGGAGCCGACCGCGCCCTACGGGTGTCATGGACGATCGCCGACCTGGGTGGGCGTGACCGGCCCGACCGGGAGGCCGTCGAGGCGGCGCTGTACTTCCGCGACCGGAGGGCGGCATGAGCGCTCCGACGCCGTCGGTCGATCCCGAGCTCCTCCGCGCGCGGGCCTACCTGTCCCGGGTCGCCGAGCCGCCCGCCGCGGCACTGGCGGCGTTCGTCGACCACGTCGGGCCCGTCGAGGCGGCCGAACGGATCCGCCGGGGCGCGGTACCCGACGTCGTGCGCTCCGCGACCGGGGCCCGGCGCACCGTGGACCGGGTCGACGCCGACCTCGAGGCGGCCGCCGCAACCGGGGCCAGGCTGCTCGTCCCGGAGGACGCCGACTGGCCGCGCTGGGCGTTCGCCGCCTACCCGGCAGCCGGCACCCGTGAGCTCGGCGCGCCCCTCGCGCTGTGGGTCCGCGGCCCGTTGCGCCTCGGCGAGGTCGCGGAGCGGGCGGTCGCGATCGTCGGCGCCCGGGCGGCCACCGGCTACGGCGTGCACATCGCGAGCGACATGGCCGGTGGGCTCGCCGCGGCCGGCGCGACCGTCGTGTCCGGGGCGGCCTTCGGCATCGACGCCGCGGCCCACCGCGGGTCGCTGGCCTCCGACGGGCCCACCCTGGCCGTCCTCGCCTGCGGCATCGACCGCGCCTACCCGGCCGCCCACAGCGAACTGCTCGACCGCATCGCCGCGACCGGGCTCGTCGTCAGCGAGTACCCGCCGGGCGCGGTGCCCGCACGGCACCGCTTCCTCGTCCGGAACCGGCTGATCGCGGGCATCGGCGCCGGGACCGTCGTCGTCGAGGCGGGGCTGCGCAGCGGCGCCCAGCGCACCGCCGCCGACGCCCGCGCCCTCGGGCGCATCCTCATGGCCGTCCCCGGCCCGGTCACGTCCGGTACCTCCGCCGGCTGCCACGAGCTCGTCCGCAACGGGGCACTGCTCGTGACACGGCCCGAGGAGGTGCTCGAGGCCGTCGGCAGGCTGGGCGTCGACCTGGCCGTCGAGCCCGGACGTCCCACCCGGCCGACCGACCGCCTCGATCCCGACCAGGCCGCCGTCCACGACGCCCTGCCCAGCCGGGCCGCCCGCGACGCACGATGGCTCGCGATGGAGGCCGGGTTGCCGCTCGAGACCGTCCGCACCGGACTGCTCGACCTCGAACGGCTCGGCATGGCCGAGTACCGCGACGGGCTGTGGCAACGATCCCTGCCGTCGCGATGAGCAGCGCGACGGACGCGGGCGTGGCGCGCTTGACCCGAGGACCGTCGGCGATGACCGTGGCCCGATGGGGACGCGCCGCTCCGACCACCGGGACACACCGGCCGACCTGCCCGGACGCCTCGCCGCCCACCTCGAGGCGTTCGTCGTGCACCTCGACCGGGAACGTGGCCGATCCGAGCACACGGTGCGCGCCTACCGCGGCGACGTCGCCTCCCTGCTGCGCACCGTGCCCGGCGACGACCTCGCGGCCCTCGACCTCGGTGTGCTGCGCGCCTGGCTCGCCGCCGCCCACGCCGGCGGGGCGAGCCGCTCCACCCTCGCCCGCCGCGCCGCCGCCGTCCGCACCTTCACCGGCTGGGCCCACCGGACCGGGCGGCTCCCCACCGACCCGGGCGACCGGCTCGACTCGCCCCGCGCCCGCCGCACCCTCCCCGCGGTGCTGCGTGCCGACCAGGCCGCCGAGCTCATGGACGCGGCGAGCTCCGGCGCCGCGGAGGAGGACCCGGTCGCGCTGCGCGACCTCGCCCTGCTGGAGCTCCTCTACGCGACCGGGGTGCGGGTCGCGGAGGTCTGCGGCGCCGATGTCGACGACCTCGACCGCACCAGCCGCACCCTGCGGGTCCTCGGCAAGGGCGGCAAGGAACGTGTCGTCGTCCACGGCGTCCCCGCCGAGCGGGCCCTGGAGCGCTGGCTGGCTGTCGGTCGCCCCGCGCTCGCCCGCCCCGACAGCCCGCCCGCGCTGCTGCTCGGCGCCCGTGGGGGCCGGCTCGACCCGCGTATCGCGCGGAAGGTCGTCCACGACGCCGTCGCCGCCGTGCCGGGCGCCCCCGACATCGGCCCGCACGGGCTCCGCCACGCCGCGGCCACGCATCTTCTCGACGGCGGCGCGGACCTTCGTCACGTACAGGAACTGCTCGGTCACGCTACGCTGTCGACCACACAGCTCTACACCCATGTCACGGTCGACAGACTGAAGGTGGTCCATGACCAGGCGCACCCCCGGGCCTGAGCCACTGCTGGCGGAGAACCAGCAGGTCAGTCGGCTGGTCACGGCGCTCGTCTCCGCCCTCTCGTCCGGACGCGACGACGTCGTCGCACCCGCCGATCCGGTCCCGGGACCCGCCTCCGCGGCCCTCGATCCGACTGCGCTGCGTGACCATTCGGGGGTCGGCTGCGTTGACACGCCGATGGGTCACGAACCGGGTACCGAGGTCCGGAAGCCGACGATCGCGGCGGTCGTGCCCGCCGTCGCCGACCTGCCCCCTGCCGCCGGCCTGGCCGCCGCTGCAGAGTCGTCGTCCGCGAGCGGTCCGGCCGCCGAGCCTGCGCTGCGCGTCGTGATCGATGATGTCGCCGGCTCCGCCGAGGCCGACGACCGGTTCCCCGACAACTCGCTTCCGGGCGTCGCGGACGCCGCCGCCGGCGACGCCGATGTCGTCGCGCAGTTGTGGGCGGGCCGCGGCGGGCGCCGCGACCGTGCCGTCCGCGACCTCCTCGTCGCGCACTACGCACCGCTCGTGCGCGGTGTCGCCGCCCGCACCGCGATCGGGCTGCCTGCCAGCGTCGACGCCGCCGACCTCGTCCAAGCCGGCGTGTTCGGCCTGCTCGACGCCATCGCCCGCTACGACCCAGGCCGCGGCATCCGATTCGAGAGCTATGCGGCGCAACGGATCCGCGGCGCGATGCTCGACGAGCTACGGGCCCAGGACTGGGTGCCGCGCACCGTCCGGACCCGGTTGCGTGAGATCGACCGTGCCCGCGAGCGGCTGGAGCGCCGGCTGGGCCGGTCGCCGTCCAACGCCGAGCTCGCCGCCGAGCTCGGCATCCCGACGCGCGACCTGCTGCGCCTGTCCCAGCACCGCCGCCTCGTCAGCGTCGAGGCGTTGCAGGAGCGCCGGCCCGGGGCGGTGGTCGAGGAGGTGGTCGACGATGCCGCCCCCGATCCCGCCGCCGCCTTCGCGCTGCGCGAGACCTACCGCGAGCTCGCCGACGCCGTGCTGGGGCTGGGGGAGCGGGACCGGCTCGTCGTGCAGCTCTACTACGTCGAGAACCGCACCCTCGCCGAGATCGGCACGCTGCTCGGGGTGAGCGAGTCGCGGGTGTGCCAGCTGCACGGCCGCCTCGTCGGACGGCTGCGCGGCCGGATGGACGAGGCCGTCGCGGGCTGACCGCCCCGCCGCGTATCCGCCCTGCCCCGCGTGCCTGGCGCGAACCGTGCCGGGTTCGACGACGGACCGTCCAGACTCTGATCGAACCGGTCCGAGGGCGAACTCGGCGGAACCGGCGAGTCCACCCCCGGGCCGCCACCGGAGCCGGCGCGCTCACCACGGCCACCGCGCAGGCGCCGGGAGCAGCCGGACCCGGCCGGGGCCGACGAGGACGAGCGGGTCGAGATAGTCGGCCTCGCCCCGGCGCACGCCCCAGTGCAGACACGCCGCGGCGGGACAGCCGGCGTGGCCGGGTTCGAGCGTCCCCAGCATCGCGCCCCGTGCGACGAGGTCGCCGACCGTGACGGACGCGGTGACGGGCTCGTAGGTGGTGCGCAGCCCGTCGGGGTGCAGGACGGACACGACGCCGCGGCCGGCGAGGGGGCCGGCGAAGGCGACGACCCCGTCGCGGGCCGCGAGGACCTCTTGCCCGGGCGCGCCGACCAGGTCGGCGCCGCGGTGTCCCGCGGCCCACCGTTCGGACGGCGCCCGGAACCGTTCGGCGACCCGGGGGACCGGCCGCAGCGGCCAGCTGTAACGGGCCGTCCCGGCGCGCTGTGTCCCGTCCGGCGGCGGCTCCGCGCCGGCCGATGCCGACGGCGTGACGAGGACCGTCAGGACCACCGCGACCAGCACGAGCATCGATCTCCGCACCACCCCTCCAGCCTGCGCCGACGGGGCGGCCACCGGGGTCTTCGGTGGGGAAGTTGTGGATCGCCGGGCGCGTTGTGGACAACCGGGTGTCGTGCAGCCACGCCGGGTGAGGGTCGATCGGGCCGACGCGTACACTCGACCTGCACCTCGGAGCGTTCGAGGTGACTTCGCGCGCTCGCGTGCCTCGCTCGCCGCCGGTCCCCGGCCTGGCGGGCGCGGACGGTACCCGGGCGGTCCCGCGAGTCCACGCCTCCCGCCTGCGGGAGGCCGAGGGTGAACGGGTCCGGGTCCGGCGCGGCGCCAGGGCGGACCATCGACCGGTGGTCGGCGAGAACCGTGAGCGCGGCAGGTGCCGCGCCTGATCGAGAGGTGAACATCGGCCATGGCCGTCGTCACCATGAAGCAGCTGCTGGACTCGGGTGTGCACTTCGGGCACCAGACCCGCCGCTGGAACCCGAAGATGAAGCGCTACATCCTCACCGAGCGCAACGGCATCTACATCATCGACCTGCAGCAGACGCTGTCGTACATCGACCGCGCCTACGAGTTCGTCCGCGAGACCGTGGCCCACGGCGGCACGATCATGTTCGTCGGCACGAAGAAGCAGGCGCAGGAGGCCATCGCCGAGGAGGCGGGCCGCGTCAACATGCCGTACGTGAACCAGCGCTGGCTGGGCGGCATGCTCACCAACTTCCAGACAGTGCACAAGCGCCTCCAGCGCCTCAAGGAGCTGGAGTCGATGGAGCAGACGGGGGGCTTCGAGGGTCGCACCAAGAAGGAGATCCTCATGCTCACCCGCGAGAAGGACAAGCTGGAGAAGACCCTCGGCGGCATCCGCGACATGTCGAAGGTCCCCAGCGCGGTCTGGGTCGTCGACACCAAGAAAGAGCACATCGCCGTCGGTGAGGCCCGCAAGCTGGGCATCCCGGTCGTCTCCATCCTGGACACGAACTGCGACCCCGACGAGGTCGACTTCCCGATCCCGGGCAACGACGACGCGATCCGTTCCGCTGCGCTGCTCACCAAGGTCATCGCCCGTGCGGCGGCCGACGGTCTGATGGCCCGTTCGGCGCGCAGCGGTGGCCGTGACGGTGCCGAGGGCAAGCCCGAGGTCGGCAGCGACGAGCCGCTCCCCGAGTGGGAGCAGGACCTGCTGGCCAACGGCGGCGAGGTCGGCTCGGACGGCGCGAGCCTGTCCGCCGCCGGTGCCGCCACCGAGGCCCCGAACGCTGCGGCCGCGGCGGCCCCGGCCACCACCAGCAACGGGACCCAGTCCGCGAACTGACCCGTCGCACCGCGGGTGGACCGGATCCGGTCCACCCGCGGTCCGGTCCGTCCCGGACACGATCTTCACGAACCGACCAGAGGACGAAGAGACTTAGCGATGGCGAACTACACCGCCGCCGACGTCAAGCGGCTCCGTGAGCTCACCGGCTCCGGGATGATGGACTGCAAGAAGGCGCTCGAGGAGTCCGCGGGCGAACTGGACAAGGCCGTCGAGCTGCTGCGCATCAAGGGCGCGAAGGACGTGGGCAAGCGCGCCGAGCGCTCCACCTCCAACGGCCTGGTCGTCGCGCAGGGCGGCACCATGGTCGAGCTCGACTGCGAGACCGACTTCGTCGCGAAGAGCGACGACTTCATCGGCCTCGCCGACAAGATCCTGGCCGTCGCGGTCGAGCAGAAGCCGGCCGACGTCGACGCGCTGGCCAAGGCCCAGCTCGACGGTGGCACCGTGGCCGACGCCGTGCAGGCCCTGTCGGCCCGCATCGGGGAGAAGCTCGAGCTCAAGCGCTACATCCACCTCGACGGCCCGGTCGCGCTGTACCTGCACCGCCGGTCCTCGGACCTGCCGCCGGCCATCGGCGCGCTGGTCTCCTACGAGGCGTCCGACGCCGCCGCGGGTGACGACGCCGCCCGTGGTGTCGCGATGCACGTCGCCGCCGCCCGGCCGCGCTACACCACGCGCGACCAGGTCCCCGGCGACGTCATCGACAACGAGAAGCGGATCGCCGAGGCCACCGCGCGCGAGGAGGGCAAGCCCGAGCAGGTGCTGGCCCGCATCGTCGACGGCCGCGTCAACGGCTTCTACAAGGACGTCGTGCTCCTGGAGCAGCCGTCGGTGCAGGACCCGAAGAAGAGCGTGAAGGCGCTCCTCGACGAGGCCGGCGTGACGGTCAAGGATTTCGTCCGCTTCGAGGTCGGACAGGCCTGAGCAGGTCTTCGAGCATGACTGACGAGGTCGACGCCACCCCCCGCCCCGGATTCCGCCGCGTGCTGCTCAAGCTCGGCGGTGAGATGTTCGGTGGCGGTGGGCTCGGCGTCGACCCGCAGGTCGTGCAGACGGTCGCCCGCCAGATCGCCGAGGTCGTGGCGAGCGGCGTGCAGGTCGCCGTCGTCATCGGCGGCGGCAACTTCTTCCGCGGCGCCGAGCTGCAGCAGGGCGGCATGGACCGCTCGCGTGCCGATTACATGGGCATGCTGGCCACGGTCATGAACTGCCTCGCGCTTCAGGACTTCCTCGAGCGCAGCCACGGGATCGACACCCGTGTGCAGACGGCCATCACGATGGGCCAGGTCGCCGAGGCCTACATCCCGCGCCGCGCGATGCGCCACCTGGAGAAGGGTCGCGTCGTGATCTTCGGCGCGGGCGTCGGCATGCCGTACTTCTCCACCGACACGGCGGGCGCCCAGCGCGCGCTGGAGATCGGGTGCGACGCGTTGCTGCTGGCCAAGGGTGTCGACGGCGTCTACACGGCCGACCCGAAGATTCACGCCGACGCCACGCTGTTCACCGAGATCACCCATCAGCAGGTGCTCGAGCGGGGCCTCAAGGTGGCCGACGCCACAGCGTTCAGCCTCTGCATGGACAATCGGATGCCGATCATCGTGTTCAACCTGCTCACCGAGGGGAACATCGCGCGGGCCGTGCGCGGTGAGAGGATCGGAACGCTGGTGACCACGCCGGACACCGACCGGGCGAACTGACCCGGCCGTCGCCGCCTGAACTCTGGGAGCAGACGTGATCGACGAGACCCTCTTCGAGGCCGAGGAGAAGATGGAGAAGGCCGTCTCCGTGGCCAAGGACGACCTCGCGGCCGTCCGGACGGGCCGGGCGACGCCCTCGATGTTCTCCCGCATCGTCGTCGAGTACTACGGGGCGATGACGCCGCTCAACCAGCTGGCGTCGATCAACGTCCCCGAGGCGCGGATGGCGGTCATCAAGCCCTACGACGTGTCGCAGCTCGCGGCGCTGGAGAAGGCGATCCGCAGCTCCGACCTCGGCGTCAACCCCACCAACGACGGCCAGATCATCCGCGTGGTGATTCCGCAGCTGTCGGAGGAGCGGCGCAAGGAGATGGTCAAGGTCGCGCGCGGCAAGGGTGAGGACGCCCGTGTCACGATCCGCAACCTGCGTCGTAAGGCGATGGAGGAGCTGCACCGCATCGTCAAGGACGGCGAGGCGGGCGAGGACGAGGTCGGCCGTGCCGAGAAGGAGCTCCAGGGCACGACCGACAGGTACGTCCACCAGGTCGACGAGCTGGTGAAGCACAAGGAAACCGAGCTCCTCGAGGTCTGAGCACATGTCCCGCCCCGTCCACGGCAGTGCCGCGTGAGCCTCTCCGGTGAGGCCGCCGCGGTGCCCGGCCGACCCGCCCGCAGGGGCGTGGCCGCGCCGCAGGACGGGGCGCCGCCCTCGAACGGGCCACTCCCGTCGAACGGAGTGCCGTCGAACGGGGCAGCGGTGTCGGGCGCAGCAGCGCCGTCGACGGGAGCCGTGCCGTCGGCTGGAGCTGCGCCGTCGGCTGGAGCTGCGCCGTCGGCTGGAGCCGCGGCGTCGGGCGGGGCCGTGCCGTCGGGCGCAGCAGGGCCGTCGGGAGGAGCAGCGCCGACGACGCCCGGGGCGGGTGCGGTGAGCGACGCGCCGGCCGGCCCGGAGAAGCGGCAGTCGCGCGCCGGGCGGAACCTGGTCGCGGCCATCGGGGTCGGCGTCGGGCTCGGCGTCGTGATCCTGGCGTCGCTGCTGCTGGAACGACACTTCTTCATCGGCGTCATCGCGATCGCGGCAGCCGTCGGCACGTGGGAGCTGGCCGGGGCGCTGCGCCGGGCGGCGGGCATCACCGTGGCGTTGCCGGTGCTGCTGGTCGGCGGGCAGGCGATGGTGTGGCTGAGCTGGCCGTTCGGGCTGCACGGTCTCGTCTCCGCGTTCGGGGCGACCGCGCTCGTCGGGATGATCTGGCGGATGCGCCAGGGTGCCGACGGCTACCTGCGCGACGTCGGCGCGACCCTGTTCGCCGCGGCCTACGTGCCGTTGTTCGCGACGTTCGCCGCCCTGCTGGTGCTGCCGTCCGACGGTGTGGGCCGGGTGCTGACGTTCATGATCTGCGTGGTCGCCTCCGACGTCGGGGGCTACGCCGCGGGGGTGCTCGCGGGCAGGCACCCGATGGCGCCGTCGATCAGCCCGAAGAAGTCCTGGGAGGGCTTCGCCGGGTCGATCGTCGCCGGCACGGTCGCCGGTGCGCTGTCGGTGGTGCTGCTGCTCGACGGCAGCTGGTGGATCGGTGCGATCACGGGAGCGCTGCTCGTCGTCACCGCGACGCTGGGCGACCTGTGCGAGTCCCTCGTCAAGCGTGACCTGGGGATCAAGGACATGGGCACGATGCTGCCCGGGCACGGCGGTCTGATGGACCGGCTCGACTCGATGCTCCCGGCCGCGTTCGTCGCGTGGCTGGTGCTGGGCATCGCCCTGCCGGTCGGCTGAGCGTGGCGACGGTCTACGCCGGGTTCGGGGGGCAGCAGAAGCCCGGGCCGGCGATCCCCAGCCCGAACATCTGGAACTGGCCCGAGGTCTACGAGCGCGAGAACGAGGCGCAGGACGCCGACGGCGCGATCTGGGACGTGCTGCGCACGCTGGCGCCGTGGGCGGGTGCCGACGTCGTCGACATCGGTTGTGGCGACGGTTTCCACCTGCCCTTCTTCGCCGGGGAGGCGGCGTCGGTGGTGGGGGTGGAGCCGCATCCGCCGTTGGTCGGCCGGGCCCGCGCCCGGGTCGGCGGGCTGGAGCGGGTCCGGGTCGTGCAGGCGGGGGCCGCGGAACTGCCGCTGGCCGATGCGTCGGCCGATCTCGTGCACGCCCGCACCGCCTACTTCTTCGGCGCCGGCTGCGAGGCGGGGCTGGCCGAGGCCGACCGGGTGCTGCGTCCGGGTGGGGCGCTGGTGATCGTCGATCTGGACTTCAGCACCGGGCCGTACGGGTCGTGGCTGCGCGCCGACCTGCCGCGCTACGACGCGGCGGCTGTGGAGCGCTGGTTCGCCGGGCGCGGGTTCGGGTTGCGCCGCGTCGACACGGTCTGGCGTTTCGACGACCGGGCGACCCTCGAGGCGGTGCTGGGCATCGAGTTCTCCCGGGAGGTCGCCGCCCGCGCGATCGCCGAGACCCCGGGCCTGACGATCCCGGTCGGCTACCGGGTGCACGTGCGGCGCACCCCCGCCGGGCTCGTCACGCCCTGACCGGTCTCAGCCCAGGACGATCTGGCCGTTCGCGACGGTGACGGCCTTCGTGGTCAGGCCCGTGCGCGCCGGGCCCTTCTCGACGGCGCCGTCGAGGGCGAACGTGCTGCCGTGGCAGGGGCACACGATGGACGCGCCCTGGATCTCGTTGACCTGGCAGCCCTGGTGGGGGCAGCGCGTGGAGAAGCCGGTGTAGGTCCCGGCCGTCGGCTGGGTGACGACGACGCCCTGGTCGCCGTAGATCTTCGCGCCGCCGACGGGCACGTCGGTGGCCGGGCCGAGAGCGCCGGACCCCGAGCCGCCGGACCCCGAGCCGCCGGACCCCGAGCTGCCGGACCCCGAGCCGCCGGAGCCACCCCCGGAGCCGCCGGTCCCGCTGCCCGACGCGGGGTCCGACGAGCAGCCGGTGACCAGCAGCCCGGCGCCGATCGCGGCGACGCCCGCACCGGCGACGACCGCGCGGCGGGACAGCGTCGGCGAGGTGGGCGGGGCGTCGGTCGTGGGGGCGTCGTGGGTGGGGGGCATGGGGTCGTCTCCCGGTGGTGGTGCGGGCGCCGTTCGGGGCGGCGTCGCCGCGGAGCGGATCCGTTGCAGGTTCAACGATGCCAGGGCGGGTGTGGGACTGGTGTGGGGCGGTGCCCGACACCGCGGCGGCCGTGTGGCTACCGTGGATGACATGACGCGACCGATCAGGCTCCCCGACGGGGTGGCCGCTCCCCAGATCGAGACCGTCCTCGGTGTGGTGTGGTGGATCGCCGGCGCGCTCGCCCTCTCGGGCGGCGCGGGCACCGCTCTCATGGCTGTGGGACTCGGAGCGACGGGTGTGCTCTGGACGTTGGTCCGCGGCCGCCAGGGTGGCGGCGCCCCGTTGGGACCGGCGCGGCGTGCGCGCCTGATCCGGCAGGGCGTCGTCGCCGGGGTGCTGGCCCTGGCCGCGCTCGTGGGTCTCGGGATGGTGTCGTGGGGCGAGGTGGCGGTGCCGGTGGCGTCGGCGCTCGTCGCGATCATGCTGTTCTCGGTGGCGCCGATCGTCGGCTCGCGCTCGTTCGTCGCCGTCGGCAGCGGGCTGCTCGTGCTGGCCGCGATCGGCGCGCTGGTGGCGCTCGGCACTGTCGGTGCGACTGCGCCGCAAGGGATCGTCGGGTTCGGTGGCGCGCTGCTGCTGTGGTTCGCGGGTGCCCTGCGCACCGGGGTCCTGGGTGGGCCGACGGTGCGTGCGGTCGGTCGGTGGCTGCGGGCGCGGGTGCTGTCGATCCGGTCCCCGCGGGAACGCCGCGAGGACCGCCAGAGCAGTCAGTCGACGACGTTCACGCCGTCCGGCGCTCGCCCGCCCGCGCCGCACGCCGCGGCCCCGATGCCGCGCCCGGCGCCCGCGCCGGCGCCGCGACGTCCGCCTGCGCCCC
>NZ_BJVJ01000116.1 GCF_007989085.1 Pseudonocardia sulfidoxydans NBRC 16205
GGGCGCGGCGGCAGCCGCCGGGGCGGCTCGCGGACCGGTGGTGGCCGGTCGTCCGGCGGCCGCTCCAGCGCGGCCTGACCCGGGAACAACGCACTCGCGCGCAACCTCACTGCTGTTTCCGGGCCCGGAAACAGCAGTGAGGTTGCGCGCTGGGGTGTGTCAGCCGCCCAGGCCCAGGACCGACAGCACGTGCCGGGCGGCGGCGCCCCCGGCCTCCTCGGCCACGGCCAGCGCACGCGGCACGTCGAGGTCGTCGAGCAGCGCGGCCGAGACCGCGGCGTCGGCCGCCGGGTTCTCCGTGACGCCGTGCGCGGCCGCGGCGTACAGCCGCTCCAGCCGGGCCGCGGCCGCCTGCAGGTCCTCGACCCGGTAGTCCCAGGGCTGCGCCCACGCCCGGTCGACGAGCAGCAGCCGCAACGCCGCGGCCGGCCACGTCTGCAGCACGTCGGACACCAGCACCAGGTTGCCGGTCGACTTGGCCATCTTGCGGCCGTCGATGCCGACCGTGCCGACGTGCAGCCACGACCGCGCGAACGGCGTCACCCCGGTGACGGCCTCGGCCATCGCGGCCTCGTAGGCGTGGTGCGGGTAGCGCAGGTCGGCGCCGCCGACATGGATGTCGAGCGCGGGGCCCAGCGTGGTCAACGACATGGCCGCGCACTCGGCGTGCCAGCCGGGACGACCGCCGCCCCACGGGCTGGGCCACGCCGGCTCGCCCGGCGCGGACGCCCGCCAGATGACGACGTCGAACGGGTCGTCGCGGCCGTCGTCGCGGCGGTCGCCGTACTCGGCCGACAAGGCCTCCGCCTCGGCGAGGCCCAGACCCGCCCGCTCCCGCACGCCCGCCCCGCGGAACCACACCGTGCCGTCGCGGTGGTAGGCCGCGCCCCGCTCGATCAGCGCCGCGGCCAGCGACGCGACCTGCGGGACGTGGACGTGCGCGCGCGGCTCGTGCGTCGGGCGGCGGACGCCGAGGGCGTCCATGTCACGGTCGAAACGGAACTGCTGCACGGCCGCGAAACTGTCGTAGCGCACACCCGCCCGGGCTGCGGCGGCGTCGAGGACGTCGTCGACGTCGGTCACGTTGCGGCACACGTCGACGTCGACGCCGAGGTGACGGAGCACGCGTGCGGCGACGTCGGCCCAGACGAACGTGGCGGCGTGGCCGAGATGTGTCGTGTCGTACGGGGTGATGCCGCACACGTACATGCGGGCGCGGCCGACGACGGGCAGTGACGAACCTGCGATGCGGAGCACTGTCAGCGGACCTTCGCGTCTCGGGACGGGCGGCCGGCACGGCGTGCCGCCCGGCGCAGCTGCAGGATGCGCAGCGAGCCGGGGATGGCGACGAGCAGCACCCCAGCGATGGCCGCGAACAGCAGCGCGACGCCCGTCGGCAGGTTGCCGTTCAGGCCGAGGAAATGGATCTGGACCTGACCCAGGTTCTGCAGGATGAAGATCAACAGGAGCAGCAGGACCAGCGCCGACAGGATCAGCCCGACCCACAGCCCGGCCAGCCGCGACCGGGGTGGGGCCTCGGGCGGCGGTGTGCGGTTCGGCGCGGTGTCGCCGGCGTCGCGTTGGGCGGGGACGTCGGGTTCGTCGGCGGGCAGCCGGACCGGGACGGTCGGGCCACCCGACGGGTCGGTGTGCACCGGCATCGTGGGCCCGCCCGACGGGTCCGCCGCCACGTCCACCGGACGCATCGACGGGTCGGTGGCCGGGTCGGCGTGTGGATCGGCCCGGCCGACGTTTCCGGGCCGCATCGCTCCGCGCCCCGCGCGGCCCCGGTCGTCGGTCATGCTCGGACCCTCCTGTCACGCCTGCCCGGCGAGGACACGCCGGGTGTCCGGAAGTATCCCGTACGTCGTCGCCGTGACGACGGTTCGGTGGCACCCGGCGGGGTGCGTGTCGGGAAACGGCGGGCGACTCAGGTGCGGGCGGCCCGGTGCATCGGGACGTGTGCCACCCCGTCCCAGTCGTAGGCGGGGCCGACGGGCTCGAAGCCGTAGCCGCGGTAGAAGTCGGCGAGGTGGTCCTGCGCGTCGAGGACGCACTCCCCCGACCCGACCTCGGCCAGCGCGGCCTCGACGAGGCGCCGCCCCAGGCCGCGGCCGCGGACGTCGCGGGCGGTGCACAGCCGCCCGATGCGGTAGCCGCCGCCTGGCTCCTTGAGCAGCCGGATCGTGCCCAGTACCGGCTCCGGGCTGCCGTGCCCGGCCAGCCAGTAGTGCCGCGCCCGCGGCTCGAGGTCGCGCCCGTCGAGCTCGCCGTAGGCGCACGCCTGCTCGACGACGAACACGTCGACGCGCAGCCGCAACAGCTCGTAGAGCGTCGCGGCGTCGAGGTCGAGCGCCCAGCAGCGTCGCACCGTCGCGGCCATCGTGTCGGCCGGGCGGCCGTCCTGACCGGTCTCACTACTCACCGGCACTGCCTACCAGACGGGGCGGCCCGGCGGGGCGACCGGACGGTGGCGTCGTCGGGCGCCACGTAACCTCGGGAGGTGCGTCATCACGATCTCGTCGTCATCGGTACCGGCTCCGGGAACAGCATCATCGACGATCGGTTCGCCGATCTCGACGTCGCCCTCGTCGAGCACGGTGTCTTCGGTGGCACCTGCCTCAACGTCGGGTGCATCCCGACGAAGATGTACGTGTACTCCGCCGACCTGGCCGAAGCCGTCCGCCGGGCCGCCCGCTACGGCGTCGACGCCACCCTCGACGGGGTGCGGTGGCCCGACATCCGCGACCGGGTCTTCGGCCGCATCGACCCCATCGCGCAGGGCGGCAAGGAGTACCGGATGGACCCGGTGCGCACGCCCAACGTCACCACCTATCTGGGCCATGCCCGCTTCACCGGCGACCGGACCCTCGCCGTCGCCCCCACCGACGGCGGTCCCGTCGAGACGATCACGGCCGACCGCGTCGTCGTCGCCGCCGGTGGCCGCCCCCACGTGCCCGACCCGATCCTCGACGCCGGCGTCCCCTACGAGACGTCCGACACGATCATGCGGATCGAGAAGCTGCCGCAGCGGCTGGTCGTCCTGGGCGGCGGGTACATCGCCTCCGAGTTCGCGCACGTGTTCTCCGCGTTCGGCGTCGAGGTGACGCTCGTCGCGCGCGGCGGCCACCTGCTGCGTCTCGCCGACGAGACCCTGGGCCGGGCGTTCACGACGATCGCGCAGGAACGCTGGGACGTCCGGCTGAACACGGTCGCGCAGAGCGCACGCACGCTCGACGACGGCAGCGTGGAGCTCACCCTCACCGACGGCTCCGTCGCGACAGGCGACGTCCTGCTGGTGGCCACGGGCCGCGTGCCCAACGGCGACCTGCTCGACGTGGCCGCCGGCGGGATCGCCACCCACCCCGACGGGCGCGTCGTCGTCGACGACACCCAGGCCACGTCGGCGCCGGGGGTGTGGGCGCTCGGCGACGTCTCGTCGGAGTACCAGCTCAAGCACGTCGCCAACCACGAGATGCGCGTCGTCCAGCACAACCTGCTGCACCCCGACGAGCCGCGGCGCACCGACCACCGGTTCGTGCCGTCGGCCGTGTTCACCGAGCCGCAGCTGGCCGGGGTCGGGCTCACCGAGGCCCAGTGCACGGCAGCGGGCCTCGACTACGTGACCAAGGTCCAGAGGTTCGGCGACGTCGCCTTCGGCTGGGCGATGGAGGACACGACCGGGCTGTGCAAGCTGATCGCGGAACGCGGCACCGGCCGCCTGCTGGGCGCGCACATCATGGGCCCGCAGGCGTCGTCGCTGATCCAGCCGCTGATCCAGGCGATGACGTTCGGCCTGGACGCCCGCACGATGGCGACGGGCCAGTACTGGATCCACCCGGCGTTGCCGGAGGTCGTCGAGAACGCGTTGCTGGGTCTGCCGCTCGACTGACGTGTTCGCCACGCCGCGTCCCGGCAAGGCGACCCTTACCATGGGATCGATCCGCACCGGGGCCGCGCAGCGAACACCTGCCGAGCCCCACCGTGCCCCCGTGGATGTGAGGAAGCCCATGACCGTTGCCGACAGCCCGGCCCGCCCGGCCGAGGGCGACGGGGCCGCCGGCGGCCCCAAGCCGATTCTCGACGGCACCCGCGCGCTGCCCCAGCAGATCGGCGTCTACATCTTCGTGATGGTGCCGTTGCTGGCGCTGCTCGCCGCGATCCCGCTCGCCGTCGTGTGGGGTCTCATCGGCTGGGCCGACGTCGCGATCGCGCTGGTGTTCTACGTCGTCAGCGGGCTGGGCATCACCGTCGGCTACCACCGCTACTTCACGCACGGCTCGTTCAAGGCGAACCGGCCGCTGCGGATCGCGCTGGCGGTCGCGGGCAGCCTCGCGATGCAGGGGCCCGTCATCGACTGGGTGGCCGACCACCGTCGCCATCACGCGTTCTCCGACAAGGAGGGCGACCCGCACTCGCCGTGGCTCCACGGCACCGGACCCGTCGGGCTGGCCAAGGGTTTCTGGCACTCGCACATGGGCTGGCTGTTCGACCGCGACCAGACCAACGAGGAGCGGTTCACCCCCGACCTGCTCGCCGACCCCGACATCCGCCGGGTCGACGCCCTGTTCGGGCTGTGGAGCGTCCTGACGCTGCTGGTGCCCGCGGGGCTGGGCGCGCTGTTCACGTGGTCGTGGCAGGGCGCGCTGACCGCGCTGTTCTGGGCGGGCCTGGTGCGGGTGGCGCTGCTGCACCACGTGACGTGGTCGATCAACTCGATCTGCCACATGTGGGGCGAGCGCCCCTTCGCAGCCCGCGACCGGTCGGCCAACGTGTGGTGGCTCGCGATCGCGTCGTTCGGCGAGTCCTGGCACAACCTCCACCACGCCGACCCGACGTGTGCCCGCCACGGCGTCAAGCGCGGCCAGGTCGACCTGTCCGCCATGGTGATCCGCGGCTTCGAGAAGGCCGGTTGGGCCACGGCGGTGCGCTGGCCGACGGAACGCCGCCTGCAGCGGATCGCCCGGGAGTCCTGAGCTCGTCCCGCTCTTTCCGAACGAACGGCACAGTCACGCAACTGAGTTGCGCGACTGTGCCGTTCGTTCGGGTGTCAGGGGCGGAGGGGGGCTCAGCTCGCTGCCGCGGTGCCGGGGCGGCCTGGGCCGGGGTCGTACGCCGCGGCCGGGGCGGGCTCGCCGCGCAGGTCCGCGACGAGCGCGGTGATGTCGGTCATGATCGCCGCGGTGGCCGCGTCGAGATGGGTGCGGGTGCGGGGCTTGCCCTCGAACGCGGAGAGGTCGACGGGCGGTCCGGCCACCACACGGATCCGCTTGCGCGGGAACAGGCTCGGCCTGGCGTCGGGCGGCAGCACCTCCTGGGTGCCCCAGTTGGCGACTGGGATGACCGGCACCCCGGTGACCATCGCGATCCGGCCGATCCCGTTCTTGGCCTTCATCGGCCAGCCCTCGGGATCGGCGGTGTAGGTCCCCTCCGGGTAGAAGGCGACGACCTCGCCGCGCGTCAACGCCTCGACGGCCTCCTTGTAGGCGTCGCTCGCCCGCGTCGACGACCGGTACACCGGGATGTGCTTCCCGCCGCCCAGCACCCACTTCACCACGGGCACCGACCACAGCTCCGACTTCGCGAGGTAGCGTGGGATCCGGCCGCTGGAGATCACGAACGCGGTGTCGAAGACGGGGTCGGAGAACGAGACGTGGTTGAGCGCGAGCAGCGCGCCACCGGTCTTCGGGATGTGCTCCCCACCGCGGAACGAGGGCCGCGTGAGGAACATCGCGAACGGCCAGATGAGCTCGATGGCCAGGCCGAACCAGAAGCCCGATCCGCGACGGGCCCGGCGCAGCGTCAGCAGCAGCTTCTCCCGCAGGCTCAGCGGCCGGTCGGCCGTGGTCCGTGGCATGTCGTCCTCCCGGCGGTCCCACCGGCGGGCGTCGCGGCCGGGTGGGAAGTCGTGGTCTGTCCCTGATCCTCGCCCATCATTCGCCGCGCGGAACGGCGCGGGGCGGGTGAGGATTTCGGAGTGTGACGCCCGTCCCGGGACGATCCGATCATCGACGACGGACGAACACCGGGTACACCCGCTGCAGTCCGAGGCCTTCCGGAGGTCCCGTGCCCGACCCGTCCGACGACGGACCCGCGCCGCGTATCGAGCCGTTCGGCCCGGTCCCGGCGTCCCCCCGCGGCGTCGTCGTCGTCCTGCACGGCGGCCGTTCGCGCAGCCGTGAACCCGCCCACCGCGGATTGGCCTACCTGCGGATGCTGCCGTTCGCGCGGGTCGTGAAGACCCGGGAGACGGCGGTGTACCTGCTGCGCTACCGGTTCCGCGGCTGGAACGACGGCGCCCGCGACGCGCTGCGCGACGCCGAGTGGGCGGTCACCGAGCTGGGCCGGGTGCACCCGGGGGTGCCGATCGCGCTGGTCGGGCACTCGATGGGTGGGCGGGCCGCGCTCGGCGCGGCCGGCGGCGACGGTGTCGTCGCGGTCTGCGCGCTCGCGCCGTGGGTGGAGGCCGCTGAGCCCGTGGCGCAGCTGGCGGGCCGCGCTGTCGTCATCGCCCACGGGGACCGGGAACGGATGACCGACCCGGCCGGCTCCTATGCCTACGCGGTGCACGCCAAGCAGGTGACCGACCGGGTCGCCCGCTTCGACGTGCTCGGCGACGGCCACGCGATGCTGCGCCGCGCCGGCGACTGGTCGTCGTTGGTGCGCCGGTTCGTCCTCGGTGAGCTCGGGATCGAACCGATCGACCCGGAGATCGCGAACGCCATGGCGGAGCCGTCGCCGACCGGGCTGCGGGTCGAGCTGCGCAAGCGTGATCAGTACAAGGGAGCCGCGTCATGACCACGGAGCACACGACCGGTCGGCCCACGGTGGCCGTCGTCGGCAGCGGGGTCTCCGGGCTGACCGCTGCGCACGTGCTCCAGCGGGTCTGCGACGTCACCGTGTACGAGGCCGACGACCGCGTGGGTGGGCACGCCCACACCCACGAGCTCGCGGGTCCCGACGGGGTGGTGCGCGGCGTCGACACCGGGTTCATCGTCCACAACGGACGCACGTATCCGACACTGCTGCGGCTGTTCGCGGAGCTCGGGGTGGCCACGCAGGACTCCGACATGTCGATGAGCGTGCGCTGCGACGGGTGCGGCCTGGAGTACGCCGGGGCCCGCCGCGCGCACGGGCTGTTCCCCCACGCGTCCAACGTGGCGCGACCGGCGTACGTGCGGATGCTGGGCGAGGTCGTGCGGTTCCACCGGCACGCACGACGGCTGCTCACCACCGCCGACACCGATGCCGATGCGGTCACCCTCGGGTCGTTCCTCGCGATCGGCGGCTATTCGCGCTACTTCGTCGACCACTTCATGGTCCCGGTGGTGGCCGCGGTGTGGTCGGCGGGTGCGGCGGTGTCGTTGCGCTACCCGGCGCGCTACCTGTTCACGTTCCTGGCCCACCACGGGATGCTCGGCATCGGTGGCTCGCCGCAGTGGCGCACCGTCTCCGGTGGTTCGCAACGCTACGTCGAGCGGCTGGTGAAGAACCTGCACGCGGTGCGGACGGGGACGCCCGTGCGGTCGGTGCGCCGCACCGGCGCCGGCGTGCAGGTGCGTGACGCGGCGGGCGGGGCCCGGCACTTCGACAAGGTCGTCGTCGCCACCCACCCCGACCAGGCGCTGGAGATCCTCGCCGACCCCACCGCCGACGAGACCGCGGTCCTGGGCGTGTTCGCCTACTCGCGCAACGAGACCTGGCTGCACTCCGACACCTCGGTGCTGCCGCGCCGGGCCGGGGCGCGGGCGTCGTGGAACTACCTCAAGCCCCGCTGCGCCGCCGACTCCTCGGGGGTCCTCGTCAGCTACGACATGAACCGGCTGCAGCGACTGCCGCAGGCCCCGCCCTACGTCGTCACCCTCGGCGGTGCGGGCCGGGTCGACGAGTCGCGGGTGATCGCGCGGATGTCCTACGAACACCCCATCTACACGCCCGAGTCCGTTGCGGCACAACGGCGCCTTCCCGGCCTGTCGACGGACGTCACCGCGTTCGCGGGTGCCTATCACGGCTGGGGCTTCCACGAGGACGGCGCCGCGTCCGGGGTGCAGGCCGCGGCGGCACTCGGGGTGACCTGGTGACGCCCACCGCCCCCGCCCTCTACGACGCCACGGTCCGCCACGTCCGCCGCACCCCCGGGACCGCGCAGGGCAGGGCGTTCGAGCACGACGTCTACACCTGGCTCGTCGACCTCGACGCACTCCCCCGGCTACCGCGACCGTTGCGCCCCTTCGCCCGCTTCGAGGCCCGCGACCACCTCGGCGACCCGGCGTCGACGATCCGCACGAACGTCGACACCTACCTGGCGACCCACGGCATCGACCTGCGTGGCGGGCGGGTCGTGATGCTCGCCAACGCCCGCGTGCTCGGCCACGTGTTCAACCCGCTGTCGGTGTACTGGTGCCACGACCCCGCGGGCGCGCTCGTCTGCGTGATCGCGGAGGTGCACAACACCTACGGCGAGCGGCACTGCTACCTGCTCCACCCCGACGAGCACGGGCGCGCCGAGACCGACAAGGACTTCTACGTCTCGCCGTTCCTCACCGTCGACGGCCGCTACCGGATGCTGCTGCGCACCCCCGGCGAGCGGCTGGCCGTCGCCGTGACCCTGCACCAGCAGGACGGGATCGCGCTGTCCGCGACCGTCGCCGGCACCCGCCGGACCGTCACGACCCGGTCGCTGGTGGCGACGCTGCTGCGCCACCCCCTCGTCACCCGCCGGACCTCGGCCCTGATCCGCCGCCACGGCATCACGCTGTGGCTGCGCCGGCTGCCCGTGGTCCCCCGTCCACCGCACGCACCCCAGGAGGGCGTCCAGTGACCACCGAGCCGCTCCACCGTCCTGCCCGCGCCGTCCCACGCCCCAACGAGGGTGTCTGGCCCGGTCTCGCCGAGGTCCGCCACGTCCCGGTGCGCGCCCGGATCGCGGAGTCGCTGTTCCGGCGCGCGGTCCGCGACCTGCCGGTCACCGTCGTCCTGCCCGACGGGTCGCGGCTGGGCACCGGCGGGCCCCGGATGGACATCGTCCGCCCGGACGCGTTCTACGCACGCCTCGCGACGTCGTCGAAGATCGGGTTCGGCGAGTCCTACATGGTCGGCGACTGGACCTCCCCGGCGCCCACCGACCTGCTCACCCCGTTCGCCGCCAAACTGTCGCAGCTCATCCCCCCAGCGCTGCAACGGCTCGCGCGGCGCTGGGTGGAGGCCCGCCAGCCCGACGACGAGGCCAACACCGTCGAGGGGGCGCGGGAGAACATCCACCGCCACTACGACCTGTCCAACGACCTCTTCTCCATCTTCCTGGACGAGACGATGTCGTACTCGGCGGCGTGGTTCGCCCCCGGTGCGGACGACCTCGCCGCCGCGCAGCGGCGCAAGATCGACGGCATCCTCGACATGGCCGGGGTCGGCGAGGGGATGCACGTCCTGGAGATCGGCACCGGCTGGGGCGGTCTCGCGATCCGGGCGGCGCAGCGCGGTGCCCGCGTCACGACGCTCACGATCTCCGCCGAGCAGGCCGCGCTCGCCGAGAAGCGCATCGCGGAAGCGGGCCTCGCCGACCGCGTGCAGGTGCTGCTGCGCGACTACCGCGAGGCCCGGGGCAGCTACGACGCCGTCGTGTCCGTCGAGATGATCGAGGCCGTCGGCGAGCGCTACTGGCCCACCTACTTCGCGACGATCGACCGCCTCCTCAAGCCCGGCGGCCGGGTGGGGCTGCAGTCGATCACCATGCCGCACGACCGGCTCATGGTCTCGCGCAGCGACTACACCTGGATCCACAAGTACGTCTTCCCCGGCGGGCTTATCCCGTCGGTCGAGGCGATCGAGTCGAACCTCGCCTCGCACTCCGCGCTGCGGATCGCGCAGCGTCGCACCCTCGGCCAGGACTACGCGCGGACCCTGGCGCACTGGAACACCCGCTTCCAGGACCGCTGGGCGTCCGTCGCCGCCCTCGGTTTCGACGAGACCTTCCGCCGGATGTGGGAGTTCTACCTCGCCTACTGCGAAGCGGGCTTCCGCGTCGGCTACCTCGACGTCTTCCAGTTCTCGCTCGAACGCCCGTCCTGAAAGGAGCGTCGCGTGCCTCGTCCCGTCGCACCCCAGCTCGCCGACCTGCTCGAACGCGTCATCGGGGCGGCGCTGCCCGTCCGAATCCGCGCCTGGGACGGCAGCGAGGCCGGCCCCACCGACGACCCGTCGGCCCCCGTGGCCGTGCTACGCCACCGCCGCGGGCTGCGGCGGCTGCTGTGGGCGCCCGGCGAGCTCGGGCTGGCCCGCGCGTTCGTCGCCGGGGAGCTCGACGTCGAGGGCGACGTCGCCGACGGGCTGTCGCGGTTCTGGTCGCTGTCCCGCGCCCACGGCCTGGGCGCGGTCTCGCTGAGTGCCGCCGACACGCTCGCCGCCGCGACACTCGCCGCCCGGCTCGGGGCCGTCGGGCCGCCGCCCACGCCGCCGGCGTCGGAGGCCCGGCTCTCGGGCCGGCTGCACACCCGCCGCCGCGACCGCGACGCCATCGCCCACCACTACGACCTGTCCAACGACTTCTACGCGTTCCTGCTCGACCCGCAGATGGCCTACTCCTGCGGCTACTGGACCCGCGAGGCCGGGCCCGGCTACGGCCTGGCCGACGCCCAGCGCGACAAGCTCGACCTGATCTGCCGCAAGCTCGGGCTCGAGCCGGGGATGCGGCTGCTCGACGTCGGCTGCGGCTGGGCGTCGCTGCTGATCCACGCCGCGCAGCACTACGGCGTCACCGCCGTCGGGGTGACCCTGTCGGCGCAGCAGCGCGACCTCGGAGTCGCCCGCGTCGCCGCGCTCGGGCTGTCGGACAGGGTCGAGATCCGGCTGCAGGACTACCGCGCCGTCATCGACCCGGGATTCGACGCGATCTCGTCGATCGAGATGGGCGAGCACGTCGGCGAGGAGAACTACCCCGTCTACGCCGCGCAGCTGCACCGGCTGCTGCGCCCCCACGGCCGGCTGCTGCTGCAGCAGATGTCGCGGGGCGCGTCCGGCGCCAACAGCGCACCCGGCGGCGGCGCGTTCATGGAGCGCTACGTCGCCCCCGACATGTTCATGCGCCCGCTCGGGTCGACGCTGAACTTCCTGGAGGAGGCGGGCCTGGAGGTCGTCGACGTCCACTCGCTGCGCGAACACTACGTGTGGACGGTCCGCCCGTGGCTGGACACGTTGCAGGACAACAAGGCCGAGGCCGTCCGACTCGTCGGCGAGGAACAGTTCCGGGTGTGGCTGCTCTACCTCGCCGGAGCGTCGCTGGCGTTCGAGGAGAACCGCATGGGCGTACACCAGATCCTCATGGTCCGCGCCGGTGCCGACGGCCGCTCCGGGCTGCCCCGCAGCCGCGCCGAGCTCCTCGGCCCCGACCCGGCGCTCGACCGCCTCGCCCGCGACGTCACCCCGGCGGAGGTCGCGTCGGCAACCGGCGGGACGACGGCCCGATGACCACCTTCCCCTGGGCCGCCGCGGTCACGAACCTGTGGGTCACCGCGGTCGCCGTGCTCGTCGTCATGCTCGCGACGCTCGGCGTCGCGGCGCTGCGCGGTGGCCGTCACGACGGCATCGACATCGTGTGGGGAGCCGGGTTCGCGGTCATCGCCGTCGTCACCCTGCTCCTCTCCGCCGGGGAGGGCGACGCGTGGCGGCGCTGGCTGATCACCGCGCTCACCGTGGTCTGGGGACTGCGGCTGGCCTGGCACATCGGTCGGCGCAACCACGGCAAGCCCGAGGACCAACGCTACGTCGAGCTGATGCGGGAGGCGAAGGGCAACCCGTATCTGCACGCGTTCCGCAAGGTCTACCTGACCCAGGGTGTCGTGATGTGGGTCGTGTCGCTGCCGGTGCAGCTGGGCCAGTACGGCACGGGCGGCGGCGTCCTCGCCGCGGTCCTCACCGTGCTCGGGGTGGCGTCGTGGTGTGTCGGGTTCTTCTTCGAGACGGTCGGCGACGCCCAGCTGGCCCGCTTCACCGCCGACCCCGCCAACAAGAACACGGTCATGGACCGCGGCCTCTGGCGCTACACCCGCCACCCCAACTACTTCGGCGACGCCGCCGTCTGGTGGGGGCTCACGCTCCTCGCGCTGCACCACCTGCCCGGGCTGATCGGCCTCGTCTCCGCCGCGCTCATGACGTGGCTGCTCGCCAAGGGCACCGGCGCGAAACTGCTCGAGTCCTCGATCGGGCAGCGCCGGCCCGGCTACGCGGACTACGTTCGCCGCACCAGCGGTTTCATCCCGATGCCGCCCCGTTCCCGCACGACCGGTTCCCGCGCGACCGGTTCCCGCGCGACCGAAAGGACACCCGATGAAGCCCGGTGACGTCGTCGACGACTTCGAGCTGCAGGACGAGACCGGTGCCGTCCGCTCCCTGTCCGGCCTGCTCGCCGACGGACCGCTCGTGCTGTTCTTCTACCCCGTCGCCTCCTCCGGCGGCTGCACCCAGGAGGCCTGCCACTTCCGCGACCTGGCCGCCGAGTTCGCCGCGGTCGGCGCCTCACCCGTCGGCATCTCCGGTGACGACGTCTCCGCGCAACGCCGCTTCGCCTCCGCCCACACCCTGGGCTACCCGCTGCTGTCCGACCCCGGGCACGTCGTCGCGAAGAAGTTCGACGCGTTCCGCCGCTGGCTGCCCGGCGGCCTGCACACCCGGCGCCGGACGTTCGTCATCGGCACCGACCGCCGCGTCATCGCCGAGTTCTCCAGCGAGACCAAGTTCGACCAGCACGCCGACGAGGCCCTGACCGCGCTGCGCGCCCACCGGGCCGCATGACCCCCACCGAGCACGCCGTCGTCTCCGGGCGAACCGTCACCGCGTCCACCGTCGTCGCCGCGCCGCCCGCCACCGTGTTCGCCCTGCTCGCCGACCCCCACCGCCACCACGAGTTCGACGGCTCCGGCTCGGTCCGCGCCGCCGTCACCGGCCCCCACCGGCTAGG
>NZ_BJVJ01000117.1 GCF_007989085.1 Pseudonocardia sulfidoxydans NBRC 16205
CAGCAGATCGACGCGACCATCTCGGCTTGAGTGTCCTGTATCGCGCCCATGCCGGCCTCGGACGGGGCGTGCGACCACTGACGAAAACTGGGCTTCGGGAGACGTGCGCATTCGCGATCGCGGTCACGGAGTTGGCTGGGCCAGGACCGGCAGTGATCAGCGCGACGGCCAGGTCGCCAGTCAGCTCGGACTCGGCCTGCGCCATGTAAACTGCTGAGGCCTCGTGCCGGACATCGACGATGGTTATGCCCGCCCTGGCGACCTCATCCCAGATCGGCTGGATGTGCCCGCCACACAGGCCGTACACCCGCTTGACACCCTGTGCCACTAAACGAGCAGCGATTAACCCCGCGACAGTGGCGGAGGCTGGCACGCCGCCCATATCCTGGGTGTGGGATCTCCTCACCCGGGCAGGCTGAGCGCTGCGTACTTGTGTAACTGGGCCAGTACATCGTCCCACTCGCTCACCGGCTCGATAAGCAGCCAACGCGAGATGCTGTTGACAAACCTGCGGCGGGTCCGAACAAGATCAAGGATGAGGTCGCCGTCGCATCGGCCGAGCATCATGAGCGCCGTGTAGTTTGCCGCCCACCTAACGAACTCGGGCTCGTCGGCACCGCCGCGCGTCGCGGTGTACCGCTCAACGCAATCGGCTGCCTCGGCTAGCAGGGGGCCGGACTGTGCCGGGTTGGCGACGGCGTGCAGCATGTAGTGCGCAAGAACGACGCCGACGTCGAGCGCCGGGTGCCCCCACTGTGCGCACTCGAAGTCGAGCTTGGTGATCTCCGATCCGTGCACGAGGACGTTCTTGGGTGTGAGGTCAGAGTCCACAAGCACGGAGGCCGCGCAGCGGTTGAGCCAAAACGCCCTGTCGACGATGTCCTCGAGGTCCGGATTCCGCGCGAGAATCGACCTGATGCTCGTCTCCCGCAGCGCGAACCCGGGATTGTGGCTGAGATCGGCGGCCAGCTCGGGCCGCTTCTCCGTCGCATTGTGGAGGTCCGCCAGGTACGCGCCGATCAGCTTGCCCACACCCGGGCGCACGACGCCCTGCTGCAGCTCGTCGTCATAGTTGACGGCGTCGCGCGGGGCGGCGGACATGATTACGGCATGTCGCTCGGCGTCCTCATCGATCACGGTCGGGGTCGGGCAGTCCTCTCCGATCCACTCCTTGAGACCGCGCATGACGCGCGTCTCGACGGCAGCCCGCGCGATGTCTGCAGTGAGTACGGTGCGCTCCGACTTCTCGTACGACTGCTTGACGATCAGGTCGCTGCCGGGGGCCGCTCGGAACAGCCGAAACACGACGTTGATGTAGCCGCCGGTGAGCTTGCGGACCTCGCCCGCTTCACCCTGCTCAAGCAATCCGCGGCCGCGCAGGTACGCGACGAGGCTGCCTTCATTCAGCTTGTCCACGGTCATCCTCCGACGTGCGACCGAACAGCAGCCGGGCAGGAAGCAGCTCGTCGCGATCAACAGCGAAGCGGCGCAGACCGAGGCCGCGGTAGAAGTCCACGACCGGCTCCTCGAGCTGCCAGCCGACGAGGTTCACCCCGAGTTGGGCCCCATCCGCCGGGAGCGGGCCCGCCGCGTCCAGTAGCCTGCGAAGCACTTCGTGCACGTCGCGCCGCGGATCGGCGTCGAGCAGGCCTTCGGCGAGGTAGGTGTCCAGGGTCCCCTCGGCGAGGATCAGCTCGTCGGGATAGTGGTGTACGGCGGCGGTCAACGCCCGGTGATCGAGCCAGACGACATCGGCAATGCGGAGGAGCTCAGGGAGGGCCAGCAGCGCGGCTGGGCTGCGGAGCGCGACTCCGACCCGGACGTGGCTGCCCGCCTCCTCCTGACAGATCGTTCGCAGCGCCCGCACCTCCGCGAGGCCGTTCACACCACCAGCCATGACCGTGACCGGTCCGGCCCCATTGCCTCCGCTGAGCACGTCGCGCACACCACGCACCTGCGCGCGAACGAGTGGCGGGACACCCATCGGTAGCCAGGCACCCGCCGGCGCAAGCACCCGGCCGCTTGGAGCCGTTGTCAGCTCGCCGGTCCGGCCCAGCGCAAGGTCGGCCAAGCGGACCACGATCGGCCGCTCTCCCGCGGCTGCGATTGGATCGGCGAGCGCCCCCGAGATCGCGCCAGACAAGTCGGGCAACATCTCCTTCGTTTCGGGGCCACCGAGGCTATCGAGGAAACCAAGCAAGGTGTCGAACGTGCCGGTGGCCGCGAGAACCTCGTCGATCCGCACGCCAATGCCAGCCGCGCCGTCCATGATCGCGGTGGTCGCCATCGCACCAGTGGCGACGCGCGTGAACAGCTCACACCCGGACAGGTCGTCAGCCCACCCGATGAGTCGCCCGAGCTGCTCACGCACCGCGTCGTCGCTGCGCACCCTTGGCAGCTCGCCGTCAAACACCTCGCCGGACGTCCCGTCGACCGAGACCACATCCCCTTCGGCCAGTGTGCGGTCCCCGAAGGTGACGGTCCGCCCAGCCGTATCTATCGTGACCGCCTCACACCCGACGACGCAGGTGGTGTCCAGCGCTCGAGCAACGACAGCAGCGTGACTGGTGGCGCCACCCCGAGCAGTGACGATCGCGGAGGCGGCCAGCATGCCATGCAGGTCCTGCGGACTGGTCACGGTCCGCAGGAGAACTACCGAATCGCCCGCCGACGCCCGCTGTTCCGCTCGGTCCGGATCGGTAACGATGACCCCGCTCACCTGACCCGGTGCGGCGCCGACGCCGGTGGCGAGCACCCGCCCAGCGCATCGGAACGCCTCGATGTCCTCTGCCCGGAAGCGCGGCCTGCGGATCTGGCGAACCTGGTCGGGCAGCACTCGCTGCACTGCTGTCGCCGGGTCGATCAGCTGCTCGTCGACAAGGTCCACCGCCGCTCGCACGGCAGCTTCCGCGGTGCGCTTCCCCGGACGAACCTGCAGGAGGTAAAGCGTGCCGTCCTCGACGGTGAACTCGATGTCGAGGATGTCCCGGTAGAGCTGTTCGAGCTTGCCCGCGGCCTGTGTGAACGACCTCATCAGCTCTGGGTAGCGCTTGCCGACAACCTTGAGCGACTCCGGGGTGTGGGTGCCGCTGACGATGTCCTCGCCCTGACCGCGCTCAAGGAATTCGCCGAAGAGAGTAGGCTCGCCGGTGCGCGGATCGCGGGTGAATGCAACCCCGGTTCCACACAGTTGACCGTAGTTTCCAAAGACCATCTGCTGTACGACGACCGCGGTACCGAGGTCGTCTGAGATCCCATAGTGTTGCCGATAGCGCACAGCGCGTCGGGAGTTCCACGAATTGAAGACAGCCTCCACCGCGAGCCGCAGCTGTTCCCACGGTTCCTCCGGGAGGGACTCGCCCGACACTTCGCGGATCAGCCCGCCCGCTCGATCGACGAGCCCGGGCAACGCCATGCGATAGTCGTCCGCCGCGACGGCCTCCGAGACGTAGTCGCCGAGCTTCGTCAGGTCCGCCTCGTCGACGTCGAGGACGATCTCGCCGAACATCCGCACGAAGCGGGCAAACGTCTCGCAGGCGAACAATGGGTCGGACGTCGACTCGGCGAGCGCCACGAGCGTTCGCCCGTTGAGGCCCAGATTCAGGATCGTATCCATCATCCCTGGCATGCTGACGGGAGCACCCGAGCGCACCGAAACGAGCAACGGCACACCAGGGCCACCGAAGTCGCGCCCGGCACGCCGCTCAAGCTCGCCGACCGCTGCGCGTACCTCGTCCCACACCGAGTCTGGCAATCCGTCGCGCGCGTAGCGTCGGCACGCCTCCGTAGTGATAACGAACGCCGGTGGGACGGGCAAGCCCGCGCCGGTCATCCGGGCCAATCCCGCGCCCTTGCCGCCCAGCAGGGCCGCGCCCATTCGGCCCGAGTCGTCATGCAGAGCAACGACAAGGGCGGCGTTCGTCTCGGCTGAGACCGTCGCAGCGGTGGCCATGATCTCGTCCTCTCCCTTCGGCCTACCTAGTCAGGGCTGTTGAAGCGTGCTTGACGCCGTGGGCGCACCGACCTCGCCGGCCACCGCGTCGAGCGCTGCGACCGTGGTGGCGGCGAGCGGGATTCCTTCCTTCAGTCGCTGCCGGGTCAGCTCCGCCTCCGGCTCACCAGGCATGTAAATCCGGTCGACGCCCTCGGCCTTCGGCGCTGAGCGCAGCGCCGTGGCCAGACTAGAGGCGCGCCGGGTAAACTCGCCTGGATCTAGGAAAGCGGCGATGTCGATCGCGGCAAGCACGTGCCCGCAACGCCAGCTGTCGTGGTGGTCGGCGCCCTGCACCAGCGCTGGTGACACCTCGAAGCTGAACCGGGCACCTGCTAGGGCGCCGCACAGCAACTCGTTCGCGACGATCAGCGCGGATCCCTTGTGCTGCCCGATCGGCAACAGCGCGCCCTCAAGGGCCGCGTGCGGGTCCGTGGTTGGGTGGCCGTCGGGACCGACGGCCCAATCGCCTGGGATCGACCCACCGCGCTGCGCGGCCAACCGGATCTTTTCCTTGACCCCGGTAAATGCGGTGTCAATGACGATTGGGTCGCCATCGGCCGTCGGGAACGCCCAGGCGACGGGATCGTTTGACAGCACCGGCTTCCGACTTCCCCACACCACTGTGTGCGGCGGGCCGTCCGTGGTCGCGTGTCCGACCATCCCGGACGACAGCGCCTGCATCGCATAGAAGGCGGCGGGGCCAAAATGGTTGCTGTTGCGGACTACGACATAGCCGATCCCATGAGTGTGCGCAAGCTCGACGGCGTGATCCATGCCGAACCGGGCGGAGAGGAAACCCAGACCGTTGTCGGCGTCTACGACAGCCGTCGCCCCCTTTGCACGGGCGATAGCGATCTTCGGCGCGGCATTGAGATGACCGCGCTGGATCCCCCGCACGTAGCGGGGCGCGAACTGTACGCCGTGACTTTCCACGCCGCGCAGGTCGGACGACACCAATACCTCGGCGATCTGAGCCGAGGAGGAGGGTGCTACGCCGACGGCTTCGAACAGTTGCGCGACGGCCCTCTCCAGTGACTCGGCGGTGACCAAGCTCGCCGAGCTCTCAGTGATGGTCACAGTGACTTTCCTTCCCGATATTTCGGTGCTGCGAGCACCCGGCGCACCACGGGGTGCTGCCACTTTGGTTAGGGTGTGCTGCGCGGCAGCCAGCGCTGTCGGTTCGGGTTCGAGCCAATCGGCACTAGTCCGGCACGATCGAGATCGCCATCTCTGGGCATGCCTGGATTGCCTCGCGGACGGTCGGCTCGTCGTCCGGCAGCACCTGGCCGTCGGCCTCCGCGTACGCGTAGCCCCAGTCGTCGATCGCGAAGACGGAGGGGCAAACCTCGTAACAGGTCCCGTTGCCCACACACTTCACGGCGTCCACCTGGACTCTCATTGCGACTCCTCTCGGCTCCGCGTCTCCTCCGGCCGAGCGCCCGAGGTAACCGGCCTGGCTGCAAGGTTCGGGATCACGTCGTCAACCGGGAGCCGGCAGCGGAGACACACCCGCCCGACGTGGTCCGCCACCGTTCCGGGGAACTCCCTGATGAGCGACTCGACGACATTGGCCGCACCGTCGGGAAGCGCACATGCTCCACGGCCCCGTACCAGCCCTGCGAAACGCTGCAGTTGTTCAACGTTCGCCGGATCGGCACGGCCGCCGCGTAGACGCTCCAGCGCGCCTTGGATCGCGGCCGTGCCGCGGACGCAGACCCCACACTGGTGCGCTGACTGTGCGGCGAAGAACTTGCCGATCGTGGCCGCTACGGCGACGACGCAGCGGTGCGTGCCGAGCACGATCACCGCGCCGCACCCGAGCCCGATGCCCTCGGTGCGCAGCGCGTCGTGCTCAATCGGCAGATCAACCGTTCGCGGGCCAGCGATGCCGCCGAAGTAGCCGCCGAAGGCGAACCCGGCGGGAGCACCGCCTCCGCGCACTCCCCCTGCCAGGGCCAGCACTTCCCGCAACCGCGTACCGGTAGCCACCTCCACCAGCCCGGGCCGGATGCAATCCCCGCTGATGGTTAGCAGGAGGGTGCCGGGGGCAGTGTTGCTTCCCGCCCCGCGGAACTGTTTGGCACCGGAACGGACAATAAGTGCGACGTGCGCCAGTGTCTCAGCGTTCTGCACCAAGGTCGGGCTGCCAGCAGCCCCTCGTTCGAAGGGCCGCGGCGGCTTAGTCGTCGGCAACGCAGGACCACCGTCGATCGCTCGCACGACCGACGTCTCCTCACCCGCGACGTAGGTGTGCGGCACCTCCACGACGTTGATTCGTGGGATAGGCCCGAGCGAGGTGTCCGCCCGCAACTCGGCCGCCGCCTCCCGGGCACTCTCCGCAGCGGGCCGGTCAGCGACGTATATCCAGATCGTGTCGGCGCCAATGGCCGACGCGGCGGCCAGCGCGCCCTCCACAACGATGTGCGGCCGGTGCCGCAACAGCCAGCGGTCCTTTGCCGACGCGGGCTCACCCTCCTCGGCGTTCACGACCACGTGCCGCGGTCCGGGCCGTTCCGCAACCGCCTGCCACTTGATTGCTGTCGGGAACGCCGCACCACCGCGTCCACGCAGCCCGGCGACCGAAAGCTCTCGGAGCACCCCTGCCCCCCGAACGGCGTTGCGGTAGCCGCCAGCCGCGCGGTACTCCGCGAAGGACTCCCGGTCGCACCGCTGCTGCAGCAGGCGCTCACCACCGACCGTGATCGCACCGACCAGAGGTGGGTCGGCCAGGGCGGCTCCAGTCACCGAACCGGCCCTCTCCCATAGAGTTCGATCTCGCCGAGGTCCACGCTGACCCAGCCATCGGCGTCCACCTCGGCGTCGAATACTACGAGCGGACCGGTTTTCTCAACGTCGAGCCCTTCCATTGGAAAGGTCAACACCGACCCGGAGCACAAGTCGAACTGCGCCAGATGGTGGGAGCACGTCAACACGTTGTGTCGAACCCGACTCGCGTGCAGACGTGCACCGGTGTGCGGGCAGCGGTTAGCGAACGCGTGCACCTTGTTATCGGTCAGGACGATGCACAGGTCGTAGCCCGGGCCTTTCAGGCGCAGGAGCTTCCGGTCGGACAGCTCTTCGAGACAGGCCACTTTCTCCAACTTCACGCGATCGAGCTCCTTCGCAGGCGGGCGGTCGCGAGCACGTGGCTCGCAACGAATCGCCGGTCGCGGACCCCTAGTGGCCCGCGTCCGCGTGGTCCTGGCCAGCGCCGGCGCCCGCCGCCTCGTCCTTCTCCTCGTGGTAGCGCTTGAACGCCGCATTGACCCGGTGGTGTGCGATCAGCTGCCGGTCGAGGTACTCCACACCTACCCGCTGTAGTTCGGTCGTCGTGGCGTACTCGCCAAGGATGAACTGCCCAATCTGATAATGGATGGTTTCATCCGGCATGATGACCTCGTCGTAGATCTCAAAAAGCGTCGGATCCACGTCGCGAATCTTCTCAAGGAACAGGGGTTGCACGTAGAGGTGATCCCAGCCTTCGATGCCAAAATTCAGCACCGCCGCTCGCGCGATGACCTCTTTACGCTTGTCGAGGAAGAAGTGGTTATCCAGGTTCATGAACAACGAAAACAGTTGGTTCCACTCGGCGAAGTCGGGCGCGTAGTCGTCGTCCCATGTTCCCCCCAACTCCAGGAGGTGGTCACGAACGAGCCGAAAATGTCGACCCTCCTCGTTCATCTGCCGCGCATACCACAGTTTGGCCTCCTGCCACGGGCAGACCTGCAGGCTAAGGTTCGGCGCGTGGATCGCAGCGAGTTCCGCATGCACCTGCCGAGCCAGCGAGTTCTTCAGCAACTCCGGCGTAACGTCGTAGCCCTGATAGTGGCTCTTCTCGTCGTCCGGCTTGCTGTTCCAGAACGCCCAACGCCGCTGCTCCATGAGGTCTAGGTAGTCCTTACCCGGCTCCGGCTGCTCCAGCGTGTACAGCTCATCTCCGGGCAGTCCGCTAAGAATTCTCTTAATCGGCGGAGTGTCGTCGGTCATAACTCTTTTCCTCTCATGCGCGAACCGGTGTGTGGCAACCAAGCTATGACTGGTCCCTCGTTAACCAGGCAACTCCTTTAAGTCATTCACGTCCTACCGAGGAGCAGACGGATATCCACAACCATTTCAGACCAGATTCTGCCGACTGAATCGACGCACACATCGCTAATGTACCGGCGGTCCGAGTCGACCAGATCCATGGCCGCTTCAAGGCGCTCCGGATAGTGGGCGAACCGCTCAACCCGCCTAGTTAGCTGCTCGAGCAGATCCTCAACTTTCCCAATGATACCGTCAATCCTAGATATGATCTTGTCTTCGCAACCTGGATCGGAGTGGCCGTTCGGCACCCGGTTCGGGCCGGCCGATGCGTGGCGCCATTCCTCCATGGCCGCCAGCATGAGATCGTCCACCTGTTCGAACCGCTCGTACCATCGTTCCATCTCCGGCCGGCCGCGCAATTCCGCCCAGTTCGCGGCATTGAATTGCCGCACAGCCTCAACTCCGAGAATCTCCGGAACCACCCGTCCGTCGTCCACGACGACGTGGCCAGCCTCGAGAAGGAGATCAAGAATCTCGGCAGTGGTGGCGTCATCGAATCCCAGTGCGCCCGGCAGGACGTCGAGCGCGATCGACTTCTTGAGTACGATTGTATTCAGCGTCCGAAACATGTCCGAGCTGAGTTGTTGTGCGCCCGTCGACACTGATCGCGCTCCTCCCGCAGCCGGTCAGAAGACCGGCGTCTCCACATATCGCCCAAAGACATTCTGCAGAGCGCCGACGATCTCGCCCATTGTCGCTCCCGCCTCGACCGCCTCGACCGTGAGCGGCATGAGATTGATCCGTTCATCCAGGGCAGCTTGCCCAAGCTCGCTCAATACTTTTTCCACGCGGTCGGAGTCGCGCCGCTCCTTGGCGAGGCACAACTGCTCGATCTTACGTCTTGCCGAGTCGGGGTTGGCCTTGTGGACCTCGATTTTCTGCTCCTCGCCGGCGTCGATGTTCCTGTTGACGCCGACGACAACTCGCTCTCCGCTGGCTTTCCGCAGCGCCTGGTCGTAGGCGAAGTCTGCGATCTCTCGCTGCATAAAGTTCTGCTCGATCGCAGCGATCGTCCCGCCCATCCGGTCGATCCGGTCCAAGTATTCCCAGATCCCTTTTTCGATCTGGTCTGTCATAGCCTCGACCGCGTATGAGCCGCCCAGTGGATCGACGGTGTTCGTCACCGATGTCTCCTCCGAGATAATCTGTTGAGTGCGCAACGCCAGCTTCATCGCGAACTCGGACGGAATCGTGTACGCTTCGTCAAGTCCGTTGGTGTGCAGCGACTGTGCGCCGCCCAGCACAGCAGAGAGCGCCTGTAGGGCGGTACGGACGATGTTGTTATAGGGCTGCGGTTTCGTGAGCGTCGCGGCTGCGGTCTGGCAGTGGAACCGCAGGCGCATTGACTCGGGCTTCTTGGCGCCGAAGTGATCTCGCATCATCGTCGCGTAGGCGCGGCGCACCGCGCGAAATTTTGCCACCTCCTCGAGGAAGTCGGCCTGCGCAACGAAGAAGAACGACAGCCGTGGCGCGAAGTCGTCGATGTCCACTCCGGAGGAAACCACCTCCTCGACATAAGCTTTGGTGATCGCCATCGTGAAGGCGACCTCTTGGACTGCGCTCGAGCCTGCTTCCGAGATGTGATAGCCGGAGATGTTGATCGGGTTGTAACGCGCCATGGTGCGAGAGCAGTACTCGATCGAGTCGCGCACTATTCGCAAGCTCGGCCGAATCGGGAAGATCCACTCCTTCTGCGCGACATATTCCTTGAGGATGTCGTTCTGAACAGTCCCCGATAGCTTGTTGAGGTCGTACCCGCGTCGCTTGGCGACTGCTATGTACATCGCCAGCAGAATCCATGCTGTTGGGTTGATCGTCATCGAGACGCTGATCTGCTCTAGGTCGATCCCGGCGAACAACGCGTCCATGTCGTCGAGGACGTCGACTGCCACTCCCTCCCTGCCCACCTCACCCACGCTCATGGGGTGGTCGGAGTCGTAGCCCATCAACGTCGGCATGTCGAAGTCGACCGAGATTCCGGTCTGACCCTGCGCAATAAGGTACTGAAAGCGGTCGTTGGTCTCGGCAGGTGTACCAAAGCCAGCGATTTGACGCATTGTCCAGGGCCGCCCCCGGTACATGGTCGGATATGGCCCCCTCGTGAACGGGAAGCGTCCGGGGAGGCCGATCCGGTCGAACGGCTCGTCCGCGACGTCGGCGGGCGTGTATACACGCTTAACGTCATGGCGAGAGCCGCTGAGGAAGCGTTCGCTGCGCTCGGGCTGGCGGGCGAGGAACGCTGCGACCTCGTTCTGCTCCCAGTCGGCGATCTCCAGCTCGATGCGGGCGCGTACAGCGCTGTCGTCCTTGTCGTTCACGGTGGGCTCGCTTCTCATGTCGTTACCCGTACGAGGGCGGTTGCGGCGCTGAACGGGTCGAGGGTGCGGTGATAGACCTCGTCGAGGATCTGCGCAGCCCGGTCGCCCAGCCCACTGTCTGTGAGGCGCTCGGCTACGAGGTTCTGAGCGATCGCGCTGACCCGTGCCGATGCCATTGCACGCTCGCGCTGCTCGAGCCCATCCCCAGCGGCGAGAAAGGCGTAGTGCTCATGCAGCGCCGCGGCCAGAGCGTCAATGCCGCGTCCTTCGGTAGCGACGGTGCCGAGCACAGGAGCGCGCCACTCACCCGGCGGAGTCGGCGGCCCGAGCCGGAGCATTCCCGTCAGGTCGCGGATGATGCGGTTCGCGCCGTCACGGTCGGCCTTATTGACTACATGGATGTCGGCGATCTCGAGCACACCGGCCTTGATTGTCTGGATCTCGTCGCCGGTACCCGGGATGCTCACAACGAGGGTTGTGTGGGCCGTGCGCACGATGTCGACCTCGGCCTGCCCTACCCCGACGGTCTCGACCAGTACGAGCTCCATGCCCGCTGCATCCAGGACGGTAATCGCATCCGTCGTCGCCCTCGCGAGTCCACCGAGCGCACCTCTGGTCGCCATCGAGCGGATATAGACGCCGCCATCGCCGCTGTGGTCGCTCATTCGGATCCGGTCGCCGAGCAGCGCTCCACCGCTGAACGGGCTCGACGGGTCGACCGCCAGAATCCCGACCAGCTTGCCATCCCGCCGCAGGCTCGCCGCCAACGCCGAGACGAGGCTGCTCTTGCCCGACCCAGGAGCTCCGGTGACTCCGACGACATGCGCTCGTCCCGCCGAGCCGTAAAGTTCAGCAAGCTCCAGGTCCACCCCCGGCGCGCCGAGTTCGATCCGGCTGATCATCCGCGCGATGGATCGCTGCTGCCCCGTGCGCACGCCCGCCACTAACCGGCTCGAGCTATATGCATCTGTCATCGGACAGACTCCTGGGCCCGACAGCACGATCGCTGATCCATCGGCCTCAGCGCCCCGTCGGTTGAGCCTGCCGCCGCGCTGCGACGACCTCTCGGACAGTGGACACGATCTGTTCAGGCGGAGTGTCTTGACCGAGGATCGCCGCCACACCCATCGCGTGTAGTTCCTCGGCGTCCTCATCAGGCATGACTCCACCGCCGACAAGACAGATGTCGTCCGCGGCCCCGGCTTCGGCAAGCAGTCGGATGACCTCCGGAAACACGGTCATGTGCGCGCCGGAGAGCAGGCTGACGCCAAGCACGTGCACGTCCTCCTGGACGGCAGCCTCGACCACCTCCGCAGGTGTCCGGTGCAGGCCCGTGTAGATGACCTCCATCCCGGCGTCGCGGAGCGTTCGCGCGACGATCTTGACGCCCCGATCGTGGCCGTCAAGGCCCACCTTGGCGACCAACACGCGAATCGGCGAGAGATCACCCGACGCCGAACTAGTCATGGCACCTCCTTCCAAGCTACCGCCCCAACCGAGCCGTTCGACGGTGGGTGCGGCGAGCACCGAACTTGTCGGGCGCCCAGCGAAGAATGACTGGGGGCCTTTCAACGCGCTTACAACTGGCCTGAGTCAGTCCGGGGCTGATGAAGGTGGTCGGCCCAGTGTTTTCTGGGGTCGGGTAGCTGGAATTCTGGTCATGTGGCCCTTGGGGGTTCGTGGGGCTGCCGTGGGTATACGCCGGAGTTCTGGTGCAAGGTGCTCGACCTCATCGAGGCGGGGTGCGCGGTGTCGACCGGGAGCCGGATCTCGCGATCAGCAGCGCGGTCGATCTACACCTGGCGACTCCAGGACCGTATCGAGAAGGGCCCGCAGCCGGGTCTGACCAGCGGCGAGAAGTCCGAACTCGAAGCGGCGAACCGACGGATCACGGAGATGCGAGACCGAACTGGTGATCCATCGCCGGCCTCGGAGCCTCCTTGGGAAGTGGTGCCTCCCAAAAAGGACGGTGCGAAGTGATCGCGGTGATGGGCTGACGAGGGCCCGCCGGTGCCGTGGCCACCCGCGGCCCGGGTAGCCGAGTCCGGCTACTACGCCGCTCACGCCTGGCTTCCCGACCGGGTCCGCGACGTGCACTCGGGTCGAACGGCACCTACGAGGCCCGGCGGGTGCACGCGCGGCTAGTCCTCGGACGCGGTATCGCGGTCGGGCACCACACGGTCGTGATGCGGATGGCCCGCAGTGCCATCCGCGGCGTTACCGGGCGCCCCCGGTGGAGCCGGCTGCGCCCAGATCTGATCGCGAAGGACCTGTGAACCGGGGCTTCGCCCAGGAAGTGGCCCGAACCAGTGGTGAGTCACCGATATCACCGACACCCGATGTGGGACGGCGAAGCAGTAC
>NZ_BJVJ01000118.1 GCF_007989085.1 Pseudonocardia sulfidoxydans NBRC 16205
CCGCGTCGGCCCGGTCGTACCACTCCGCCGTCGCATTCGCCTGGGCGGCGAACTCCTCACTCGGCGGGAAGGTGCGGTCCTCGTGGGAAAGGTTGCTCAACGTGGCACCGGACTGGACATCTTCTACGAACGCCGAAACGCGGATCACGAAACACTGATCGACTTGATGAACCTGACCACGTCACGATAAACCGAGAACCGGTTAATCTCATTGAAGACCTCGTGACGTGCGTCCGAATACACGATCTCCCTAACATTACTGCCGAACAGGTTCTCGATACCTGCTTCCGTATCGCGCTGAGGCACGAGCTGATCATCTGTGCCATGCACCCACAGTACTGGAGTAGACACATCCTTCGGTCCGGAACTGATGTTCGACAAGCACTCCGAGATGGCCACCAAGGTCTCCTTCTTGAAATCGCCATGATAGACTAAGGGATCAGCTACGTAAGCAGACCCGACGCTGCTATCCCGAGACAGCGTCGAGGGGTCGATACCACCACCCGGAATTTCCCCGGTCTGCACGAACGAATCAACAACGCCCCAATGTCCTAGAACTGGGCTCGACAAAACGGCGCCTTGAACCTTGCCGGGGAACACCTGCATATACCTTGCCGTCATCATTCCGCCAAGCGAGTGCCCTATGATCACTAGCGGAAGGGAGCCGAACTCCGCGCGCGATCGATCAACGAGGGTGTCGATGTCACTAACATTAGAATCAATGTCTGAATATAGTACTCGTTCTCCATCGCTGCACCCGTGGCCTTGATGGTCCATCCCATACACCACGATTTCGTTGGAAACCAGCTCCCGGGCCATATTCGTGTAGCGGCCAATATGTTCGCCGTACCCGTGTACCAAAACCACTATCCGCGTCGGCTCAGTCTCCATCCAGCGGGTGCCAAAAAGGCTGGCACCACTTCCAGCGAAGCTCCACTCCTCTGTCAGCATTTGATGCATCTCCCTTACAGTCCGACGATCCCAGAAGCGATGTGCGGTACCGCGGCCGCGCAGGGTGGCTAAATTGTTGCCCGAGCCGCGCGAATTTCACGCAAGGCGCCACCATATTCCAACGGGGCATCAACAGCCTCTACAGAGACAGGGACACCTTCGACGTAGAAGACATAGGCCCTGCCGCCGGGTCGCACCGACGAGGCCCGTTCCTCCACCGAATCGTACCCATCTCTCAGTCCAGCGATTTGCAAAGTGTGTGGACCCTGCTTTGACCAGAAGGTCGGCAGGTGCCACAATTCTTCGGGGCGCCCTACCAGATTCTTGGCAACGACCACAGCATGCGCTTTCGCCGCACTCACAGACTCGAGGCGGACGAGGGACACGCCATCTCGGGCATGAGGCGTGTACGCGCACACAGGTACCGCAGCACAGTCACCAATCGCATAGATCTCGGGCTGGCTCGTCAGGCATCGAGCATCGACCACGACACCGTGATCACAACGGATACCGGCCGACTCGGCCAAGGAGACCTCGGGGTCGGAACCAACCCCGGCGACCACGACGTCGGCCGCGACCGCGGAGCCATCGTCCAGCGCGACCACCCAGCCCGACCCAAAGTCAGCCGATTGAATCGACCTCACACGGGTCCCGACCCGCACGTCAACGCCGTCGGCACGGTGCAGCGCGGCCACGTGCGTCGCCGTGGCGCTACTGACGGAACGAGCAAGCAACCTTGGTGCCGCCTCCAGGACGACAACCTTTTCCACTCCTCGCGAAAGCGACTGCGCCGCCAGCTCCAGGCCGATGAACCCCCCGCCGATCACCAACATCGACTTTGCGCTCGAGCTGGAACGGCGAATGCGCGCGGCGTCTTCCACGGTCTGCAGCCTCAACGCGTTCGATCCGCCCGGTACCCCTGTCAGCGGACGCGCTGCCGAGCCGGTGGCGAGGACGATCCGTTTTGCGACGACGGAACGTCCCGAGGCGCACTTCGCCATCACCTCCCCGATGCCGGGCTCGAGCTGCGACACCGAGTCGCCCAGGAAAAGGTCGATACCGTTGGCCTGGTAGAATTGAGCTGTTCGGAGCGCCAGCTCGGCGGACGAGACGTCCATCTCAAGGAATGCCTTTGACAACGCCGGTCGGTCGTACGGGGGCATCGATTCGCCACAGACGACCGCAATTGAGCTGCCGAAGCCGATCCGACGGAGTTCGAGGCTCAGGTGATCAGCCGCAATACCGCCACCCACGACAACAATGCCGAATCTCTCGTACGACATCCAGATCACACCTCCAACCGAAAATGTCGACGGACAACACACGGGACTCTGCTGTAAGCACGCGGCAGTCCGCTCGTCAAATTCAACATGGGGTACGGTTGCGCCACGGCGCGGCGCCGCGTACAAACTGTGCGCCTCCCCGCGCTGAAGGCGGGCTCACGACCACACCGACCCGGCGAACGGCCCCTCTACGGCCGGCGTCTCGGTCCTCCTCGTCATGGAGCGTTCGACCGCGTCTCGCCACCGCCAGTACTCAGTCGCCCAATCCCGGCCGAGGCGCGGTTCCCACTCACTCAGCAACCGCCAGTTACGCTGGATCTCTGACTTGTCGGACCAGACCTCGGTCGCGATTCCGGCCGCATAAGCGGCGCCCAGCGCGACCGATTCGGACACGTCCCCGCGTTCGACAGGCCTGTTCAGGACGTCGGCAATGGTCTGCATGAGGAGCATGTTGGACGTCATGCCGCCGTCAACCCGGAGCCGGTCCAGCGGTACGCCCGAGTCCTGAACAATCGCCCGAGCAACATCCAGTGTCTGGAACGCGCATGCCTCGAGCACCGCCCGCGCCAAATGGCCCCCCTTCGCGTAGGCCGTGAGGCCGACGATCATGCCGCGCGCCCCACCATCCCAGTGCGGGGAGAGTAGGCCGGAAAATGCCGGCACGAAATAGCATCCGCCGTTGTCTGCTACCTCCATCGCTAGGTCTTCTATCTCTGGTGCAGAATTTATGAGCCCCAAGCCGTCCTGCAACCATGTCACCATCGATCCCGCCGAGGCGAGCGGGCCCTCCAGCGCGTAGGAGGCAGGACGCCCTGCCTCCTGGAAGGCCACCGTCGTCAGCAACCCGTGGTTTGATGCCACCGGGAGCGTCCCGGTATTCTGGAGCATGAAGCCACCTGTACCGTATGTGCATTTCACGTCGCCGGCGTCGAGACATGCTTGACCGAGAAGTGATGATTGCTGGTCACCAATCGTCGCGTCGATGCGTAGATGACCGCCGAACTCGCTAATCGGTCCTGCGCCGGTCGTGTTCGGTACAATCTGCGGCAGCATCGCACGCGGAACCTCGAAGAGGTCCAGCAACTGGTCGTGCCAGTCCAGCGAAGACAAGTCCATCAGCATGGTCCGGGACGCGTTCGTGACATCGGTGACGTGGCGCCCACCGCGCGCTCCACCGGTCAAGTTCCAGCCTATCCATGAATCGACCGTTCCAAATAGCACAGAGCCGGACTCACACCGTCGCCGCAGTTCGGGATCGTCCCTCAGCAGGCACGACAAGCGTGGAGCGCTCGAGTATTCACTGAGGACGAGTCCCGTTCTGCGCTTCACCATCTCGCGGTCGACGTCGGTCCAACGTTCGCGGACCGCGTCCGCGTAGCGCGTATCCTGCCAGCTGATCATTCGCTGTACTGGGCTACCGGTGTGCCGGTCCCACAGAACGAAGGCCTCACGCTGATTCGCAAGACCAAGGGCAAGGACATCCTTCGGCGACACGCTTGCTCTCCGGAGGGCGCCACCGATGACGGCGACCGTGTTCCGAAGGATCTCCGAGGCATCTTGCTCAACCCATCCCGGCCGCAGATGATACTGCGAGTGTGCTCTTCGGGCGAAGGTGACCAGTCTCCCGCGCCTGTCGAAGACGAAGCACCGCGTGGAAGACGTTCCCTGGTCGACGCCCACGACCACCGACTGACGCATTTCAGTAGTCGTCCATGCTTGTCGCAACGTCAGCAGCCGCGGCCTTCATGGCGCTGAGAAGCGCCTGGTTCGGAGATCCCCCGGTGATCATCGGCTGGTCGGCCGACTCCGCCGACAGCGAGCAGAGAAACTCCGAGTTCCGCCACCAGACCGGGACTGCCAACGCGGTGACCCCCCATCTCCTCTCCTGGTCGCTGATCGCCCATCCGAGCCTTCTCGCCGCGTCGAGCTGATCGACCAGGTCGACTCGGCGAGCCAGTGTGCGACTCGTGAAGCTGGGCAGTTCCCGTGGCACGGCGTGTAGCAGGTCTGTCGAGAAGGCCAGGTGGATCTTCCCCGCTGCCGAGGCGTGTAGCGAGATCTCTCGCCCCACACTCGGCTCACCTCCGACACCCGGCTTGGCGACGCCGTACACCGTCACGACCCGCAGGCCGAGTTGCACCGTTGCCATCATGGAGACGCCGAAACGGGCGGCGAGTGCATCGCACCACTTCAGCGCGGCGGCACGTACTACGGACCCACCCGGGCGTAGGGCACGACGGGAGACCACCTCACCGAGGAGATACTTTCCCGTCGTGCGGTCCTGTCTGGCCAGACCGTCGTCGATGAGAGTGGTAATGATTCCGTGCGTTGTCGACTTTGCCAGACCGACGGAGGCGGCGACCTCGCGGAGCGGCATCCCGTCCGCCGGCGCCAGGGCCAGAACGCGCAGGATGTGGCCGGCACGGGCGACCGCCTGGATGCGTGATCTTCCGGACGGCAGATGGCGCACTGCAGGGTCGGCTGTTCGAAGCACTGTGAACTCCTCCTCAAGGACACCGCCACGTGATCCGACGATCAGAGCGTCCTCCGGAGCCAGGCATACTTCCGCCCGCTACACCGGTGCTACATCCAGCTGATGCTCACCGCCCACCGGTCCAAGCCGACGCGTCAATGGATTGCGCCACGTTGCAAGCTCCCGAAGTTGGTCATCGCCACGGCGCCAATGATCACAATTCCCTTGATCACCAGCTGAACCGACGAGCTCACGCCGATGAGCACCAGCCCGTTGTTGAGGAGCCCGATCAGGAGACTTCCGAGCACCGTGGCAACAACGGTTCCTCGTCCGCCGAAGAGACTCGTGCCGCCCAGGATCACGGCCGCAATCACATCCAGCTCGAGACCCGTCCCAAAGTCTGGCCGCGCCGCGGAGGTCCGGGCCGTCAGGACGGCGGCCGCGAGCCCGACACACGCGCCGACCAGGACGAAGGACCAGATCTTCACTTTTCGCGTGTTCACACCTGAGTACCTCGCCGCCGTGGCGTTGCCGCCCACGGCGTAGACCCGCTGGCCGAACGTCGCGCCGTGCAGCAGTACTCCGAGCACAACGACGGCGACGAGAGTCCACCAGATGGGAACCGGCACATAGAGGAACGCCCCGACTCCGAACACTGACGACAAGCTCGAATTGTTGATTAGAACCGGCTGGGTGTCTGTCACGCTGAGCGAGATGCCGCGGGCAATTCCCATCATTCCCAGGGTCACCAGGAAGGACGGGATCATGAGCCGTGTGGTCAACCATCCGTTCAGGGCGCCGACCACGGCACCCGTGGCGACTGCGACAGCCACACCCACGGCCCATACGTTGACCACGTCCCGCATGACAATTGCAGCCATCATCCCAGCGAGGCCGAGCACGGCCCCGACGGAGAGATCGATCTCCCCGGAAATGATCAGCGCTGTCATTCCGACGGCGACGATCGTGACTATTGCAGTTTGGGTCCCGATGTTGGTGAAATTTCGGATTGAGAGGAACGCCGGCGAGGCTATTGCAAAAAAGACGCCTAAGGCGACGATCGTCCCGACGAGCAGCCAGGGTCTGTCCGGATCGGTGAGCGCCAGCACCCGCCGGGAAAGTGGCAGCTTCGCTTTGTCGGTTTGCACACTCATCATTTGGTTGCTGCCGATCTTTGGACCATGTGATGGAGATCTTCCTCGCCCGATATGTCCGTCTTCCGCGCCTCTCCGCAGATCCGCCCGCGCTCGACGATGTAGAAGCGGTCACACATCCGGTAGAGCTCCGCGAAGTCAGATGAGACGACAAGCGCGCCCGCGCCCCGAGCTACTGCAGCGTCGATTGCGCCATAGATCTCCTCCCGCGCCCCTACGTCGACCCCGACCGTCGGTTCGTCGAGCAATAGGAGTGACGGTTGCGGATTCGACAGCCTCCCGATCACGATCTTCTGTTGGTTGCCGCCTGACAGGCTCGACATCGGGGTGTGGGGGCCCGGTGTACGCACTCGATATCTGTCGACTACATGTTGCGCCTTCCGTGCAGCCGACGATCGCAGGAACCACCCATAGCGTGACAGCGAGTCAAGCCGCGGCAGAGCAGTGTTCCGCGCCACAGAGTGCTGTAGAACGACGGCCTGCTCGTGCCGGTTCTCCGGAACCAACCCAAGACCCGCACGCATCGCGTCTCCGGGACGGCGGAAACGAGCAGGGATGCCGTTCACGATGACCCGACCCGACTCGACCGCGCGCAGACCGTAGACCGTCTCCAGGATCTCGGTTCGGCCGCTGCCCATCTGTCCACAGAGCCCGACGATCTCACCCCGGTGCACTTCCAGGCACACGGCCTCGACAGCGGAAGCAGTGACGTCGTGCAACTGCAGCAGTGGTGGATCACCAGCGTCCGGACTGGACCGCAGGTGCGTCACTACATGCCCGTCAGACGACGACGGTGTGCCGGCGATGACCGCGACAGCCTCCTCCATGGACGAGGACTTGATCTTGTTGCTGTAGGCGACCGACCCGTTGCGGAGGATCGTCATCGTGTCGGCGATCTCGAACACCTCCGCGAGACGGTGGGTCACGTAGATGACAGCGACTCCACGGCGTGAAAGCTCCCGGACCGAGGAGAACAGGTGGTCGGTTTCGTCAGCCGTGAGCGAGGACGTCGGCTCATCCAGGACCAGCAGCTTTACCTTCATCGAGAGGGCCTTCAGGATCTCGATCTGCTGCCGCGCTCCGAACGAGAGCTCTTCGACTCTGGCGCGAGGGTCGACATCCAAGCCGGCATCCCCGAGCAACGCTTTGGCACGAGACACGGATCCGCGCCTGCTGAACGGTGCGATCCGTCCGGACGCAGCCTGTGGCAGGCCGAGGTTCGTCGCGACCGACATCGAAGGCACCAGGCTCAGATCCTGATGCACCACCGCAACCCCGTGAGCACGGGACTCGGCCGGCGTGCGGAATGACCCCGTATAGCCACCCAGACGAATTGATCCCGACGTGGGCTGCGTTACGCCAGCAATTACTTTGACGAGGGTACTCTTTCCCGCGCCGTTGGAACCCAGGAGAGCATGAACCTCCCCGGGAACGAGCGAGAAGTCGATGTCGGCGAGCGCAACGAACTGACCGAACTGCTTACGGATACTCCGACACTCCAGAACCGGCTGAATCTTGCTGCGAGCCCGCTGAGGCTCAGTATCGCTCAACTCGACTTCGATGTGAGGGTGCACGACGCGTTACACCTCTGATGAGTCGCACTTGGGGTTCTGTTTGCAGGCCTCGACAATCTCGCGCGGCGGGTCCTGCTGGTAGACGTACTTGTACGACTTCAGCAGATTTGGTGCCGCCACCGGTAGGGCTTCAATACCATAGAACGGCTCCAGCGTCTGCCCGAGGAGCGCTCGCAGCGTCGCGCTAGCGTGCGCCTCGCCCTGCTGGTAAGGAGCCTGGGCGCCCGTACCGATGATGTAGCCGTCCGCCTTCGCGATCTCCAGTGCGTCCTCGTCGCCGAGGTCCTGCGTCGCGACGGGGACCTTAATTCCCTGCGCACGCATCTCTGCGATCAACGACATCGCCGGAGCATCCCAGATCGCGTACATCCCATTCACGTCAGGATTGGCCGTGAGGAAATTCGCGGCAACATTGCTCGCCTGGGCGGGGTCTGTGAACGAGAATTCCTTCACTTCGATGTCCGGACGGTTGTTCCTCATCCAGTCGAGGAATCCCGTCTTGCGACCATTGGTAGAGAAGAAGTCGGCGTTGTAGAATTCTGCGCCAATCTTCCCGCCTTGTGGGATGTATGCCGCGAGCATGGCGGCGGCAGCCGCGCCGTTTCCTTGGTCGTCCGGGCCGCTAACCGTCGCGTAGTCGACACCAGGCTTCATCCCTGCTGCAGCTTCGTGCATGAAGATGAGCTTAATTCCGGCTTTGGGGACGGCAGCGAAAGCCTGTGCCGTGGCGTTCTTGTCCACGGGGATTCCAATGATCGCGTCGGGCCTGAGTTGAATGAGGTTCTGAAGACCAGCGATCTGCTTATCAGCGCTCCACGCGCTGTCGGAAACCGAGATCAACGAAGCGCCGCACTTATTCAGTGTGTCCTCAATCCCCTGTACGACCAGCTTCGACCAGGTGAGGTCCATTGTTAGGTGCGACAACGCGACCTTGTAGCCGTGCTTCTTCGCCTCGTCACATTCCGCATCGGTGAGGACGAGCTGGCCTGCCGGTGTCGCCGTCTCGCCGAACGGGCCCTTGTTGACAATAGAAGCAGGCTTGAGTGCGTCCGGGTCTATGCTGACGTTAGCGAAATCGCTGCCCGCCGTCGCATTGGGGCTTGCACCACAAGCCGCGGCCAGCACTGCTGTTGCCGCGACAATTCCTGCCGCCAGCCGGTCACGTCTCTTCATTGAGAAGGCACCTTTCTCTCGCACCTCGATGCGCAGTCGGCTTCGTGTTCAGAAGTGCTTCACGTCTTGCTCGTGCCGGTAAGCCGCGTGGTCCCGGTCGCGTCGTTCAGATCTCGCTCTGACGTCGAATGCGCCACCCAAGGCAGCATGTTGGGTCGCAGCGTCCTACCGCTGCTCAATAATGTGGAGGGGGGTACTGTCAGACCTGCTCGCCTCTGACCATCTTCATGAGCGTCGCTGCGTATCCGTATCCGATCCCGTATGCGTTCTTGAGCTTCTTCACCGCGTCCTCTTGTGGCTCGTCCTTATATCGCGACGCAATCTCGGTCCACTCGTCCAGCGACTTCCCAGTCTTCTGGGTGAGCATGTTCAGGTCGGCATGCACAAAGTCGTCAGGCATGGCCCTGTCCTTTCTCCTGGCTCGCCCGGCGAGCCCAAAGGGGGCTAGATCTGCCGTTCCGGTAGTTCGACAACTACACACCCCATCTCATCGGTCAAGTAGATCTGGCACGCCAGTCTGCTGTTGAACGCCCGGCCGACGGCAGTGCACTCAAGCATCAGGTCCTCGACCTCACCCGGAGGCTCGGTGTCAGCATCTCCGAGCGTCTTGACGAAGATGTGGCAGGTCGCGCAGGCCAACTCCCCACCGCATTCGGCTTCGATTCCCGGAATGCCGTGGCGCGTCGCAACCCGCATTATTGACTCACCAATGGACCCCGCGAGGGTCGTCGATGCGCCGTCTTGCCCAATGAACGTAATCTCCGGCATGGTCCAACTCACCCTTTGCATCTGCGATTCGCGAGTCATCATCGACCTAATCAGTAGGCAAAGAGGAGGATGTCCTCGCGTGAGTACCGATCCGCCAGGTCCGGGTGGACTTCTCGAAGGTGATCGAAAGCAGATGCCACCAGCGCATCGCTGTTAGGCTCGACCAGGCTCTCGCCACAAGGACACTTGAGTCGGATCTTCCGGTTGGCCCGGGACGCGCTTCCCGGGGTGCTGCGCGACTCATCTCCGCTCGTCATGACTCAGACCTCCCTTAAGCCTGTCTCATTCACGCTTGCGCGTCGGCGGGGACGGCGGTGCCTCGCCATGAGCCAATTCTATTGTGGGCTCATTCAGCGTGAATTCTTCTGCCGCCCGGCCGCCGTCAGGTGAGGAAGTAGTTCCGGTTCTTCTCGGGGTATTCGTCCCACTCTGCCGGCTGTTGACCGTGGTACGTTATAGCGTCGACTGGGCACTCCTCGACGCACGCGTAACAGTCGATACATTCGTCGGGGTTAATGAACAGCTGGTCGACCCTGTCGAAGTCCGGAGTCCCTGGCTTCGGATGGATGCAGTCCATCGGACACACCGAGGCGCAAGCGCCGTTCTTCGTCCCGATACAAGGCGCGTTGATGACGTAGGCCACCTGTACCTCCGTGTCACTAGCGGGATGAGCTAGCAGTCTGGCTTTAGGAGCAATACTGTCGAGTCCGAATGGCTTGGTCGTATCCTCCGCCCGGGGGGAACTTCACGTGGACCTCGTCGAACCCGCCCGTCTGACCATTGATCCAGATCGGCTCCTGCGACAGGTCGAGCTCGAAGTCGGGAATCCTCCGGAGGAGCTCCTCTACCACGACTGTCGCCTCGACCCTTAGAAGATGAGCTCCGATGCATCTGTGCGTGCCGACGCCAAGGTTGAGGTGGCGGTTCGGCGACCGCGTGGGGAGGAAAGTGTCCGGGTTCTCGAACTCACGCGGGTCCCGGTTGATGAGGGGAACGCAGAAGAAGAGATGCTGCCCCTTCTTCATTTGCACGCCAGCGATCTCGACATCTTCCATGATCAGGCGGCTGGCGCCCCCCTGCGCGTAGTACCGCTGAAACTCGTCGATGGTGGTCTCTAGGATTTCCGGGTGCTTGATCAGACGGCGGCGGAGCTCCCGGTCCCACGCGAGCCGCCAGCAAATGTCGCTGAGGAGGAACGCGGTGTTGTCGATGCCGCCGATCAAGATCACCGCGAAGAAGTCCATCAGCTCTTCGTCGGTCAGAGGCTTATCATCGATGGTCGAGCTGATGAGGTACGACATGACGTCGTCACCCGGATTTGCTCTGTGATCTTCGAGCATCTCCCAGAAGGCATTCTTGAAGTCGCGCATGAGAGGCTCGACGTTCGCGTCGCCGCGTGGACCTCCTTGCGTCATTGCCTTGGTCCAGGTCCGGTAGACGTCACCCTTCTCCGGCTCCAAGCCACACAACATCGCGGCCATTCGTCCAGGGACCGCACCAGCAAGCTCGGTCGCGATATTGGCGTGGCCGCGGTCGATGAACCGATCAATGAGGCGGTTCGCGTCCTTTCGAAAATAGTCCGTCATTCGCGCCGCCGCGGTCGGCGAGAAGGTGTCCTGGACGAGGCGTCGGTACTTGGTGTGCTGCGGCGCGTCGTAGCCCGCAAGCATCAGCTGTCGACCATCGGGCATCTCCCACTCGGGGAATGTGATGCCGAGATTCGAGAACGTTTTGGTGTTCAACCAGATTTCGCGTGCTTCGGGGTATCCGCCGACGATCCAGTAGCCGCCGTATGTCTCACTCCAGAACACCGGTGTGTTGTTCTCGTGGATCTCATCGCGGAGGTCCTCGATGAAGTCGAAGGGAGTGAAGTCCGGTCCGACCGGGTAGTTGTACTGGTCGAAGTTCGTCGTCAAGCTCATGCCTGCTCCTCAATGCTTCCGCCGCAGCCCGGCGGTTCGGGGATCGTCAGTTTCCGTGTGCCACGTTCACAGTGACTTGTTGAGTCGGAGACTCAAGCCGCTCATCGCCACGTCAATGCCCTCTCCGGGCAGGCGAGAATTGCGGCTTCCCCCCTCTTTATCGCATTTGCGTCGTTCTCGTCGAATCCTTCGGGATCGAACTCGGCCCGTCCGTGCGCATCGAACGGGCGCAGGAATCGCGGCGCAAGTCGATAACACTTTCCGTGCCCCTGACACGCGCTTACGTCAACGTCGATTCGTTGCATCTGGGTGCGGCTTCCGTGTGGTGGTCGGCTTCGTTGCGGGCCCCTGAACTGTTTGAAAGCTAGCGCGGCGTTCGCTCCCGTTCCATCAGAAAGGTTCGGCATGGTCGAACAGTTCGCCTTCCACTGTCGGCCGGCTCCGCAGACCATCTATCCAACGCTCGGCGCACGCCGAGGGTCGATACGGAGAGGCGTCGGCAGGACGCGCCGGCCGGGTTCCGCCGATCGCCGGAATTGCCGACATGGTCGCTGCTACGCGAGGCGCTTGATTGGATGAGGAATGCCAGATTTCGTTGCCGCCATCGACCAGGGCACGACGAGCACGCGGTTCATGATCTTCGACCACTCCGGCAACGAGGTGGGCCGCCACCAGCTGGAGCACGAGCAGATCCTCCCCCAGGCGGGCTGGGTGGAGCACAACCCCGTCGAGATCTGGGAGCGCACCTCGGCGGTGCTGCAGAGCACGCTGAACAAGACCGGGCTGTCCGCGGGCGACCTGTGCGCGCTGGGCATCACCAACCAGCGCGAGACGGCCGTCGTGTGGGACCGCAACACCGGCCGTCCCTACTACAACGCGATCGTCTGGCAGGACACCCGCACCGACCGGATCGCGTCGGCGCTGGAGCGTGACGGCAAGGGCGACACCATCCGGCGGAAGGCGGGCCTGCCGCCCGCGACGTACTTCTCCGGCGGCAAGATCCAGTGGATCCTGGAGAACGTCGACGGGGTGCGTGCGGCGGCCGAGCGCGGTGACGCGATCTTCGGCAACACCGACACGTGGCTGATCTGGAACCTCACCGGCGGCCGCGACGGCGGCG
>NZ_BJVJ01000119.1 GCF_007989085.1 Pseudonocardia sulfidoxydans NBRC 16205
AGCCACCGCGTTGCGCTCGATGCACGGAATCTGGACGAGACCGCCGACGGGGTCGCAGGTGAGGCCGAGGTTGTGTTCGATGCCGATCTCGGCTGCGTTCTCCACCTGCGCGGGGGTGCCCCCGAGTATCTCGCAGAGCCCGGCGGCGGCCATCGCGCAGGCCGTTCCGACCTCCCCCTGGCACCCCATCTCGGCTCCGGAGATCGAGGCGTGCCGTTTGACGAGGAGCCCGACGGCCCCACCGGCGAGCAGGAACCGCACCGCGTCGGCGTCGGCCGCGCCGGGGGTGAACCGCATGTGGGTGTGCAGCACGGCCGGGATGATCCCGGCGGCCCCGTTCGTAGGTGCGGTGACGACTCGGCCGCCTGCTGCGTTCTCCTCGTTGACCGCCAACGCGAACAGCGTCGCCCAGTCGATCCGGTCCGGGGTGTCCCCGGTTCGCGCCCGGTCGGTGAGGCGTCGGCGCAGCCGTGGGGCGCGCCGTCGCACGTCCAGGCCGCCGGGGAGGGTGCCTTCGGTCGCCAGACCGCGCCGGACGCACGCCTGCATCGCTGCCCAGGCCCTGCGCAGGCCGGCCTCGACGTCGGCCCGGGGCCGCGACGCCGTCTCGTTGCGCAGCATCAGCTCGGCGACGCCGACACGCTGTGCCGTGCATTGCGCCACCAGTTCGGTCGCGGTGGCGAACGGATGGGGGACGGGGGCGGGTTCGGGTTCCGGTGGCAGGGCCCCGTCGTCGGCGGCGTCGACGATGAAGCCTCCGCCCACCGAGTAGAACAGCCGCGCTCGCACGAGCCGCCCGGCGTGGTCGAGCGCCGTGAAGCGCATGCCGTTCGGGTGAGCGGCGAGCGGTTGCCGGTGCAGCACCACGTCGGTGGCTGGGTCGAATTCCACGTCGGTGGCTCCGGCGAGGGCGACCCGCTTCTCGGACCGCACCCGGTCGACGGCGCGCGGTCCGTCGTCGACGTCGACCGTCGCCGGGTCGTGGCCCATCAGGCCCAGGACGACCGCGTTCGGCGTGCCGTGGCCGGGCCCGGTGGTGCCGAGCGATCCGAACAGTTCGACCTGCACGTGGTGGACCTGGCCCGGGCGGGCGGCGACGTCCCTGGCGAACTCGGCCGCCGCCCGCATCGGGCCGACCGTGTGCGAGCTCGAGGGGCCGATGCCGATCGAGTACAGGTCGAGGACGCTCGGGCTCATGCCGGCGGCGCCGGGCGGCGGCGGCGAGCCGGGTCGGTGAGCGACGGCGGTGCGTAGCCGGCGTCCGCCGGGTTGAGGGTGACGCCGGGTGGGACGATCTCGTCGACGGCGTCGAGGAGGTCGTCGTCGAGGGTCAGGGTCGGCGCGGAGAGCTGGCCGGTCAGCTGCTGTGTCGTGCGGGGGCCGACGATGACGGAGGTGACCGCCGGGTGCCGCAGCACCCAGGCCAGCGAGAGGTCGACGAGGCTCAGCCCGGCCGACTCCGCCAGGTCGAGCAGCCGCTCCGCGGCGTCCCGTTTGAGCACGTTGGCCGGGGTGCTCTGGTCGTGGCGCGTCGCCATGATGCCGGCCCTCCCGGAGCTCGGGACCACTTCTCCTCGTCGCCACCGGCCCGACAGCCAGCCCCCGGCCAGCGGGCTCCAGGTCAGGACGCCGAGCCGGAACTGTTCCGCGACGGGGAGGAGCGCTCGTTCCACCCCACGCGCCAGCATCGAGTAGGGCGCCTGTTCGGTCGAGGGGGCGACGAGCCCGCCCGCCCGCGCCAGGTACTGGGCCTCGAGGACCTGGTGCGGCTCGAAGGTGGAGGTGCCGTAGTAGCGGATCTTGCCGGCGCGTACGAGGTCGGACAACGCGCCGAGCGTCTCCTCGACGTCGGTGTCGGGGTCTGGCCGGTGGACCTGGTAGAGGTCCAGGTGGTCGGTTCCCAGCCGCCGCAGGCTCTCCTCGACGGCGCGTGCCGCCCAGCGCCGGGAGTTGCCGCCGCGGTTGACGTCCTCACCGAGCCTGCCGTGGAACTTCGAGGCCAGGACGACGTCGTCGCGTCTGCCCTTGATCGCGTGCCCGACGATCTCCTCGGACTCTCCGTTCGAGTAGACGTCCGCGGTGTCGATGACGTTGACACCCGCGTCGAGGGCGGTCCCGACGATGCGCGCGGCCTCGTCCCGGTCCGTGCCGAACTGCGACCCGAAGTTCATGGCGCCCAACGTCAGCGGGCTGACGTGCACGCCTGTGCGTCCGAGCGGCCGGTACCAGCTCATCGGGTTCCTCCCACGAGCTCCGGTGTGTCGACGACGCCGGTCTGCGGGGCGCCGTCGTCCCCGAGGTGGGCCGAGCGTCGCTGCGCGTGCGCGACGAGCCGGCGCATCACGAGGACGCCGAGCGCACCGAACCCGAACAGGATCGAGCTCCAGCCGCCCGAGCCGCTCAGCGCATACGGCAGCAGGACGACGAAGGCCGCACCGACGAGCGGGCCGACGACCACGGAGTTCTGGCCGGCTATCGCCGCCGCCAGCAGGATCGTGACGCTGGTCCACATTCCGAAGGACTCCGGGGTGATGATCCCGGACTGGAAGGAGCCGAGCGAACCTGCCAGCGCGCCGCCCGCTCCGCTGAGGGTCACTGCGCCGACGCGCAGCCACCGGACGTCGAGCCCGATCGACTCGGCGCCCAGGTCCGAGTCCCGGGCCGCCCGGATCCGCACGCCGAGCCGGCCGCGGCTGAGCCACACGAGCACACCGAGGGCGAGCACCGTGACCGCGACCGAGGCGATCCAGACGTCGTAGGGGGAGACGGCGGCCAGGCCGGCCGCCTCGATCGGCGGGAGCACGATGCCCAGCTCGCCCTGGGTCAGACCGGTCCAGGCCTTGGCCAGCTCGGGCACGGCGAGGGTGAACTGCAGCGTGATGATGCCGAGGTAGATGCCCGAGAGCCGGATGATGCTGGTGCCGATCACGACGCCGAGCAGCAGCCCGATCAGGGCGCCTGCGGCCATCGCCACCAGCGGCGGGGCGCCTGTTCCGCTGACCAGCAGCCCCGAGCAGTAGCCGCCCACCATCATGAACCCGCCTTGGGCCACCGCGAGCCTGCCCGACAGGCCGGACGCGACGTTCTGTCCGGCCACCGCGATGGCCATGGCCAAGGCCGTGGCCAGCACGAAGACCAGCGAGCCGTCGAGGTTGCGTGGCACCAGGACGACGACGACCACCGCGGCGGCGACGCCTGCGGCCGACGCGGCCAGCCGGACCCGGTTCGTCCGTGGCCGGAGCCGGCCGAGGGCGTCGGATGCCGACGACAGCAGCGCGAGCGCGCGTCCGCCGCCCGTGTCGGCCTGGGTGGGCAGCCCGTTGGAGGCGACGAGCGCCTGTTTCCCGAGCAGGCCGCTCGGCCGGACCAGGTAGAGGACGGTCAGGATGACCAGCGCGGTGAGCGCCTCGTACTGGCCACCCAGGTAGTAGGCGACCAGTGCGTTGAGCACGCCGTAGGTCAGGCATCCCACGACGAGGCCGCCGAAGGTGCCGATGCCGCCGAGGACCACCGCGGTGAACGCCGAGACCATGAACGTCGTGAGGTGGTTCGGGTCGAGCTGGGCCGACGTGCTGATCGCGACGCCCGCCACGCCGGCGACCGCGCCGCCGACCACCCAGGCCAGCCGCTCGAGCGCGACCACGTTGATGCCGCTGACCGCCGCCGTCGCGGGATCGTCGGCGAGCGCGCGCAGTGCGAGGCCGACGCGGCTGCGCTGCAGCAGCAGCGCCACGACTGCGACGAGCGCGAGGATGCCGGCCAGGAAGACCAGTTCGAACCGGCCGACCGAGGCCCCGAAGATCGACAGCGTGCCGTCGAGCGGCTCGGGCACGGGTAGCGCCTTGGGGTTCTGTCCCCACTGCTCACCGACGATCCCGATCAGCGCCAGGGCGGGACCGAAGGTCGCCATCGCGGTGAGCAGCTCCGGCGCGTCGGCGAAGTACCGGCCGATGACCACCCCGAGCAGCAGCGACACCACCGCTCCCACGGCGATGGCCACCAGCCAACCGACGGCCGTCGGCAGGCCGCCGTCGATGGTCTGCCAGGCCGCGTATCCGGCCAGGGTGGCGATCGCTCCTTGCGCGAAGTTGAGGACGTGTGCGAAGCGGAAGGTGAGGACGACCCCGAGCGAGATCGCGATGTAGAGCCCACCGCTGACGAGGCCGCTCACGACGACTAGCCACATGGCGCGTCTCCTCGGTCCGTGTGGCGCGCGGTCATGACCCGACCTTCACGAACTGGCCGTCCCGCACCTGGTAGAGGCTGAACACGTCGGTCTTTCCCGCGTCGATCGAGGTGACGACGTCCTGGGTCCAGCCGACCTTCTCCAGCACGCCGACCTGTTTGCCGCCGAGCCCGCGCAGCGCGGTCATGAACGACTCCTGGGTGAGCGGGCCGGCGGCGTCGGCGTCCTTGACGGCCTGCTCGATCATGGCGCCGGTGTTCCAGCCGAGGATGCCGAGCACGGTGGCGGCGTCCGGGGCGAGCTTCGCGATCTCCCGGCTGAACTCCTGCACGGCCGGCGACGGGTCGGTCACCAGCGGGAACAGCGCGGAGAAGTACATCCCCTCGAGGGCGGCCCCGCCCAGTTCCAGTGTCGTGGCGTTGAGCTGGCCCGAGTAGGAGACAGCGGGCAGGGGCCGGCCGGCGTTCTGGACGGCCTTCATCGTCCCGGCGATGCTCTGTGCCACGACCTGGAAGACGATGCCGTCCGCGCCCGACGCGACGATGCTCTGCGCGATGGGCGCGAAGTTGGTGGTGGTCGCCGGCAGTGGGACGTCGACGATCTCCGCGCCGTACTTCGCCGCCTCGGCCGGGGCGTTCTTGGCTGCGTCCTCGCCGATCGTCGGGTCGTAGACCAGCGCGATCTTCTTCTTCCCCTGGTCGGCGAGGGTCTTGATACCGACGAAGCTCTCGGTCGTGTAGTCGGTGAACATGCCGAATGCGTTCGGCAGTCCGGCGGCTTCGACCAGCGATCCGTTGGCGAGGACGAACACCGGCGTCGTCGGGTCGGACTTCAGCACCGACTGTGCACCGGTGAACGGGGCGGTCGACAACACGAACAGGCCGAAGGGTTTCGACGCGAGCAGCTGGCGCACCGAGCTCGTCCCGCCGGCCACGGTTCCTGCACTGTCGACGACGTCCAGTTCGACCTTGCGGCCGTCGATCCCCCCGTTGGCGTTGCGATAGGCGAAGTAGGCGCCCAGGCCCTTCGTGACCTGGTCGTTGATCGCGAGCGGGCCGGTGGCGACCGTCGAGACCCCGATCGTGATGGGGGCGGCGTCCGCGAGCGCCTCCCCGCCGCCGCCCGCGGAGGTGCTGTTCCCGCAGGCACCGACCAGCAGGACGATTGCCGCCAGGGCCGCCGCGACGACGCCGGTCCGGCGTGTGACGAGTCTCTTCATGCCCTCTCCTCAGTTCTCGGCGCCGGTCGGCGCTGTGGGGGCGGTCCCGAGGTAGGCCTCGAGCACCACCGGGTCGCTGCTGATCTCGGCCCACGTGCCGTGGGCGATCACCGCGCCCGCGTTCATGACGTACACGCGGTCGCAGACACTGCTGACGAACTCCATGTCGTGCTCGATCAGCACGACCGATCCACCGCGATCGGTGAGGTGGCGGCGCATCAGGTCGAGGACGTGCACCCGGTCGTGCATCGGCACCCCCGCCACCGGTTCGTCGAGCAGCAGGACCTGCGGCTCCGCCGCCAGTGCCCGCACGAACTCGACGAGCTTGCGCTGGCCGCCGCTGAGCCGGTCCGCCGCCAGGTCCAGGACCGGGTCGAGCCGCAGCATCGTGGTGGCGGCGGCGAGCAGGTCCTCGAGCGACCGGGACCCGGGTCCACGGCGGGCCAGGTCGATGTTCGAGCGCCCGCTGAGCGATCCGAACAGCTGCGCGGTCTGGAACGTGCGGACCAGGCCGAGCCGCGACCGGCGTACCGGCCTGGTCCGGCCCAGGGTCCGCCCGTCGAGCACCACCGAACCCGCGCTCGGGGCGACGACCCCGGACAACGCGTTCACCAGGGTGGACTTACCGGCCCCGTTCGGGCCGATCACCCCGACGACCTCCCCGGGGCGCACCTCGACGGAGATGTCGGTGAGGGCCCGGAAGGCTCCGAAGTGGACGCTGAGGTTCTCCGTTCTCAACACGGCCGGTTCCTCCGTCTCTCGTGCATCCGGCCCGCTCATGACAGGTAGGCCTGTTCGATGCGCTCGTCGGTGCGCAAGGCCTCCGCGGTGTCCGTCAGCACCACGCGGCCGCGCTGCAGGACGTAGCCGCGGGTCGCGACCTCCAGGCACCGGTGCACGTGCTGTTCGACGATGAGTACGGCCCGCTCGCCGGTCGCGAGCCGTCCGATGACCTCGAAGAGCTCGTCGATGACCAGCGGGGCGAGGCCGAGCGACGGTTCGTCGAGCAGCAGTACCGAGGGGTCGCCGACGAGTGCGCGGGCGATCGCGAGCATCTGCTGCTGGCCACCGGAGAGCCGGCCGCCGAGGTCGGACAGCCGTGGTCTCATCCACGGGAACTGGTCGAGAGCGGCGTCGAGCCGCTGCTTCTCGCCGTCGCGTGAGCCGTGCAGGAAGGACCCGAGGAGCAGGTTCTCCCGGATCGTCAGGTTGGGCAGGATGCCGCGGCCCTCGACGACGTGCGCGACGCCGAGCCGGGCGACCCGGTGCGGTGGGAGACCGTCGAGCCGTGTGGTCCCGACGGAGATCGAGCCGGACCGTAGCGTCAGCAGCCCGGAGATGGTGCGCAACAACGTGGACTTGCCTGCCCCGTTGGGGCCGAGGACCGCGACGATCTCGCCGGGTGCCACCTGCAGGGACACGCCGTGGAGGACCGGGACGAGTCCGTAGCCGGACTCGACCTCGTGGACGGACAGCATGGCGAGGGCTCCTCACACACTTGTGGACGCGGTTCGGCGCGACTGCAGGTCCGCCTGCAGCCGTGCCCGGACGGGCTCGGACCGGGCGACGTCGGCCAGCGCCAGGGCCATCGCCAGGGCACCGTCGCGGACGAAGCGATCCCCTTCCGGGCCGGCTGCCGCGGCGGCGAACGCGGCCGTGTGGTTGCCCTGCTCGGGGGGCAGCGCGAACGACAGCATCGGGTGCAGGGCGGGGACGACCTGCGACACGTTGCCCATGTCGGTCGAGCCGAACAGGGCGTCGGGGTACTCGGGGAAGCTCCGGCCGGCCTCCTCGGCGCGGGTCCGGAACAGGCCGGCGAGGTCCGGGTCGTGCCGGAACTCGCGGTAGAGCGACGGCAGGGCCTCGGCGTCCATGCTCGTCCCGGTCGCCACGGCACCCGCCTCGAAGCAGCGCCGGACCCGGCCCCACACCTCGTCGACGTCGGCGATCGTGTCGCCGCGGATCATGCACTCCATCACCGTCCGGTCGGCGATGACGTTGACCGCGCCACCGGCCTCGGTGACGACGTGGTGCACCCGGACACCGTCGCGCAGCTGCTGGCGGAGCAGGCCGATGGCGGTCTGGGCGATGACCGTCGCGTCCGCGGCGTTGAGGGCGCTCCACGGCCGGGAGGCGTGTCCACCGCGGCCGCGGTAGGTGACGCGCCAGGAACGCGCGGCGCGGAACTGCGGTTCGACGACGTCCTTGAGCGAGGGGTGCACCATGATCGCGGCGTGCACGTCGTCGAAGAGACCGTGGTTCACCATGATCTCCTTGCCGGTCCCGCTCTCCTCCGCCGGCGTGCCGTAGACCCGCAGCGTCACGCCAAGGGCGTCCACGACCGGCGCGAGGGCGAGCGCGGCGCCGACCGCGGCCCCGGCGATGACGTTGTGCCCGCATCCGTGGCCGATGTCGGGCAGCGCGTCCATCTCGGCGCAGAGCCCCAGGACGAGCCCGCCCGTGCCGATGGTCGCGACGAACGCGGTGGCCAGGCCGGCGACGCCGCGCTCGACCGCGAACCCGTGCCCGGCGAGGAGATCGCTGATCTCGGCCGAGGTGCGGTGCTCCTCGAAGGCGAGCTCGGGGTGGGCGTTGATCCAGTGCGAGAGCTCGAGGACGCGGTCGAGGTGCCGGTCGAGGTTCGCGCGGACGGCGTCGATCGGGTCGTTCATCGCCACACCTCACCGAGGAGTCGAATGATGTTGCCGCCGAGGACGGCCCGGATGTCGGAGTCGGAGTAGCCGTGCTGCACGAGCCAGCCGGTGATGTGGCGGAAGTTCTCGGTCGGGTTCTCCAGCCCGTCGACGTGGGTGACCTTCTCGACGTCGAGCCCGCCGGCATCGAAGATCGTCGACGAACCGATCACGTCGCTGATCGCGTGCTGGAACGAGGCGTGGTCGCCGTAGAGGGTGTCCGGTCCGAAGGCGACGTGCTCGATGCCCATCAGGTCGACGGCGTGGACGAAGTGCCGCATCACCGACTCGATCGACTGGGCGCGGTGGTCGAGCGCCAACGTGGTGTGCGGCGCCGCCTCGATACCGAGGACACCACCGCGCTCGGCCAGGGCCCGGAGCACGTCGTCCGGTTTCATCCGGGCGATCGGCCACACGGCGCGGGCCCCGGCGTGGGTGATCGAGATCGGGGACGACGAGGCGTCGATCGCGTCGCGGGAGGTCCGATCGCCGGCGTGCGAGACGTCGACGAGCACCCCGAGCGCGTTCATCCGTTCGACCGCGCGGTGGCCGAACACGGTGAGGCCACCGTCGCGGGCCTCCTTCTGTCCCCCGCCGAGGGTGTTGGCGTCGGAGTAGACGAGCCCCATCTGTCGGATGCCCAGTCCGTACAGCACGTCGATCCGGTCGATCTCGTTCTCGATCATCCCGGCCGACTCGGTTCCCATCACGAAGGCGAGCTGTCCGTTCCGTTTGGCCGCGAGGATGTCGTCGACCCGGCGGGCGACCACCACGCCCTCCTGGTGCGCGATGTCGGCGAGCCGCAGACCGAGCGTGGTGACGAGGTCGTCCCACTTCCATCCCGACCGGCGCGTCCCACCGATCACGCCGAACCAGTTGTCGAAGACCGCGGTCAGCCCGGAACGGCGGAGTTCGGTGAATGCGGTCTGCTCCTGTTTGGTCCGCAGAAACGTGTCGATGTCCTCCATGTCGGCGGGGAGGAGCTGGGGGTGGTCGTGGAAGCTCACGACGACGCTCTCCGTGAGCAGGCGGTCGACCCGTCGACGGTCCTCCCCGTCGAGCTCCGGTGAGAACGTGCTGCGTCGATAGGACGGGTCGACCAGCTCGACCGCGGAGTAGTCGGTCCCACGGGTGACGTACGGGAACGACTCGTAGTCGGAGGGCCTGGCCACCGGACCGTTCATGCGAACCTCTATCTCTGTGCCGAACTGCGGCACGGCATGCTGCATTGCGATACGTGACTATGGACTCACGACCGTGGGCTCGTCAACGCCCCCGATGCCGGCGACGTGACCGACCCCGCCACCCCACGTCCTCGACGGACCACCCCGTCGGCCTCGACGACGACAGCGGGGTCGAGCTCCCTCGAGTCGCGCTCGACCCCGGCCAGGATCGACGCGGCCACCTCGGGACGGGGCAGGACCGGCTGGCTGTCGGCGTCGAGCTCGATGGGCGACAACCGCAGCCGTGGGCCGTCCTCCTCACCCAGCCGGACGCGGAAGACCGCGCTCTCGTACCAGGGGCCACGCATCAGCACCGGGCGGAACGGCGCGGCCGGATGGGCGTCGGGGTCGGCGACCATCGCGTCCGGGGTCCATCCGTCGCACCAGTCGAAGACGAAGTTGCCCGTCGAGTACAGGATGAGGCCCTGCCCGTAGAACTCCACGGGATGCAGGCAGTGCGGGTGGTGCCCGATGACGAGGTCGGCCCCGGCGTCGACGAGCCTGTGCGCCAGGGGCCGCTGGTACTGCGCCAGTGGGCCCTGTGCCTGCGGCAGGTAGGGGAACGGGACGCCCCAGTGGAGCGCGACCGCGACGACGTCGGCCCGCAGCCGCGCCTCGCGAACCGCCTGCTCGGCAACCCGGACGTCCGGCTCGTGGGCGACGGTGTGGACGAACGGTGGCGTGCCCGGGGTCTCCTCCATGAAGGGGCCGTCGAACTCCACCGTCTGCCGCACCCGCAGCGGCGCGATGCCCGCCCGGGCCGCGGTTGCGTTCGCGCCCAGGGGGAGTGCCGAACAGAGGCTGAGGAAGGCGAGCGTCCGGTCTCCCACTCGCACGAGCCGCGGCGCCGTCGCCTCGGCTCGGTTCTCGCCGAAGCCTGCATGCCCGATCCCGGCCGCGTCGAGCGCGCGGACGGTGTCTCGCATGCCGTCCGCGCCGTAGTCCATCGCGTGGTTCATCGCGAGCGAGACGAGGCCGACCCCCCAGGACGCCAGTTCCGCGGCCCCGCTCGCCGGCGCGCGCATGGCCACCAGCTTCTCCGCGCGTTCGCCGCGGTCGGTGAGCGGCACCTCCAGGTTGCCGATCACGAGGTCGCCACCCGTCAGCAGCTCCGTCGCCGACTCCCCCGGCGGTCGCCGCGGCCACCCTCCGACGACCATGTCCCCGACTATCGTGAGCTCCACCGCTACTCCGTTCCTCGGCACGGTGGAACACCGTGCCGCCATGCGATATGCGTGTGTAGGGTCGTGCGCCATGAGCACCGCGCCCGACGAGGCCTCGTCGCCCGACCGCCCGGCCGCCGGGATCCGCACCATGAACAGCGTGCTGAGCACGCTGCGGGTCTTCGAGGAGGTCGCCGTGCGCCAGCCCGTCGGCGTCTCGGACCTGGCCCGGGCCACGCGGATCCCGAAGAGCTCGGTGCAGCGGTGCCTCGTCACGTTGCAGCAGGCGGGCTGGCTGCGGGTGGTCGACGCCGAGCCGGTGCGGTGGGGCGTGACGATGAAGGTCCTCGCGCTCGGCCTCCAGGGCGCCGGCGAGCAGGACCTGAGGGTGGTCGCCGCCCCGGTCGTCGCACGCCTGGCCGCGCACACCGGCGAGACCGTCTTCCTCGGCCTGCGAGACGGCGACGAGTACATCATCGTCGGGCGCGAGGAGAGCAGGCACATGGTGCGGGTCCACCTCGACCTGGGCGCCCGGCTCCCCCTGCGCGCCACCTCCGGCGGCGTCGCGATGATGGCCCGGCTCGACCGCGCCGAGGTCGACGAGCTGCTCGCCGAGGAGCTCACCGAGTTCGCCGACGCACCCGTGCAGACGAACGAGGAGCTGCGCCAGGAGCTGACGGCCACCGCCACGCGCGGCTACGCCGTCAACATGTCGGCCTGGTACCGCCCGCACGTCGCCTCCTTCGGCGCCGCCATCGTCGATCGCGTGGGCCGCCCCGTCGGCGCCGTGGCGCTGTCCATCCCCGAGATGCGCTACGACAGCGCCAGGCAGGAGGAGCTCGGCCGCCTCACCGTCGCCGCCGCGGACGAGATCAGCGCACTGATCTCGTCCGCCTGACGGCGGTGTCAGCGCCCGGCGATCCCGGCGAGCAGCCGAGCGGTCCCGACCGGGTTCTCCACGCCGAAGTGGTGGCTGCCGAGGTCGATCGGCACGACTGCCTCCACACGGCCTTCCAGGTGCGTGACCGACTCGGGGGTGAGCATCGCCCGCACCGCGTAGACCGTGACGGGGCTCGTCACCTCCGCCAGGGCCTCCTCCATGTTCCAGCGGACGAGCCCCTCGTAGGCCGCCGAGCCCGCCGGCTGCCGCACCGCCACCATCTTGGCGAAGTACTCGTCCTTCAGCGCCTCGTCGGTCCCGTCGGGCGAGCCCGCCTCGACCATGCTGCGAACCAGGCCCGAGAAGTCGTCACGGAGCAGGTTCAGGAAGACGTCCGCCTGCTCGTCGTCGAGCGCACCGAACAGGAACGTGTAGTGCAGGGCGTCGAGCGCCGCGACGCGCGCCACCCTCCCCGGCGCCAGCCGGGCGACCTCGACGGCCACGGCGCCACCGAGCGAGTGGCCGACCACGATCGCGTCGCTGACGTCCTCCGCCTCCATGACGGCGACCACGTCGCGACCGAACTCCGCCATCGAGTACGACTCCCGGGCGGAGCGGGACTCGCCGTGCTCGGCGAGGTCGACCGCGAGGACGCGCAGGTCGGCGGGCAGGTGCGTGGTGATCTCGTCGTAGTCCCGTCGGTCGCAGGCCCATCCGTGGATCAGGATCAGGACCTGTCCGTCACCCGGCCCGCTGACCGTGTAGTGGATCGTCGTGTCGTCCTCGCGCTGAACCTGACGGCTTCCGAGGGTCCTGCTGGCCACGGTCATCTCCACTCCCCTGTGCCGCAATGTGAAACGTCGTGCTGACTGGTAGCATGGGACCGTAGCCGGGCCGAGC
>NZ_BJVJ01000120.1 GCF_007989085.1 Pseudonocardia sulfidoxydans NBRC 16205
GCGTCGATGCGGAAGGTCGGGCGCAACCCCACTGTCGCGAATCGGGGTCCGGAGGACCGTGAGGTTGCGCGCGGCTGGGTTGTGTCAGCGGGGCACGCGGACCAGTCCTCGGGGCGACGGTCGAGCGCAACCTCACGGTTCGTGGATCGGCGCGGGACGACAGTGAGGTTGCGCGCGGAAGGTCGGGTAGCTCCGCCGGTCAGGGCGCGGTGGGGGTGTAGCTGACCAGGCGGTCGGCGAGCCGGACGACGACCCGGCCGTCGCCCGAGACGGACAACCCACGCAGACCGCGGACCGCGACGACCTCGCCCGCACTGGTGCGGGCGTCGAACCGGCCGAGGTCGCCGATGCCACCGGCCCACACCGTGTCACCGTCGGCCACCAGGAAGCGTTGCGACGTGCCGGTCAGCCGGTCGGCGGCCCGCCGCCACAACTCTGTCCCGTCGGCGCCGTCGAGGCCGCGAAGGCCGGGGGAGACGAAATCGTTGGTGACGACGACCCCGCCCGCCAGCACTGATCCGCCGTCCGGGCCGCTGCCGTGCAGGGGCGCGGTCCAGCGCAGGCCACCCGCCCGGGCGTCGGCGACGTGCAGGGCGTCGGCGCGGAAGTCGGTGAGCACGGCGCTGCCCGCGTCGGCGGCGGCGACCGAGCCCTCGACCCCCAGCGCGGACGATGCACCCGTCGCGAGGTCGTAGCGGAGCCCGGCCCCGGTGAGCACGGCGTCACCGGCGGGGTGCAGATCGCGGGCGCGGCCCTCGACGTTCCAGCGTTCCTCACCGGAGACGGCGTCGACGGCGGCGATCCGTGGGCCGCCGTCGACGTCGGTCCAGGCGGTGACGGCGGTGGATCCGACCAGCGTGACCGGCGCCCAGGAGCTCGGTGCGAGTGCGGCCGGTGCGTCGACGGCGCCGAGGCCGGCGCAGAAGCGGTGGTCGCCGGTGGCGGCGTCGAGCCCGAAGACGCGCGCCTGGTCGGCGAGGGTGGCGCCCACGACGCGGCCGTCGGCGACCGCGATCCGCACCCCGGCGCCGGGGACGGCGACGCTCCAGCGCGGCACACCGGAGGCGGCGTCGTAGCCGGTGACGATCCCGCCGCCGCCCTCCCTGGCGGAGACGACGACGTCGGCCTCCGGGGAGGACACGACGTCGACGACACGGTCGGCAGCGACCATGTGGCCCGGGGTCAGACCGAGCGGGGACAGGTCAGGGGCCGAGGCGTCCGTCGTCGTCGAGGAGAAGGGCATGTCGGTCAGCGTGCAGTCGGGCCGCGTCCAGGCGACGACTCCGACGACCACCCCGGCGGCGACGAGCACGGCGACCAGCGCCGCCACCAGCCGTCTCCGCACGTCCTCGACCCTACGGTCCGGGCGATGGCGGTCCGAGACCGACCACGACGCGCAGTCCCCGCCCCGGCGACTCCAGCCGCAGCCCACCGCCGGACTGCTCGGCGGAGCGGCGCGCGATGTCGAGCCCCAGTCCCGTCGATCCGGCGCCGCTCACCCCGCGGCGCAGCGCGGGTGCATCCGCGGGGATGCCGGGGCCGTCGTCGGCGACGGTCAGCGTCGCGCCGCCACCGGGCTCCCCGACGAGCCGCACCGCGAACGACGTGCCGTCGGGGGTGTGGGCGAAGACGTTGCCCAGCAACGTGTCCACGACCGCCTCGAGGTCGCCGCGGGGGAGCGCGACGGGCAGCGGGCCGGGGGCCAGGTCGACGGTGACGTCGCGGTCGGTGTCCTCGGCGAGCACCGCCCAGAACGCGACCCGCTCGGCGACGACCGGCACGGCGTCGCACGCCGCGGGGGCGGCGCCGCGGCGACGGGCCTGTTCGATGGCCCCGGTGACGGCGCGCTGCACGGCGTCGACGCCGTCGCCGATGCGGGCGGCGTCGGCGGGCGGGAGGGACTCGGCGTCGAGTCGCAGCGAGGTGAGCGGGGTCCGCACGCGGTGGGCGAGGTCGGCGACTGTCTCGCGCTCCTCGCGCAGCAGGTCGGTGATGCGTGCGGCGAGTCCGTTGAGCGCCCCGGCGACGACGCCCAGCTCGGCGGGGGCGTCCGGGTCGGCGCGGGCGTCGAGATCGCCGCGGGCGAGGCGGTGCGACACGGCGGCGAGGTCGGTGGTGGCGTGGACGAGCCTGCGCGCCAACCGGTCGGCGAGCACGAGGCCGACGGCGAGCAGCGTGATCCCCAGCCCGGCCAGCAGCAGCCAGGAACGGCCGACGCCGCGGGTCAGGTCGGCGTCGGGGACGAAGGCGCGCACGGCCCCGCCGGCGCCGGTGGCGTCGCGGACGGCGACGACGATCTCCCGGCCCCCGGCGGCGTCGGTGGACGCGGAGACGCCGCGGGCGCCGAGCTCGACGAGCGGGGTGCGCGCGGCGGGGGTGCCGAGGACGGTCCCGTCGGGGAGGAAGAGGGTGACCTCGGCGGGGGTCGTCGCGTCGACCTGGCCGACGGCGAGCGCGAGGGCGTCGCGGCCCGCGGTGGCGACGAGCGGGCTGAGCGACTGGGCCTGCGCGGTGACGGTCGCGACGGCGCGATCCTGCGCGACGGTGCGCACCAGCAGTGCGAGCGGAACGAGGAACGCGACGAGGACGAGGGTTGTCGTCGCAGCGACGAGAACAAGGACGCGGCGGCGCACGGATCAGTCCGGGGCGCCCAGCCGCACCCCGACGCCCCGCACCGAGTGCAGGTAGCGCGGGGCCTGCGCGGTCTCGCCGAGCTTGCGGCGCAACCACGACAGGTGCACGTCGACCGTCTTGTCCGCGCCCCCGTAGGGCAGCCGCCACACCTCGGTGAGCAGCTCCCGCTTGGCGACGACCTCGCCCGCCCGTGCCGCGAGATAGTGCAGCAGATCGAACTCGCGCGGCGTCAGCTCCAGCGCGCGGTCGTCGAGCCGCGCCGTGCGCCCACGCGGGTCGACGACGAGCCCCCCGACCGTCACCGTCGGATCGACATCGGCCTCACCGCCGCGGCGCAGCACCGCGCGGATACGGGCGTCGAGCTGCGCGGAGCCGAAGGGCTTCACCAGGTAGTCGTCGGCCCCGGCGTCGAGGACCGCGACGATCTCGGCTTCGTCGTCACGCGCGGTGGCGACGATGACCGGGACCGCGCTGGCGCCGCGCAGCATCCGCAGCATCACGGTGCCGTCCAGATCCGGGAGGCCGAGGTCGAGCACGACGATGTCGGGCCGGTTGCCGACCGCCTGCTCCAGCCCCGCCATCGCGGTCGGCGCGGAGTCGACGGCGTGGCCGCGCTCGGAGAGCCCGCGCACGAGCGCACCGCGGATCGCGGCGTCGTCCTCCACGAGCAGTACCTGGGCCATGACCGCACCGTATGACACACGAGGTGTGTGCGAGGTACGTCCCGGGTGGACGTTGGCGTCGCCTTAGCGCTCCTTTAACCATGGCAGCGGGCATGCTCGTGGGGTGCGCCCCAGCCGAGCCCGATCCGCCGCCGCCGTCCTCGTCTGGGTGGTGGTGGCGGCCGGTGCGCTCGTCGTCGGCCTCACCGCGGTCGGTGCGGTCGGGTCCGGGATCACGGGGGAGGGGCTGCGCCCGCTGACGGCGGCGGAGATCGACACCCGCCTCGCCGCGCTGCCCGCCGCCTCCGCGCCCGGGCCGCCCGTGTCGTCGGCCCCGCCCACGACGGAGTCGCAGGCCGTCGTCGTCTCCGGTGCGCCGGGCGGCACGATCGTCGTGCGCTGCGAGGGGACGACGCCGCGGATCGTGTCGGCCAGCCCCGCGCAGGGCTTCGAGCTCACGGAGTCGGGTTCCGACGACGGTCGCCCCCGGGTGCGGTTCGAGGGCGACGACATCGAGGTCGACGTGCGGCTGACCTGCACGAACGGCGCACCCATGGGTGACGTGCGCGTCGAGCACGACGACTGAGGTCCACTCGCTGCCAGGATGGCCCCATGATCGGGGCCGGGCGGCACAACGACATCACCGACGTCGCGGGCATCCGCGTCGGGCACGCGCAGGTCGTGGGCGAGGGCGCGCTCAGCGGGACGACGGTGGTCCTCGCACCGCCCGGTGGCGCGTCGGCGGGAGTGGACGTTCGCGGCGCCGCGCCCGGCACCCGGGAGACCGACCTGCTCGATCCGCGCAACACCGTCGACAAGGTGCACGCGATCGTCCTCGGCGGTGGCAGCGCCTACGGTCTCGACGCCGCGGCGGGGGTGATGGCGCGGCTGGAGGAGGCGGGCGAGGGGTTCGCGGTGCCCGGCGGGGTCGTGCCGATCGTTCCCGCGGCGGTGCTGTTCGACCTCGGTCGCGGCGGCCGGTTCGGCGCACGACCCGGTGCGGCGCACGGCATCGCGGCGTTCGACGCGGCGTCCGACAGCCCGGTCCCGCAGGGTGTCGTCGGCGCAGGGACGGGAGCGGTCGCGGGCGGTCTGAAGGGTGGCATCGGCTCGGCCAGTGCAACGCTGCCCGACGGGACGACCGTCGCCGCCCTGATCGCGGTCAACGCCGTCGGCTCAGCCGCGGACGTGGAGACGGGTGCGCTGCACGGGGCCCGGCACGGCCTGCCCGGCGAGTTCGACCTGCCCGAGGTCCGGGAGCCGGGCGGCGTGGGTGCGGCGCTGGCCCGGCACGCCGGTGGCACCGCAGGCACGGCGACGACGATCGGCGTCGTCGCCACCGACGCGACCCTGGACAAGGCCGGCTGTGCGCGCCTCGCGACGATGGGCCACGACGGCCTGGCCCGCTCCCTGGCACCCGTGCACACGGTGATGGACGGCGACACGATCTTCGGCATGGCGACGGGCGCGCGCCGCGCCCCGGACATGCCGGGTCTGTTCGCGCTGCACGCGGCGGCAGCGGACGTCGTCGCGCGGGCGGTCGTGCACGCGATCCTGAACGCGACGAGCGTGCGGACTCCCGCGGGCACCTGGCCGTCGTACCGGGACGCCGTCGCGGGGCTGTGAGTGGCAATAGTCGCTATAGCGACTATTGCCACTCACAGGCTCAGCCCCCCGCGAACGGCGGGAGAACGTCGAGGATCGCGCCGTGGGGGACCGCGACGGAGGTGTCGCGGACCGCCACCTCGTCGAGCAGGTAGCTGCAGCGCAGCAGGACGCGGGCGAACTCGGCGTCGTGGGCGGCGCGCAGGGAGTCGAGCAGCTCGGCCACCGTCGCGCCTTCCGGTAGCTCGACGATGGTCGTCTCGGCGCCGGCCGCGGCCCGGGCCGCCGCGTAGAAGCGGACCGTCGTGGTGAGCGTCGTCGTTCCGGTCGTCACAGGACTCATCCTCCCTAGGAGCGCGCTGAACAACTCGGGCCTACTGCCCGCCTTGCGATGACACCATCTGGACGCCGCTCGCTACGGCTGGAGTTGTTCAGCACCCTCCTAGCCGCCGATCGCGCTCATCGGGCGGTCGGGCTGCAGGAAGCCCGGGTCGTCGATGCCGTGCCCGGCGAGCTTGCCCCACATGGCGTCGCGCCAGGTGTCGGCGATCTCGGCGTCGGTCGAGCCGCCGCGCAGCATGGCGCGCAGATCGGTCTCGGTGCGCGCGAACAGACACGAGCGGATCTGGCCGTCGGAGGTGAGCCGGGTGCGGTCGCAGGCGCCGCAGAACGGCCGCGTCACCGACGCGATGATGCCGACCATGGTCGGCCCACCGTCGACCACCCAGCGCTCGGCCGGGGCGGCGCCCCGGTGCGCGGGATCGGGCGTCAGCGTGAAGTGTTCCGACAGCGCGGCCATGATCTCGCCCGCGGTGACCATTTCGGTGCGTTCCCAGCCGTGCTGGGCGTCGAGGGGCATCTGCTCGATGAAGCGCAGCTCGAAGCCCTCGTCGAGGGCGAACCGCAGCAGGTCGACGGCCTCGTCGTCGTTCACCCCGCGCAACAGCACCGTGTTGATCTTGACGGGGGACAGGCCCGCGTCCCGGGCGGCGCGCATCCCGGCGAGGACGTCGTCGAACCGGTCGCGGCGGGTGATCGAGGCGAACCGGTCGGGGCGCAGGGTGTCGAGCGAGACGTTGAGCCGGTTGACCCCGGCCGCCGCCAGTGCCTCGGCGCGGCGCGCGAGGCCGACGCCGTTGGTGGTCAACGAGATGTCGGGGCGCGGCTGCAGCGCGGCGGACGCGGCGACGAGGCCCTCGAGTCCGCGGCGCAGCAGCGGCTCGCCGCCGGTGAACCGCAGCTCCTCGACGCCGAGGTCGCGGACGGCGATCGTGACCAGCCGCAGCAGCTCGTCGTCGGTGAGCTGCTCCTCGCGTGGCATCCAGTCGAGACCCTCGGCCGGCATGCAGTAGTGGCACCGCAGGTTGCAGCGGTCGGTCAGCGAGATGCGCAGGTCCGTCGCCACCCGGCCGAAGCTGTCGACGAGGCGGGCGTCAGCGGGGCGGGCGGGGTCTCGGGTGGTGGCCGTCCGCAGGGCGGGCAGGCCGAGCTCCGTTGCCGTCACGCCACGAGCGTAGCCATTCGGACAGCGCTGCATGCGGGTGCTGAGCTGCGGGAATTCGTGTCTCCGCAGGTGCGCCGCAGCAGGGCTGCATGATCCGCAGAATCGGATGTTCCCTCAGTGGTGAGAAGCCTCACCCGAGCCGCCGACCCTGATCGACGGGAGAGGTCGATCGACGCGGTGGCCGTCACCGAGGTCGTGAGTGGCAATAGTCGCCATGGCGACTATTGCCACTCACAGGGTTCTCACTCGTGGGCCGCCAGCTCCTGGCGTGCCACCGACCTCAGGTGCACCTCGTCGGGGCCGTCGGCGAAGCGCAGCGCGCGGGCCCACGTGTAGAAGTAGGCCAGCGGGAAGTCGTCGCTCATCCCCCCGGCGCCATGGATCTGCATGGCCCGGTCGATGACGGTGCACGCCATCCGCGGCACCGCCACCTTGATGGCCGCGATCTCGGTGGCCGCACCCTTCGACCCGTGCTCGTCGATCAGCCACGCCGTCTTGAGCACCAGCAGCCGCGCCTGCTCGATCTCGATGCGCGACAACGCGATCTGCTCGCGGACGACGCCCTGGTCGGCCAGCGGCCGGCCGAACGCGACGCGGTCGCGGGCCCGGCGGACCATCAGGTCGACGGCCCGCTCCGCCATGCCGATCAGCCGCATGCAGTGGTGGATGCGGCCCGGTCCCAGCCGGGCCTGGGCGATCGCGAAACCGCCGCCCTCCTCACCCAGCAGGTTCGACGCCGGCACGCGCACGTTGTCGAACGCGATCTCGGAGTGTCCGTGCTGGTCCTGGTAGCCGAACGTCGGCAGGTGCCGCAGTACCTGCATGCCGGGAGCGTCGCGTGGCACCAGGATCATCGACTGCTGGCGGTGCCGAGGGGCGTCCGGATCCGTCTTGCCCATGACGATGAAGACCTTGCAGCGCTCGTCGGCGGTCCCGGAGATCCACCACTTGCGGCCCGAGATCACGTAGTCGTCGCCGTCGCGGCGGATCCGCGTCTGCACGTTCGTCGCGTCCGACGACGCGACGTCGGGCTCGGTCATCGCGAACGCCGACCGGATCTCGCCCTCGAGCAGCGGTTCGAGCCACTGCTGCTTCTGCTCGGGCGTCCCGAACAGGTGCAACGTCTCCATGTTCCCGGTGTCGGGGGCCTGGCAGTTGATGGCCTCGGGGGCGATGACCGGCGACCAGCCGGACACCTCGGCGACCGCGGCGTACTCCAGATTGGACAGTCCGGAGATGCTGGGCAGGAACAGGTTCCACAGCCCGCGAGACCGGGCCTCGGTCTTGAGCTCCTCCAGGACCGGGGGCAGGTCCCACTCCTGGGGGGTGCCGCGGCGCTCGGCGCGCCAGGCGTCGTAGGTGGGCTCGGCGGGGAGCACCTTCTCGTCGAGGAACGCGCGCATCCGGCGGGTGTGGTCCGCGGCCGCGGCGCTGGGTTCGAAGTCCACGACCGCAGCCAATCACAGGTCCGGACGCCACCCTGGCGGTGCGCTCATCCGCGGAACTAAGATGCCGCGCGTGCCGCAGTTCAGGATTTCTGACGCCGCGCGTCTGCTCGGCGTCAGCGACGACACCGTCCGCCGCTGGGTGGACGCCGGCGCGCTGCCCGTGCAGCCCGACGCGTCGAACCGCAAAGTGATCGACGGCGCCGCGCTCGCCGAGTTCGCCCGCGAGCACGCCACCGCCACCCCGGACCCGTCCGAGGTTCAGCGCTCCGCGCGCAACCGCCTCGTCGGGCTCGTCACGTCGGTGGTCACCGACGCGGTCATGGCGCAGGTGGAGATGCAGTGCGGCCCGCACCGGGTCGTGTCCCTGATGAGCACGGAGGCGGTGAACGACCTCGGGCTGGTGCCGGGGGCGCTCGCGGTCGCGGTCGTCAAGTCGACCAACGTGGTCGTGGAAGTCCCGGGAGGACTCTCGTGAAGTGTCGTGCACTGCTCGGTCTGCTGGCCGGGCTCGCCCTGCTCCTCGCAGGGTGTGGTGGGAGCTCGGGCGCGGCGGACGCCGGGGGGTCGTCCGCCGCTGCCCAGCCCAAGACCCTGACCGTCCTCGCCGCCGCGTCGCTCACCGAGACCTTCGACGCGATGAAGGCCCGGTTCGAGACCGACAACCCCGGCGTGACCGTGCGCATCAGCTACGGCGGCTCGTCCGACCTCGCGTCCCAGATCGTCAACGGTGCCCCCGTCGACGTCTTCGCCTCCGCCAGCGACGCGACCATGAAGACCGTCACCGACAAGGACCTCACCACCGCCGCGCCGACGATCTTCGCGACGAACGTCCTGCAGATCGCCACGCAGCCCGGCAACCCCAAGGGCATCGCCTCGTTCGCCGATCTGGCAAAGCCCGACCTGAAGGTCGTCGTCTGCGCCCCGCAGGTCCCCTGTGGCGCCGCCGCGAAGAAGATCGAGACGGCCACCGGCGTCACGCTGACCCCGGTCAGCCAGGAGACCGACGTCAAGTCCGTCCTCGGCAAGGTCAGCACCGGCAACGCCGACGCCGGCCTCGTCTACGTCACCGACGTCACCGCCGCCAAGGACTCGGTGCAGGGCGTCACGTTCCCCGAAGCCCAGCAGGCCGCCACCAACTACCCGATCGCCGTCGTCAAGAACGCGCCGCAGGCCGACCTCGCCCAGAAGTGGATCGACATGGTCACCGGCGAGTTCGGGCAGAAGACGCTGAACGCGGCGGGCTTCGGCGCCGAGAAGTGACTGTCGCAACGGTGGCCAGGTGAGCGTCACCGACGACGCACCGCAGGCGCCCCCGACCGAGCGGAAGCGGGACCGACGCCACGAACGTGACGTCGCCCTGCCCCGCTGGATGTGGGTGCCCGCGGTCGTCGCGTTCCTCGTCATCGCCCTGCCGGTCGCCGGGCTCCTCATCGAGGCCGACTGGGCGCGCATGCCCGAACTGCTCACCAGCGAGGCCGCGCTCGCCGCGCTCCGCCTGTCACTGGAGACGGCCGCCGCGTCGACGGTGCTCTGCATCCTGCTCGGCGGCCCGCTCGCGGCCGTGCTCGCCCGCGGCAGGATGCCCGGACTGCGCACCCTGCGCTCGGTCGTGCTCCTGCCGCTCGTGCTGCCCCCGGTCGTCGGCGGACTCGCACTGCTCTACCTCGTCGGGGCCCGCGGGCTCGTCGGAGAGGCGCTGCGGCTCGGGTTCGGCGTCACCGTCCCCTTCACCACCGTCGCCGTGATCCTTGCGCAGACGTTCGTCGCCATGCCGTTCCTCGTCGTCAGCCTCGAAGGAGCGCTGCGGACCGCCGGGGAGCGCTACGAGGCCGTCGCCGCCACCCTCGGCGCCTCACCCGCGCTCACGTTCCGACGCGTCACCGTGCCGCTCGTGCTGCCCGGCCTCATGTCCGGCACCGTCCTCGCGTTCGCCCGCTGCCTCGGCGAGTTCGGCGCCACCATCACCTTCGCCGGCAACCTGCAGGGCACCACCCAGACCCTGCCGCTGCTCGTCTACCTCCAGCGCGAGACCGACGACGCCGGCGCCATCGCCCTGTCGCTGCTGCTCGTCGTCGTCGCGATCCTGGTCATCGCCTTCGCCCGGCCCCGCAACACGGAGGGCATCCGATGACGGGAGCCGCCCTCGCCGCGACCGTGCGGCTCGACCGGCCCGGCTTCTCCCTCGACGTGGCGATCGACGCCGCGCCCGGCGAGGTCGTCGCCGTCCTCGGGCCCAACGGCTCCGGGAAGTCCACGCTGCTCGGCGTCCTCTCCGGGCTCCTCGTGCCCGACTCCGGGCACGTCCGCGTCGGCGAGGAGACCGTCACCGACGTCGACGCCGGCATCTCCGTCCCGCCCCACCGCCGCGGCGTCGGGCTGCTCGCCCAGCAGGCGCTGCTCTTCCCGCACATGACGGCGCTCGCCAACGTCGCCTTCGGCCCCCGCGCCGCGGGCATCGCCAAACGCGACGCCGAGGCCCGCGCGCTCTCGCTCATCGCCGACGTCCTCCCCGGCCTCGACGCCGACGAGATGGCCCGCCGCCGCCCCTCCCAGATGTCCGGCGGGCAGCAACAGCGCGTCGCACTGGCCCGCGCCCTCGCGCCACGCCCCGGCCTCCTGCTGCTCGACGAGCCCCTCGCCGCCCTCGACGTCGACGCCACCCCCGCGATGCGCTCGCTGCTGCGCCGCGTCATCCGCGACGCCAAACAGACCGCGCTGCTGGTGACCCACTCCGCCCTCGACGCCCTCGTCCTCGCCGACCGCGTGGTCGTCCTCGACGCCGGGCGGATCGTCGAACAGGGGGCGACGCGGGAGGTCCTCACCAAGCCCCGCACCCCCTTCACCGCCCGCATCGCCGGCCTCGACCTCGTCCCCGGCACCGCCTGCACCGACGGGCTGCGCACCCACGACGGCACCCTCGTCAGCGGACTGTCCGCCGAACCACTCGTCGACGGCGACGCCGCAGTCGCGGTCTTCGCGCCGTCCGCCGTGTCGGTGTTCCGCGACCGTCCCGCGGGGAGCCCCCGCAACGCCCTGCGGGTGCGGCTCGCCGCGATCGAGCCGCAGGGCGACACCGTCCGCCTGCGCGCCTCCCCGCCCGCCGACGGCCCCGCCTGGCTCGACGGCCTCGCCGCCGACGTCACCCTCGCCGCCGCCGCGGAGCTCGCCGTCGAGCCCGGCGCCGAGCTCTGGTTCGCGGTCAAGGCCACCGAGGTCGCCGTCCACCCCGCCGCGAGCTGACCGTGTGCTTGCTGCGCGGGGGCGTACGCGACCGCTGACCCCGCCCCGCGGGGCCCGAGCCGGCCGCAACCTCACGGTCCTTACCGGTCGCCGACACGACGGTGAGGTTGCGCCCGGTTGGTCGCCCGCAACCTCACTGCTCTCCGGAGCCGCTGCGGCAACCGTTGCTGATCCGGTGCGGGGGGCGACCTATTCGTCGCTGCTCTCCGGAGCCGCATCGGCGGAGGCCGGTACCTCCGGCGGGTGATCCGCCGGCCGGCCTGGGGCTACCCCCGGTGATGCCGGGTGGGCACGGTGCGGAGCCGTCGTCGGCTGCAGGTCGTCCCGTTCGGGGTGCTCGTCCTTCCAGCGGCCACGCAAGGTGGCGAGCTCTGCCTGGTGAGCGGGTCGTCGCGGCCTCGGCGACGCTCCGTGTCGGAGGCATCCAACAACCCCAGAACGACTACTGAACGCGACCAGTGTGGTCAAACTTCTGCAACAACAACCTCACCTGTCTCGATCGTGTGGCTACCGGCGCGGTCCGTAGCTCCGTACGGTCACTTGACGTGACGCGCGTTGCCCTGAAGGTGCTCTCCGTGGTGCTGTTGCTCGTCGTCTTCGGCTCCATGACGGGAACCACCCCGTCCGAGTTGCCCGCACCGATCGTCGACGACGGTCCGGCGGTCGCCGGGGTCGCGGTCGTGCCCGGCGCCACGGACACGCCGGTGGCGGCGCTCCCCGCGAGCGCGCCCGTCACGACCCGGCCCGCGACCGCCCGCCCCGGCCGCGCCGGGGCCCCGGTCACCACGACGACCGCGCCGGCCGCC
>NZ_BJVJ01000121.1 GCF_007989085.1 Pseudonocardia sulfidoxydans NBRC 16205
AACGAACTCACCCCAGGTGACCGTGTCGACGCCGGTGGAGCGCTCACGGATGACGGGGGCGTAGGCCTTGCCCCGGCGCTCGTAGCCGTCGATCCAGCGGCGGAGGCCGTCCGTGCGCAGGCCGAGGAGCCGCGCGGCCTGGCTCATGCCGTAAACCGGACGGTTGAGCAGTTCTGCGCTGGTCTCCTCCACGAGCGTCAGTGTGCACTATGGGACCGACAGCACCGACAGAGTTCCCGCCCCGCTCGCCGACAGGGATCGTGGCGTGGGCGCAGCGTTCTGTTTCGTCGGACGCACCAGGCGACTGGTCCGTCGTTGCATGCCGCTTTCGCTCTGCCGGTGGCGCCGACGGCGTGCCCCCGGTACAGAATCTGTACTGCGGGAGCCGGTGGTCTTCTAGACTCGGATCATGAGTGCCGCGGGCCCGGAGTACTGCCCTGTGTCGATGGCGGCGACGGTGTTGTGTGAGCGCTGGAATCTCTTGATCATTCGAGAGCTGTATGTCGGTGCTCGTGGGTTCAACGACATCCATCGGGGACTGCCCGGACTGTCTCGCACTCTGCTGAGTCAACGGCTGAGGGCCCTGCAGCAGTCGGGGCTCGTGGAGTCGGTTGCCGGTAACCGCGGCTATCGGCTCACGGAGCGGGGCGCCGATCTCGAGGATGTCCTCGTGGCCGTGGGGAACTGGGGCGTCCGATGGGCGTTCCCCGAACCCGCCGACGAGCGACTCGATCCGCACCTACTGATGTGGCGCATGCGCCTCGGGCTACGGAGCGAGGCTCTTCCGGACCAGCGGGTGACGGTCGAGTTGATCTTCGAGCAGGGGCGCGAACAGGTCCGGGGCTGGCTGGTACTCGACGGTGAGGACTCCTCGGTCTGTACGCGCGACCCGATGTTCGACGTGGACGTTCATGCTCGGGCGAAGTCGGAGGTCTGGTACTCGGTCTGGTACGGCCATCGTGGCTGGTCAGAGGTCCTCGAGGACGGGGAGATGGAGCTGTCCGGGCGTCCGGCACTGCTGCGGGACTTCCCGACCTGGTTCAGGCGCAGCGACTTCGCCCCCAGGGTCGCCGAGCGGCGGGCCGACGCGAGCTCGTAGCGCCGGTCCAGAATCTGTACCGGCCCGTCCGCGGTCGTTGTGTCAGTCTTTGACGAGGCCGCTCGTGCGGTTCCACGTCGACGCGATCCGGGAGGTGCTTCTCGATGTTCGTCGGAACTCAGCGCCTCCACGTCGATCTCCAGCGCGTGACCAGCGCGCTCTGTCCGAGCTAGACCCGCACCCGCCTCCTCACCTCCATCGGTACGGGTGAGGGCTGTTGCCGCGGCACCCGGCCGGGCATCTCGTGCTCGGCGGACTCGGTCGAATCGGCCGCCGCCCGGCCCCCGGAGGAACCTGCCGGCCGGTTTCGGGCCTCGGCCCGATGCGCTCCGTGCCCGCAGCCCGCAGCCCATGTCGGGGTGGCGAGGTGACCAACAGAGCTCGTGACCTGAACCGTGCGCATCCTCGAGAGGATCTCCATGGCTGCTCCGCAGCTGACCGACTACGAAGAGTTCACCCTCGGTCAACAGATCGGCCCCGACGACACCGACGCCGCGCAGGGGTGGCCCTTGCTCTTCCCGGACGGGTCGGCACCCCTCACCGCCGACTCGACCGCGGCCCGGTCCTCGGACTGGTCGGCCTTCCGCGACCCGAACCGATCGATCTACGTCGAATGGGTCGCGGACGTCCATCGGGTCGAGAGCGACCTGGCTGCAGGGCTCGCCGAGTTGCGTGAGGCCAAGGCCGTCGACCGGATTCAACCGGACTGACTCGTCGAGGGGATCGGTCGCGATCTCGTCGTCCTGCCGTTCGTCGACCGCGCCTACTTCAGGGTCTTGAGCAGGGCGCAACGGCTGGCGTTGTCCGACACCCTCACTCTCCCGCTGGTGTTCGACGCCGCGGACAAGCTGCGCCACGTCGAACACACCGCTGTTGTACGGGTCGAGGTGGAGAACGCCGGAGCGCCCGACATCTTCGCCGACGTCCATGATCTGTGGTTGACATCGCCGCAGTGGCGGCCGCTACGCGAGACGGTGGAGCTGTTGCTGGCCACCGAGGACTGGGTCGAGGCGGTGGTGGCGATCAACCTCGTCCTGGAGCCGCTGATCGGTCACTTCCTGCGCAACGAGTATCTGCGCCCGGCCGCCGAGCGCAACGGTGACCGGTTCATCCCGCTGATCGCGCAGGCCTGGGCCGCGGACGCCGAGCGGGCCCGAGCGTGGACCGACGCTCTCGTCCACCACCTGGTGACCGACAGCGTTCACGGGACCTCGAACCGACAGCTCGTGCGGCGGTGGATCCTGACCTGGCGACAGCGGGCCGAGGACTCGGCGAAGACCCTCACGGACCTGCCCGCCAACGCCCCCGACGCCCCACCCGCCGACGAGAGCCGGTGGCGAGACGTCCTGGATCGCTACGACGCGACCGCCGCCGACAAGTGGGGTCTCGTCACCACCTCGGGAGCTTCCCTGTGACCGTGAGAACCGTTCCCGAGCCCGCTCAGCGGGGTGTCGGGATCAGCCTGATCGCGGGCGAGGAGACGACCGCGATCGTCGCGCAACTTCGCCGGACCCAGCCGACGGTGAACATCGTGGACCGCGGGGTCTACACCAAGGCCGATGCTCCGGACGAGATCGTCCTCGACCTGGGGGAGCTGTCGCAGGAGCTCGGCCGACCCATCGACGTCGAGGACGTCCTCATCGTCGTGACCAGCTACTTCGGCGAGATCATCCCGCAACGCGGCGCCACACCGGGAACCGGCTCCCTCGTACTCCGTGCCGACGCCATCGTGTCTGGAGGAACAGGCGCATGAGCGCACCCACCACCCGCATCCACGACCTGACCAAGGACTACGTCTGGAACAGCACGACGGCGCCACCGGCCGCGGTCTTTCCGACCAGGTACAGGGTGCCCGAGCGCGGGCGTGACCCGTTCAAGCTGCTCATGCGCGACTACGCCCGCATGGAGGTGGAGAAGGACAACCGCGTCCACCAGGCCCTCGACCGGGCGGTCCAGCTCCGCAGCAGCGAGCAGATCGAGCCGCGGTGGGTCGAGGGTCTCAAGCTGTTGCTGCCGGCCACCGCGGAGGCCGAGTACCAGGCCATGAAGGGTGCCGGGCTGCTGATCTCGTCGATCGACAACCCCGAGCTGCAGCAGGGCTACTCGGCCCAGGCGCTGGACGAGGCGCGTCACCTGCAGCTCGTCGGAGCGTTGCGCCAGCACTACTCGCGGACGGTGGCCGACTCGCAGGGGCTGCAGTTCGGATCGCGAGCCCTGTCGCGGCATCCGGTCGGCTCGGTGGCGCGGGCGGCCTTCGCGCCGAACTCGGTCAACGACCCGATCGACGCGGCCATCGCGCTGAACGTCGTCCTCGAGACGGCATACACCAACCCGCTCACCGTTGCGATCCCGCCGGTGGCGTCGGCCAACGGCGACGACGCCTACGCCGCGGCGTACTTGTCGATCCAGTCCGACGAGGTCCGGCACATGGCCAACGGGCACGGAACGCTGCGTGCGGTCGCCGAGATCCCCGAGAACATCCCCCTGGTCCAGGGCTCGCTCGATCGTGCCTTCTGGCACCAGCACCAGGGAAGCGACACCCTGGTCGGGGTCGCGTCGGAGTACTTCGTCCGCAACCGGCCCTGGGCCTACCGGGACGCGTGGGAGGAGTGGGTCGTCGACGACTTCATCGGCTCGTTCTCCCGCCGCTTCGGTCCGTTCGGTCTCACCGAGCCCGCCCGGCTGGGCGACGTCGCGCGCGGGCTGGAGTCCCAGCACCACGCCGTCGCCATCGGCCTCGCCGCGCTGTGGCCGCTGAACTTCTTCCGCATCGACCCACTCGACGAGCAGGACTTCGCCTGGTTCGAGGACAACTACCCGGGGTGGTCGCAGGTCTACCAGCCGCTGTGGGAGGCCTACGCCGCTCTGTCCGACCCGGCGGGCGCACACCTGCTGCTTCAGGAACTGCCCGCGGTGCCGCCGTTCTGCCAGGTGTGCCAGCTGCCCTGCATCGTCCCCCGGTTCGAGGCACCGGAGTTCCGGATCATCGAGTGGTCGGGCAAGAAGTTCGCGCTCTGCAGCGACGGGTGCGAGGCCAACTTCGCGTGGAACCCGATCTCCTACGCCTCCTACGGCACGTTCTGGGGTCGCTACCACGGCTGGGACCTCGCCGACGTCATTCTCGACCTCGGCTTCATCCGCCCCGACGGCAAGACTCTCGTCGCCCAGCCCCACTTGCACGAGGACCGGCTGTGGACGATCGACCACATCAGGGGCCTCGGCGTGACGATCCAGGACCCGCTGGCGCCATGACCGAGCTCGGCCGGCTCCGGGGGATCACCGTTCATCCCTTCGGGGCCCGTATCCCCGTGGAACCCGGTGAACGACTGCTCGACGCCATCCTCCGAGCGGGTCGCTACGTGCCTTTCGGCTGCAACCACGGCGGATGCGGCACGTGCGTCGCCACCGTGGTGTCTGGTGACGTGGAGCAGGACCCCGCGACCCTCACCACGCTCGACGCCCGGTCGCGCGAGGAGGGTCGGGTCCTGCTCTGCTCGTCGCAACTTCGGTCGTCGGACGCCGAAGTCGACGTCGGCGACACCGGCATCGTCGAGTCCGAGTTCGCCGGGGCCGGCTCCGTCGACACCACGACGACGGTCACCGATGTCCTGCGACCCGCAGCCGGCCTGTTCCTGCTCCGGCTGCGCCCGCCGGAGTCGTGGGCCCCCCGGCCCGGGCAGTTCGTCCAGCTCGCTCTGCCCGGCGGGGACGCGTGGCGCTCGTACTCGGTGGCCTCCCGGGCGGAGTCGTCCACTGTCGATCTGGTGATCCGCCGGGTCGAGGGTGGGGTGTTCAACACCGCTCTCGACGGTCTCCGCCCGGGCGACGACGTCCGGGTGCGTGGTCCCTTCGGCGCGTTCACGGTCAGGACGTCGCACCGGGCCAAGCTGTTCGTCGGCGGCGGGGCAGGCATCGGTCCGCTGCGACCGATGATCCTCCAGACGCTGGAGCGCGGCGATGATGCTCCCGTCCACCTCGTCCACACGGGGCGCGACGAGAGTGACCTCGCCTTCCGCGAGGAGTTCATCGCCCTCGCGGAGAAGTTCGACCACTTCACCTACGACCCCCTTGTCACCGTCGGTGTGACGCCCGGTGTCCGCGGTGCGGATCTCGCCGCCGACGCGGTTGATCAGCACCACTCCGCGCGGACGTTGCGCCGCTCCGAGGCCTATCTCTGTGGGCCCGATGCGTTCGTCGACCGGCTCGCGGACCACCTGATCACGAACGGCCTGCGCGACCGCTACCTTGCCGCCGACCGGTTCACTGCATCCAGCGGCTCGACCCTCGGTGTCGCGCCCCCTCAGGACAGGAAGTCGTCATGACCAACGAACCTCGCAGCCGCACCCTGGACCTCATCCACGCCGCTCAGGAGACACTGGACCGCCTGACACCGGCCCAGGCGGCGAAGGCCTTGCAGGAGGGCGTCATCTTCGTCGACACCCGCACCACCGAGGAGCAGGAGGCCGAGGGAGTCATTCCCGGGGCGTACCGCGTGCCGCGCAACGCGATCGAGGTGTTCCTCGACCCCTCGCACCGGGCCCACTTCACCGCCGAGGAAGCCGCTGAGCTGCCACCGGTGCCGAAGGACGACGAGCAGATCATCGTCTTGTGCAACCTCGGCCTCGCCTCCAGCCTCTCGGCCGCGTCCTTGCACCGGATCGGCCTCTCCGGAGCCACTGACGTCGAAGGTGGGTTCCAGGCGTGGAAGGCGGCCGGGCTTCCCGTGGAGTCCACGACCACCCTCGAATGACCTCCATGTGCGTGGCGAAACGAGCCGGGCCCCTTCCGTGGCCTCCGACTCGTGCGGCCGTGTCCGGGATGCGGCGTGGTGAGCCTCTGAGCTGCGCCGAGGCACCGCCGCGCCGGTCCTGACGTCGAGGACGAGAATTCTCGTGGTGCGGGGTCAGCTCGCCGCGTCGGGGGCGGGTTTCGGCCCGACGGCGAGTGCTTCGACGTTGCGGATCGCGAGGTCGAGCGCCAGCGCCATCGGCTGGGCGCTGCGTCTGGCCTGTGAGAGCAGGTACCCGCCCTGGTAGGCGGCCAGGATGCCGGTGGCCAGGGTGGCGGCGTCGGAGGTGCGGTCGATCTCGCCGCGTTCCTGCATCCGCGAGATTCCGGCGGTGAGGTACGACTCCCAGCTCTGGAACGCCGCGTTGATCAGAATCCGAGCCGGTTCGGAGCGGTCGGACAGCTCCGTGGCGAGCGAGCCGACCGGGCAGCCGTTCGCGCCGTGCCGCTCGTCGACGAACCGGACGATGGCGTCGCGCCAGCGTCGCAGGCCCTGCAGCGAGCTGAGCTGTTCGAGATGGGGTTCCTGCAGCTGCATCACCCGGGCGGTCTGCATCTTGATCACCGCGGTGACGAGGGCGTCCTTGTCGTCGAAGTAGTGGTACAGCTGCGACTTGCTGGTGCCGGAGGCCTCGACGACCTGGTCCATGGTGGTGCCGGCGACGCCGTTGGCGTGTATGAGGTCGGCCGCGGCCCGGACGATGCGGTCGCGCGTGAGGGCACCGCGGGCGGTCAGGCGCCGCAGGGGAGGCTCGGCCCCGGCACTCGTCGCTCCGGCACTCGTCACGGACTCGATCCTAGCTTGAGGACTTGATCGTGATCTCCGCTCGCGCACTACGGACTGGTCAGTCTAGAGCGGATCGGCCCAGAACGCGACCGTGGCTGGCGGCCGCTGTCCGGGGCGTGGTGGCGCACTCGGTTCGGACAGCATTCTGACCTCGGTGATCGCGTCCGCGGTACCTGTGGGGCGGGTCGGCGAGTCGGTGGGGACCGCACGCTGGGTTCCCGTCGAAATAGACCAGTTGGTACGTGTTGGCTAGCATCCGTGCGTGTCGAGGGAAGAACCTGAGGGGCGACCCCCGGAGCCGGCGCGCCGCTCCACGGCGACGCGCGTCCGAATCGTCCGGGCCGCGTCGGAGGTCGTCGCCCAGCTCGGGCTCGCGGGAATGAACGTCGAGCGGGTCTGCGCCGCATCCGGTGCCAGTCGGTCGCAGGTGTATCGCTGCTTCCCGGCCAAGAGCGAGTTGGTCTCCGCTGTCGTGGACCTCCACGTCGCCGCCGTGCTGGGTCGGCAACGCTCGTTGCTCCTCGAGGTGGTGTCCCTGGCGGACTTGCGTGCATGGGCAGCGGACCTGGTCGGGTTGAGCAGCGCGGACAGCTGCGAGAGCGGGCTCCTGCTCGGCTCGCTCCTGACCCAGCTGGCGGAAGGGTCCGACGACCTGCGGGCGACGCTCGACGACGCGTTCCGGACGTGGCAGTCGTACCTGGCCGCGGGGCTGCGCCGGGTGCAGGAGCACGGCGAGCTCGACCTCGGCGCCGATCCGTGCGAGCTCGCCGCCGGGATCGTCGCGGTGCTCCAGGGTGGTCTGATCCTCGCCCAGGTCGCGCCGGACGGGGAGCCGCCGCGGGCGGCCCTCGACCTCGCGCTCGCCGGTCTCGCCCGCGCCGCTGCGCCGTCGGCGGGACGTGCCCCGGGGCGCAGTGGGCGCGCCTCGGCCCCCGGGACGGGCGACGGCGGACCGTTGCTGGCGACGGGGCGGCCCGCACACCGGGAAACCGTGAGCAGGCGAGCCCGTCACCGGTGAGGACGGTGACGGGCGCGTGCCCGGACGGACCCGGTACCGGCTCCGGTCGGTCGTCCGGGGCCGCCGGTGGCTCGTGGGCGCCGGGGGGTGGTCAGGTCGGGTGGTCCGGGTAGTACTGCGGGGCCTCGCTGCGGTTGTAGAGGCTGTAGTAACGGACGATCCGGATCCGGCGGATGCGCGGGTTGCCGGGCAAGTCGGCCACCGATTCGAATTCCGCCGCGGCCGCCTGGTCGCGCCACACGGTCCGGGCCAGGAGCGCACCGGGGCTGTCCACGGGTTCGTAGACGTCCCAGGACGTGAGGCCGTCGGCCTCCAGGTCGAGACCGAGGTGCGAGGCGATCTCGCCGGCGTCGTACGTGGTGGACGGAGGGTGCAGGGTCGTCGGGCCGACGAGGACGACGGTGCTCCCGGCGCCCGAGGCGGTCTCGTCGAATCGCTGCTCGCGCAGCTTTGCGCTGCCGGGTGTGCCCGTGTCGTGGGTGAGCTCACCGGTCCGGACGGTGTAGTCGACGAAGATGTCGTTGCGCCCCGTCGCCTGGGCCAGCTGATGGTTCGGGTGCGTCCGCCACCTGACGAGTGCCTTCTCGTCCTCCCATGTCGAGAGCGAGAGCGTCCAGCCCGGCCGGATCACGCTCCGGTGGAGGTCGTGGTCGACCAGGCCGGTGTTCTGGCGCAGGTCGCCGTCGAGCAGCGTCGCCAGCTCCGGGTACGCGTCCCGACGGTCGGGCCTCGCACGGGCCTCGAACAGCACCGCGAACATGTCCCTCCTGATGGATGCTCCCGCCCGGGCCGTCGACGTCCGAACGTGTGCTCGTGCGGGTGCGCCGACCCGGCGGCGCGCGACGACGTGACTAGACGATCTAGTCTAGCCCGTGCGCACGGTGGGCTGCTCGTCCGAGCAACTCGGACCTCGCGCGCGGTCGTGCGACGAGACCCCGGCGACCTGCTCGGACGCGGTGGCCGGCACTCGTTTCGGCACGAAGGGGTTCCCGCGGTCGCGTACCGGACAAGGGAGGTGGCCGGCCGGTAGCTCCGACTCCGTCGGTGCCTGCCGCGATGTGAGATCGTCGATCTGGGAGCAGCTGGTCCATTCGTTGCGCGCCCTGGCCTGAGGTCGCTCGCGGGTGGGACGTTCGCGCGAACGCGGGCCTCTTCGTCGGAACCCGTCCGTCGTGGTCGGCGGCACCGCGGTGCAGTGTCAGCATTTCCGCAGCTCACAGGGGTTCTGTGCGGTAGTGCGGGTCTCGCGCCGTTGACGCGAGGAAGCGCGGGTGTCACGATTCGCGCCGCACGAGGCCCCAGCCCGTGGGTGCCGGAAAGCCGCGAAGTGCTGGACGTTATAGTCCAGTGCGCGATCGGCTGATCGTCACTCGAGGGCCTCATCCGGACGAGATCGACGCTGACGTCGCCCCGTGGAAGTCCGGGCACCGAGGCCGGCCCAGAGGAGAAGCGTTCGTGGCACCTGACCGACTTGCCGGGCTCGCCGACGCGGGCGTCTCGATCTGGCTCGACGACCTGACTCGTGCGCACCTCGTCAGCGGCCATCTCCGTCGGCTCGTCGACGACTGCCATGTCGTCGGTGTGACCACCAACCCGACCATCTTCGCGGCCTCGCTGGCCCGCCCCGAGCCCTACGACCCGCAGATCCGGGAACTCGCGGCGGACGGGGTGACGGTCGGCGACGCGGTCCGTCGGCTGATGGTCGGGGACGTCCAGCAGGCCTGCGATCTCTTCCGCGAGGTCTGGGAGGCCACCGGCGGGGTGGACGGGCGCGTCTCGTTGGAGGTCGATCCCGCACTGGCCGGCAACAGTGAGGCGACGGTCGTCGATGCCGTGAGCCTCGTGCGAGCGGTCGGCCGCCCGAATCTGTCCGTGAAGATCCCCGCGACGAGGGCGGGCCTCCCGGCCATCACGGAGGCACTCGCACTCGGCGTCGACGTCAACGTCACGCTGATCTTCTCGGTGGAGCGGTACCGGGCGGTCATGGCCGCCTATCTCGCCGGGCTCGAGCGAGCGCTCGACAACGGCACGCCACTGTCCGGGATCCACTCCGTCGCGAGCTTCTTCGTCTCCCGCGTCGACGTCGAGGTCGACGAGCGCCTCGACAAGATCGGATCGGACGACGCACTCGCGCTCCGGGGGATGGCCGGCGTCGCGAACTCGCGGCTGGCCTACCAGGCGTTCCGCGACACGTTCACCGGCCCGCGCTGGGAGCGCCTCCAGGCCGCAGGCGCTCGCGTGCAACGCCCGCTGTGGGCCTCGACGGGGGTGAAGAACCCGGCCTACCCCGACACCAAGTACGTCAGCGAGCTCGCCCTGCCGGGAACGGTGAACACGATGCCCGAGGCGACGCTGAAGGCCTTCGCCGACCACGGCTCACTGCGCGGCACGGACGACGCGCAGGCCACGGCCGGTGACTGGCGCAGGCCCAGGAGGTCATCGACGCGGTGGCTGCCGCGGGCGTCGATCTCACCGAGGTCCTGACGACCCTGGAACGCGACGGTGTCGATCGGTTCGCGCGATCGTGGGCCGAACTGCACGACACCGTCGGGCGAGCCCTCACGGACGCGACCGGGTAGCAGTCCACCCGCCCTCCGGGCCGCTCGATCCGAACATCGACGCGCACGGCGTCGACCACCCCTACGAACCGAGATTCACGAGGAGTGAGCGCATGACCGCGACCCAGGACGGGACGCAGCAGGTCTCGTCGTCGAGCCAGCCGTCGCTGCATCAGCACGGCGGCGGCGAGATCCAGACGTTCGGCACCGTCAAGCAGTTCCCGATCGGCCTGTCCTACGACGCGCGCATGTATGCGGCGGAGAAGCTGAACCGAACTCTGGCGGACACGCAGATACTCCACGCGCTCTACAAGAAGTGCCACTGGAACGTCCGCGGGGCGACCTTCTACCAGCTGCATCTCCTGCTCGACAAGCACGCCGGCGAACAGCTCGCCCTTGTCGACACGATCGCCGAACGCATCCAGAGCCTCGGTGCCGTCGCGGTGGGCGATCCGCGACACGCAGCCGAGCTGACCAGCATCCCGCGGCCGCCGAACGGCGTCGAGCCGGTTCCGGCGATGCTCTCCCGGCTGCTGGACGCGCACGAGCAGATCCTGATCGACGCCCACAAGGCGGCCGCCAAGAGCGCCGAGCTCGGCGACGACGGAACCAACGACCTGCTCGTCTCGCAGGTCATCCGCACCGGGGAGCTGCAGTGCTGGTTCCTGGCCGAGCACCTGGTCGACACCCCTCTCGTGCGCATCTGACGATCCCCGTCACCGCTGCCGGCGCGCGCCGCGCCCGTGCATGCGAACTCCCACCGACTCACTCGAGAGGGCGTCATGACCCAACTCGCGCCCGCTCCGGCGACCCGACCGCGACCCGTGCGCCGCCCGGCGAGGGGCTCGGTGTTCCTCGGGATGTTGCGGACGACCGACCCCAAGGACATCGCGGTCCTGTACCTGGTCACGTCGTTCGGGTTCTTCCTGGTCGGCGGTGCGATGGCGCTGCTGATCCGCGCCGAGCTTGCCCGGCCCGGCATGCAGTTCCTGTCCCCGGAGCAGTACAACCAGCTGTTCACGATGCACGGCACGGCG
>NZ_BJVJ01000122.1 GCF_007989085.1 Pseudonocardia sulfidoxydans NBRC 16205
GGGTTGCACCGGCTCCGCCGGTTTGGCCTGTTCCCGGCTCCGCCGCTCGAGTTAGTCCCCCCACGGTCGCTGGAGGTCCCCTCGATGCACACCACCGAGAAACTCGGTCCGATCGGCCTGATCGGCCTCGGGAATATCGGCGGAGGCATGTGCCGCCGACTGCTCGACCGCGAATACGCGGTTGTCGGATTCGACGTCTCGACCGATGCGCGCGCCATGGCCGAGAACGCGGGAGCATCCGTCGTGAGTTCTGCGCGAGAGGTCGCCGAGACCACGTCGGTAACGATCAGCTCCCTTCCTAACTCCACTATCGTGCTCAACGCATGTGCGGGCCCCGAAGGGTGGCTCGAAGGAGCATCGCAGGAGTCCACGCTCATCGAGACTTCCACCATCGAGCCTGCCGCGATCCGCGATCTCGCCGCCCTCGCGCATGCACGCGGAAAGCATGTCCTCGACGTCGCACTCTCGGGAGAGCCGCCCCAGGCGGCCGCCGGAGAACTAGTCTTCCAAGTGGGTGGCGACGAGAAGCTGTTCCAGCAGCACAAGGCCCTACTGGAAGCGATGTCGCGGAAGATCAACCGGACCGGCGACATCGGTACAGCAAAGACCGTCAAGCTCGTGAACAACCTCATGTCGATCGGCAACATCGCTGTTGCCAGCGAAGCCTTCGTGCTCGGAGTGAAATGCGGCATGGACCCCACCCGACTGTTTGAGATCCTATCGGTCTCCGGTGGCCGCTCAGCGCATTTCAATCACGACTTCCCTCAGGTTCTGACCGGTGACTATACACCCGGATTCCGCACCGGACTTGCATTGAAGGATATTCGATTGGTAATGGATCTGGCGTCCTCGATGGGCTACTCCACCCGGCTAGCTCCAGTCGTCGAGGCACTCTATGCCGAGGCGTGTGAGCGGGAGAGCGCCGACGAGCACTTCACATCAGTGGTAAAGATTTACGAGGATGGCGCTGGCAAGCGAGTGTCCCCTCGAGAGTAGCTGCTAAAAACGCATGCATCGCATCGGCGCACATCCCTTCCAGCTCCGGAGCGTCGACTACTCAAGTCCCACTCCGCCTTGCAATGGACGAACCGCCGGGCCCACCTTACAAATATCCCTCTATTGCGCCTGCCCGTCTCGGGCCTCGTGGCTGCCGAATCTCCGACGATTGCGATGAAACCTTGACACATCAACGACATCTTGTCGACATGCCTTGGTCTGACAATGTAGCGGCCTGCGCAAAGACTTGCTGGAGGCAGAAGTCATGACAATGCTTGCAGCGCGGTGGCCCCCTCCTGGCGACGACTCGTTCATTCCCGCTGAAAACCCATACTGGGACCCGGAAATCGAGACGATGCCCCCAGAGGAGCGTGCTCAGCTCGTACTCCGCAAGCTCAAGGCGCAACTTGCCTATTGCGCCTCAAATTCCGATTTCTATAGGGGAAGGTGGGCAGCAGCCGGCATTGATCCGGGCTCCATCTCTTCCCTTGATGACATCCGACGCGTGCCCATCCTGCGTAAGGAGGAGCTCCGGACCGAGCAAACGGAGCACCCTCCGTTCGGTCGATACCTCTGCATTCCTCGGGACAAAGTTCTGCGCATCCACGGGACCTCTGGTACTACCGGACGCCCAACCGCTTTCGGGGTGAGCCAAGGCGACTGGCAGCGCATCGCGACTGCGCATGCTCGCATCATGTGGGCGGCCGGAATCCGGCCGAACGACACAATCTTCATCGGATCCTTCTTTGGGCTTTACTGGGGCGGATGGGGCGCACTCATCGGGGCTGAGCGGCTCGGCGCAACATGCTTCCCTTTCGGCGCTGGGGTTCCTGGCCAAACCCTCCAGGCGGTCGAGTGGCTAGCCCAGATGCGGCCTACCGCCTTCTACGGAACACCCTCCTACGCGCTCCGAATTGCCGAGGTGGCCCGCGATGCAGGGTATGACCCGGCTGACTTCGGAATCCGCGTCCTCTTCTTTTCTGGCGAACCCGGTGCCGGGATTCCGGCGACAAAGCAGCTAATCGAGTCGACGTTCGGCGGTATCTGCATTGATATGGGATCTATGGCCGAGATGTCGCCATGGATGTCCAACGCGGAATGCCACGAACGTACCGGGATGCACCTCTGGGACGACCTCGTTTACACAGAACTGCTCGATCCTGTCACGGAGGAGCCGGTAGGACCCGGCGAAGTAGGGGTCCTCGTTTACACCCACCTTGAGCGCGACTCCCAACCGATGATCCGGCTCTGGTCGGGCGATCTCTCCCGGTATACGGACGAACCCTGCCCGTGCGGACGCACCTACCGTCGGCTACCCGATGGGCTGCTCGGACGAGCCGACGACATGCTTGTCATCAGGGGCGAGAACGTGTACCCGGCAGCCATCGAAGAGGCCATCCGCGCTGCAGGTTGCTCGGGCGAGTTCCGCGTAACGGTCGTACGCCAGGGCGCACTGGACGAGATGAAGGTGCGCACAGAAGCGGTCGCCGGGCACTCCGACAACGACCTTCGCAACTCGGTGGTCAGCCACCTCAAGAAGAAGCTCGGTCTCAGGGTTGAAGTTGAGATCGCACCGGCCGGTTCGCTCGAGCGGACAGAATTCAAGTCTCGGCGCGTATCCGATGAGCGCACGATGAGCCAGGATGTCCAGTCCATCCTGGATTCGCGATGACACAGATGTCAATCGCCCGGACGACACGCGCCAACGACGGCGTGTGTATGAGTGTTTGAGGAGAACGCGGGAGATGAAGAAGCTCGAGCTGATGCCCATCGAAGAGACGGTGAAATGGGCTAAGCACAACTCCTGGTATGTGGCCGACCTACTGGCTAGGCGGGGAACGGAGGGCGAGAATCCGCTCATCCCCCGTGCTGAGTACGAGATGCTGTCCTTCCAGACCACATTCCTCCAGCACCCGTGGCTGTACCTCTGGCTCGGGGAGAAGGTCGGGATGGAGGGCATCCGTGACATCTGCAGCTCCGGCCACCGCGAATTCGGGATCAAGACGATCACCCCGTGCAACATCCAGTGGGGTGCCGGCATCGCGCTTTTCGGCCGGCTCTTCCTAATCGACGGCGGCCTCATCGGCCCGAACGACTACATCGACAACCTCCGCATCATCTACAGCTTTTGGAAGACTATGTTCGAGGGCTACATGCGCGAGGGCAAGCCCGCGGTCATGGATGTGGGTTACGTCCTGCAGGTCCTCGACCAGGACGTGGTGGAGGACCTGGCCACGCAGGTAGAGCCGCTCGACGACCCAGAACTGCGGGCTACGTTCGGCCAGTTCAATTCTCTGGCCCAGCTCATGGGCTTCCTCGACCATTACGACTGCCGCCTCGGCCTGGGCGACACTGGCCCTTATGAAGTGGACGACAAGCTAATCCTGGTCCGGGACTGCTTCGTGAACGAGAAGTCGTTCCCGTGGACCTTCGTCGTGGGCGACCTGCCCTTCTCTTACAGCATGGTCCTGACCTTCGACAAGAAGAAGATGATGCGGGATCGCAAGAACGGCAAGTTGAAGATGTTCTCTATTTACAACACCGGCACCCTCTTCTGCGACCCACCTGACTACGAGGACGAGGCACTGCTGGATGTCGCGGTCTACATGCGGGACCAGGATTACCCGAACGGTACGAGCACCAGAATCCCGCTCAGTGAGCTGCCGGAGCACATCGCGAAACTGGAGTCCGCCGTTGAGCGCATGTACCAGTACCTCGCCATGAAGCCGTGGTTCGACAAGATCCTCGAAGGAAACTGGGTCTACGTGTCCGCGTCGCTGCCCTACGTCCGCGCCCACGACCTCGAGGCCGAAGCTGCCGAGATGGGATTCTGGGACATGGACCTGCGGAGCATGGAGTATCTGCTCAAGGGTTACACGAAGGCGGGTGAAGTCCAACGGAATGCCACAGCGGGCCTGGGGGCTCCTCCCCTGCAGATGCCCGGATTCCGCTGCCGCGGAACAAAGCTCGGCCGGTACGAGATCCGGAATTAGACAGCGACCGATCTCAGTCGGAAAGGACTGACGATGACAGCGCAGGGGATCAGGGAAGACTCGACAGACGCGGTTGCGCCAACAGTCGAAGCGCAGAGTGGAGCTGTGGTGGAGCCGAAGGTCAAGGACGCGAGCGAAAAGCGGTTCGAATGGTCGCATGAGGAGTGGGCAGTCGACGTCGAGCTCGACACGGCGGAGTCCTTCGAGGAGTGGCTGCACCGGGAGACCAAGTACTACATCCGAGCCAACGCGGGCTTTTACGGTCAGTGCGTGATCGTCTGTATCGAGAGCAAGGGCGACGAGTTCCTCTGCTACGTCGACTACTACAAGGGCAAGTTCCCGCCGTGGTACAACGCCGAGGAGTTGTCCGTGCTCGATATCGACGAGCTGCGCCACGATGCTCCGCAGGTCAAGTGGGATGAATGGGAGTGGACCACGCTTCAGAAGAACGACTTCCCGCTGCGGTTGAAGGAGGTCATCTTCCTCTATCCGCCCCAGGAACCGACCATGGAATGGCTCTTCCTCTCCCCGGAAGAGAGCGGTCTGGCAGAGATGGATATCTGAGAGCGGAGGATAGGCGAGATGAGCGAGAACGACATCCCGGGGTACCAGTTCATTGGCAAGGGCTACAGCGTGGTGCCTGTGGGAAAGCACGAAGGCGTCGCACTGAATGTCAATACCCCGCAGGACATGATCAAGCTAATGTCCGATCCAGTCAAGGTCAAGGAGACGGTGGTCATCACACCTGGTGGCACGACCACGTTCGTGGCTCCGCTGCTCTACAAGAAGCCTGCAGGAATTGTCACGTTCGCAGGCACTCCTGAATCGCACCTCGGAATTGTCGGGCGCAACTTCCGCGTCCCAATTGTCATGACGCTTACCCTTGAAGGCCTTGACAATATCCCCGACGGCACCCCCCTCCTGATCGATTGCGCAGGAAAGCTCGGTTCCGTATATATCAAGGACGGAGCGAGCAACGGGTCCGCCCCGGGCGATGCATGAGTTCCGACCGCGGTCGTGACGAGGTGGCGCATGCTGACTGAGCAGGAATTCTTGGTATTGAACTCGCTGTACCTAAAGAAGATGACCTCAGTTTGCGGCCTCGCGGACATTGCTGGGCTTTCGGTCGGTGAGGTACAGCCTCTCGTTGGTAGGTTCACTGCGCAGAACTGGGTGATGGACCTCGGTGACGAGCTCGTCATTCAGCCTGGCGGAATGGTGGAGGTGGAGTCCTACTATCGTGAAGTCTTCACCGATCCGGCACTCCAGGATGGCATCGCTCAGTGGTACCGCCGCTTCGAGACCGTCAACACCAGATTCATCAAGCTGGTGAGCGACTGGCAGCAGTCCGACGGCGACGCGAAGGTGCTGGACCGAATCGTCTCCACGGTGGAGCGGCTGATCAATTCGATCGGCGAGGTTACTCATCTGGTTCCACGATATTCGGGGTACGTTCGCCGGTTCGAGCGGAGCATCGCGAAGGTGGATCGAGGCGATCTCGACTTCGTCTGCACTCCGACCGTCGACTCCGTGCACAACATTTGGTTCGAGCTTCACGAGGATGCTCTGCTCCTCCTCGGGAAGGAACGAACCGAATGACCGTGGGTATCCCCGCCGAGGCGCCACCGCAGACAGCAATTTCGGATCACGCGGAATGCCGAGGCGGGGATACCGTCGATAGGTCAGCGAGCCGGAGGGAAGGCCGGTCCACCAGGGCAGACTGAGGATCAGAGAGGCGGCACTGTCATTGTGACGGGCGAAATCCAAAATTCCGAGGTTCGCGCCGGCGCATGTCGGATGTTCCTGCTCCGGCATGGACGAGCCGAAATGCCCGACGCTGAGGGTCAGGTCTGGAACTACTCCGACGCTGCCCTCACACACGAAGGTCGCGCTCGTGCGTCGCAGTTGGCTGCAACGTTGGCGGGCGCAGGGGTCGAAGCGATCTTCACCTCGCCGATACCCCGAGCCCGGGAGACCGCGGAGACCATCGCGGGTGCTACTGCACTTCCCATCACAGCCGACGGCCGACTGCGCGAGGTCGACATCGGCGACTTCGAGGGGATCACCCTTTCTAAGCTGCGGGAGACTGACCAACGCTTTCTTCCCTGGCTGGAGGTCTACTTCGGAGGTCGCCACGCCGGTCCCGACTTTCACGTCCCGGCCGAACTTGCGTGGCCGGGCGGCGAGTCGGTCGCCGACGCCCTTCGTCGGGCGTTGCCAGCGTTCTGCGCCATTGCCGCGGCCTGGCAGGGCCGGACAGTGGCCATCTGCACTCACGCATACGTGCTGCAGGCGTTCCTGTGCCACGTCGTTGGGGCTGACGTCGCGCAGTACTGGTCGTTCGCGGGTCTGCCAGCCTCGCTCACACTCGCCGAGGTCAGTCCGGACGGACGAGGAGTGCTGCGGACGCTGAATGGCGACACGGAACTGCCTTCGTTCGCTGGAGGCCGGCTGGCGTTACGAGAGCGGACCGTGCCGGACGGCGCGCCCGACCTACGCAGCACCAGCAGGATCTTTTTGATACGACACGGGCAGTCAATGGTCGTCGAGGACGGTGAACCAGTATATAGCCACAATCCGATCGGCCTTACCAGGCAGGGCGCGCAGCAAGCTGAGGAGCTGGCAGCCGAGCTGGCGACCGTTCGCCTCAACGCGGTGTACACATCGGACCTGAACCGGGCCAGAGAGACGGCCGAGCCGTTGGCCGCCGCGCAGGGATTGGTTCCGATCGTCCGGCCCGAGTTGCGAGAGATCGCACTCGGGGACTTCGAAGGGATGACGCTGGCTCGCATACCGGCCGCTGACGAGCGCTTCACCCCCTGGCTGGATGTTGCGTTTAACGAGCGGTTTCCCTCGGTTGAGTACCACCATCCGGTGGACCTTGCTTTTCCCGGCGGCGAGAGTGTGGTCGACGTCTACCAACGCGTCATCGAACCATTCCTGCAAATTGTGCGCGACCACCTCGGAGAGACCGTCGCGCTCGTCAGCCACGCGTGGGTCATCCAGCCGCTGCTCTGCCACATCCTCGGTGCGTCGCTGACAGACTACTTCCGCCTGCAGCTGCGCTACGCACTGCCGACCCTCGTGGAGGTCGACGGGAACGGACAGGGGGTACTTGAGACCTTCAATCGCGGGACGAGCGTGGCCCTCGCTCCTCCGGCCGAGAGTAGGGTTGCCCCATGAGGGGCCATAGTGGCGTCGGCGGCTGCTGGAAGCGCCACCGGAAACTATGATAAGATAATTCTTATTTCAGCGACCCTGAGAGAATCTGACATGGGAGATCTGGCATCTTCATTAGTTCCGGTCAAGCACCGGCGCGCGTTTGAAGACATTGTTGTCCAGATCGAGAACGCGATTCACGATGGCGAACTCAAGGTGGGCGACAAGCTCCCGCCCGAGCGGGAGCTGGCCGAGATTTTCAGGGTGTCGCGGGCATCGGTGCGGGAAGCTCTACGTGTGCTCGAGGCGTTTGGAGTTCTGACCGCACGACGAGGGACGGGTTCAGACTCCGGGTTGATCGTATCGGCGCACAACGATAGTCCTCTCTCCGGGCTCTTGCGGCTGTACGCATCTCTACTGCAGCTGCCCCTCATCGACCTGCTTGATGTGCGGGAGGCGCTCGAGATGCTTAGCGCGCGGCGCGCGTCTGAGCAATGCAGCGCCGAAGACATCTTCCGGCTGCGCGGCATTATCCAGAGCATGCGTGACTCCAGAAGCCCTGAGGGCTTTCTGACTCTGGACACCGAGTTCCATGTCGTGCTTGCGCGAGCCTCGGGGAACTCTGTCGCCCCTCTCATCATGAGTGCCCTCAGGGACGCGATCGCGCGGCAGATGCTCGCTGCCTTCCAGGCTCTGGAGGAGTCCGGGAACTGGCGAGCAGAACGAGCACTACTCATCCGCGAACATGCCCATCTACTCGATGCCGTCGAGTCGCGGGATCCGGATGCTGCCGCAGGTGCATTTCAGCAGCATATCCGTGATTTCTACCAACGCGTGTTCGTCGAACGGGGTACGTCGGCCGAGGAATCGTCGGGCACGCCGGAGTGACCCGTCCTCGGCAAGGTCGGCGCGCGGTATCCGTTAGCTGCTCATCCTGGATATAGCACGCGCTGCGCTAGATTCGGTGCGCCCGTTTCAATGACGGGGGACCTGACATCACCGTGCACGGTTCGGGGTGCCTCACGGCTAGCCGGCAGCACATAGCGGCCGTGGGCGCAAGGAAATTGGAAGGCGAATACTTTCAGCCCCTCCGCGACAGGACCTGTGGGCCCCTCGACCCAGCAGGAGGGGTCAGATCAAACACGATTCCGCACGACATCAACGGCTTGGTGGACTCGAGGTGGATCGGTCATTGTCACCGCTCACAGAGGGCTCAGCGTGCATCCGCGACGTCGGTGGTTTGACGGCACGCCACGACCTTAGGGTGCGGTCTGGCGCCCTGTTGCGCAGCGATACGCGCCGAGCGCTGACTTCAGCTGACGTCGCCCACCTCACAGCTCGTCTGCGGCTCGAATTGATTGTCGACCTGGGAATGGAAAGTGCGCGCGTCGCCACCTCCGCAGTGAGCTACCTCGAGGCTCCATTGCACAGTACGCCAGTTGCCGGGATTTCTCCGCAAGAACAGGTCCTACGGTTCCTCCTCGGGCATCTTGAGTCAACAACGTCGTTTCTTCCGACAATCATTCGGGGCGTTGCTGCAATGGCAGGCCGACCCGTGTTGCTGCACAGCGCTGGGAGTACCCAACGAACGGGGCTCGTGATCACGCTGCTACTGGGCATTCTTGGTCTCGATGCAGAGCAGATTATCGCAGACTACGTGCAGGTTGAAATGGATGAGCTTGCGAAACTGCGCCGCCAACAGATAGGCGAAGTCCAACGGATGGGCGAAACGCGCGACCTTTCCGGTACGTCGGGCAAAGACGAAGGGTCGCGCTACTATGCGATTCGCACGTTTCTCATTGAGCTCGATTTGCGCTATGGAGGGGCGCAGGGCTGGGCCAGGACGCGCGGAATCCCTGAGGCTTTACTGGACAGGCTTCGATCCGCCCTCTTGGTGTCTCCGCGGCAATGAGTCCGCGCGGTCCCGTGTGTGGTCACGGGACCCGAGGACGCTCCCGAACGGACAGCGGGGGGAAGACTAGAATGGTGACGGCAGCGGGCACCGTACCCACGCGAGGCCGAGAAGGAGTTCGTCTAAGCTGACTCTCGCTCTCGCCAAGGGGGGGTCGCTGTGACATCTAAAAGGACACTAGATGGCCGAGATCGCTGCACGTTTAAGTCAGGTTGCGATGAATTCAATCACTGAGGTCGACGCGTTTATCAGCGCCAGCCTCTCGACGGACGAGATTACACCAAAACTCAAGAATGGAATTGATGCGGTCCGAAACGGGCTACGTGCAGTGGCGACAGAAGGCGCTAACCGCAAGGCGGGGATCTGCGACTGCCCTGTTGATCACTTTAGCGAACTGATGCAGGACGCGCACGAATCCGTATCTGGATCGACGCCGTCACTTGGTCCTGGTCGTAGCATGGCGGCTGCGATGTTGCGGATCGCTTCGGCCGTCGCTCGTCGCGCGGAGGTTGATCTCGTCGCGGCCTCGATCGTGACCGCAGCGTCTCTTGGGTTCATGAGGGCTGTCCCTGGCCTTCTCACAGCGATTGCTGATGAACTCGATGCCGAAGAATGGCGGCGAATCCCCGTCGAAATCAGGACTGACAAGTAGATGAACTATTTGACTGCGAGGATCCCGCTCGCTTCGGTAAGCTCCAGTGTCGTACCTTATCAACCGAGGAACGATTTAGCCCGCCCCGACACTCGGCATCGGGCACATCTCGCGTGGCACGTTCGAAGGGTGACGGCCGGGCGACCCCCGGGCGCTGGCGCAAGGGCCTTGAGAAGTGCCGTGGCCTCACGCTTGTCGAACGAGAGATTGCGGCCGGCGACTGTGTTTATCGGGGACGCAGCCATGCCACGACCCGGAAGCACCGCATCTCATCGTGGGCCCGACAGGTCGATAGGGTCCGCCGCGTTCCTGCTGATCACTCCGTCGAAGACGTTTGCGCCGGGACACCGCCTAGGTCCTGGCGGATCGGCGCGGCGCCCGCGGAACCCGCGTCGCCCGCTGAGTCGCCTGGATAATCGTCCTCCTCCGCGCGGATGACCCCTCATCTGTCGGCGCACTCGGACTGTGAATGCCGCTGTAGGTGCAGACTGCTCTGTAGCTGGTCCGGCTGGTCCGGCGCGTCAGATCACGATCGACTCAGAGAGGACCCCCGCTGGGGCAGCTTCCACAAGATCGGGTTGTACACCTGGCGGTGGTCGCGCCAGCGGCGGCCGTTCCTGGCCGCCGCGGACTGCTGAGGAAACCCCCGCCTGCTCGGAGAGCCTTCGATCGAGCAAGCGGGCGTTCCTCTGTGTTCTAGCAAGCCCGGCGGAGCGATGGCGTGGACGTCGTACGCCGGAGGGTAGTGTGGCGGTCCAGGAATTGGCTTCTCCGAAGAGCCGGCTTCCGGGATCAGATCGGCCGCGCTGGATGTCAGAGTCGCTCCATCCTGCCGTCCCGGGGCCCACCGCCATCCGGTGCTCGTCCCGGAGCATGGTGCGCCAGACGTGCTTGGTGAGGCGACGTCGCAGGCAGCGCATCGTCTCGATGTGGGCTTGCCGCGGGCGATGGTTCGGTCGCACTAAGCGCTTCCGCGGCTGCCGGGCATGCGGACCTGGGTCAGCGCGATGGCGCAGTGTCCGGTAGTGCTCGATCTCGACGACAGCGACCTGAGCCGTCTGATCCGACGGCTGCCATGGCCACGGCTAGGTGTCCCGCCGGCAGAGGTTGTTGACACGGTGGGCGGGTGGGTGTCCGCCGAGCGCGGTGTGGGGCCTGTGGAAGTTGTAGCCGTGCAGCCAGGTCGGGAGCGAGGCGACACGCTCGGCTGAGGAGTCGAACACCGCTG
>NZ_BJVJ01000123.1 GCF_007989085.1 Pseudonocardia sulfidoxydans NBRC 16205
ATAGCGACTATTGCCACTCACGACCTTTCCGGGCGAGCGCGGTCAGGGTGCGGCGGCCCGCGGGGTCGGCGTCGGTCGCCACCGGGACCACGCACACCTCGTCGACGCCCGCTGCGGCGTACTCGGCAATCCGCGACCTGACGTCGTCGGCCGAACCGATCGCACCGACCGCGGCGGCGAGCGACGGCGGGACCGCGGCGAGCAGCTCACGCGGCGACGGACCCGTTCTCGCGAACCTGACGAGATCGCCGAACCCGGCCTCGGTGAACACCTCCCCGTAGCCCGGCGCCCCCAGATATCCGACGACCGCGCGCGCCAGCCGGGACGTCGCCTCGTCGTCGGGATCGACCGCCCCGGTCACCCAGGCCGCGACGCGCGGCGGCTCCCGTCCGGCGTCGGCGGCGGCGTCGCGGACGGCGGCCACCAACCGCCCCGCGACGAAGGGCGGCAACAGGTTCAGCACCATCCGGTCGGCGTACCGGCCCGCGACCCGCACGGCCTGCGGCCCGAACGCCGCGATCGTCACCGGCCCGCCCGGCGCCGGCGCGCGCAGCCGGTACCCGCGGGTGCGGACGACCTTCCCGTCGACGTCGGCGCGCCCGCCGTCGAGCAGCGTCCGCAACACCTCGGCCGTCTCGGCCAACGCCCGCGCGGGCGCCGGGGCGTGCCGCCCGTGCCACCCGGACACCACGACGGGGCTCGACGACCCGATCGCCACCTCGACGGTCCGCCCGGTCAGCTCGGCGACGGTCGCCGCCCCGACCGCGATCTGCACCGGCGTCCGCACGGCGACCGCGAACGGGCCCAGGACCAGCGGGATCGTGCCCGGCAGGGCGGCGGCGAGGGCGAACGCGTCGTAGGTCGCCATCTCGCCGATCCACAGCCGCGCGTAGCCGAGCTCGTCGGCGGCGCGGGCGGTCTCGACGGCCTCGATCGACGGCCGGTCCTGCCACAGCCCGAGGGACACCGACAGCTCACCCACGCAGGCGCTCCCGCAGGTCGCGCTTGAGGATCTTGCCGACGGGGTTGCGCGGCAACGCGTCCACGATCTCGAGGCGTTCGGGGAGCTTGTAGGAGGCTATCTTCTCCGCGCGCAGGGCGGCGACGAGCTCGTCGAGCGTGGGCGACGGCACTCCCGAGGACGGCACGACGACCGCCGCGACCCGCTCCCCCAGTACGTCGTCGGGGTAGCCGACGACCGCCGCGTCGGCCACCGCCGGGTGGGCGAGGAGCAGCGCCTCGATCTCGGCGGGGGAGATGTTCGTGCCGCCGCGGACGACGAGGTCGCGGGCGCGGTCGACGTAGCGCAGCATCGTCGGGTCCTCGGGCGCGATCTCGAAGACGTCGCCGCTGCGGTAGAAGCCCTGCTCGTCGAACGGATCCGCGGCCGACCCGCGCCAGTACCCGGAGAAGATCGTCGGGCCCGCGACCCGCAGCTCGCCCGGCGTCCCCGGCGCCGTGATCTCCGCGCCGGAGCCCATGTCGACGAGCCTCGTGCGTACCCCGGCGCTCGTCGGGTTCGGCCAGCTCAGGCCCGGCCCGCCGAACCAGGGGAAGAACGCGGCGCGGGCGTCGGGATCGGGGACGGTGTGCTGGTCGGAGATGAGCGGGACGCCCTCGTTGGAGCCGAAGAAGTTGGTGACCTCGATGCCGAAGCGGTCGCGCCACTCCCGGATCAGCCGACCCGACAGCGGTGCCGACCCGGACCCGATGACCCGCAGGCTCGACAGGTCGGCGGAGTCGAGCAGCCCGGGGGCGCGGAGCATGCCGGTGAGCAGCGCGGGCGGGGCGAGTGTGTAGGTGACGCGTTCGTGGGCGATCTGGCCCAGGAACGTCGGCAGGTCGAAAGGGTGGTGCTGGACGAGCGTCGCGCCCGTCAGCAGCCACGGGACGAGCACCCCGCCGAAGCCGGCCATGTTGACCAGCGGGAACGGGCTGAGGATGACGTCGTCGGCGGTGAGCGCGGGCGCGGCGGCGCAGCCCTCGCCGATGACGTTCCAGCCGTTCGCGCACCGCGGCACGCCCTTCGGGGTGGCTTCGGTGCCGGAGGTCCAGCACAGCGTCACGACGTCGGAGGGGTGGCGCTTCGGCGCGGGCAGGGGCGTCGTGTCGAAACGTGCCGGGCCGTCGAGCGTGAGCACCTCGAACCCGCCCACCGACGACGCCTCGGCCGCGGGGGATCGGTCGCCGAACCGCGACACGGTCACGAACGCGCGCAGGCCCGCGACGGGCGCCAACGTCGACAGCTCGTGTTCGCGGTACTGCATCGGGAACGGCGACACGATCGCGCCGAGCCGCACGCACGCCAGGTAGGCGACGACGAGCTCGACGGTGTTGGCCAGCTGCGTCCCGACGACGTCGTCGACACCGACGCCGGCCCGGTGCAGGACGCCCGCGAACCGGTCGATCTCCGCGTCGAGCTCGGTCCAGCTGAGCCGCCGCGGCGGCGTGCCGAGCAGCGCCTCCCGGTTTGCCGGGTCGACGACGGCCGTCGCGTCTACGCGCTCGGTCACCCGCTCCCGGAACAGCGCGTCCCAGGTCCAGGCCGGGTCGTCACGCCACCACCCGGCGGCGACGAACTCGTCGATGCGTTCCTGCGGGTGGAGCCTCACGAGGACCTCCGAAAGCGCGCCGAGCGGTCGTGAGCGGCAATAGTCGCTATAGCGACTATTGCCGCTCACAGGAGTTGACCCACGTCGCGTGGAAACCCAGCGGGACGCGTTGTGGGAGCAGGACTCTGGCCACCGGGCCCGCCGTCAGGTCCGAGGCGTCGAGGATCTGCACCTCGGAGCGGTCGTCGCGCTCGTCGGTCACGAACGTCACCAGGTACCCGTCGTCCTCACCCGTGCTGCCCTCGCGCGGGGCGAAGGGCGCCTCGCTCCCGAACCTCCCGGAGCCGAACCAGTGGTGCTGCCGCTCCCCGGTGACGTGGTCGTGGCGGAGCAGGCCGTCGAAACGGACGGTCTCGGCGTCGGCGATGTGGACGTTGTAGGCGTAGCGGGTGGGCCGGCCGCAGGCGCGGGCGTCGATCGACGGGAACTCCGTGTTGGCGTCGTCGAGCTGCGTCTCGGTCGTCGTGCCGGAGTCGAGGTCGAAGACGTAGCGGTGCAGCCGGGCGTCGAGACGCAGGTAGCCGAGCAGCTTGCCCAGCGGCCCGGGGCGGGTGGGGACGGGCTCGGGGCGGGTCACCCGGCAGACGTCCATGACGATCGTCCGGGCCTCTTCCCACGCGTTCACGACGTGGTAGATGTAGCAGGGGTCGGCCTCGAACCAGCGCACCTGCGACGCGGTGCCGCGGCGTGGGATGACGGCGAACCGCGACGGCGTCGAGCGGTCGAACCCGATCTTGTAGCGGCCCTGTCGTGCGGCGGCCGGGTCCTGCGTGAGCGGCAGGTCCATGAGGATCGAGAAGTTCTCGGTGATCGCCATGTCGTGGGGCAGCCGGGGGCCGGGCAGGTCGATCTCCACCTCGTGGTCGATCGCCCCGTCGGCGTTCACGACGCCGTAGCGCAGCAGCGGGTCACGGGCGCCGTAGTCGAACCACATCAGCTCGCCGGTGTGCTCGTCGACCTTCGGGTGCGCCATGACGTCGCCGTGCAACGTCCCCAGGAAGTCCTCGGCGCCCAGCGTCTCCAACGACAGCGGGTCCATGCTCATCGGCTGCCCGCACAGGTACCACGTCGCGAGGACCCGGCCGCGATGATGGACGAGGTCGGTGTTGGCGGAGTCCTTGAACGGCAACCCCCGCGCGGTGCCGACGGGGTTCCCACGCGGCGACTCCATGACGCCTGACCACAGCGCCTGCCCCACGGCCTCCTCCGCGGCGAACGCCCGGGTGCGCACCCACCGGTTGCGGTAGCGCGCCCTCCCGTTCTCGAAGGACATCGCGTGGACCATGCCGTCGCCGTCGAACCAGTGGTAGCGGCCGGGCGCGTCGAAGCGTCGGTTGGGCCCGTTGCGCAGGTAGACGCCGTTGAGGTCGCGCGGGACCTGCCCGATCACCTCGAGGTCGTCGGCGGTGATCTCGTCACGGACCGGGGCGAAGATGCCCAGCAGGTAGGGGTTGTCCTGGTCGCTCACGTCGACGGCGACCGCCGAGGGCTCGTCGAAGGTGGTCACCTCCCCGACGCTAGGGCCCGGTGTCGGTGGTCACAACCCGATCGGGTCAGCCGCAGCCGTTCGCCCGGCTGCCGGAACGGGTAGTGGGACAAAAGTGCCCCGACGTGTGACCCGACCACCGCGACACCGGCGCCGGTTCGCGAGAAGATCGGGATCCGCGAGACGACGTGAGGTGACTGCCGTGGCCGTCGACGACAGGCCGACCGACCCGAGGGCGGCCGACAAGGCTGTTGTCGACGACGACGACACCCCTGACCAGCCCAGCAAGTTCGAACAGCTGCGCGAGAAGTACCCGTGGCTCGACCACGTCGTCCGCGCCGGTGCCCGCTACACCGACCGCCACGGCGACCACTACGCCGCCGCCATCACCTACTTCAGCGTGCTCGCGCTCGTGCCGCTGCTGATGATCGCGTTCGCCGCCGCCGGGTTCGCGCTCCGCGCGCAGCCCGAGCTGCTCGACCAGCTCCGCGTCGGCATCACCACCGCCGTCCCCGGCGCGCTCGGCGAGACCCTCAACGACATCATCCAGAAGTCCATCGACCAGGCCGGTGCCGTCGGTGTCCTCGGCCTGATCGGCGCCCTCTACTCCGGCATCGGCTGGATGAGCAACCTCCGCGAGGCGCTGTCGGAGCAGTGGGCGCAACCGCCGGAGGCCCCCAACGTCGTCAAGAAGCTGCTGTTCGACCTGCTGGCGCTGCTCGGCCTGGGCCTGGCGCTGGTCGTGTCGTTCGCGGTGACGGCCGTCGGCACCGGGCTGGGGCGGTTCCTGCTCGACCTCGTCGGCCTCGGCGACCAGCGCTGGGCGCTGTTCCTGCTGGGCGTCGCCGGTGTCGTGCTCGGCCTGGTCGCCAACTGGCTCGTGTTCCTCTGGGTGATCGCCCGGCTGCCGCGCCAACCCGTCGCGATCGGCAGCGCGCTGCGGGCCGCGGTGCTCGGTGCCGTCGGCTTCGAGGTCCTCAAACAGATCATGACGATCTACCTGCGCACCGTGACCAACTCGCCCGCGGGCGCCGCGTTCGGGTCGATCATCGGTCTGCTGATCTTCGTCTTCTTCATCTCCCGCTTCATCCTGTTCGTGACGGCCTGGGCGGCGACGTCGAAGGAGAACGAGCAGGAGGAGCCCGCCGACGTGCCGGCGCCGGCGATCATCTGGTCGGAGGTCGTCGTGAAGTCGGGGCCGACGCCCGCCGCCGCGGTCGGGCTCGTCGGCGCGGGGGTGCTCACCGGGCTGCTGGGCCTGCGCGCCCTGTCCGGGAAGCGGCGCTGACTCACGGCCCGTCAGGGCCGTCCCTCGGCGCCCGGGCCCGCCTGGCGATGTAGCCGACGCCTGTCGCGACCCCGACCACCAGGATCAGGGCGGCGACGACCCAGCCCAGCGGGCTCGACTCCGGCAGCGCCCCGGCCGGGCCGCCCGGCGTCCCCGGCGACGTCGTCGTCTCCGTGACGGGCGCGTGTTCGACGAGTGTTCCCACCGGCGCGAGACCCGGCGGCATGGCGAACCCGTAGTCCAGCAACGCACTCGCCTGCGCGACCATCCGTACAGGCTGCTGCTCCCCGCGCACGAGCGCCACCACGATCCGCCGCCCGTCACGCTTCGCCGCGCCGACGAACGTGTGCCGCGCCGCGTCGGTGAAACCGGTCTTGCCGCCGAGCGCGCCGTCGTAGGAGCGCAGCAGCGGGTCGTCGTTGGACAGCATGAAGCCCGCGTGCGTGCCGAAACCCGGGAACTGCACCAGCCGCGTCTGCGTCAGCTCCGCGAACGTCGCGTTGCGCAGCGCCGCCCGGAACAGCAGCGCCAGGTCGTAGGCCGACGACGACATCCCCGGCCCGTCGAGCCCCGACGGCGTCGCCGGACGGGTGTCGAGCGCGCCCATCGCCGCGGCGCGCTGCTGCATGAGGTCGAGGGTCTGCGGGACACCGCCGAGGGTGCGGGCGAGCGCGTGCGCGGTGTCGTTGCCGGAGTTCAGCAGCAGCCCCGACAGCAGTTGCTGCACCGTGTACGTGCCGCCCGGCCCGATCCCGGCGCGGCTGCCGTCGACCTGCACGTCCGACATGTCGCCGGTCACGACCTGGTCCATCGGCAACCGGTCGAGCACCACCAGCGTGGTCAACAGCTTGAGTGTCGACGCCGGGCGCTGCCTCCCGTGTGCGTCGCGGGCCGCGAGGACGGCGCCCGAGTCGAGGTCGGCGACCACCCAGCCCGCCGCGTCGATCCCCGCCGGAACAGCAGGTGCGCCCGCGGGCAGCACGAGGTCGCACGAGCCGAGCGCGGGCCCGCCGACGGCCGGGTCCTGCACCGGTAGCGGCGCCACCGGGGTGGGGCCCTCCTCGACCGCGGCCGGGCCCGGGGGCGCCGCGTGGTCGTGACACACCGGGGGCGCCTGCGCCCCGGCCGGCCCCGCCGTCGTCGCCGCCGTCAGCATCGTCACGACCGCCAGCCCGACGGCCGCCGCCCTCACCCGCCCCCGCACGACGATCGACACTAGACGCCCCCAGCCGCCGCAGCCGCTCTCCCCGCTGCGCCGCGCCCCGACCGCGTGGGCAACCACCTGGGCAACTGCCGAGGCAACCGTCCGGGCAACGGCCGAAGGGGCGCCCCAACCGGCGACGTCCCTCCCTGCGCCGTACTACCCGCGCGCAACCTCACGGTTCGCCCGGGGCGGGGGGAGAGCAGTGAGGTTGCGCGCGGGTCGTTCGTCCACCGGGGCCGCTCCTCTCACCGGCCGCCAGTCCTCCCCGCGACCGGCCGCGTCGATGTGACGGACACGCCACACCGTCGGTCGACGGTGCCGCCCGGCGCGCGGTCCGGCACCATTGCCGGTGATGCGTGACGAGCCGAGCCCCGTTCCCGTGACCGAGCCCCACCCCGGGGGCCCTGTCGCGGACGACGACGCGCATCCTCGTCGCGACCCGCGCGCCACCACGACCGACGTCGACGACGGCCGGTCCGCCGAACCCGGGCAGGTGTTCCGCGACCCGGGACCCGCGCCGGGCCCGCCCGACCCCGGCCCGCCGACCGCGATCGTCGGTCCCCAGCGTCCCGGTGACGACGATCCGCGCCCCCCGGCGCCCGAGGGCCTGCCGCCGGGCGCGACACCGCTCGCGCCGCAGTCGCAGGTCGGCCGGTCGTCGGCTCAGTTGCCGGCCGTCGCGCCGTCGCCCCGCCCGCCCGCCGGTCCGGACGGTCGCCACGACGCGGGTGCGCGTGAGCCCGGCCGCGACGACCGTGACACTGCGGGCCCCGGGCGTCACGAGACCGAGGTGCCCCGGCGTGATGCACGACCGGGCCCCTACCCGGTGGGCGACCCCCGGCGTGCGCTCTGGCCGGGCGGGGCCGGGCAGCAGACGCAGGGCCGCCGCGACCCGCAGCAGGGCCCGCCGCAGCAGGGCCCGCCGCAGGGCTCCGGCAGGCAAGGGTCGCCGCCGCAGAGTGGTCAGGCGCCGGCACCGGGCCGGCAGGGTCCCCGGCCCGCCCCTCCGTCGCCCCGCCGGCCGGGTCCGGGGCAGCCGGTCCCCGGCACCGCCGGACCCGCGCCGCAGGTTCCGGGCCGGGCCGGTCCGATGCCCGGCGCCGGGCGACAGGGCCCCCCTCCCGGCCCCGGCATTCCCGTGAACGGCCCCGGCATGCCTGTGAACGGCCCCGGCATACCCGTGAACAGCCCCGGCCCGCCCGTGAACAGCCCCGGGGGTCGGGCCGCACCCGGGCGCCCCGGGTCGCACCGTCACGACCCCCGCGACCCCGACTCGCCGCCGGATCCCGGCCCGGTCCCGCCGCCCTGGCAGCGTGGCCCCGGCGCTGTGCCGCCCGGTGCCGTGCCACCTGGTGCCGTGCCAGCCGGCGCGCTGCCGACGACCCCGCTCGTCCGCGGAGCCGACCTCCCGACGCTGCGCGCCCAACCCATGCCCGGTGGCCTCTCGCCCGACCAGGCGCCCACCCAGCTGTTCTCGGGAGCCGCGCTGCGGGCCGCGGCCGCGCAGGACGAGGCGGCGATGCAGACGCGCATCGTCTCCGGCACGGGTGTGCGCGCGGCGCTGCGGGCCGGTGCCGAGCCGGGCACGCAGGCCTACCCGTGGCTGGGCGACTCGCCGACCGAGCTCATCCCCGCGATCACCGACGACACCGAGCTGCTCACCCGGCCCGAGGCGCCGGCCCCGGCGCAACAGCCCAAGGGCCGCTCGCTGGGTCGCTCGACCGGGATGATGGCGATCGCCAGCCTGGTCAGCCGTGTGACGGGCTTCCTGCGCCAGATCGTGCTGGTCGCGGTGCTGTCGCTGGGCATCGTCAACAGCTCCTACACCGTTGCGAACACGTTGCCCAACATCGTCTACGAGCTGCTGCTGGGTGGCGTGCTGAGCAGCGTGATGATCCCGCTGCTGGTGCGCGCGCAACGCGACGACGCCGACGGGGGCGCCGCGTACACGCGCAAGCTGCTCACGGTCGCGGGTGCGGCGCTGCTGGTGGCGACGATCGTCGCGATGCTCAGCGCCGGCCTGCTGACCAGGCTCTATCTCGGCGGGGAGACGACCGCGACGGCCAACCTCGAGCTGGCGACGGCGTTCGCCTGGCTGCTGCTGCCGCAGATCTTCTTCTACGGCATCGGCGCGCTGTTCGGGGCGGTGCTCAACAGCAAGGGCGTGTTCGGGCCGTTCGCGTGGGCGCCCGTGCTGAACAACGTCGTCGTGCTGGTGGTGCTGGGCGTCTACGTCCTGGTGCCGGGTGAGATCAGCCTGGACCCCGTCGAGATGGGCAACGCGAAGCTGCTGGTGCTGGGCATCGGCACGTCGCTGGGCATCGCGGTGCAGGCGCTGATCCTGCTGCCGGCGCTGCGCCGGGTCGGGGTGTCGTTCACGCCGCTGTGGGGCTGGGACCCGCGGCTGCGCTCGGCGGGCGGGCTGGCGTTGTGGGTCATCGGCTATGTGCTGATCGGCCAGGCCGGCTACATCGTGACGACGCGGGTGGCCGCGGCCGCCGACGGTGGTGCCGTCGCGATCTACAGCAACGCGTGGTTGCTGCTGCAGGTGCCCTACGGTGTGCTGGGCGTGTCGTTGCTGACCGCGCTGATGCCGCGGATGAGCAAGGCCGCCGCCGAGGGCCGTATCGACGACGTGGTGATCGACCTGTCGCTGGGCAGCAGGCTCTCGACGGTGTTCCTGGTGCCCATCTCGGCGTTGCTGACGGTGTTCGGCACCGAGGTCGGCGTGGCGCTGTTCTCGCTGGGCCACGGCGACCGCGACGGCGGCGCGTCGACACTCGGTGCGGCGCTCGCGGTGTCGGCGTTCGGGCTGCTGCCGTACGCGGTGACGTTGCTGCAGCTGCGGGTGTTCTACGCGCTGACCGACTCCCGCACTCCGACGATGATCCAGCTGGTCATCGTCGTCGCGAAGATTCCGATGCTGTTGCTGTGCCCGGTGCTGCTGCCGCCGGAGAAGGTCGTGCTCGGGTTGGCGGCGGCCAACAGCCTGTCGTTCGTGATCGGCGCGATCGTGGGGCAGTGGCTGCTGGCGCGGCGGCTGGGTCACGTCGCGACGGGTGAGGTGCTGCGGACGATCGGGACGACGGCGCTGTCGTCGGTGGTCGGCGCGATCGTCGCCTACGGCGTGGTGCTGGGGATCGGGCACCTGTTCGGCGGCTGGGGCAGCGGCGCGGGCGGCGCCTGGGCGCAGCTGGTGCTGGCGCTGGTCGTCGCGGCGCCGGTGATGCTGGCGATGCTGTGGGTGTTCCGCCAGCGCGAGCTCGAACCGGTGTGGCGACGGCTGGGCGGCTCCCGGGCCCGCACCCGCGCCTGACCGACCCCCGCGCGCAACCTCACGGTTCCCGGTCGGGCGCTGGACAGCAGTGCGGTTGCGGCCGATCTTTCGCGCGCAACCTCACGGTTCGCGGATGGGCGCCGGACAGCAGTGAGGTTGCGCGCGGCTGTGGGAACGGCGACGGCCGGCGACCCCTCCGTGAGAGGGGCGCCGGCCGTCGGGAACGCGTTGCCGGGACTCAGTCGTCCGGGTCGTCGGTCACCGTGTCGGCGGCCGAGGCGCCGTTGGGCGACTTCACCGCGGCCTTGGCCCGGTGGTTGTTGCGCCGGGCGGTGGGGCGGGGCGGGGGCGGGGGTGTCTGCATCTGCGAGGAGCCGCGGCCGAGGATGAGCTCGGCGAAGGTGGCCATGGCCTCGTCGAGCTGGCCCGCGTTGCGACGCTCGGACTCGCCGTTGGCGCGCACCACCAGCTCGGTGACGGCGGCGGTGTCGGGGCGGTCGCCCAGCGCCGACTCGAGCGCCCCCAGCTTGCTGTCGACGCCGCTGCTCAGCGCGGTGACCGCGCCGGTGAGCCCGTCCTCGACGGTGTCGATCCGGGTGGCGACGGCCTCGAGGCGCTCCGCGAGGGTCTCCAGGCGGGCGGTGAGCCCGTCGAGCGCGGGGGTGTGGTCGATCTGCGGCCGCGAGGCCAGGTCCTCCAGGCGGCGGTGCAGGCCGACGCTGGTGTCGCCCAACAGGTTGCGGACGCCCTCGTTGTTCTCCTCGACCGAGCGCAGGGCCCCGTCGAGCTGCTCGCGCACCATGCGCTCGACGCCGTCGACGCGCTCCTTGATCGGGGTGGCGACGGCGTTGGGCATCGCGTCGAGGCGCATCTCGTGCCGGTCGAGCCGGTTGTCGAGGTCGTCGAGACGCTTGTGGAGGCCGCCGAGGCGGTCGTCGAGGCCGTCCATCCGGCCGGAGACGCCTTCGAGGCGGCCCGCCATCCCGTCGAGGCGGCCGTCGAGCTGCGCGAACGGCTT
>NZ_BJVJ01000124.1 GCF_007989085.1 Pseudonocardia sulfidoxydans NBRC 16205
CCCCTCCTACGTTCGGATCCACGCTTCCAACCATCTGCGGGTGACGTCGGAGTCGCTCAAGCGGCACCTGGGTGAGGGATTCGAGATCCGCTCGCTGGAGGCGATGATGTCGTCGTTCTCCGGCCGCATCTACACGTCGAGCGAGTCCGTCGAATGGTCGCTGGGCCCGCGCCCCGCCCGGACGTCGGCGAGCTGAGGAGAACGACATGAGCGAGACCCCGACGCCGGCGCAGCGGTCCCAGCCGTCGAAGCCGCGTCTGCGCACCTGGAGCGCGTTCGGCGACATCCGGCGGCGTCCCAGCGAGTACGAGATCGTCACCCACCAGACGAACTGGACACTGCGAGAGGGCCGCAAGGCGCCGCTGGAGGGCAACCCGTCCTCTCCCGGGAACCTGTGGCTGACCGCCTACCGCGAGAAGTCGCCGCTGCAGGTGCAGGACTGGGACGGGTTCCGTGACCCGGACGCCCACACCTACCGGTCCTACGTCGTCATGCAGGACGAGCAGGAAAGCCAGATCTCCGGCCTGCTCGAGCAGTACGGGTCGGCGGAGTCCGACGCAGCGTCGACGCCGACATGGCGGCACACGCTGTCCCAGGTCTTCACCCCGTCGCGGTTCCTGCTGCACGGTGCGCAGCAGATCGAGGCGTACATCGGGTACGTCGCGCCGTCGTCCTACATCACGAACGCGGCCGCGCTGGCCGCTGCGGACCTCCTGCGCCGGGTGACGCAGGTGTCCTACCGGACCCGTGAGCTGCAGATCGCCGACCCGCATGGTGGTTTCGCCACCGGCGAGCGCGGGCTGTGGCAGACCTCGCAGGCGTGGCAGCCAACCCGCAAGGCGACCGAGCTGGCGTTGATCACCTTCGACTGGGCGGAGGCGTTCACCGCGCTCAACCTCGTATTGCTCCCGACGCTCGACGATGTGTTGCTGCGCCAGCTCGGCGAGGTGGCCCGGGACAACGGCGACGAGCTCACCTGGCTGGTGAACTCCCACCTCGCGCGGGACTCCGAGCGTCGGGCCCGGTGGTCCGGTGCGCTGGTGCGGCACGCTCTCGACCAGCGCGCCGGCAACGCCGACGTCCTGAACAAGTGGATCGCCAAGTGGTCCGTCCGGGCGGACGCCGCCGCCAACGGCCTGGGGACGCTGCTCGACACGCTGCCCGAGCACGGCCGACCCGCGGAGTCCGTCGTGGAGCAGGCACAGGCGGTTCGAGCCCGGTTCCACGAGGAGCTGGGTCTGGGCTCGGCGGTGCCCGCAGGCTGATCGCCCCTCTGCGGTGGCACCGGGGCCGGCTCGCCCACCCCGCCGGCGAGTACGGCCCCGGCGCCGCCGCCCACAACCTACGAAGCCAATGAGGTCTGGAGGCAGTAATCCCGTGGCTCCCGTGAACGATGTCCCGTCCGCAGCCGCGGGCACCTGGACGGCTGCGCTCGCCGAGGACGAACTCTGGGAGGGGGACATGACCGGCGTCACCGTCGACGGAGTCAAAGTGCTGTTGATGAACGTCGACGGCAACGTGCGCGCCTACCGCAACCGCTGCCCGCACCAGGACTGGGCCCTTGACGAGGGTGAGTTCGAGGACGGCACCCTGGTCTGCTCCCGGCACCTGTGGGAGTTCGACGCCCTGTCGGGCAAGGGGATCAACCCCGACGACTGCGCGCTCACGACGTTCCCGTCCAAGGTTGAGGGCGGCACGATCTGGGTGTCGGTGGCCTGATGACACCCAGCCGGTGCGTGATCGTCGGCGGTGGCACCGCCGCGGCCGCGGCGGCCGCCTCCCTGCGTTCGGCCGGGTTCGACGGCTCCCTGACCCTGGTCAGCTCGGCCGACGCCCCGCCCTACGAACGCCCGCCGTTGTCGAAGGGCTTCCTCACCGGCGCGTGCAGTGCCGAGGACCTGCAGCTGCGCCCGTCGAGCTGGTACGACGACAACGACGTGGAGCTGCGGCTCGGCACGACCGCCGAGGCGCTCGACGTCGACGAGCACACTCTGACACTCGGCGACGGGGAGCGGATCCGCTACGACCGGGTGCTGCTGGCCACCGGGGGGACCCCCCGCAGGCTGCCCGACGTCGAGAGCGACCGGGTGCTCTACCTGCGCGACATCGGCGATGCCGAGGCGCTGGCCAAGCGGCTGGTGCCCGGTGAGCCGCTCGTCGTGCTCGGCGGCGGCTTCATCGGCTGCGAGGTCGCCGCGTCGGCTCGTGCCCTCGGCGTCGACGTCACGGTGCTGGAGATGGCCGAGCAACCGCTGCAGCGTGTCGTGGGCGCGGAGGTGGGCCGGGTCGTCGCGGACATCCACCGCGAGCACGGCGTGACCCTGCGCACCGGCGAGCGGGTCGAGACCGTGCGGGCCGACGTCGACGGCGTGCGGGTGACCACCGACCGCGGACCACTCGAGTGCGCGACCCTTGTGGTCGCGGTGGGGCTACGGCCGTCGACGGAGCTCGCCGTGGACAGCGGGCTGGCCGTCGACGGGGCCACCGGCGGGATCGTCGTGGACCGGTTCTGCCGCACCACGGCGCCCGACGTCTACGCCGCCGGGGACGTCGCCGCCCACGACCACCCGCGCTACGGCCGGCTGATCCGGGTGGAGCACCACGACAACGCGGTCCGCCAAGGCGCCGCCGCGGGCCGTGCGATGCTCGGGGAGCGCAAGGCCTACACCGACCCGCACTGGTTCTGGTCCGACCAGTACACCCACAGCATCCAGCAGGTGGGCCGGGCCGACGGGTGCGACGAGACCGTGGTCCGCGGCTCCCTGGCCGACCGCGACTTCTCGATGATCTCCCTGTCGGCGGGCCGGGTCTGCGCCGTGTTCGCCCTCGACCGCGGAGTGGACATCCTCGGTGGCCGTCGGCTGATCGACTCCGGGGTGACGGTCACCGCGGAGCAGCTGCGGGACGAGTCGGTGAGCCTGAAGAAGCTCGCGACGGCGGGAAGGAGCGACAGATGACGATCGAGGTCCCGGCCGCGCCCGGCACGGTCCGCACCTTCGTGGGGTCGACCAGCCAGGCCCGCATCGAGGAGCGCGAGGCGACCCGGGCGCTGGTCCGCGTGACGGGCATGGTCGCGGCGGAGGCCGCCCACGCACTGCGGTTCGCGGCCGGCACCATCTGCCCGGCCGTCGTGCGGGTGGTGGACGAGGCCCTCGCCCGTGCCGAGCGCGAGGCGGGCCTGACCGCCGAGCAGCTGCGGATCGTCTCCTTCGAGGTGGGACCGGGGGAACCGGTGACCAGGGTCCGTCGCCTCGCCCACGGCCGAGCCGACTGGATCACGACCCGAACGACCGCCATCCGGGTGGAGCTCAGCACCGCATTCTTCCCGACGAGGAGTGATACGCCATGACGACAGCAACCGCCACGACGAGCGAACGGGTCCACGAGGCCCTGCGAGAGGTCCTCGACCCCGACCTCGGGGTGAACGTCGTCGACCTTGGCTTCCTCTACTCCGTCGACATCGACTCCGCCGGCGGCGTCACGCTGAAAATGACGCTGACGTCGCCGGCGTGCCCACTGACCAAGGTGATGGAGGACCAGATCCACACCGCGCTGGTGGAGTCCGGGATCGTCCCCTCGGTCACGGTGGAGTGGGTGTTCTCGCCCGTCTGGACTCCCGCGCGGATCAGCCCGGACGGTCGTGACCAGCTGCGTGCCATCGGCTTCTCGATGTGAGGACACCGTCCGCCACCCAGCCGTCCGCCGTGCGGCATGCTCCTCCTGATGAGGTGGACAGCCGTTCGTCGACAATGCGCTCCGTCGGGCGCGGTGACCTAGCGGTGCCGCGCGCCCGCACGCGGGTGGACGTCGCCTACCGTGCGCTGGCCAACGAGCTCCGGGACGCGATCCTCGCCGACCATTTCGCCGACGGCGCAAAGCTGCCGACCGAGGCCGAGCTCAGCCGCGACCGCGGGGTGAGCCGACAGACCGTCCGACGTGCCTTCCAGGACCTGGTCAGTCAGGGGCTCGTCTACCGGGTCCCCGGCCGGGGCACGTTCGCCAGCGACCGAGGAGGCCAGTACCTGCGCCAGTTTGGCTCCATCGAGGACCTGATGGGAATTACCGTCGACACCGAGTTCGAGCTGCTCATACCGTTGCACGAGGCGGTCGACGCCGCTGCCGCGAGTCGGCTCGGGGTGGCAGGAGAGCGTGTGATGAGCACGACGTTCCGGCGGATCCACGGCGGAGTAGCGTTCTGCTCCACGAGGGTGTTCCTCCCGCTCGAGGTCGGCCGGACGGTTGCACGATCCCCGGAGCTCACCCAGCTCGGCTCGGTGCAGCGGGCGACGGTCATCGGCCTCATCGACGCTGTGGCAGACCAGCCGATCACCGACGCGGAGCAGGTGATCACGGTGGCGCCGATGCCTGCGGAGATCTCGGGACACCTTCGTGCGGCACCGGAGACCCCGGTGCTCCGCATCGACCGGACGTACTACGACGCCACCGGTTCGGTGGTGGAGCTGGCGATCAGCTACTTCCTCCCCGAGCACTACAGCTACCGGGTCCGGCTGCAGCGCACCATCCACTGACGCCGCGGGCGACAGCGCGGCAACCGGGGCCCACGACAGCGGCGAGAGAGACATGACAGACACATACGAGCACCGTCACACGGCGCGCGAACCCGAGCCCGCACACCTGATCGACTCCCGAGTTCTCGGATCCCTGTTCGCGTCGGCCGAGATGAAGGCGGTCTTCAGCGACCGGGCCATGGTCCAGGCCTGGCTCGACACCGAGGTCGCTCTGGTGGAGGCGCAGGTGGAGTGCGGCGTCGCGCCGGCCGAGGCCGCCCGCGACATCGCTGCGGCCGCACGGTCGGAGGAGATGGACCTCGCGGCCATCGCCGCCGAGATCGAGCGGACCGCGCACCCGCTGGTGCCGGTAATCCGCGTCCTGGCCGGGCTGAGCGGCGAGGCAGGCGCGTGGGTCCACTACGGAGCGACCACACAGGACGTCACCGACACGGGCCTTGTGCTGCAGTCCCGGCGTGGTTTGGACTTGGTGGAGGCGCGGCTGCGCAGGTTCATCGATGTGCTGGCCGAGCTGGCGGAGCGGCACCGTGACCTCCCCATGGTTGGCCGGACGCACGCCCAGCACGCGCTCCCGATCACACTCGGCTTCAAGTTCGCCGTGCTCCTCGCGGAGTCCGAGCGCCATCTCGAACGCGTCAAGGCGGTCCGCCCCAGGGTCCTCGTCGGGCAGCTGGGCGGCGCGGTCGGCTCGATGGCCTCCTTCGGTCCGCAGGGTCCGGAGATCGCCCGGCGGATGATGGACCGGCTCGGTCTGGGCACGCCCGACATCGCCTGGCACACCGCACGGGACAACCTGACCGAGCTGACGTGTGTGCTCGCGATGCTGTCGGCCACCTGCGGGAAGATCGCCAACGAGATCCGGGTGCTGCAGCGCTCCGAGGTGGCCGAGCTCGAGGAGCCGTTCGCGCTCGGCAAGGTCGGCAGCAGCACCATGCCGCACAAGCGGAACCCGATGTTCGCCGAGTTCGCCGTCTCCAACGCCATCCTGAACCGGCATGCGCCGGGTGACATGCTCGCCGCGATGGTCCAGGAGCACGAGCGGGACATGACGATGTGGGGGGTCGAGTGGTCGGCCGTGCCACAGTCGTTCATCCTCGCCGGCGGCGTTCTCGAACGCACCACGACCTTGCTCGAGGGCTTGGTCGTTCACCCGGATGCGATTCGGCGCAACCTGCACCAGCTCGGTGACCTGATGCTGTCCGAGGCTGCGATGATGCATCTGGCTGGCACCCTCGGCAAGACCGAGGCCCATGAGGTCGTGTACCGGGCCTCGATGTCGGCCTGGGACTCGGGGCGAACGCTGCGGGAAACCCTGCTCGACGATCCCGAGGTGAGTTCGCGTACCGATGCGGCCGAGCTTGAGGCACTGCTCGTGCCGGAGTCCTACCTCGGTTCGTGCCCGGCGTTGGTCGACCAGGTGCTCACCCGCCACAAGCTGCGTCTCGCCGAGGAGGAGTCCGGTGTCTGAGTCCCCGTCCACCCGCACCGAGGCCGTCGCCGGCTACTCGATGCGCATCGGTGACCGCTGGGCCGATGCCCTCGACGGCGCCCGGTTCGAAACCGCCAACCCGTACACGGGCGCGGCTTGGGCGAGCGTGCCGGACGCCTCGCCCGCGGACCTCGAGCTCGCGGTCGAGGCCGCCACCGCGGCCATGGCCGGTGAGTGGGGCCGGATCAGCGGCTTCGAACGAGCCCGCCACATGCGGCGCTTCGCCGACGTCCTCGAACGGGACGCGGCCGAGCTGGCCCGGTTGGAGAGCACCGACAACGGGAAGCTGCTGCGCGAGACCTCGGTCCAGACGAAGGCCCTCCCCGAGTGGCTGCGGTACTTCGCGGGGATCGCCGACAAGCTCCAGGGCGACGTCATCCCCGGCCAGAACCCCGACTTCCTGATCTACACCCGGCACGAGCCGGTGGGCGTCGTGGGTGCCATCGTGCCCTGGAACTCCCCGCTCTCGCTGCTCATGTGGAAGCTCGCCCCGCTCCTGGCCGCCGGCTGCACGCTGGTGGTCAAGCCCTCCGAGTACACCCCGGTCACCGCGTTGGAGCTGGCGAAGCGGGCGGAGGAGGCGGGCCTGCCGCCAGGTGTGATCAACGTCGTCACCGGGTGCGGTCCCGAGCTCGGCGCCGCGCTGGTGGCCCACCCCGGTGTGCGGCACATCGCGTTCACCGGCTCGCCGTCGGTCGGGATCAAGGTCGCGCAGGGCGCCGCCGGTCATCTGGCGCGCACGACCCTCGAGCTCGGGGGCAAGTCCGCCCAGCTCGTGTTCCCCGACGCCGACCTCGACGCCGCCGTCGACGGAGTGATCTCGGGCATCTTCGCGGCATCCGGCCAGACCTGTGTGGCCGGGTCGCGGCTGCTCGTCCACGACGACATCCACGACGACTTCGTGGACCGGCTGGCCAAGCGGGCGGGCGCCATCGTGCTGGGCGACCCGCTCGACCCCGGCACCGAGATGGGCCCGCTCGCCAACCGGGCACAGCTCGACGTCGTGAGCGGGTTCGTCACCCGGGCAACCACCGACGGGGGTCGCGTGGCCGCGGGCGGGTCGACCGACCCGGCCCGCGGCGAGCTGTTCTACCGGCCCACGATCGTGACCGACGTCCAGTGGGACATGGAGCTCGCCCAGGAGGAGATCTTCGGCCCGGTGCTGGCGGTCCTGCGGTTCACCACCGAGGACGACGCCGTGCGGATCGCCAACGCGACCCGCTTCGGCCTCGCTGCCGGGCTGTGGACCTCCGACGTGCGCCGGGCGCACCGCATCGCACACCGCCTGCGTGCCGGCAACGTCTGGATCAACACGTACCGGAAGGTCGCTCCGGACGTCCCGTTCGGCGGCAGCGGCTTCAGCGGGTGGGGCCGGGAGAGCGGAGTCGACGCTGTGCGGGAGTACGCCGAGACCAAGGCGATCTGGGTCGACCTCGCAGGTACCCGACGAGACCCGTTCGTGCTCGGCTGACGCAGCGACGCGCTGCTCCTGACACGCCGACGATCTCATCGCGGTGACCCGATCCCGGAGGTTCCATTGGGCCTGAGGCCCCTGACCATCACGGACGTGGAAGTGGTCCCCGTCCGGGCCCCGTTGTCTCGCGAGTTCCGCGGCAGCTACTACCGCATGACGCACCGCACGACTGTCGTCGTGCGTCTACGCACCAGCGAGGGCATCGTGGGTGAGGCCTATGTGGGGGACGAGGATGCGAGCGCGGCCGAGATCGTCGACGTCCTGCGCAAGGAGGTGAGCCCTGTCCTCATCGGCATGGACGCAATGGCGACTGAGAAGTGCTGGGCGGCGGTGTACCCCGTGACGTTCGACATCCTGCGGGACCGCCGGATCGGGCTGGTGGCGCTCGCGGCGGTCGACACCGCGGTGTGGGACGCCGTCGGTAAGGCGCTCGGCCAGCCGCTCTGGCGGCTGTGGGGCGGTGCCCGCGACCGGGTGCCGATGATCGCGATCGGCGGCTACTACGGTGAGCCGCTCGGCCCGATCTCCGAGGAGATCGGCTACTACCGGGAGGAGCTGGGTCTTGCCGGGGTGAAGTTCAAGGTGGGCGGGCGCAGTCCTGAGGAGGACGCCGATCGGGTCGCACAGGCCCGCCAGGCCGCTGGACCGGACTTCGTCCTGTGCATCGACGCCAACCAGGGCTATACCGTCGCAGAGGCGGTCCGGCTCTGTGAACTCGTCCGGCCGTACGGCGTCCGCTGGTTCGAGGAGCCGGTCCGCTGGCACAACGACCGGCGCGCCCTCCACGACGTCCGCGCGATCGGAGGCATCCCGGTCGCAGCCGGGCAGAGCGAGCTCACCCCGAGCGGATGCCGCGATCTGATGGAGGCGGGAGCCGTCGACGTATGTAACTTCGACGCCTCCTGGTCCGGTGGACCCACCGCCTGGCGCCGCACGGCGGCGATCGCGGCCGCCTACGACGTGGCGATGGGTCACCACGAGGAACCCCAGGTAAGCCTGCACCTGATCGGCAGCGTGCCGCACGGGACCTTCTCTGAGTGCTTCCACCCCGACCGGGACCCATTCTGGTGGTCGCTCGTCGTTAACCGTCCGCCGATCGTTGACGGAGCCCTCACCCTCCCCGACGGGCCGGGCCTGGGCTGGGAGCTGGACTGGGACTACATCGAACGGCACAGGCTTGATGTCTGATCATGCCGCTCCATGACGGCACGGCCAAAGGCTCGCCGGCGACGGGACGCTTGCGGTCCCAGTGACCGGTGACGGCGTCGGCGAGCTCCCGGCCGCCGTTGAGGTGGCCGCCTACCGGATCCTGGTCGAGGCGCGGACCAACGTCGCCCGGTACGCCGGGGCAGCGCCCTGCGCCGGCGGTGCCGCCGCCGGGGCCGCCCTGGGGACGACGGCCAGCTCGACCCGCGCCGGGGTGGAGATCCGGCGATCGGGTGATGAGCTGCTGCTCGACAAGTGGGTCGTCGACGAGAATCAGGGAGTTCTCCGCTCGTGCCGCGAGTTCCAGGGGCTGGACCCGGTTGGTGATCTGGGCGTGGACGAGGCGGTCGAAGCCGGCGCCGACGAGGGGGGCGATGGTGCGGACGGTGGCGTCAAGGGCGATGGCCGAGGTGCTGCCTCCGTGCACGACGATGTTGCGTTGGCGGTAGAGCCGGCGGAAGACACCGCAGAGGGTGGAACGGACATCACCGAGCTGCGCGCGTGGTGAAGCGAGGACGGCTCGCATGCGTTGTGCGGCTGCGACGTCGGTCGGTCTCGCCAGCGTGAGCGTGTCTTCTCCGCGGAGGTTCTGGGCGAGTGCGCGGCTCCTGTCGAGGTTGCGCGTGCTGGCAGCCAGGGCGCGCGCGAGTTCGTCGGGGGTGCCGGGGCGGTGTCGGTAGGACAGGGCGGTGAATTCCGCTCGGGGCCAGGAGCAGGTCACGATGGCTGCAAGGCGGTCGGCGGCGACGACCTTGCCTTCTTCGATGTCGGCCTGGTCGCCGGGGTGGGTCAGGAGCGACTCGATCGCGGCCCACGCTCCGGTGGCTGCGGTGGCGACTGAGCCGTCGTTGAGCGGGGCGGCGAGCTCGAGTGCCTCGTCGATGCGTTCACCGGCGTCGGTGACGTACATGGTGCCCTCGCTCTCGAGGGACAGGATGTTGGCGCCGCGGCTCGCTGGGGCGAGGGGAAGCGGTCGGGGGTGGCCGGCCACCCAGATCCGCCCGACGGGGACGAGCGGTCGCGGTGCTCCTCGCGCGTAGGTGCGGCGAGCTTCTAGCCGCTGGACGTTGGCGGCCGCGGCCCGTCCGGCGGCCGCCGGATCCTTCGCGTGGAAGGTGTAGACGAAGGCGCCGTTGTGCCGGGGCGGTTCGGCTACGCCGTGTTGCGCGAGCCATGCCGAAGTCTCGGCGGGGGACTGCCACTCAGGAAGGTGCGCGGCAAGGCGGCCGGGGTCGGGTACGGAGATGAACGGGACGAGGACCTCGAACTCCTGGTCAGCGCGTTCAGCCAGTGTCGTCGCTTCGGCGAGTAGATCACCGATGGTTGCGTCGGGGTTCGTGCTCAGCGCGTGGGCCCATCTGTGCAGGCTGCCATTGCTGTGCCCGCTGTCGAGGAGGTGGGTGGCGATCGCCCGGGCGAGCCGCTCCGGCGAGGGTGGCTGGGGCGAGTCGACCGCGAGAGCCCAGCGGCCGAGGTAGCCGCTGGTGATCATGGGTAGCAGTTGGACGAGGCGGCGGCGTTCCCGGCTGTCGGGCGCCAGCTCCGAGCGCAGCAGAGCGGTCAGTTCCCGGCGCAGGGCGCTGTTGCCCAGGCCGCGGTCGGGTCCGAGCTGCCGCTCGAGCGCGTGCCGGTACCAGCCGAGGGCACCCGCTGAGAGGACGCGGTCACGTACCCAGTCACCCGCCTGGGCGATCTCCCGCAATGCGAGGATGCTGCTGAGGTCCCAGAGCCGGCGAGGCCAGGGGGTGGTGTCGGCGAAGAAGTCGAGTAGTCGAGCGATGACGTGACGTCCGACCGGGTCGGCGTTGAGCAGCCTGCTCGACAGCGGTGGGTCAGCGCTCACGTGTGCTAACCTAGCTGCAGCGCTTGGCGCGAGATCTTAGATAGGGGAGCCGCCCACTGGGCCGCTCCCCACCTTTTTGCCCACCGGCAGCGTGAGTCTTTGGTTTGGCGCGTGAGCAGCAGTGCCTCCGCAATCAAGGATGATCACGTGCCGGTAGCGGCCTTCCACGGGGCCTTCGGGTCGGCCAGGGTGTCGTG
>NZ_BJVJ01000125.1 GCF_007989085.1 Pseudonocardia sulfidoxydans NBRC 16205
TTAGCGGTGCAGTATGCGACCCCGGCGCCGTTGCCGGAAACGACGAACGACGCATCCGACAAAGTGAAGATCATGCAGCCGGCGCGCTCGGCGAGCGGCTCGGCTGCTGCGCGGGCACCGAGGAGGTAGCCGAGGACGTCGACTTCCAGGAGTCGCCGCACCAGCGCGGCCAGTTCCTCGCCCGGCTGATCAAGCAGTCGCGAGCCGCCGTCGTGAATGCCGGCGTTGCCCACGAAAACGTCGAGACCGCCGGTCCGGTCGACGGCCCGGGACACGGCCTCCTCGTTGGCGGCGGCCGTGGTGACGTCGCCGACGACCACCTCGCTCCCGGCGGGCATCGACGCCGGCCGCTCGCGGTCGAGTACCACGACGGTGTACCCCACGGCGGCGAATCGGTCCACGACTGCGCGACCGATCCCTGACGACCCGCCGGTCACGACAGCGCTGCGCTGCGGGTCGGACCTCTCGGTCACCAACGCGTCACCTCACTCATCGGCGTCGATGAACTGGGACAGGACTTCTGCCGGCTGGCGCGCCAGCGCCTCCAGTACCGTCGCATCGAGCCGGACGGTCTTGTCGTGGCGTGGCGAGTGCAGTTCCAGCCGCTCTCCGGCGCGACTGCGCACCTTGCGGACTCGCACGGCGGCGAACTCGTTAACGATGCTGTACTCCGCCACAACGTCGAGGTCGTCCTTGAGCCGCTCTTCCATCTCCGTACCCTAGAAGATCAAATGCATGTGCTGAAGGTCTTGGACCGTCTGGTCGAGGTAGACCACCCGTCTCGCGAGCTTCCAGCTGCCCGTCTCGTTCCGGCGGAGCAGATCGTTGCGTTCGCCGGTGACAAGTACCGATGGATTGGTCAGCCTCGTGAACGAGAACAGCAGGTTGCTGCGGACGTCGAGCTCCGCCCCGTTCTCCTTCCATCGTGCCCGCACGTTGGTGATGAAGTGCCGCAGCCGCTGTGACGGGTTCTCCCCCCACGCGTACTCCCGGTTGTCTGGTGACATTCGGTCGAGCCACAGGTCTAGTGAGTGTCGATCCTCCTCGACGAAGAAGAAGTCGGAGGAGTATGGGATGCGGTCAGGGTTGTCCCAGGTGACGCCGACGGGGACCTCGTAGGTGAAGTCGTCAGTCAGCAGCTCGGACCATTCCTGCAGGCGGAGGTTGTCGAGCAACTCTGCCTCGAGGACGAGGAATCGCTCGACGTCGCTGTGAGTCTGGTGGTCGGCGAGCGGCGCTAGCTTCGCCGAGGGCTCGATGGTGGCCACGACTGATCACTCTCCTTCCGTGGCGTCGCGGACCCGCCCTAGCGACGGGTCCCAGTCCATAAGCTCCGCCCACGTCTCGTACATGTGTCGCTGGTTGACCTCGGAGTGGTCGACGCCATAGACGCGGCCGGGCCAGCCGCGGTAACTCGCCGGTTCGAGGTCGGCGCCACCGGCGTAGTTGAAAACGTCGGTCTGAGCCGTCACGCCGGCGTTTGCCTCCGCCATGCTCGTCCAGTTCTGCAGGTCGTCGACGTCGAAGGAGCCACTGACGTGGTTGGTGCGGATGAGGGCCTTACGCGCCGCCGCCCGGTACTCCGGCGGCGACCCGGGCGGGACGAGACCCCAGGCAAGCATCTCTGTTCGGTCGACGTCCAGCGGCGACCACAGCCGGATGTGGGTGTACGCGGTCGGCGCGGCCGCCGCCCCGCCCCAGGGCATCTGTAGCACCTCGATGAAGGAGAAGTTCGGGAAGATGTTGCCGTGCATGACTGCAAGGCCGGTCATCAGATCACGCTGGTCGGTGTCGAGGTTGCGTTCGAACTCGGGCCATAGCTGCTCGGGATAGCCGACGAACGTCGGGCGCGGGTACTCCATGGGAATCTGCTGGACTCGGACACCATGGCCGTTTCCGGCTACGACGCAGTGGAACGGGTCGGCGCGGCGGTTCTCGATATCGTCCATAGCCCGCGGATCGCCGAAAACCCCCATTCGAATGGGGATCTGATGGGTCGTCGATAGGTGGTATCCGTCGCCGACGTAGTTTTCAGCCCCCACTTTCCAGTTCGTGCCTACCATGTTCCGCGAGGGCGGTCCCATGATTTCTAGGTTCTGATCAGCGCGCCCGAAGATGGCCTCGAGGTACCACGCGGCGTCGCCAAGGTAGTCGACCAGCGGCGGCGCCTCCGGGTTCCAGCTCGCAAAGATCAAGCCGTGGAAGGTGTCGACCTTCGGCGGGCCGAGTAGCCCGTGCTCCCCGCGGTCGAAGTCCTTGCCGTACACCTCCCGCATCTCGGGTACCCCCCGCAGATCACCAGCATTGTTGTACGTCCACCCGTGGTAGCTGCAGCGGAAGTGGGAGGTGTTGCCCGCATCCGCGCTACAGAGCTGGGCGCCCCGATGCCGGCAGGTGTTCAGCAACACCCGGACAACCCCCTCCTCGTCCCGCACGACGATGACCCGGTCCTCTGCCATGGGCCGCGTGACGTAGTCTCCCGGCGTCGGGATCTCGCTTTCCAAACCGACGAAGAGCCAGGTCGTGCGGAAGACTCGGGTCAGCTCGGCACGGTATACGTCCCGGTCCCAGAAAGCGCGGCGTCCCAGCGTCGTCAGCGGGCGCTCGCCTGCGACTGTCATCGGCAACTCCTTTACTCGACGAGGCCGGGCGCGGCCTCTACGGAACTCGGCGGCGCATTGTCGATGCCCCACCACCCTAACGCAGGGCTGACATCACCACGAACAAGATTCCAGCTGCTTCTAATCTACGGTGGTGCAGTTAAGATATTGGAACAACAGTCTCCCGCCTGCACCCGAAGAAACATATCGATAACGAGCGAGCTCGCTTCGCGAAAGGACTGTGGTCGGGAACGGGGGATCACCTCGAGCGGCAGGCTCGTGAGGCGGTCGCTCGAGGCAGCGCGCGGCCGTCGGTCGCAACGTCGGCGAGCGCCTGGGCCGTGTCGTCGAACAGCCGGGTGGCGGCCAGGCCCGGGGCGACTCGTGGCCCACGACGGTCCACCTCCTGCCGATCACCTCGTGCATATCTCGACGGTAGATCGCTTCGTCGGAGGAGTATGAGCGCGGAAGACTGTCGCGGATATCCGTACTCGTCACGATGCGGCCCTTCTACAGACGACAACCTCGCACCGGTTCTCGCGGCTGTGGGTCAGTGGTAAGGAACGGCGACGTACTTGGTCTCGAGAAACTCGTGAATGCCCTCCTCGGATCCCTCCCGGCCCAGCCCGCTGTGCTTGACACCCCCGAAGGGGGCTCCCGGATCCGAGACGACTCCGCGATTGACACCCACCATCCCGCTCTCCAGTCGCCGCGCCACACCCAGCGCCCGCTCGAGGCTGCCGCTGTAGACGTAGCCGACCAGTCCTGCGTCGGTCGCGTTGGCCAGCCGTACCCCGTCGTCGACCGTGACGAAGGTGAGCACCGGCGCGACGGGACCGAAGATTTCCCGCCGCAGCAGGGCCGAGTCGGGGTCCAGCCCGGTCAGCAGCGTGGCCGGGTGGAAGTGACCCGCTCCGCCCGGCCCAGCGGAGCCCACCACGACGCGCGCGCCCTCGTCCGCCGCGGCGCGGACATAACCCGTCACCCGGTCAAGTTCCACGGCCGACACCATCGGGCCCAGCCGGGTGCTCTCGTCCAGCCCGTTGCCGACGGTCGTGCGGAGCAACTGCTCGGTGAACAGTGCGGTGAACTCGTCGGCGATCCCCGCCTGCAGCAGCACCCGGTTCGCAGCCGTGCAGGCTGCACCGCCGTTGCGCAGTTTGGCAACGAGTAGGCCCGCAACCGCCTCGCCGAGGTCGGCGTCGTCGAGGACCAGGAAGGGTGCATTTCCGCCGAGCTCGAGCGAAGACCGGATCACGTTGTCGGCAGCGGCCCGCAGCAGGACACGGCCCACCTCCGTCGACCCGGTGAACGACAGTGCCCTGACCCGACGGTCGGCGAGCATGGCAGCGACGGCCTCCCCCGGCGGATCGGGAGTGACCACGTTGACCACCCCCGGCGGGACACCCGCCTCGGCGAGGATCTCGACCAGAGCGAACGTCGTCAGCGGAGTCTCCAGGCTCGGCTTGACCACGACGGTGCACCCGGCCGCCAAGGCGGGAGCGAGCTTGCGCGTCACCATCGCCGCGGGAAAGTTCCACGGCGTGATGAGCAGCGCCACACCTACCGGCTGATGGCTGACCATGATCCAGTTCGTGCCACCGGGCGAGCGGCGCATGTCACCGCGGACGCGGTCTGCACCGTGGGCGAACCAGCGGAAGAACTCCGCTGCATACGCGACCTCGCCGCGGGCGTCGTGGATCGTCTTGCCGTTCTCGCGGACGATGAGGACCGCCAGTTCCTCGGCCCGTTCGACCATGAGCTCGTAGGCGCGCCGGAGGATTTCCCCGCGCCGCGCCGGCGCCGTCGCAGACCAGGCGTCGAGCTGCGCCGCGGCCGCGTCGACCGCCCCCAGACATTGCGCCGTGTCGCTGAGCCGCACGGTGGCCAGCGGCTCCCCGGTGGCCGGGTCGACGACGGCGACCTCACCGGCAATCCCGTCGACCCAGCGCCCAGCGATGTAGGGCACGTGCGTGGCCACGGCGGCCGCTCCGAGGGCGGTCACAGGTTGACCTTCACTGACTGCAGCGGCGCGATCCGGGTGCCGAACCCGTCGGCGGCCGCCCGCTGGATGATCGCGTGGGCGAGCAGGACGTCCTGCTCCGGTGACCCGATGGACTTGAAGACAGTCGGCGCGGCGATGTCCGGGGCGCCCGGCTCCATGTCGCCCAACAGCCGCACGCCGTCCCCGCGGAAGCCGCGCTCGCGGGCCGCGATGAGATCACCGGACTCTTTCAGCGCGTCGAAGGTGTCGAGCACGATGCGACCGGCGCGCAGAAAGACCTCGCTGTCAAGCTCGCGCTGCGCGGGCAGCGTGGAGCCGATCGACGCAACGAACGGCAGGTGCGCGATGTCCTCGTGGCACAGCACCACCTGCCCGCCCGAGTTAGTGGCGACATAGACGAGGTCGGCACCGGCCAGCGCCTCGTGCACGCTGTCGGCCGCGCTGGCCTCGAGCCCGTCGTGGCCCAGCCGGGCAGCGAGCCGTGATCGGTTCTCGACGCTGCGGCTGAATACCCGCACCGACTTCAGCTCCTGTAGGTGACCGAGGGCCAGCACGCCGGCCTCGGCCTCCGCGCCGGAACCCACCACGGCCAGGGTCAGTGGCCCGGCTCCGGCACCAAAGAAGGTCCGCGCGGCGAAGGCCGCGGTGGCAGCCGTGCGCAGGGTGGTAATCAGCGCGGCGTCGACGATGCCGATCGGGCTACCCGTCGCGAGGTCGAACAGGTGCACGGTGTAGCGCACCTTGTTTCCGTCCGCGAGATGGAACTGCTTGTAGCCCACGACCCCGGCCGTGGGCACCGCGGCGGCCATCAGCCGCAGCCAACCCCCCGCGTAGGCCAACATCACCCGCTCCGCGCGGCTCTCACCGCAGGCCTGCGCCAGGGCGGCCTGCTCCGCCGCCCTGGCCGCCACGTCCAGCCCCACGTGGCGGGCGATGTCGGCGGACTCGACCTTGATCGGCTGCTGCTGCTCATTGACGATCACGCGGGCACCCGCCCCGCAAAGAACGCAGCGTCCTCGTCGTCGGTCACGGACAGTCCGCTGTCGGTGGCGGCCTTGCGCAGCAGCTGCATCTGCCGGTCGTGTAGACGCATGTGGGGCGAGCGGACCGGCCCCCCGTTGAAGCCCTGCAGCCAGCCCTGGTACTTCCAGAGCAACCGGTGGACCAGCGAGGTACCGGCGTTCGACTCCTTCATCAGGGTGCCGCTCGCCGTGCGCGCCGGATGGAGCTGCCAGTAGATCTCCATCGCCTTCTCATATCCGGCCGGTTCCTGCAACAGATCGAAGTATTCGGGCACCTTCGCACCGAGGTACTCGTAGTTGGACGTGCCCATCCAGGGCATGCCGAAGGTCTGCACCCATGCTGGAGCGTTCATTTCCAACGGGTCGGACACGAGCACGCGTCCGGTGAACCGACGGAAGACGTCGGCCAGTCCGGCCACCCCGGGATCGCCGATCTCGTTCTTGATCGCGACCACCTGCGGCACGGTGTCGACCACCTCCTCGAGCCAGGCGGGGGCGAAGCCCGACGGATGCAACCGCGTGAAGTTCCACAGGTTCATCGCGAAGACCACCAGACCCAGGCTCGAGGCCTCGGCCAGTGCACGGGTGTAGCCGATTACCTCGTCGGCTCGCTGCGGGTAGAAGCCGAGGGGATAGGACGGCAGGACGAGGTCGACGCCGGCCTGCTCGGCGAACTGGACAAGCTCGACGTTCTCCGCCAGCGTCGATGCGGACGCCTGCATCACCGTCACGCTCCCGTCGCCGGCCTCCTCGACGCAGATCCGCACGAAGCGACGCAGCTCGTCCGCGCTGGTGCCGCACTCGCTGACGATGAGGAAACCGTTGAACCCGAGCTCGATCTCCCGGCGGACGTCGTGTCGAATCGCCTCCTCGTTGAGCGCGGCGAGATCCGGGGTGAACGACGGCATGACACAGCCGGTGACACCTCGCAGGTTCTCCAGGGCCCAGGCGCGAGCCTCACCCTTCGCGAACTTCGGCATATCGTGTTGTTCTCCTCGTCGGGTGGTCAGTCGCTGTCGATGCGGCGGATCGCCTGCGCCGGGCATTCAGCGATGGCCTTCTCCACGCCCGGTACGTCGGGAGCTGTCACTAGACCGTCGTCGGCCGCCGTCGCGTAGCCCCAGTCGTCGAGCTGAAAGGCTGCTGGCGCGTGCTCGACGCAAAGCCCGTAGGCCTGGCAGCGAGCCCCTTCAACCTGGATCCTCACCGTTCTCCCTCGCTCGGTCGGGCCAGCCCTACCGCGAACCGCGTGCGGGGCCTGCGTTCGTGGCCGCGCGCGCATGTGGCGCACGGCTGGTCCAGATGGCGCTGCAGGGCACCGTCGGTGTGCGCGAACAACGTTGAGACGATCCGGCAGGCCGCGTCGAGCAGCGCACAGTCGCCACGGCCCGGCAGGGTTTCGCTCCAGCGCCGCAACCGGTCGGGATCCTCGACCTCGGCCTGGTGCGCGGCGACACGGCCGAGGGCGTCGGCCATGGCACGGGTGCCGTTGATACAGACCCCGCACTGTCGTGCGTTCTCCTCGGCGAAGTAATCGAGCAACTCGTGCGCCACATCGACCGGGCAGCCGTCACGGATCACCAGGATGCTGCCGCAGCCCAGCGCCGCGTCCGCGGCCCGCATGCTCGTGTGGCCGATCGGGACGTCCCACCGTGACCTGGGCAGGAAGCCGCCGAAGAAGCCGCCGGTCAGCACTGCGGCAGGGGCGGGCTCGGTACCGACGCCGAGGAAGCGCAGGAGTTCCGACAGCCGCACCCCGAACGGCACCTCGACGAGGCACGCCTCGCCCACGTCGGGCACCACGGTCAGCAACGTGACGCCCGGCTCGTCGGTCGTCCCGGCGGCCGCGATCACGTCCGGGCCGAGCCGGACCGCGCGGGCCAGATGCGCCAGCGTCTCGACGTTGGCCACCAGGGTCGGCCGACCGTCAACGCCGCGTTCGTGGGGTCGCGGCGGTTTCGCGGTCGGCTTCGGCACCCCCTCGCTGATCATGCGGACCGCTGCGGTCTCCTCCCCCGCCACATAGCGCCCCGGCGCGAGGACCACGTTGGGGACGGGGCCGTCGAGCCCACCGAGGCGGCCGCGGACGGCGGCCGCGAGCTCGTCGTCGGCGAGGTAGACGACCGCGCGCTGCGCTTCCAGGGCGTGCGCCGCGATCGTGAGCCCGTCGAGCACCAGATGAGGGCGGTAACGCAGCAGATAGCGGTCCTTCGCACTCGCGGGCTCCCCCTCGTCGCCGTTCGCGACCACTACCGGGGCCACCCCGGCAGCACGAGCCCTCATCCCCACCGCACGCAACTTTGTCGCTAGCGGGAAGCCGGCGCCACCCCGCCCACGCAGTCCGACGCGGTCACAGAGGTCTGCCAGCTGCTCCAACGCCGGGAACCCGATGTCGGGCCGCCAGCTCGCCCGATAGTCCGCGAGTGACTCCGGGCGCTCCCGCAGCAGCGAGTCACCGGTACCGGCCGGCCACCGGCGCAGCCGCACCGCGCGTGTCGTCGGTCGAGCCTCGATCGTCTTCACACTCCGTCGGCTCCTTCGTCGTCGGCGTTCGGCGAGCCTCTCGGACGGTAGGCCGACAACTCCCTATAGCGAAGGAACGTGGTCGAACTTCGTTGTGGCGGAAAATCTAGCCGCGTGTCACGCTCGGACGGTGCCCCGTTCCCCCAGCACCGACAAGGCAGGTCTGACGTCGGTACGCAACGCCCTCTCAGTGCTCAACTTGCTCAGCGACGGCGTCGAGTTGCGTGTTGTGGACGTGGCGCGGTCACTCGGTGTCGCCGTCTCCACTGCTCACCGGCTGATGGCCACCCTCGTCGAGGAAGGGTTCCTACGACAGTCGCCGAACTCACGCCGGTATCTCGTCGGCCCCGCGGCGCTGCGACTGGGACGAGCGGTGAGCTACGAGCAGACGCTCAGGCGATTTGCCCGGCCGTACCTGCAGACCCTGTGCCGCGAGCTCAACGAGACGATTAACCTGCAGATCCTGGTCGGAGCCGACGTCTATTTCCTGCTCTCCGCCGAGGACCGCCACCAACTACGCGTCGCCCAACGGGAGGGCTCCCGGCTCCCAGCTCGGGCGACGGCCGGCGGAAAGGTGCTGCTCGCCGCGATCGGCGACCCGGTCTCGGCGGGCTGGGGCAGTGACATGCGGATCGAGCTCACCCAAGTGCGCAGCAACGGCTACGCGGTCAACCTCAGCGACGTCGACGACTCGGTCCGGGCCATCGCTGTGCCTGTGCGCGAGCCCGACGGCGAATGCCTCGCCGCGTTGTCTCTGGCAGCGCCCACCGTCCGGCTGCCCGACGTCCGGCTGCCGCTCGTCCTCACCGCGCTGCAGCGAGCGGCCACGGAGATCGGCCGCGACTACGCCGGGAAGTGGAGCCCGACGGGCTGAGGGTTCGACAGGTTGGGTTCTTTCGACGATGAGGAAGGAGATTCGATTTCCTTCCTCTCTGCGCCAGGCTAAAGCTAGCGTCGTCGACCAGGACCCATGCCGTGTTCCCAGCGTCGAGGAGCAACACCCAATGCCCATCACCCACGTGCGCAGCGTCGACCTGGCCGTCGCGGACCTCAACCAAGCACGGGAGTTCTACTCCCGCTGCTGGGGCCTGGAGGAGCTCACCCACGATGCCGGAGCGCTCTACCTGGGTGCCGGCTGCGCGGAGAGCTACACCCTGCGGCTGCGCCAAGCCAACGTGCCGCGCGTGGACCTGTTCAGCCTCGCCGTGGACACCGCGGCCGAGGTAGAAGGCTACGCAGAGCGGGTCGCCGACCACCCCGACGCCACGCTCCTCGGTGAGCCGAAGCCGCGACAGGAACGCGGCGGCGGGTTCGGTTTCACCTTCTTCGACTGCGATGGTCGCGTCGTGGAGGTCTCCGCGGACCTCGACCTGCGCACCTTCCGCGAGGTCGAAGCCGGCGAGCGCCGGCCCCGTACGATCAGCCACGTCGTGTTCAACACCCGCGACCTCGATCGCACCCGCCGGTTCTACGAAAGCGCGCTGGGCTTCCAGGTCTCGGATTGGGTGGAGGACTTCTTCTGCTTCCTGCGCACCGGACGCCAGCACCACATCGTGGCCTTCACCAGCTCCCGACAAACGTCGCTCAACCACGTCTCGTTCGAAGTACGGGGGCTGGACGAATTCATGCGGGCTACCGGGGCGATGATGCGTCAGGGCCACCGGCCGCTGTGGGGCCCTGGCCGCCACGGCGCGGGCGACAACACATTCTCCTACTTCCAGGACCCGGGCACGGGGTACGTCATGGAATACACGACCGCCTTGCAGCAGATCGACCTTGAGCACGGCTGGACCCCAAAGGTCTACTCGGCGAGCCCCGAGGAGACCGACCAGTGGGGCACCGCGAATCCGTTCGACGAGGTCATCCTCGCTGAGATGCACGGCCACACCGACCCCGGCCTCTGGACTACTCCCCCACGCAGCTTGTGAGAGAGGCGCTGGACGCGACTCCCGGCAGGCCGCGCCTTGCGGCGCCGAGGCAGCGTCCGAGCGGCTCCCCCGCCCACACCAAGCTGGCCGCTAGCAGCCCGCGCTCACTGGCCACCGTCCAAGACGAGCTGAGCTGAGCGGTCCTGCAGCCGGGTTCCGTGTCGAGCCAGTCCGGCTCCCGTCGAGCGAGATCCGCTCGCCCGCGGCGGCGCGTTGCCAGAGTCGTTGCCAGGGCGGCCCGGTGGAAGGCTCAACCTGGATTCACCGTCGGTGCTTGTGAGGCGGTGGTTGACCCGAGTTCGGTCAAAGTCCTTA
>NZ_BJVJ01000126.1 GCF_007989085.1 Pseudonocardia sulfidoxydans NBRC 16205
CGTCGACGGCCGGATGCTGGGCATCACCGAGGCCGCGGGCGGACGCGTCGTCAACCGGGACCGCATGTGGCACTACACCGAGGGCCTGCGCAACTGGGACCCGATCTGGGACCTGCACGGTATCCGCATCCTGCCCGGACCGTCGTCGATGTGGTTCGACGCGCGCGGCCGCCGTTTCCCGGCGCCCGCGTTCCCCGGCTTCGACACCCTCGCGACGTTGAAGGCCATCACCGACACCGGGTACGACCACTCCTGGTTCGTGCTGACGCAGTCGATCGTCGAGAAGGAGTTCGCGCTCTCGGGGTCGGAGCAGAACCCCGACCTGACGGGCAAGGACGTCCGCGCGACGCTGGGCCGGATCCGTCCCGGCGCCCCGGGCCCGGTGGCGGCGTTCATGGAGCACGGTGAGGACTTCGTCGTCGCCGACACGTTGCCCCAGCTCGTCGCCGGGATGAACCGGCTGACCGGGGAGAAGCTGGTGTCGCTCGCCGAGCTGGAGCGCCAGATCGTCGCCCGCGACCGTGAGATCGACAACCCGTTCGCCAAGGACCTGCAGGTCGTCGCGCTGCGGGGCGCGCGGCGCTACCGCGGCGACAGGCTGGTGCGGGTCGCGTCGCCGCACCGGATCCTCGACCCGAAGCACGGCCCGTTGATCGCGGTGCGGCTCAACATCCTCACCCGCAAGACCCTCGGCGGGCTGCAGACCGACCTGTCCGGCCGTGTCCTGGGCGCCGACGGCGCGCCCGTGCCGGGGCTGTACGCGGCGGGTGAGGTCGCCGGGTTCGGCGGTGGCGGGATGCACGGGTACCGGTCGCTGGAGGGGACGTTCCTCGGCGGCTGCGTGTTCAGCGGTCGCCAGACCGGCCGCGCGGCCGCCATCGCCACCGCCGGCTGACCCCCGCGTGCTGCGCCCGCAGGAACGTCGAGTTCGACGCAGGACTGGTCCGGACCATGATCGAACCAGTCCGAGGTCGAACTCGGCGGGCGTCTCGAATGGGACGAACCGGCGTCCGAACGGGCTCGGCAGCACCGCCCGACGCTCGTAGGCTGACGAGGGGGTACTCGCGGGCGAGGGGAGCGGACGGTGCACGGAGGCGATCAGGTCGCCGAGGTACTCGGCGCGCAGGGCGTGCACGCCCTGTTCACCCTCTGCGGCGGGCACATCTCACCGATCCTGGTGGGGGCCAAGGCGCGCGGCATCCGGATCGTCGACACGCGGCACGAGGCGACGGCGGTCTTCGCGGCCGACGCGGTCGCCCGGCTGACGGGCCGGCCCGGGGTCGCGGCGGTCACGGCGGGGCCGGGACTGACCAACACGGTGACCGCGGTGAAGAACGCGCAGCTCGCCCAGTCGCCGGTCGTGCTGCTCGGGGGCGCGGCGCCGACGGTGCTGCAGGGCCGCGGCGCGTTGCAGGACATCGACCAGACGGCGCTGATCCGCCCCCACGTCAAGTGGTCGTACGCGGTGCGCCGGGTCCGCGAGATCGGCCCGGCCGTCGAGGAGGCGTTCCGCATCGCGGCGTCCGGGGTGCCGGGACCGGTGTTCGTGGAACTGCCCATCGACCTGCTCTACGACGAGGTCGTCGTCCGCCAGTGGTACGGCGCCGCGCGGTCGGGGCGCTCGCTGGGGGAGCGCGCCGTGCAGACCTACCTGAAGGCCCGTGTCGCGCGGATGTTCCGGGGGGCGGGGCGCAACCCCCCTGGACCGCTGGTCGACGTCCCCGCGCCCATCCCCGCACCCGACCGGGTCAACGCCGCCGCGACCGCGCTGGGCAGGGCGAAGCGGCCGGTGATCCTCGTCGGCAGCCAGGCCATGGTGGCGCCGGGCGCGGCGGAGCGGCTCGTGCCGGCGCTGGAGCGCATCGGTGCACCGGTCTACCTGTCGGGCACCGCGCGCGGACTGCTCGGCGCCGACCATCCGTTGCAGGCCAGGCACAAACGTCGTGACAGCCTCAAGGTCGCCGACCTCGTCGTCCTCGCCGGGGTGCCGGCCGACTTCCGGCTCGACTACGGCAACCACGTCCGCCGCGGCGCGACGCTGGTGTCGGCCAACCGCAGCAGCGCCGACCTGCGCCGCAACCGCCGTCCCGACGTCGCGATCCTCGGCGACGCGGCACTGGCCCTCGCCGGCATCGCCGCGGCACTGCCCACCAGGGACGCCGATGCCGCGCCGGCGCGCTGGCCGGAGTGGTGCGACGTCGTCCGCAGCCGCGACGAGGCCCGCGAGGCCGACATCGCCACCCAGGCCGAGGCCCCCGCCGAGGACGGCGTGAACCCGGTGCGGATGTGTCAGGAGGTGGCGGCCGCGCTGCCGCCGGGCGCGATCGTCGTGGGCGACGGCGGCGACATCGTCGCGACGGCGTCGTACGTGCTGCGTCCCGACGGCCCGCTGCGCTGGCTCGACCCGGGGGTGTTCGGCACGCTCGGGGTCGGCGCCGGGTTCGCGCTCGGCGCGGCGACCGTGCACCCCGACGCTCCACTGTGGATCGTGTATGGCGACGGGTCGGTGGGCTACTCGCTCGCGGAGTTCGACACGTTCGTCCGCCACGGGATCCCGGTGGTCGCGGTCGTCGGCAACGACGCGGCGTGGTCGCAGATCGCGCGCGAGCAGGTGGAGCTGTTGCGCGACGACGTCGGCACCGTGCTCGCCCACACCCGCTACGACCTGGTGGCGGCCGGATTCGGGGCGACGGGCCTGCACGTCGACGACGTCGCCGAGCTGCCGGCCGCCCTGGCCAAGGCGAAGGCGGCCGACGGCCCGGTGCTCGTCGACGTCCGGCTGGGGCGCAGCGACTTCCGGAAGGGCTCGATCTCGATGTGACGTTCTCACCCTTGTGAACGAACGGCACAGTCACGCAACTGAGTTGCGCGACTGTGCCGTTCGTTCGCTGGGGTAGAGCTCAGCGGGCCGGGTCGACCGCGACGGGCTCGTAGTGCGGCTCGTGGTGGTTCTTCGCCCGCGGGGTCGCGAGGACCTCGCGGGTGCGGTCGTCGAGCGCGGCGTCGGAGAGGACGCCGTTGCCCGCCAGCACCGTCTCCAGGGCGGTCAGCCAGTGCTCGTAGTACGACCACGGAGCCGCGGCGGCGTCGCCGCCGTCGGCCTCCCACTGCCGGATCGACTCGATCAGCGACAGCTGGAACTCCGACCACTCGTACTGCCCGTTGTGGTACGCCGCGACGGCCATCGCGAAGGCCCGCAGCTCCCACGGCTCGTCGAACGACGTGTCCCCCGACCGCGCCGGGAGCTCGGCGACCAGTGCCTCGACGCGGCGCCGGGCGTCGCCGAGCTCGGTCGCGTCGGGCCGGAAACCGGTCACGGGGCAGGCACCACCCCGGTGCCGATCATCGAGTCGCGCGTGACGATGCCGGCCAGCGCCCGCTCGGACATGTCGTCGGTGCCGGCGGGGCGCAACGGCAGCACCCAGTAGCGCATCTCCGACGACGAGTCCCACACCCGGACCTCGACGGAGTCGGGCAGGTCGAGGCCGAAGTCGTCGCGCAGCACCTTGCGGGGCTCGCGGACGATCCGCGCCCGGTACTCCGGGCCCTTGTACCAGTTGGGCGGGAGACCCAGGACCGGCCACGGGTAGCAGGAGCACAAGGTGCAGACGATGACGTTGTGGACCGAGTCGGTGTTCTCGACGACGACCATGTCCTCGCCCTGCAGCCCGCCGATGCCCAGCTCGCGGCAGGTCGCGGTGCCGTCGCGCAGCAGCCGTTGCTTGAAGTCCGGGTCGGTCCAGGCCTTCGCGACGACCGCCGCGCCCAGCTGGGGGCCGACCTCCTTCTCGTAGATCTCGGTGATCCGGTCGATCGCCTCGGTCGTCATGATCCCCTTCTCGATCATGATGGCCTCGAGCGCCTTGACCCGGGCGGCGATCTCCTCCTGCGTGCGGACGGACGGCGGATGGATCGGCGTGCTGGTCATGCGGCGCTCCCCTCGGTGGCGGTGGCCGGGACGATGTAGGGCTCCCAGACGTCGAAGTAGACGGACCCGTTCGGTTCGGCGACGTCGTCGCCCCACAGCTCGGCGTTGGTGAACCGCACGGTGTAGACGTGCTCCGGGGCGTCGCCGTGGCCGTTGCCCGCGCTGTCGGGGTAGATGAACGTGCCGTGGGCCAGCACGATCTCCCCGGTGCGGCCGCGGACGTAGCGGGCACGGCGGGTGTGCCCGTACGGGCTGGAGTCGATCACGGTGACGCGGTCGCCGACGGCGAACGCGGCCTTCTTGTCCGACTCACGCCCGGCCGGGGCGCCCGCGGGGACGACGGCGTTGACGAACTCCAGCAGCTCGGGATCGGACCGCTGCGGCAACGGCGCGTCGGGGTTCTCCAGGTAGTACCGGGTCCGCTCCTCGATGTCGGCGGGGTCGAGGACGCCCTTCTCCACGCCGTAGTGCTCGGCAGCGTGCATCCAGTGTTCGTAGTAGGGCGAGAGCAGGTAGACCGCCGGGTGCATCTGCTCGATGCCGTACCGGAACTGGTCGACGCCGAAGAACCCGGCGCGGAACGGCATCGAGAACATCGCGAACGCGGCGCGTTCCCACTCTGCGTGCCAGATCGGTTCGTTCTGCTCGACGGGGACCGGGCCGAGGCCGTCGGTACCCCCGAGGTCGTGCACGCCGTTCATGCCTGGCTCCCGGAGATCGCGGCCGCGGGTGCCGGGAAGCCGCCGACGGCCTGCTCGAACGTGTGGGCGACGCGCAGCGGCGTCGCGTCCTCGAAGTGCTTGCCGATGATCATCATCCCGACGGGCATGCTGTCGGACAGGCCGGCGGGCACGGACGTCGCCGGGTGGCCGGTGACGTCGGTGACGCACGTGTTGGCGATCATCTCCAGCGCCCGGGGGATGACCTCCTCGCGCGGGGCGTCGTCGGCGGGAATGGTCGACGCGGTGAGCGGCAGCGTCGGCATGACCAGGACGTCGTAGCGGTCGAGCGCCTCGTCGTAGGCCTTGCGCAGCTGCAGCGCGAGGTTGCGGGCCATCGCGTAGTGCCTGCCGTGCTGCGTGGTGAGGCCGTAGCCGCCGGTGAGGAGCACGAACTTCACGGTCTCGGAGAACTCGTCGGGGTTCGCGCGCCACTGCTTCCCGTAGTGGGCGACGAGCTCCGGGTCGTACTCGCCGTGCCAGTTCATGCCGTAACCGTTGCCCTCCACCATCTGGGCGGCTGCGCCCTCGGTGGCGATGACGTCCCAGATCCGGGCGCCGTGCAGGTGCCAGGGCACCGAGACGTCCTCGACGGTCAGGCCCGCGTCGCGCAGGCTCGCGGCCGCGGCCCGCACGGTGTCGTCGACGCCGGGGTCGGAGTTGGCGTGCCCGAACCCCTCGGTCACGACGCCGACGCGCAGGCCCGCCGCCGGCTGCGCGAGCGCCCCGGAGTAGTCGTCGGGTACGAGGCCCGCGGGCTGGCGCGGGTCGAGCCCGTCGGGGCCGGCGATGACGTCGAGGACGAGCGCCGCGTCGGCCACGGTGCGGGTCATCGGACCCAGGTGGTCGATCGTCTGCTCGATCGGAAACGCACCGGTGTACGGAACGAGCCCGAACGTCGGTTTGTGACCGACGATCCCGCTGTACGCGGCGGGGATGCGCACGGATCCGCCCTGGTCACCGCCGGTGGCGACGTCGACACGGCCACCCGCGACCAGCGCGGCGCTGCCGGAGGAGGATCCGCCGGCCGAGCGTGTCTCGTCCCACGGGTTGCGGACGGGGCCGGTGCGGGAGGTGTGCGATCCGCCGGAGAAGCAGAGGTCCTCGCAGACGGCCTTGCCGGCGATGGTCGCGCCTGCCGCGAGCAGCCGGGTGACGATCGTGGCGTCGCGCGTCGGGACGAAGCCCTCGACCGTCATCGAGCCGTTCATCATCGGGACACCCGCGACGGCGGTGTTGTCCTTGACCGCGACGGTGCGCCCGGCGAGCGGGCCGTCGTCGGCACCGGTGATCTCCGTCGTGACGTACCAGGCGTTGAAGGGGTTCTCGTCGGGGTCGGGCCGGTGCCACTTGCGGTCGGGCGGCGTGGGGGCGCTCTGGTCGTAGAGCTCCTCGACGGCGTCCCACGAGGCCAGCAGCCCGTGGACGAACGGCTGGAACGAGTCGAGGTCGTCGGGTGGGAGATTCAGTCCGTAGCGCGCGGCCGCCGCCGCCAGCGCATCACGGTCGGGAGGTGGTACCGCCATCGCAGACTCCTCGCGGTCGGGTACCGCCGGAGCCTATGGACGTCGTGGATCACAGGCAACGTGTCTGCACAGATCGACATGAGGTGTACGCGGGCGGCGCATCCCGACGGTTCCGCAGGTCACCGAGGCGCCCCACGGGGGACCGGAACGGGGGAGGACGCCGACACCTAGTGTCCCCCGGACGGAGTCGTCCGGCCCGTATGCCGTGTCGGTCGCGGCGGTCGGCGCCGGGCCCGGGGCTCGGGGGGTCGCGCCGGGCGGTCGGGGGCCGGCGGCTCGCGCCCGGCAGTTCGTCAGCCGCGGCGCGCGGCCTCGCGGCCCAGGTGGCAGATCGCGAGCAGCCGCAGCGTCAGCCAGTCGGCGCGCTCCCACTCGCCGGGACGCGGCGTGGGGACGGCTCCGCCACCGCGGCGCTGCTCCTCGAGCAGGCTGCGGGCGTACGCGGCGAGGCGCGGCGCGAGCTCCCGGGCCGGCATCCGGGTGAGGACCGAGGAGCGGTGGGCGAACGGCCGGTCGTCGAGCAGGTCGTGGACCGCCGCGACGTGCTGGTCGAGCGCCGCGCCGAGGCCGGGGGACCGGCGGGCGGCCACGAGACCGGGGAGGCCGAACTCGTCGATCATGCGGCGCAGGGTCCGGCGGGCGGACCACTCCGACAGGATCACGCCGACGTCGCGCATCACGGGCACGTTGCAAATCGTAGCCCGGTGGTCACACAGCAGAGTGACACTGCTCGGGTGAAGAGATCGAAGGTCGTCACTCTGCGACGAAGTCTGACCAGCGGCGACACCCGGACAGCCGGGGCCGACGAACGGTCGGAACCGATCGACGGCCAGCCGGCCGTGTCACGACGACACGGACGTCCCCGGCAACGCCACCACGGTGTGCGGCGCGGGGCCGCCGGTGAGCGGATCCACCGCCCGCACGAACCGGTCCACCCGGCCGGCGCGACCCGGCATCAGTACCGGACCACCCAGAACGCGGCACCCTGGTCGTCGGTGCAGCGCGCCGAGACGCCGTAGCCGGCGTCGGCGGGATCGTCGGCGGTCCCGCCCGCGTCGCGGACCGCGGCGACCGCCGCCGCCACGTCGTCGACGACGAACATCGGCACGACCGACGCCGCGTCGGCCCCGCCGAGCAGGCCCGTCGCCGGCGACGTGTCGTCGCCCGACCCCGACACCGCGTGCCAGCCCTCCGGCACGCGCCCCGGACGGAACCCCCAGCCCAGCACCGTGCCGTAGAACGCCCGCGCCCGGCCCGCGTCGGGCACCTCGATCGTCAGGTACGTGAGCGCCCCGGTCGCGGTGGTGTCCGGACGCGTCGAACCCGGCTGCGGCGCGAACACCGCGAACGGGATCCCCTGGTCGTCGACGCAGGAGGCGGTGCGGCCGAACGGCTCGTCGGTGGGCCCCTCGGCGGTGCCGCCCGCGGCCCGCACCAGCGCGACCGTCGCGTCGACGTCGCCGACGGCGTAGCAGCACATCGTCGTCGCGTCCTGCTCGCCGTACATGCCCAGGTGCTGCCCGCCACCGGTGATCCGGCGGCCCCGCCCGGAGTGGACCGCGTCGATCGACCAGCCCAGCACGGCGCCGTAGAACCGCTCCGCCGCGCCGACGTCGCGCCGCCACAGCGAGGCGTAGCCGACGTCGCCGACCTGCAACGGACGACCCGCCGCCGCCTCCCGCGACACCATCCAGCGGTGCCCGGCCGGGTCGACGACGACGCCGCCGCGCCCGTACGGGGAGTCCGAGACGGGCCGCTCCAGCCGGGCGCCCAGCTCGACCGCCCGGTCGACGACGGCGTCGGGATCGGGCACCTCCAACCGCATCGAGGCCGGCGACTCGCCCTCCCGGGGCGCGACGATCCCCATCTCGGGGAACTGCTCGGCGAGCATCAGCACGCTGTCGCCGATCGCGACCTCGGCGTGCCCGATGCGGCCGTCGGGCATGACGATCGGGTCGCCGCGCCGGACCGCGCCGAAGGCGTCGACGTAGAAGTCGAGCGCGGCCGCGGCGTCGGGCACCGCGAGGTAGGGGGTGATGGAATGCAGCGCCTCGGCGACGCGCTTGCTCACAGTGCTGGTCACGGCGTCCTCCTGATGACGACGTGGCGCGGCGAGCACCTCACGCTCGAGGCGGGCGCGCAGCCGCGCGGCGAAGGCCGGGTCGGGATCGACCGGGCGTACGGGTTCGTGGAGGGCGTCCAGCGGGTCGCTCATGCCGGGTCCCCTCCCGTGCGTCGCAGGTACGTGTGCCGGAACGCCGTCCGCGCCCGGGCCAGGACGGACTCGGTGGCCCGCTCGGTACGCCCGAGCACGCGCGAGACCTCGCCGACGGGCAGGCCGTCGAGGTAGCGCAACGTCAGCGCCGCCCGGTGCAGCGGGCTCTGCTCGCCCAGCACCTCGCGGGCCAGCAGGGCGTCGACCTCCTCGTCCCAGGGATCGGCCTGCGGCTCCTCGGACGAGGCGGCGACCGCGTGCAGGCCCCGTTCCTCGCGGGCCAGCGCACGCCAGTGGTCGGCGAGCTTGTGCCGGGCGATACCCACCAGCCAGCCGGTCGTCGGATCGACGTCCGTCCGGCGGCACTCCTGCACCGCGGCCAGGAACGTCTCCGCGGTGAGGTCCTCGGCCAGCGCCGTCCGCCCGCAACGGGCGAGCAGGTAGCCGTAGACCTCCGGCAGTGCGGTGTCGTACAACGACAGCAGGGCGAGACCCGGGTCGGGCCTGACCTGCTCGTCGCGGTTCACGACCTTTCCTCGTCCCCCGCCCGCGATCCCCGTCGGTGGTTCACCCGATCGTCGTAGTCGCCCCGCGCTCGGCGGCGCCGACGAACTCCCAGAACACCGACTGCCACAGCTCCTGCTGCTCCAGATGCGGACTGTGCCCCGCGCCCGGCACGATCTCCGTACGGACGCGCCCGCCCGCCGCCCCGTAGCGGCCCAGCACCTCGCGGATCTGGGAGACCATCGGCTGCGACCCGAAGACGTCGGCACCAGGCCAGCCGGGCACGTACCCGAGCTCGCCGAGGGTCCCGAGATCCTGCATCGACGTGTCGGACACGACGGAGTCCTCGGCGCCGTGCGTCCACAGCACCGGCGGCTTCGGGTCGAGGTCGACCACCCGCGTCCAGTTGCAGTACTTGGGGGACAGGGCGTTGATGATCCCCGTCGTGCCCGGGGCGGTGCCGGGCCAGTTCGGCGACGGGGTCGCGTCGCCCGGGTAGTTGTCCGCGCCCGTGACGGTCTTCAGCACCTCGGCGACGAACAGGTCCTCCCGCGGCTCGGTGTGCGACTCCAGCCAGTACGCCGTGCGCATCACCGACCGGATCGAGAACGGGCTCTCCGTCGTGTCGTCGCCCTCCGCGATGCGGCGCACCACCTCCGGGTTGACGATGCCCCCGCCCGAGCCGGCCCAGTCGGGGAAGCACGGTGTCCCGTCGGCACGGACGCCGCCGAACCCGTACGGCGACACCGGGTCCAGGAACGTCAGCGACGCGACGGGATGCTCGATCGCGAAGTCGACGATCGCCGCGCCCGCCGTCGACCAGCCCAGCAGGTGGACGGGCCGTTCGATGCCCAGCGCCCGCAGCAGCGCGGCGACGTCGTCGGCCCAGTCGGCGAGGCCGCGGGTGGCGTCGAGGGGCAGGCTCTCGGTGTCGCCGAAGCCCCGCATGTCCGGGGCGACGATCCGGTAGCCCTCCGGGGCGCCGGGGGAGAGGTGCTCGAAGAACCGGCCCGTCGACAGGTTGCCGTGCACCATCACGACCGGCACGCCGTCCTCGGGCCCGTACTCGACGAGGTGCACCTCGAGCCGGTCGGTGGGAACGACGACGGACCGCACCCCCGGGAGCAGCTGCATGCGCCGCATCCTTTTCGTCCCCGCGACCCGGGTCAACCCCCAGCGCGGGCTCCTCGGTGAGCTGCGAGGTGAACGAACGGCACAGTCGCGCAACTCAGTTGCGCCAAAGGG
>NZ_BJVJ01000127.1 GCF_007989085.1 Pseudonocardia sulfidoxydans NBRC 16205
GGTCATGAGTCCCCTCGGTCCTGCTCGCTCGGGCCGCCGGGTGCGGCCGCGCCGAATCGTCGGTCGAATGGTCCAGGCGCCGTCCGTCGTGCGGAATGGGGTCAGCACTACGTCTGGAATCGCCCTTCGGGGGTGCTACCTCCCCTTGTCGAACGGACAGTATCCGTTACGCCATGTGGTGGAAGTTCTCACGGGGAAGCGTGTGACGGTTGGGAACATGTCGCTCGAATGGCACAGTCCTCTCGGCCTCGTCGGTGATCATCGGCGGCCAGAGGGGGAGGTGTCGTGCGGGTCGGGCGCGCGGTGCTCGTGGTGGTGCTGTCGGCCGCTCTGGCGTTCACCGCCGGGACGCCGGCAGCGTTCGCGCAGCCGTCCCCGCAGCCCCCGCCCAACCCCAGCAACCAGGACCTGCAGAACAGCCGCGACGCCGTCGACAGCAGGTCGGCGCAGGTCGCGCAGCTGACGGGACGGCTCGCTGACCTGCAGGCCGAGGCCGACGACCTCCAGATCCAGGTCGCCGAGCAGCACGAGTCGGCCAACGCCGCGCAGGACACGTTCGACACCGCCCAGTCGGCCGCCGAGGCCGCCGCGCAGCGGGCCCTGCAGGCGCGGTCGGAGACCGAGGCGGCGGGTGCGGCGATCGACGCGGCCCGCACCCGGCTGGACGACTTCGTCGCCTCCACATATCAAGGTGGTCTCGATCTGGGGCCACTCGGGTTACTGACGTCGGCGAGCGGTCCGGAGGACTTCGTCGACCGCGCGCAGCTGACCGAGGCGATCACCCAGCAGCAGACGTCCGCGCTCGACGCGTTGCAGCGCGCCCGCGCCGAGAAGGCCAACGCCGACTCCACCGCCCGCGCCGCCCAGGAGGAGGCCGACCGGCAGGCCGCAGCCGCCGCCGCGGCCAAGCAGGCCGCCGACGCGGCGCTCGCGCAGGCCCGGCAGGCCGCGGCCGCGCAGCTCCAGCGGTTGCAGGAGGTCTCGGCGCAGCAGGACGAGGTGCAGCGCCAGCTCGACGCCGCCCAGAACGCCGACGCCGGGCTGCGGGCCCAGCGGCAACGGTTCGACGACTGGCAACGCCAACAGGCCGAGGCCGAGGCGGCCCGCCAGCGCGCCGAGCAGCAGGCCGCCGCGGCCCGCGCGGGCACGGCGCCGCCGCCGTCCGCGCCGCGCACCGGTGGTTCGGTGCAGGTCGTCATCGACCGGGCGATGTCGCAGCTCGGCGTCATCTACGCCTGGGGTGGCGGCACGGCACGGGGCCCGAGCCTCGGTATCCGCGACGGCGGCGTCGCCGACGCCAACGGCGACTACAAGAAGATCGGTTTCGACTGCTCCGGGCTGATGCTCTACGCCTTCGCCGGCGTGGGGATCCGCTTGCCCCGCTACAGCGGCAACCAGCACGCGGCGGGCAAACAGGTCCCGTTGTCGCAGATGAGGCCCGGCGACATGCTCGCCTGGGCACGCAACGGCCGCGTCTACCACATCGCGCTCTACATCGGGAACGGCAAGATGGTCGAGGCGCCGTACTCGGGTGCGCGGGTCCGGGTGAGCCCGGTGCGCTACGCGGGGCTGCTGCCGACTGTCGCGAGGATGCTCTGAGGCTCGCCCGCTCGGGGAGGGCTCACGGTCGTCACACGGTGCAGACGGTTGGATGGGCGGCGTGAGCGTGCCCGAGTCCGTGCCCCCCGGCCCGCCGGCGTCGACCCCGGCCTCGAACCCGGCCTCGAACCCCGGGACCCCTCCCGCAGCCGGCGAGGAGAGCCCCGCGACGCCGGCGCGCGACGCCGAGCTGATCGAGCGCGTGGTCTTCGAGGTCAAGCGGGTCATCGTCGGGCAGGACCAGCTCGTCGAACGCATGCTGGTCGGGTTGCTGGCCAAGGGCCACCTGCTCATCGAGGGTGTCCCCGGCGTCGCGAAGACGCTCGCGGTGGAGACGGTCGCGACGGTCGTCGGCGGCTCGTTCGCGCGACTGCAGTTCACCCCGGACCTCGTGCCGGCCGACATCCTCGGTACCCGCATCTACCGGCAGGGCCGCGAGGAGTTCGACGTCGAGCTCGGCCCGGTCGTCGCCAACTTCGTGCTGGCCGACGAGATCAACCGCGCGCCCGCCAAGGTGCAGTCGGCGATGCTCGAGGTGATGGCCGAGCGGCACGTGTCCATCGGCGGGCGCACGTTCCCGATGCCCGACCCGTTCCTCGTGCTGGCCACCCAGAACCCGATCGAGAACGAGGGCGTCTACCCGCTGCCCGAGGCGCAGCGCGACCGGTTCCTGTTCAAGATCGTCGTCGACTACCCGGGTGTCGAGGAGGAGCGGGAGATCGTCTACCGGATGGGCGCGGAGCCGCCCGTCGCGAACCGGGTGATCGACCCGGCGGTCCTGACGCGGCTGCAGGCCACGGCGTCGCGGGTGTTCGTGCACCACGCCCTGGTCGACTACGTCGTGCGGCTCGTGGTGGCCACGCGCACGCCGGCCGAGCACCTCCTGTCCGACGTCGCGGGCTGGGTGGCCTACGGTGCGTCGCCGCGCGCGACGCTGGGGATCGTGGCCGCCGCCCGTGCCCTCGCCCTGCTGCGGGGACGCGACTACGTGCTGCCCCAGGACGTCCTCGACGTCGCCCCCGACGTGCTGCGCCACCGCCTGGTGCTGTCCTACGACGCGGTGGCCGACCAGGTGCCGGTCGACCACATCGTGTCGCGGGTGCTGCAGACGGTGCCGTTGCCGCAGGTCAGCGCGCGGCCGCAGTACAGCCCGGCGGGTGCCGCGACGTGAGTCCGGGCCCACCCGCCGGCCGTGCGGCGCCCGGTGCGCGCCGGCAGGCGACGGCGCCGCCGTCGTTGCGCGACGGGCGGCTCGACGCTGCGCTGCGCAACCTGGAGCTGACGGTCCGCGGCCGTCTCGACGGGTTGCTGCAGGGCAACCATCTGGGGCTCGTGCCAGGGCCGGGCAGCGAGCCGGGCGAGGCGCGGGTCTACCAGCCCGGCGACGACGTGCGTCGCATGGACTGGGCCGTCACCGCCCGCACCACCGAGGCGCACATCCGCGAGACGGTCGCCGACCGCGAACTGGAGACGTGGGTGGTGCTCGACCTCTCGGCGAGCCTCGACCTGGGCACGGCCTCGTGCGAGAAGCGCGACCTGGCCGTCGCCGCGGTGGCGGCGATCGCGCACCTGACCCGCGGGGGCGGCAACCGCATCGGCGCGATCGTCGCGACGGGGGAGCGGACCGTCCGCATTCCCGCCCGCGGTGGCACCGCACACGCCCGCGGGCTGGTCCGCCGGGCCGCCGAGCTGCCGCGCGCCCCCGAGGGCACCCGCGGTGACCTCGCCGAGGCCCTGGAGCAGCTGCGCCGCCCGCCCCGGCGTCGTGGCCTGGCCGTCGTCGTCTCGGACTTCCTGGGCGAGCCGACGTGGGAACGCGCGATGCGCGGCCTGTCGGCCCGGCACGATCTGCTGGCCGTCGAGGTGCTCGACCCGAGCGAGCTCGACCTGCCCGATGCCGGCACCGTCGTCCTCGCCGACCCCGAGACCGGGCGTCAGCGCGAGGTCCAGGTGACGCCGCTGCTGCGCCGTGAGTTCGCCGCGGCGGCGGGCGCGCACCGCGACCGGGTCGCCACGACGCTGCGCCGCTGCGGTGCCGCCCAGCTCACGCTGCGCACCGACTCCGACTGGATCGCCGACATCGTGCGGTTCGTCCTGGCCCGCAAGCGCACCTCGTCCGGGGGCGGACGGTGACGTTCGCACACCCGTGGTGGCTGCTCGCCCTGCTCGTCGTCGCCGCGCTCGTCGCGGGATACGTGTGGCTGCTGCGCCGGCGTCGTCGCGACGTCGTCAAGTTCACCAACCTCGAGCTGCTCGACAGCGTCGCCCCGAAGCGCCCCGGCTGGTACCGGCACGTCCCCGCGGCGGCGATGATCCTCGCGCTGGCGGTCCTGGTGGTCGCGATCGCCGGCCCGCAGGCCGACGCCCGGGTGCCGCGCAACCGCGCCACGGTCGTCCTGGTGATCGACGTCTCGCTGTCGATGCAGGCCACCGACGTCGCGCCCAACCGGCTCGCGGCCGCGCAGGCGGCGGCGAAGTCGTTCGCCGACCAGCTCACCCCCGGCATCAACCTCGGGCTCGTGTCGTTCTCGGGCACCGCCGCCGTGCTGGTGTCGCCGACGACCGACCGCACCGGGGTCAAACAAGCCGTCGACGGGCTGAAGCTGTCCGAGTCCACCGCCACCGGTGAGGCGATCTTCGCCGCGCTGCAGTCGATCGACTCGTTCTCCCGCACCGTCGCCGCGTCGGACGCCGAGGGCCCACCGCCCGCGCGCATCGTCCTGATGAGCGACGGGAAGCAGACCGTCCCCGGCCCCGACGGCGAGAACGAGCCCCGCGGGTCGTTCACCGCGGCCCGGCAGGCGGCTACCGAGAAGATCCCTGTGTCGACGATCTCGTTCGGCACCGAGTACGGCACGATCGACATCGAGGGCGGCCGGACGAGGGTCGCCGTCGACGACGCGTCGATGCAGGAGATCGCGGCCCTGTCGGGCGGACAGTTCTTCACCGCGGCGTCGGAGGGCGAGCTCCGGCAGGTGTACTCCGAGCTGGGCGAGCAGATCGGGTACGAGACGCGGCGCGTCGACACCAGCCGGCCGTGGCTCATGGGTGGTGCGCTGCTGCTCGTCCTCGGCCTCGGCGCGGGCATCGCGATGGGCCGCAGGCTGCCCTGACGGGTGCACTAGATTCTCCGCACGTGGGACGAAGCGTGCTGGTGACCGGAGGAAACCGCGGGATCGGGCTCGCGATCGCGAAAGCGTTCGCCGCCCAGGGGGACCAGGTGGCGGTGACGTACCGCAGCGGCGTCGACGGCCTGCCCGACGACCTGCTGCCCGTGCAGTGCGACGTCACCGACGCCGACGCCGTCGACCGGGCGTTCACCGAGGTCGAGGAGAAGCACGGCAACGTCGCGGTGCTGGTGTCCAACGCGGGCATCACCGACGACGGGCTGCTCATGCGGATGAGCGAGGACTCGTTCACCCGTGTCGTCGACGCCAACCTGACCGCCGCGTACCGCGTCGCCAAGCGGGCCTCGCGCGGGATGCTGCGCGCCAAGGGCGGCCGCATGATCTTCGTGTCCTCGGTCGTCGGGCTGCTGGGCTCGGCCGGGCAGGTCAACTACGCCGCCTCGAAGGCCGGGCTCGTCGGCCTCGCCCGCTCGGTCGCCCGCGAGCTCGGCTCGCGCGGCATCACCGCCAACGTCGTGGCGCCCGGGTTCGTCGACACCGACATGACCCGCGCGCTGCCCGACGCCCGCCGCGCCGAGATCGTCGCCCAGGTCCCGCTCGGCCGCTACGCCGCCGTCGAGGAGGTCGCCTCCGCCGTCACGTGGCTGGGCTCCGCCGAGGCCGGCTACGTCACCGGGGCCGTGATCCCGGTCGACGGCGGCCTCGGCATGGGCCACTGATCTCCTTCCTTCCTCCCCCTAGAAAGGGTCCTGATGGGACTGCTCGACGGTAAGCGCCTGCTGGTCACCGGTGTGATCACCGACGCCTCGCTGGCCTTCCACGCGGCGAAGATCGCCCAGGAACAGGGCGCCCAGGTGGTGCTGACCGGCTTCGGCCGGATGCGGCTCGTGGAGCGCATCGCGCAGCGGCTGCCCGAGGCCGCCCCGGTCGTCGAGCTCGACGTGTCCGACGAGTCGCAGCTCTCCTCGCTGGTGGAGCGGATCAGCCCGCACCTGGGCGACGAGCCGGGCCTCGACGGCGTCCTGCACTCCATCGGCTTCGCCCCGGCCACATGCCTGGGCGAGGGTGCGTTCCTGAACGCGCCGTGGGAGGACGTGGCCACGACGATCCAGGTCAGCGCGTACTCGTTCAAGTCGTTGTCGACGGCGCTGCTGCCGCTGCTCGGCCCCGGATCGTCGATCGTCGGGATGGACTTCGACAACCGCCAGGCGTGGCCCGCCTACGACTGGATGGGCGTCGCCAAGTCGACGCTCGAGTCCGTGACCCGTTACCTGGCGCGCGACCTGGGGCCCAAGGGGATCCGCGTCAACCTGTGCGCCGCGGGCCCGGTGAAGACGATGGCCGCCAAGTCGATCCCGGGCTTCGCCGCGTTCGAGGACGCCTGGGACGGTCGCGCCCCGCTGGGCTGGGACGTCAACGACCCGGTGCCCGTCGCGAAGACCGTGTGCGCCATGTTGTCCGACTGGCTGCCCGTCACCACCGGCTCGATGGTGTGGGCGGACGGCGGGTTCCACGCAATCGGGGTATGACGCTTCTGTGAACGTCGATGCTCTGCTGGTGCTCTCGTTCGGTGGTCCCGAAGGCCTCGACGAGGTGCGCCCCTTCCTCGAGAACGTCGTGCGCGGGCGCAACGTGCCGCCCGAGCGGCTCGACGAGGTCGAGGCGCACTACAAGCCCTTCGGTGGGGTGTCGCCGATCAACGCCCGCAACCGCGAGCTGATCGAGGCGATCCGCGCGCGCACCGACCTGCCGGTGTACTTCGGCAACCGCAACTGGCACCCCATGGTCGAGGACACCGTCGCGGAGATGACCCGCGACGGTGTCCGCCGCGCCCTCGTGTTCGCGACGAGCGCCTACGGCGGCTACTCGGCGTGCCGCCAGTACAACGAGGACATCGCCCGCGGCCGCGCCGCCGTGGGGGAGGAGGCGCCGGAGCTGGTGAAGCTGCGGCACTTCTACGACCATCCCGCGTTCATCGGTGCCAACGCCGACGCCGTGCGTGCTGCTCGTTCGTCGTTCCCGGCGGATGTCCGCGACGGCGCCCGCGTCGTGTTCACCGCGCACTCGATCCCCGTCGCCGCCGACGAGACCGACGGCGTCCCCGCCGAGGGCAACCACCGCTACTCCCGGCAGGTCGCCGAGGCGGCCCGGCTGGTCGCCGCCGAGCTGGGTCTCGACGACTACGACCTCGTCTGGCAGTCGCGGTCCGGGCCGCCGCGGGTGCCGTGGCTGACCCCGGAGCCCGAGCCCACCGTCGAGGCCCTCGCGAAGGCCGGCGTGCCGGCGGTCGTCATGGCGCCCATCGGGTTCGTGTCCGACCACGTGGAGGTCGTGTGGGATCTCGACGAGGAGCTGCGCGAGCTGGCTGAGGGTCTGGGTCTCGGGTTCGCCCGCGCCGCGACGGCCGGGCCCGATCCGCGGTTCGCCGACATGGTCGTCGAGCTGATCGCCGAGCACACCTGCGGCGTCGCGCCCCGGGGTCTCGGGGATGTCCCGAAGGCGGGCTGCACCGTCGACGGGGCGCCGTGCGCGGTGGACTGCTGCGGCGCTGAAAGCCTGTGAGTGGCAATAGTCGCTATCGCGACTGTCGCTATCGCGACTATTGCCACTCACGACGCCGGTGCGTCGTCCGGCCGTTGCCGGGCCGCGGCGATGGCGGCCGCGACGAGGTCGGCCGCCGTGGTGTCGCGGGTGCGCATGCCGCGGTCGTAGTGCTCGGTCGTCGTGATCGAGGCGTGGCCGACGTCCGCGCGCACGTGCTGGATGCGGGCGTCCTGTTCCAGTGCGATCGTCACGTAGGCGTGGCGCAGGGCGTGGGGGTGGATGCGGTCGGCGACGTCGGCCAGCTCCGGACCCGCCGCAGCCGCGACCCGGCGCAGCAGCGTGTAGAGGTCGACGCGCGAGCAGCGGTTGCCGTCGCGGGTGGCGACGAGTGGCTCCGAACTCGCGCGGGTGGTGCCGCGACGGGCCGGAGCCGCCGACGCGCCGGCGCGGTCCCGCTCGAGAAGATAATCCGACAGTGCCTGCCGCGCGAGGTCGGTCACGTAGACCTCCCGCCGCACACCTCCCTTGCCGTGTACCCGTAACACCTGGTCACCGCCGGTGCGGACAAGGTCGTCGCGGTCGAGGCCGGTGAGCTCGGAGATCCGTAGCCCCAACGTCAGCAGGGCGACGACCGCGCGGGCCCGGGTCGCGTACAGCGCCCGGGTCGCGGGCCCGTGCCGCAGCGTCGTCGACGCGTCGAGCAGCGCGGCGACCTGCGCCGCGGTCAGCCGGATAGTCGGCGACGGCTCCCGCGTGCTGACGACGAGCCCCAGCCGCCGACGGTCGATCGCCGCGGGGTTGGCCGTGACGGCCCCGGTCTCGGCGAGGTGCCCGTACAGCGCGGACAGCGTGGCGAGCATCCGCTGCCGTGTCCGTCGCGCAGCGCCTGCGGACGACAGGGCGTGCAGCCAGGCCTTGACGTGTGCGGACGTCGCCTGCCGGGGGTCGAGGTCGCGGGTGGCGCACCAGCGGAACCAGGCCAGGGCGTGCAGCGGGCCGGGGGCGGCGGCGGGTGGCCTTCGTGTCGTGTCGCCGCCGGTCGTGTCGCCGCCGGTCGTGTCGCCGCCGGGCGTGGCGCCGCCGAGGGCGTCGACCCACGCGACGGGGAGCCCCAGCGCGTAGGCGTAGGTCCGGCGGGTGCCGGCGTTGTCGTACTGGGAGAACCAGTCGAGCAGCTGCGCGCGCAGGACGTCCGGGTCGGCGACGCCGGGCCACTCGTCGCCGGGCCGTTCCGCGACGGCTCGGCCGGACGGTGCGCTGCCTGTCTCCAGCACCAGCAGGGGGTCGTCGATCACCGGTCCATCGTGGCGGGCCTCCGCGTCCCCGCGTGGCTGCCACGCCGAGTTCACCAACGAAACGATGGTTTCGTTGGTGTGGCACTTCAGTTGAAGAAACGCCGAACTAGTTACCGAGTTTCGAAACGACGAACAGATACGGTTCGGCGGTGATCGACGAGCTGGTCAGATGCGGATACAGCCGCTGCCGCGCCGAGCTGCCCCCTCCCGGACCCCAGGGCGGGCGGCGCCGCTCCTTCTGCCGCGACACCCGCTGGGACGGCGGCCGCACCTGCGCGCAGATGGCGCGCGCCGAACGCGACGCACTCACCTCGCTGGGCCTCGACGCCGGCTCCGGCGCGTTCCGCATCGACGCCGACCGGCTCCGCGAGCACCTCGACGGCCTCCGCGGCCCCCTCGACGAGCTGCGCGGCATGCTCGACGCCGTCAACACCCGGCTCGACGAGGTGCAGCGCGACGCGGTCGCCGCCGTCGACACCGCGCACCAGCAGGTGGCCGAGGCCGACAAGGCCCGCCTCGCGGCCGAGGAACAGCGCGACGAGGCCGTCGCCCGGGCCCGGCGCAGCGCCGAGGCCGCCGAGAAAGCCGCCGCCGACCGCGCCGACGCCGTCACCCGCGCCCAGGCCGCCGCCCGGCAGGCGCTGGAGGCCACCGAGGCGCTCGGAGCGGCGCGGCAGGCGGCGGAGGACGCGTCGACCGCTCGCGCCGCCGCCGAGGACCGGGCCGGTGCAGCCGATGCCCGAGCGGTGGCCGCGCAGCGGGAAGCACACGACGCGGGCCTCACCGCACGGGAGGCGACGGGGGAGCGGGACGCCGCCCGCGCCCGCGCCGAGGACGCCCTCGCTGCTGCGGCCGCAGCCCGCGACGACGCGGCGACCTCCCGGGCAGCCACGGCCGCGGCGATGGCGGACGCGGCGGCTGCTCGCGCAGCGGTCGAGGCTGCCGAGCGTGCGCTCGACGACGCGCGTGCCCGGGCAGCGGCGGATGCCCAGCAGTGGGAGCGTGACCGGGAACGGCTGCGTGCGGAGGTCAGGCGGGCGACGGAGCGCGCCGAACGCGAAGCGGCCGAACGCGAAGCGGCCGAACGCGAAGCGGCCCAGCGCGAAGCGGCCCAGCGGGAGGCGCAGCAGGAGGTCGCCCGACGCGACGCCGAGCAGGCCGCGGAGGCGCCGCGGCAGCTGCACCCGGACGACCTGGCGGCGCTCGTCGCGGCGGTGCGGTCGACGTCGTGACGGGTCGGGGCCGACAGACACCGGACGTGTCATGAGAGCTGCGCAGACGCGCTGACGACACGTTCGCGGGCTGTCGCAGCACCGAGCGTGTCACCGGAGTCGCCGGACAGCGCTCGTCACACGCCCGGCGATCCGCGACGCGGCCACGCGACGTCGGCACACACGACGACGCCCCGGCGACGCGAACGAACGGCGACGCGAACGAACGGCGACGCGAACGAACGGCGACG
>NZ_BJVJ01000128.1 GCF_007989085.1 Pseudonocardia sulfidoxydans NBRC 16205
AAGCGTCTGGAGTGGGATGGCATGCTCGCGGTGCTGACGCGCCGACGCCGGAGATGCCGGCGTCGCGGTTCGGGATCGGGCCTGGCCGGCGATCGCAGTCGCGCTGGCCAAGCACCGGTACGCCGCGACTCGGAGGTCGACGGCACGAAATGCAATCCCGGCCCTGGGTGAGGCAAATTGGCTGGGCTGGTCCTCGTGCACGGCCGCGATAGTCAGGCTGGTGGGACCACGTCGTGCCGTTCCTGGGTCATGGCGCTCGACCTGAATGGGCACCGCGACGGTGACCGCTGCCCCGCCTTCTGGCCTGGACTTTGTGAACATGCGAGGTTTGCGACTCTGGCTACCAAACGTGGAATCGGGGGGTCGCCGACCTTAATCGGGCGCAGCGTGGACGGCTGGCTGATCTAGGCTCGCGTCATGCCGACACCGGCCAGGCCCGCCGCTGAGGATCGCCTGCGGGACACGACGATGACCGTCGACCCCCCGCGCGACGGCGGCTATCTGCGCGACGGCGCCGAGATCTATCGGCAGTCGTTCGCTACCATCCGCGCGGAGGCTGACCTGTCGGGGCTGCCGGTCGGCCTCGGGCCGGTGGTGGTGCGGATGATCCACGCCTGCGGGCAAGTGGATCTCGTGACCGACATCGCGGCCTCCGCCGGTGTCGTCACGGCCGCGCGGTCGGCGCTGCGCGCGGGCGCGCCGATCCTGTGCGACGCGCACATGGTCGCCGCCGGGGTGACCGCGGCCCGGCTGCCGGCGGGCAACGACGTCGTCTGCACGCTGCGCGACGAGCGCGTCCCGCGCCTCGCATCGGAGCTCGGCACCACCCGCTCGGCGGCCGCGCTGGAGCTGTGGCGCGACCGGCTCGACGGCGCCGTCGTCGCGATCGGCAACGCCCCGACCGCGCTGTTCCACCTGCTCGACATGCTCGACGCCGGCGCCCCACGCCCGGCTGCGGTGCTGGGCGTTCCGGTCGGCTTCGTCGGCGCCGCGGAGTCGAAGGCTGCGCTGGCCGACCGCGCTGACCTGGAGTACCTCGTCGTGCACGGCCGACGCGGCGGCTCGGCGATCACCGCGGCGGCGGTCAACGCCCTGGCCACCGAGCACGAGATTCTGCCGTGACGGCGGGGACGCTCTACGGGGTGGGCGTCGGCCCCGGTGACCCCGACCTGGTGACGGTCAAGGCGGCCCGGCTCATCGCCGCCGCCGACGTGCTGGCCTACCACGCCGCCGGACAGGGCCGCTCGATCGCGCGCCGGATCGCCGAGCCTCACCTGTGCGGCACGCCGATCGAGGAGCCGCTGCTCTACCCGGTCACCACCGGCACGACCGACCATCCCGACGGCTACCGCGGCGCCATCGAGGAGTTCTACGTCGCTGCCGCGGCCCGGCTCGCCGCGCACCTCGACGCCGGCCGCGACGTCGTCCTGCTCGCCGAGGGCGATCCGCTCTTCTACGGCTCCTACATGCACATGCACAAGCGGCTGGCGGCGCGCTACCGCACGGTTGTAGTCCCGGGCGTGACCTCGGTGAGCGCGGCCGCCGCAGCGCTGCAGCAGCCGCTCGTCGAGCGCGACGAGGTGCTCACAATCCTGCCCGGCACCCTGCCCCGCGACGAGCTGGCCCGTCGGCTCGCCGACACCGACGCGGCCGCTGTGCTGAAGCTGGGCCGCACGTTCACCGCCGTGCGCGACGCAGTGGCGACCGCGGGCCGCCTAGACGACGCGGCCTACGTCGAGCGGGCCAGCTCGGCCGAGGAGCGCCTCGCGCCGTTGGCGGGGGTCGACCCGGCGACGGTGCCCTACTTCGCGGTCGCGCTGCTGCCCGGGCCGATCGCGGCAGCCGCCCCCGTCGACCCGGCCGGGCCCGGCGTCCGGGCCGAGCGCGCGGCGGTCGACCCATCCGCGGACGACCGGGGTCTGGGCACACCGGGCGAGGTCGTCGTCGTCGGCACCGGCCCGGCCGGTCCGTCCTGGCTCACCCCGCAGGCCGCGCAGGCCATCGTCGCCGCAGACGACCTCGTCGGTTACGGTCCTTACCTCGACCGGGTGCCCGTCCGACCCGGGCAGGCCCGGCACGCTTCGGACAACCGCGTCGAGGTCCAGCGAGCGGCGCACGCCCTGGACCTGGCCGCCTCCGGACGGCGGGTCGCGGTCGTCTCCGGCGGGGACCCCGGGATCTTCGCGATGGCCGCCGCCGTCGCCGAGGTAGCCGCGGAGCCCAAGTACGCCGCCGTCCGGGTCCGGGTGCTGCCAGGCGTGTCGGCCGCGCACGCCGTCGCTGCCGCCGTCGGTGCCCCGCTGGGTCACGACCACGCGGTGATCTCGCTGTCCGACCGGCTCAAGCCGTGGGACGTCGTCGCGTCCCGGCTCGTCGCCGCCGCCAGGGCCGACCTGGTCATCGCGATCTACAACCCGCGGTCGAAGGCCCGGCCCTGGCAGCTCGGCGCGGCCCGTGATCTGCTGCTCGAGCACCGCTGCGCTGACACCCCGGTGGTGCTGGGCCGCGACGTCGGCGGCCCAGGCGAGCGGCTCGTCGTCACCACGCTCGGCGAGTTCGACCCGGACCAGGTCGACATGCGCACGCTGGTCGTTATCGGATCGACGACGACCCGGGTCGTCGACCGGAGGGGCGGCCGGCTGGTGTTCACCCCCCGGACCTACACCGAATGAGCGCGCACGCGCAGCGCGGGCTGCGCCACGGTTGGACCACCGGCGCCTGCGCGACGGCCGCGACGGCTGCCGCGTGGACGGCACTGCTGGCCGGCGAGTTCCCCGACCCGGTGACGATCGCGCTCCCCAAGGGCCGCCGGCCGTCGTTCGCGCTGGCGCACACCGCGCGCGAGGATGACGCTGCCGCGGCCGGGATCGTCAAGGACGCGGGCGACGACCCCGACGTCACGCATGGCGCGCTCGTCCTGGCTACCGTCCGGCGCGGAAGGCCTGGCACCGGTGTGACCTTTCGCGCCGGGGAGGGCGTCGGCACCGTCACAAAGCCGGGCCTGCCGGTGGCAGTGGGCGAACCCGCGATCAACCCGGTGCCGCGAAGACTGATGACCGAGGCCGTCACTCGGCTCGCCGAGGCGTACGGGGCTGCCGCCGACGCCGTCGTCGAGATCGCGATCCCCGGCGGGGCCGAGCTCGCCCGTGGGACGTGGAACCCGCGGCTGGGGATCGTCGGCGGACTCTCGGTACTCGGCACCACCGGGGTCGTCGTGCCGTACTCTTGTTCGGCCTGGATCGACAGCATCCGCCGCGGCGTCGACGTCGCGCGCGCGACCGGCTGCACCCACGTCGGCGCCACGACCGGCAGCACGTCGGAGGCCACCGTGCGAGGCCTCTACGGCCTGCCCGAGGAAGCCATGCTCGACATGGGCGACTTCGCTGGTGCCGTGCTCAAGTACGTACGCCGCCACCCACTGCCGCACCTGACGATCGGTGGAGGCATCGGCAAGATGGTCAAGCTCGGCGACGGCCACCTCGACCTGCACTCAAAACGCTCCCAGGTCGACCTGCCGGGGCTCGCGACGCTCGTCGCGGACGCAGGTGGTGGCACCGCACTCACGGCCGCGGTCCAGGACGCCAACACCGCCCTAGATGTACTCGGCCGAGACGTTGGTGACGGAAGGCGGGGTGGTCGAAGAACCTTCGGCCGGTTGACGAGGTGTAGTCGGTTGGCCCGGGACTACGGGCGCACGACCGTGCACGCCGAGGCGATGATCAAGCTCGCGATGATCCGGCTCATGGCCGCCCGGCCGACGAGTCATAGGCGGGCTTACCCGGACGGACGGACACACCCGACCGAACGATCAACGGCTTCTGGGCAGTACAACGGCTGCCACGCTGCCTGATCGCCGGGTTTCACACAACAACTCACTAGGCGCTCGCATCCCGCGAACCACAGCTAGCTGATCAAGCGTGGTCGTTGGCCTGCGAGCCTCGACCCCGGTTCAGCGGCGCGTTGAAACCAGATTGAAAGTCCTCCGACCATCCTCTTTGCCTAGGGACACCGGCAGGCGGGCAACGCACTCTCACGTTTCTGGGCAAACCCGCACGTCGGACAAGCCCGCGACCTGCGCCACAGTCGACGGTCGCCGCCCGCCGACCCCGGGGTCGTGCGGTCGGCCTAGAGGTGGCTGGACGTTGGGGTCAGGAAGCCGCAGTCGATCAGGGAGAAGCGTGGTCATATCGCGCATGTTGGGTACGCGGGCAACACACCGCCGACGGGCCAGTCGCGGCGAGAGAGGGACGCTGGCAGCGCCCGAGGCGAACGCGACGCGCATCCGCGTGCTTCTCGCGTCAAGGGTGGGGCCCTCTAGTGCCTCCACCGGACGGTGAAAACGTGCTCCTCGACATCGTGTGTCTGGGACCGTTCGGCTGCCGCGTGCATGCATCTGGGCGGCGAAGCCGCGGACAGAAGCGGTCGCCGTTAGCGTCGTTCACCGGACAACCCGATGACAGCTCGTAGCAATCGGTATATCGATACACGCTCCCCTGCTGGAGTGGGCAGCGACGGTGTCACTCTCCCGTCGCCGCCCACTCCATGGGCACATTTCGAAAGTGCGCTACGGCCGCCAACCTTGAACGCATACTGGTCCTCCGTTGTGTAGCAACAAGTGAAAGCTCATCGGTAGGAGGTATTGACTCGTGCGACTTGTACTCGTCGGTCCGCCGGGCGCGGGTAAAGGTACCCAGGGAGCGCGTCTGGCCGAACGGTTGGATGTCCCACACATCTCGACGGGCGACCTTTTTCGTTTCAATGTAGACAATGAGAGCCGCCTCGGCATGGAAGCCAGGAAGTACATGGTAGCGGGCGAACTCGTGCCGGACTCAGTGACGCTTGGCATGGTCCGCAACCGCCTCTGTCACGATGACGCGGCGAGAGGCTTCATCCTTGACGGGTTCCCGCGGACGGTTCCCCAGGCCGACTCGCTGACGCATATCCTCGCAAGGAGCGGTACGTCACTCGATGCCGTAGTGCAGTTGAAGGTTGACGCAAATGTCGTCCTGCAACGGATGCTAGCTAGGGGCCGGTCTGACGACGATGAAGTCGTCATCCGCAATCGTCAGCAGATTTATCGCGAAGAGACAACCCCCTTGCTGTTGCATTATGTGGATGCCCTTGTCAGCGTAGACGCAGTGGGCGCGGTCGCCGATGTGACCGACAGGATTCTGGCCGCGCTTAAGGCGCGCCCGGGTTAGGAGCGGGAGTGATAGAACGCGCCTACCAGGACTGTGCTCGCCGATCCGGCAGGTCTCGCTAATGCGGGGCCATGGGTGAGCGACAGGGTTGCCGCAGCGGTCCGGACTGGCGGATGAGGCGGAGCGTTCAGGGTCGTTGCCGTGGACGGTGTCTAGGTCGCGAGCGCTAGGGACCCTGGCCGGCGGCCGCGGATCGGGTGGGACGATGTCGGGGAGCGGCGGGAGCTACGTGATGGAGTGGGCGTCGCGGGTCCGGGCGGCGGTCGCTGATCCTGCAGGGGAGGCTCTCGCCGGGCAACCGGCTGCCGCCCAGGCAGGAGCTTGGCGTCTCGCGGTCGTTGCTGCGCGAGTGTGTCAGCGCCCGGTCGCAAGCGCTTGTCCTCGACATGTCCGCCAGGGCGCCGGCCCCTACGTCACGAGCCTCGAACCCACGGTGCTGCTGTCGGGTTTGTCGTTGGTCATGGACCTCATGTAGGGCAACAGGCTGCCGGAGATATTACGGCGCGACGGCTGCTCGAACCCGCAGCGACGGCGCTACTGCGTCCCGCGTTTCCGACCTCGACGAGCTGCGTGTGCTGATGAACAAGCTGTCAATAGTCGATGACTCGGAGGACAAGCTGTCGGTCGACAAGGCCTTCCACAGCCGCATCACACAGGTGACCGGCAACCAGTCGCTGTGCTCGGTGCTCGACGCGGGTGTTCAGCCGCGGCCTGTCGTCCCGCGTGTGGCGGTCCGCCATGGAGTGCGCCCGGATGGACTGAGTGATGGAGCAACTCGAGCGCATCGTTCGGGCGGTGGAGATGCGCAACCCGGACGCGGCGCGCGCAGCGTCGGCGATGAACCTCGTCGAGTCCGAGCGCTGGCTGCGCGAGGTCGTGCAGGCGGAGGTCACGAGCGGGGTCGAGCTCGGGGCGATCGCCGCCGGACTCGTCGACCCGACCGTGGCGATCCGGCGGGAGCAGGATCCAGGATGACCGTGTACGTGGCCGGGGTCGGCGGTGTGCCGATCGACGGCTGGCACTCGATTCAGGCAGGCGACCTCGCTGGTCTATGGATCGCTGTCGAGCGTACCGGCGCGCCAGCGGGTTCGTACGCCGTCGACCAGGACACCCTGACCCCTCAGTCGGGAATCGGCCCGCGGAGGCGCATGCCAGCTACTGCTCCACCTAGGTTCAAGCAGTTTCATGCCCTCCCTCACCTGGGCATTTCGCGCATTGCGGGGTCCCATCGCGAATCTGTGCTACGAGGTCTCGGCGGCCCGGGCCATGTCTGACCATTTGCATCATCCGCACATGCTCGTCGCAGGTGTAATGGGGGAGGCAAACGCATCCACAGGTGCGAATAGCATGCAGCCCTACCGGCTCCGGCTAACGGGCGTGCCGGCCGTCCTAGTTGTAAGTAGCTCCACGCGCCGGCATCACCTCGATCGACTCGTCGAGAGCGGGGCTCGTGTCACAGTCGTCGGGACGCCGGTCAGCACCGACATGGCCAGGGCGATCGCTTACCACCGAGTCACGCACCACGACAGAGCCTATTGTGTCGACGACCTAAACCTGACGCGGTTGATCGTTTCCGCCACCGGTAGTGCCACGGCCGACCTCGCGCGTGACGCGGAACAGAGGCAGGTCATCTTACTTGAGAGCCCTGCGAATATGCCCGCACCGCATCCCCGGAGGCAGAGAAGTTCAGTCGCACGTGGCAGCGTCGCCTTGATCGGTGGAGGACCCGGCGCAGCAGACCTCATCACGGTTCGTGGCCGGCGATTGCTTGAACTCGCCGATGTGGTTATCGCTGACCGGCTAGCGCCTCGCTCGCTGCTCACAGAACTCGCAGCTGAAGTGGAGGTCATCGACGCGTCGAAGATACCCTACGGACCCCGTGTCTCACAGCAGCGAATCAATGAACTTTTGGTACAGCATGCTCGGGCTGGAAGGCGTGTCGCTCGGCTCAAAGGCGGTGATCCGTTCGTCTTCGGCCGAGGTTACGAGGAACTGATCGCGTGCACGGAGGCTGATATTCCTGTGACTGTGGTTCCGGGTGTCACCAGCGCGCTCGCCGCGCCAGCTGCTGCATTGCTGCCTATTAGTCATCGCTCCGTGAACCACGAAGTGACTATCGTTTCTGGGCATGTCCGGCCACATGACCCGACGAGTTTGGTCGACTGGGCTGCGCTTGGCCGGCTGCGTGGCACGCTCGTACTTCTGATGGCGGTCGAGAACGCGGGCTGTATCGCGACGGAACTCATGGCCAACGGACGGCCTCCTGGCACCCCAGTGGCTGTAATCGCGCGGGCGACCTTGCCTGGAGAGCAGGTGGTTCGCACGTCCCTGGCGCATCTTTCCGACTCGCTTCTCAACGAAGATATTAGACCGCCCGCGGTGATCGTCGTCGGCCCGGTAGCAGGATTGTCACCAACAAGCACGAGCTGGGCTACGATCGCATTAAAGATGACACAACCTGGTCAGTTTGCCGACTAAGCCCGTCGCTGGGCTCCACACAGTGCTCCGCCCGAGCCCCCCTCAAGACCGGCATAGTCGTCACGACGACAGACTTCGAATTATGCTATGTCGATTCCGCTTGAAGAGGGTGACGATCTGATGGGTACTACGTCTCGTGACGGCAGGCTCCGCTCACCTCGAAAGCTGATTGTCGTTGCCGGACCAGAACCGTGGACGGGCCTCATCTACACCACGAAAGGTTCTGATCGCCACAGGTATCGCAATCCGGCCGAGCTCTTTATCCTAATAGGACTCCTTTGCGGCTGGCCTCGGGACGCTATCTCTAATCCTCCGACCGGACAGGGGCTACTACCTGCGTGTCGTCTCGTAAATCAGGATGGACCGCTTGACCGTCGATCAGACGCTAGCCAGTAGACGCAACGAGTAGGAAAGCTGCTTCCAGCAGAACTTCAGTGGAACGGGCGGCAGCGGTTAGCCTGTTCAGGGCGAGACTCATCACCGGGCTTTCACTAAGGCTGGCGATCAATTGGCGAGCGGTTGGTGGCGAGCACTCTTTGATGCTGGAGGCTGAACGACAATGGACGCGGGACGGAAGGCGTCAATCGAGGAGGTTCAAATTCGTCTGTTCTATCCCGACCAGCTGGCGCGCCACCGATGAACAGTGGAGGTCAGGCGCATGGCAATCCATCTGACTAGGATCTACACAAAGACCGGCGATGACGGCACGACCGCCCTCGGCGACTTGAGCAGGGTCCCAAAGACCGACCCCCGGCTGACAGCGTACGCCGACACCGACGAGGCGAACGCTGCGATCGGCGTCGCCGTGGCGGTCGGCCAGTTGTCCACGCGCGTCCTAGGCGCGCTTCGACAGGTCCAGAACGACCTATTCGACGTCGGCGCGGACCTGTCCACGCCGATCGTAGTGAACCCGTCGCACCCGCCGTTGCGGGTCACGGAGGATTACGTCACTCGGCTTGAGGGCTGGTGCGACGCGTTCAACGCCGACCTGCCCAAGCTCGCGTCCTTTGTGCTGCCCGGCGGCGCCCCCGGGTCCGCGTACCTGCACGTCGCGCGCACAGTCACCCGCCGTGCCGAACGGTCGGTGTGGGCGCTCCTTGTCGCCGACGCGGACCGGTCCAACCCGCTGACCGCGCGCTACCTCAACCGGCTGTCGGATCTATTGTTCATCCTCAGCCGCGTCGCGAATCGGGATGGTGACGTGCTGTGGCGCCCAGGCGAGCCCGGGGAATCGGCCCAGACGGCCGCTCAGGATGGCTGAGGGCATGTCACGATGGGCGGCAGCGCAGGGTCACGCCGCCAAATTTCGGTCATACTCTGGCCACTCGGGCATCAATCGAGAGTGCCAGCGCCGCTTGATGGGGCGTTGGTGCACCGCTCTGGATATGCTCAACGACTTCAGACCAGACGCGATTTGGCGGACTATCCTTGTCGCCCGCGGCGCCGAGCACAGTGACCTGGAGGACACCGCCGGGGATACGGGCCAGCGAACCGCGGGCCGTCGCGCTGCGGGAACGGTCTGACGAATGGTGCGCGTGATGGGCGACTCGACTCCTGACCTGCGCGCCCTCGACCATCATGGCGACGCCGACGCTGCACCCGGGCTGCTCGACTTCGCCGTCAACGTGTGGGGCGGGGCCCCACCGCCGTGGCTGCGGGCTCGTCTCGCGAGGCTGATCGACGACCTCGCGCAATACCCCGCGGCCGGGCACGACGCCCGCGCCCGCGCCGCCGTTGCCGCCCGCCACGGCCGGCGTCCCGATGAGGTGCTGGTGCTCGCCGGCAGCGCCGAGGGGTTCGCGCTGCTGCCCGCGCTTGCGCCGCAGCACGCCGCCGTCGTGCACCCCGGCTTCACCGAGCCGGAGGTGGCGCTGCGCCGGGCCGGCGTGCCGGTCACCCGGGTGCTCACCGACCCCGCAGCCGGACACCGGCTCGACCCCGGGGCGGTTGAGGCCGCGGCGGCGGCACGCACGCTCGCCGTCCAGCGGCGGGCGCAAGCCACCGAGCTGGCCGCTGTGCCGGGCGTGCAGGTGCTGCCCGGGGTGGCCCCCTACCTGCTGCTGCGGCTTCCGGTGGGGACCGGTGACTGGGTCCGCGCCGAGCTGCGATCCGCGGGGATCGCGGTCCGCCGGTGCGACACCTTCCCCGGCCTGGACGCCGACCACCTGCGTGTCGCCGTCCGCCCGAGCATTCTCGTTAACCGGCTCGTAGACGCCCTAGC
>NZ_BJVJ01000129.1 GCF_007989085.1 Pseudonocardia sulfidoxydans NBRC 16205
TGGGGCCCGCCGCGCCGCCGACCCACCGCTCACGGAGCGAAAGCGTTGTCCCACAACGTCACGAACCGCTCGAAGGCTGCGTCGACGGCATCGCGCTCGCCGGTGGCGAGGAGGTCGAGCAACAGCCCGCGGACGACGGCGACGCCGAGCCGGACGTCGGTGCGGGCCTGGTCGAGCGGCAGGCCGTAGTGCTCGTGCGCGGTCCGCGCCGACGGCTCGACCCAGCGTGCGATGTCGCCGTCGAGCAGCCGGGCTGCGGGCTCCTCCCCCGCCAGGCCGCGCGCGTAGAGGCTGAAGAACAGCCGGACGTTGAGCGCGAGCGCGGGCTGCGAGACCTGCTTCCACAGGGCGCGCATCTGGTCGGGCGCGGACATCCCGGTGTCGGCGGCCAGCGCCGCGGCCAGCGCCTGCTGCCCGCTCTCGACGGCCTGGACCACGGCCAGCACCAGTCCGTCCCGCGACCCGAAGTGGTAGCTGAGCATCCGGTGGCTGGTGCCGACGGCCTCGGCGACGGCGCGCAGCGACAGGTCGGTGGCGCCGGTGGCGGTCAGGTGCTCGAGGACCGCGGCGAGCAGTTCGTCGCGGCGGGTCGCATTCATGCCTGGACCGTACCAAGTGGTACATGTACCATCTGGTACATGCGTACCGGGAGGATCGACGTCCACGCCGTCAGCGACGCACCGCCCTCAGCGGTCTTCGCCCTGCTGCACGACGTCAGCACCTGGCCCGACTGGGCCGACTTCGCCACCGCGCGCCTCGAACGTGAGGGCTCGCCCGACCCCGACGGCGTCGGCGCCATCCGCGCCTTCACCGGGCAGGCCGACACGCGCGAGGAGGTGGTCGCCGTCGAACAGGACCGTCACTTCGCCTACGTGCTGCTCTCGGGCATCCCGATCCGCGGCTACCGCGCCGACGTCCGCCTCAGCCCCACCGCCTCGGGCGGTACGGAGATCTCGTGGCGGTCGTCGTTCACCGCGAAGATCCCGGGGACGACGCGACTGATCGAGAAGCGCCTCGGCGCCTTCATCGACGACACCGCCCGCCGCCTGGCCACCGCCGCAGCTCACGTCCCCCGGTGAACGTGCACATCCCCCTTCGACGTGAACATCCGCGCGCAACCTCACTGCTGTTTTCCGGTACTGGGGCGACCCTGAGGTTCCACGCGGTTCTTCGGGCGCAACCTGACGGTCGTTTTCCGGTGCTGGGGCGCCCCTGAGGTTGCGCGCGGTTCTTCGGGCGCAACCTGACGGTCGTTTTCCGGCGCCGGGACGACCCTGAGGTTGCGCGCGGCGTGCTGACGTAGCGTCGGGACGTGCCGACCGTCGAGGAGCTGTTCGCGCCGCCGACCGAGGTCGCGGCCCATCCCGCCGTCGTCGAGACGATCCGGTTGTGCGACGAGGTGATCGGTCCGCACGCCCCTGCGGCCGACGATCCCGCCCGCGGCGTCGACCCCGCCCACCCGCGGGCGCTGGCCGCGGCGGGGCTGCTGTCGGTGCGCGTCCCGATCGCGGAGGGCGGGCTCGGGGCGGCGCAACGCGTCGACGTCGAGACGGTCGAGCTGCTGGCGGGCACGTGCGGGGCGACGTGGTTCGTCGTGACCCAGCACCGCAACCCGCAGGCCGACTCGGCCTCGCCGGTCAAGGGCCTCCCCGCCGACGCGTACCGCCACGGCCCGGCCGCCGCGGCGCACCGGCCCGGCCTCGCCACCGGCGCCACGCTCGCGGGGATCGCCGTCGCCCACATCCGCCGCCCCGGCCCGCCGGCCGTGCGCGCGGAACCGGCACCCGGCGGCGGCTGGCGCCTTTCCGGCAGCGCCGCCTGGTGCACCGGGTGGGGCATCACCGACCTCACGATGGTCGCGGCCACCACGGCGACCGGCCGGTTCGTGTTCGCGCTGGTCCCGACGGCACCTCGCCCCGGACTGCGGGCCGGTGACCCGGCGCCACTCGCCGTCATGGGCGGCACCCGCACGGTCGGCCTGGAGCTCGACGACATGGCCGTCGCCCCCGACGAGGTGCTCCTCGACGTCGACGCCGCCGCGTGGCTCGCCGCCGACGCCCTGCGCACCGCCGACACCCGCCCCGCGACGCTCGGGCTGCTGCGCCGCGTGCTGGTCGAGCTGGAACGTCTCGGCCGGCGACGCCCGGAGGTGGCCGACGTCGCCGGGACGCTCGGCGAGCGCGGTGCGGCGTTGCGCGAGGAAGCGCACGCGTTGCTGATCGACGTCCCCGCCGGTGAGCGGACGGCCGACCGGATCCGGCTGCGCGGCGAGATCGCGGAGCTGACGGTGCGGGCGGCGAATGCGCTGGTGGCGGCCCGGTCGGGCAGTGCGACGTTGCTCACCTCGCCGGAGCAGCGCTGGGTCCGGGAAGCGATGTTCCATCTGGTGCAGGGCCAGACCGACGTGGTGCGCCGCGCGCAGCTGGCTGCGTTCGCCGTTTCCTGACGCATGTCAGCCCGCGCCCGGGACGGTCGAACGACACGGACCACCCGTGGTCCGGGCACAGTGGGACCATGACCGTCGCAGTCGCGCTCCCCCTGCGCCCGCCCGCGCACCGCGTCGATCCCCGTGCGGTGCAGTGGTGGCGGCTGCAGGGACTGGCCGCGCTCGTCGTGCTCGCCGGACCGCAGCTGGTCGTGTGGTCGGTGCTCGCCATGTCGCCGTCCTGGTTGCTGGTGACGACGATCGTGACCGCAGCCCTCGCCGTCGCGTACGCGCTGGTGGTGCCGCCGATCCGCTATCGCATCCACCGGTGGGAGGTCACCGACGAGGCCGTCTACACGCTGTCCGGGCTGCTGGTGCGGGAATGGCGGATCGCGCCGATCTCGCGGGTGCAGACCGTCGACACCGAGCACGGGCCGCTGCAGCAGTGGCTGAAGCTGGCGAGCGTTACAGTGACGACGGCGTCGGCCCGCGGGCCGGTGACGATCCACGGCCTCGCCGCACCGGACGCCGCCGAGCTCGCCCGTGTCCTCACCGAGACCACGCAGGCCACCCCTGGGGACGCGACGTGACCGCTCCCTGCGACGTTCCCTGGCGGCGCCTGGACGGGCGGATGCTCGTCGTCGCGCCGTTGCAGCACGTCGTGAGGCTGCTGCCGGTGCTGGTGATCCTGCTGTTCACCGGGCGCGGCGACCCCGTCCGGCTGTGGATCACGCTCGGCATCACGGTCGTCCTGATCGTGCTCGGCGTGATCCGCTGGAAGACGACCCGCTACCGGATCACCGGCGACCGCGTGGAGCTGCACAGCGGCTGGGTCCGGCGCCAGCGCCGGTCGGTGCCACGCGACCGGCTGCGGACCGTCGACGTCACCTCGACGCTGCTGCATCGCGTCTTCGGGCTGGGTGTTCTGCACGTGCGGGGGGCGTCGAGCGCCGCGGCCGACCACCACGGCCTGAAGCTCGACGCGGTGAGCGCCGCGGAGGCAGCCCGGCTGCGGACCGAGCTCCTGCACGCGGCGCCTTCACCCGGCCCGGCCGAGGTCGTGAGTGGCGATAGTCGCGATAGCGACTATCGCCACTCACAGGTGCTCTCCACCCTGCGGTGGCCCTGGATCCGGTTCGCGCCGTTGACGGTCTCTGCGCTGGCCGGGACGGGGGTGCTCGTCGCGGCGGTGTGGAACGTCGTGAGCGAGCTGGGGCTGCGGCCGCGGGACCTGCCGTTCGCCGCCGACGTCGAGGAACGCATCCGCGGCGCCGCGATCTGGCTGACCGTCGGCGTGCTGGCGCTGGTGCTGCTGGTCGTCGCGATCGTCGGGTCGCTGCTGATGTTCACCGAACGCTGGTGGGGCTACCGGCTCACCCGCGACGACGACGGCACCCTGCGCGTGCACCGCGGCCTGCTGACGCGGCGGTCGCTGTCGGTGGCGGGCAACCGGCAACGCGGCGCGGCCGTGAGCGAGCCGTTGCTGCTGCGAGCCGGGCGCGGCGCCCAGGCCCGGGTGCTCGCGACCGGGCTGGGCCGCGGTGGCCAGGGCGGGGCGTTGCAACCTCCCGCGACGCGCCGCGAAGCCCACCTGCTGGCGGCCGCCGTCGCCGGGGAACCCGTCGAACGGTCGACGCTCGCGCCGCTGCGCCGGCATCCCCGCCGGGCGTTGTGGCGCAGGCTGACCCGGGCCGTCGCGCCCGCGGCGGCGCTGTGTGCGGCGGGCTGGGCCGTCGCGACGACCGTCCCCGGCTGGTACTGGCTCGGCCCCCTGACGACGGTGCTGCTCGTGCTCGCGGTGCCCGTCGGGTTCGACCGTTACCGCAACCTCGGGCACCTGCTCACCGCCCGGCACCTGGTGACGCGGTGGGGTTCGCTGCACCGGCGGACCGTTGTCCTCGAACGGGACGGGGTCATCGGCTGGCGGATCCGGCAGAGCATCGTGCAGCGCCGCGCCGGCCTGGTGACGGTCGAGGCCGTCACCGCCGCCGGCGAGGGCGGCTACCCGGTGACCGATGTGACCGCCGCCGACGGCGTCGCGCTGGCCGCGGCGGTCACCCCGTCGGTGTTCGACTCGCTAACGCCGCTTGGTGCCGAAGAGCCCGCGGGTGATCTCACGGCCCAGGGCGCTGGCCGCGGACCGCAGGAACGACTTGACCACCGGTGAGCCCAGCACCTCCGCGACCATCCCCGGCTCCTCCTTCTCCCGGCGACGCGGGGCCTCGGACGGGGGCGGGGCGTCGACGGGCGCGGCGTCCGGGGGCGGCGGCGCGGCGATCTTCGCGGTGAGCTTCTCGTAGGCCGACTCGCGGTCGATGGTCTCGCCGTACTTCGGGTACAGCAGCGACGCCTTCGCGGCCTCGGTGACGGCCGCCTCGCCGATGGCGTCCATCAGCGACCGCGGCGCCCGCATCCGGGCCCACGCGACGGGCGTCGGCGCGCCACGCTCCGACAGCACCGTCACGATCGCCTCGCCGGTGCCCAGCGAGGTCAGGGCCTCCTCGAGGTCGTAGACCTTCGACACCGGGTACGTCTTGACCGTCCGCGACAGCGCCTTCTGGTCCTCGGGGGTGAAGGCGCGCAACGCGTGCTGGATGCGGGCGCCCAGCTGCGACAGGACGGCGTTGGGGACGTCGGTGGGCAGCTGCGTGCAGAAGAACACGCCCACACCCTTGGACCGGATGAGCTTCACGGTCTGCTCGATGCGCTGCAGGAACGCCTTCGACGCGTCGGCGAACAGCAGGTGCGCCTCGTCGAAGAAGAACACCAGCTTCGGCTTGTCGAGGTCGCCCGCCTCGGGCAGGTCCTCGTACAGCTCCGCGAGCAGCCACATCAGGAACGTCGAGAACAGCATGGGGTTGGCGGCCTGGTCGGCCAGCTCCAGCAGCGTGACGACACCCTTGCCGTCGACCTGGCGGATCAGGTCGGCCGGCTCGAACTCCGGCTCGCCGAAGAAGTCCTCGCCGCCCTGGGCCTCCAGGTTCGCCAGCGCGCGCAGGATGACCCCCGCCGTCGCCGAGGAGACCCCGCCGATGCCCTTGAGGTCGGCCTTGCCCTCGTCGGACGTCAGGTGCTGGATGACCGCGCGCAGGTCCTTGGTGTCGAGCAGGGGCAGCTGCTTCTGGTCGGCCCAGTGGAAGATCAGGCCGAGCGTCGACTCCTGGGTGTCGTTGAGCTGCAACACCTTGGACAGCAGGATCGGCCCGAACTGGGTGAGCGTCGCCCGGATCGGCACGGCCGAGGACGACCCGCCCAGCGACAGGAACTCGACCGGGTAGGCGGTCGGCGTCCAGTCGTCTCCCGTGTCGGCGGCGCGGGAGGCGATCTTCGGCCCGTCGGCACCCGGCCGGGACATGCCCGACAGGTCGCCCTTGACGTCGGCGAGCAGGACCGGGACCCCGGCGTCGGACAGCTGCCCGGCCAAGCCCTGCAACGTCTTCGTCTTGCCGGTACCGGTCGCACCGGCCACGAGGCCGTGCCGGTTCAGCGTCGCGAACGGGATGCGGACCTTCGCCGCCGGATCGACCGCACCGTCGACGAGGACGGTGCCGAGCTCCAGCGCGAGACCCTCGGTGGCGTATCCGGCGGCGATCTGCTGGGCCGCGGTCACCGGATCGGCGTTCGTGTTCTCCCCCACGTCGGCGGACTCTAGCGCCTAGGGTGGCGGGATGAACGACCGTCTGGTGTGGATCGACTGCGAGATGACGGGTCTCGACCTGCAGCGCGACGCACTCATCGAGATCGCCGTGCTCGTCACCGACGGGGACCTCAACGTCCTCGGCGAGGGTGTCGACGTCGTCATCCATGCCGACGAGTCCGCCCTCGCCGCGATGCCCGACGTCGTGCGCGACATGCACGCGCACTCCGGGCTCACCGAGGAGGTGCGGCGCTCGAAGGTCACCCTCCGGGAGGCCGAGGAGGCCGTCCTCGCCTACATCCGCGAGCACGTTCCCGACGCCGTGTCCGCGCCGCTGGCGGGCAACTCGATCGCCACCGACCGCGGTTTCCTCGCCCGCGACATGCCCGAGCTCGACGCGCACCTGCACTACCGCATGGTCGACGTCAGCTCCGTCAAGGAGCTGTGCCGGCGCTGGTTCCCACGGGTGTTCTACGCCAAGCCCGAGAAAGGCCTGGCGCACCGCGCCCTCGCCGACATCCGGGAGTCGATCCGCGAGCTCGCCTACTACCGCGCGACGCTCTTCGTCGCCCCGCCCGGACCGACGTCCGAGCAGGCCCAGGCGGCTGCCGCGGCCGTGTCGGGGTCCGGTGTGGGGGGCGGTCAGGGGGAGGGCTAGTATTCTTCTCGTCGCCGGTCGAGGCCGGTGGACATGGTGGGTGTAGCTCAGCTGGTAGAGCACCTGGTTGTGGTCCAGGGGGCCGCGGGTTCAAGTCCCGTCACTCACCCGGAACGCGGTGCCCCCACCGCGAAGGGGCCGGAAAGCGCTGTGATAGCGTTCCGAAGGCGCCGAGCGGTGGGGCGCAGCGAGTTCGGGAAGACAATTCAATACTCTGCGCCGTTAGCTCAATTGGCAGAGCAGCTGGCTCTTAACCAGCGGGTTCGGGGTTCGAGTCCCTGACGGCGCACCATTCACGTCGAGGGCGGGTCTCCATTCCGGAGGCCCGCCCTCGACGCATTTCCGGGCCTATTCCGCTGCCGCTGCCGCTGCCGCACAGGTTTCGTGCGTGCCGCACCCGTTGCAAGGGGTGCGGCGGGGATGCAACCTGTGCGGCGGGCCCGTCGCGACACGCCCGGAACACCGGATGGGTCACCGCTCACGGATTCGCCGAGCGGGCTCACGCGGACGCGGCTACCGTCGAAACGTGCCCGGCCCCGACCTGGTAGCGCTGAACGCGTCCATGATCGACAGAATCCTGAGCGAACCGCCCGACCCGATCGTCGACGGCGGCTACGCGCTCCGCGTGCTGCGCACCCGGGGCCGCCGCAGCGGGCGGGTCCGGGTGACGCCGATGGGTGTCGTCGGTGTCGGCGGCAGCCACTACCTCGTGTGCCCGGACCCGAACCGCGACTGGGCCCGCAACCTCGCCGCCGACCCCGCCTGCGCCGTCGTCTCCCGCGACGACGAGCGACCCGCCACGACCGTCGCGGTGCCGGACGACGAGGCGGCCCCTGTCGTCGCCACCTATCTGTCGGCGATGCGGGACCTGCCGTTCGCGATCAACTCGTTTCCCGTCGGACCCGACGCGACGCCCGAGGAGATCCGCCCGCGCCTCGGGACCATCCGGGTGCTCCGGCTCGGACCACGGCGGGTGGCGTGAGCACCGGCGGTCCGGCGTGCGTCGTCGTCGGCGGCGGCCCTGGCGGGATGCTCACCGCCTACCTGTTGGCGCGCGGCGGTATCCGCGTCACCCTGTTGGAGTCGCACCGCGACTTCGACCGCGACTTCCGCGGCGACTCCCTGCACCCGTGGACGCTCGAACTGCTCGACGGTCTCGGGCTCGTCGACGACCTGCTCGCGCTCCCCCACTTCGCCGCGCGCTGGTTCCGCTTCCACACCCCGCACGGCACCATCCGCACCACCGACTACGGCGGCCTCGTGTCGAGGTTCAACTACGTCGCGCTCATGCCGCAGGCCCGGTTCCTCGACTTCATGGCCGCCCGCGCCGCCGAGCTCCCCGGTTTCGAGCTGCGCCTCGGCGCCAAGGTCACGGGCCTGCTCGTCGACGGCGAGACCCCGCAGGGCGCACCCGCGGTCACCGGGGTCCGCTACCGCGACGCCGGCTCCGGCGCCGACCACGAGCTGCGCGCCCCGCTGGTCATCGGCGCGGACGGCCGGTTCTCCCGGATGCGCCGCCTCGCCGGGCTCGCGGCCGAACCCCTCGGCGCGAGCAGCGACCTGCTGTGGTTCCGGCTCCCGCGCCGCGACGACGACCCGCCCGAGGCCGACGTCGACCTCTACTTCGGACGCCACCACTACGTCGGGCTGCTCGGCGGGCCGACCGACTGGCAGATCGGGTACTCGCTGCCCAAGGGCGGCTACCCGGCGGTGCGCAGCGCCGGCGTCGAACCGATCCGCCGGTTCGTCGCCGAGCACGTGCCGTGGCTCGCCGACCGCGTCGGCGCGCTCGCCTCGATGGACGACACCACGTTGCTGTCGGTGGACATCTCGCGCGTCGCGACGTGGTGGCGGCCCGGGCTGCTGCTCCTCGGCGACGCCGCACACGTCATCTCCCCGGTGGGTGGCAACGGGATCCTGATGGCGGTGCAGGACGCGGTCGCGGCCGCCAACCGGCTCGTCCCGGCACTGCGCACGGGCGGCGCAGGCCCCGACGTGCTGGCCGCGATCCAGGCCGACCGCGAACCCACGATCCAGGCCGTCCAGGCCCAGCAGGTGCGGACGGAGAAGCGCGTCGCCAAGGCCCGCGAACGTGGGAAGCCCATGTCCCCGCCCGCCATCCTGCGGGTGGTCACCGCGTTCCCCGGGTTCCGGGTGCGGGCCGCGCGGCGCAACGCCTACGGCCCCAACCCGCCCACGCTCGACACGTCGATGCTGGTGGCGCAGCCTCAGTCGTCGGACTCGGCGGCGTAGTACCCGTCCTTCTCCTGCGCGGCGTGGGCCTCCGCCATGCGGTGCGTGCGGCGGCGGACGAACAGCGTCACCCCGATCCCGGCGATCACCGCGACCAGAAGCGCGACCCACGAGAACCGCGACAACCAGTGCTCCGCGACGACGCCCAACGAGTAGACCAGCAGCGTCGTCCCTGTCGCCCACACGATGCCGCCGAGCGCGTTGGCCACGAGGAACCGCGGGTAGTGCATCCGCATCGCCCCGGCGAGCGGGCCGGAGAAGATCCGCAGCAGGGCGACGAAGCGGCCGAAGAACACCGCCCACATCCCCCACCGGTGGAAGAACCGCTGCGCGACCTGCACGTGGCTCGGCCCGAAGTGCGCGGGGAAACGCCTGCCGAGGCGGTCGAACAGGCTCATCCCGTAGCGACGGCCGACGGCGTATCCGATCGAGTCACCGAGGATCGCGCCCGCGCTGCCCGCGACCGCGATCCACACCGGCGACACCGCCAGCTCGTGGTGTGACGACAGCAGCGCCGCACTGACCAGGACGATCTCACCGGGCAGCGGGATGCCCAGGCTCTCGATCCCCACGACGAGCCCGACCAGCAGGTACACGGTCAGCGGCGGGATCGTCTGCAGCAGGTCGTCGAGCCACATCGTTGTCGTCCCCCTGTCCCCGCCGGCTGCC
>NZ_BJVJ01000130.1 GCF_007989085.1 Pseudonocardia sulfidoxydans NBRC 16205
GAGCCGCGCCGGGACGGCCGTCGCGCGGCTGCGGCTCGCCGTCCGCCGCACGCTCGCCGAGCTGCCCGCCGAGGCCGCCACGGCCCCGGTCGTCGTCGGCTGCTCCGGGGGCGCCGACTCCCTCGCACTCACCCTCGCCGCCGCCGCGGAGCTGCCGGGCCGGGTGCGCGCGGCCGTCGTCGACCACGGCCTGCAGGACGGGTCCGCCGCCCACGCCGAAGCGGTGGTCACCGCGCTGACCGGCCTCGGCGTCCCCGCGGCCGTGCACACCGTCGTCGTCGACGGGCCCGGCGGCACCGAGGCCGCCGCCCGCCGCGCCCGCTACGCCGCCCTGCACGCCGCACGGCCCGACCCGCACAGCCCGGTCCTGCTCGCCCACACCCTCGACGACCAGGCCGAAACCGTCCTGCTGGGCCTCGGCCGGGGCTCCGGGCCGCGCTCGATCGCCGGCATGCGGACGTGGGACGCGCCCTGGGCCCGTCCGCTACTCGACGTCCGCCGCACCGTCACCCGCACCGCGTGCGCCGAGCTGGGCGTGCGGGTGTGGAACGACCCGCACAACGACGACCCGCGCTTCACCCGGGTCCGGCTGCGCCACGAGGTGCTGCCGCTGCTGGAGGACGTCCTCGCCGGTGGCGTCGCCGAGGCGCTGACCCGCACCGCCGCCCAGCTCCGCGACGACGGCGACGCCCTCGACGCGCTCGCCGACCGGGTCCGGCAGGACGCGGAGCACGGCCCCGACCTGCACGCCGCCGCGCTCGCCGGCGTCCCGCCCGCGGTCCGCCGGCGGGTCCTGCGGGCCTGGCTGCGCGACGCCGGTGTGAACGATCTCACCGACCTGCACCTGCGGTCGTCCGACGATCTCGTCGGTCGATGGCGTGGTCAGGGCGGGATCGCCCTCCCGGGCGGCTTGGACCTGGTCCGTCGAGATGGCAGGCTCGTCGTGCGCCGGGCCGAGACGCCGCGCCCGGGCGGCGGGTAGGCCCGGGACGGAACGGGCCCGACACCACCGCACCGACAGCCGGCGTGCCGCCGGCCCCGAGGAGGACACACCCCGTGTACGACGGCGACATCGCGTCCGTCCTGGTCACCGAGCAGCAGCTCCGAGACAAGATCGCCGAGCTCGCCGAGCACGTCGGCCGCGACTACGGCGACGTCGTCGAGGGCCGCGAGACCGATCTCCTGCTCGTCGGCGTCCTCAAGGGCGCCGTCATGTTCATGACCGACTTCGCGCGGGCCCTGCCGCGGCCGGTGCAGCTGGAGTTCATGGCGGTCAGCTCGTACGGCTCGTCGACGTCGTCGTCGGGTGTGGTGCGCATCCTCAAGGACCTCGACCGCGACATCGCGGGTCGCGACGTCCTGATCGTCGAGGACATCATCGACTCGGGGCTGACCCTGTCGTGGCTGCTGAAGAACCTCGAGTCGCGGCGGCCGGCGTCGCTGGAGGTGTGCACGCTGCTGCGCAAGCCCGACGCGGTGAAGGTCGACGTCCCGGTGAAGTACGTCGGGTTCGACATCCCCAACGAGTTCGTCGTCGGCTACGGGCTCGACTACGGGGAGCGCTACCGCGACCTGCCGTTCATCGGGACGCTCGACCCGGCCGTCTACGCCTGAGCCGGCAGGGCAGCAGGGGTCAGCCGCCCAGCGGCGGGCCCGCGGGCACGGCCACGGCCGTCGCGGGCACGCCGGGCGGGTTCGGGGTGAACGCCCGCGTGCCCGGCACCAGCGTGATCGTGCCCAGCCCGCCGTAGGCGTTCGCGTAGGCCAGGGCGCGGGCGAGGTCGGCGACGCCGTTGCTGACGGGCAGCGGTGCGAGGTTCAGCGTCGACAGGATCGCGACGGCCCCGCCGTCCGCGTCGAGGTAGCCCGATCCCGAGTCGCCCGGCACGCCCGGGTTCATCGTGTAGACCTCGTGGCCCCAGCCGCCGTCGGTGTCGCCGTTGGACACCCCGCCCTTGGGGCTCAGCGCGCTCACGCCGCCGCGCAGCGGGGAGTTGCCGTAGGTGTAGGTCTGCGCGCCCTTCGGGAGCCCGGACCGCGACACCCCGGTGGGGCCGCCGAAGAACGGCATCGTCGGGTTGACCGCGGCGACGTCGGCCGGGGCGATCTCGACGAGCGCGAAGTCGTTGGCCGAGCAGGCGCCCTCGTCGGTCTCGCCGCGGGCCTGCATGGTCGCCCACGAGCTGTACGCGAGCGTCGCCCTGCGCCCGCCCGCGATGTCGACCTCGGTGCCTAGCGGCAGCGTCGTCGACGTGCAGCCGTTGGTGTCGGTGGCCTCGCCGGTGGCCGTGCAGTGCGCGGCCTGGCCCAGGAAGGTGCGCCCGCCGGCGGTGAACACGAAGTTCGCGGTGCACTGGCCGCCACCGCCCGTCGACGACAGCAGCACGCCGGGGTGGATCGCCGCCGACGACTCGGGGGCCCACGTGGGTGCGGCAGGTGCAACCGGTGCTGCTGCAACCGGTGCTGCGGGAACGGTCGGCGCGGCGTGCGCGGGCGGGGCCGTCGCCGGCAGGACCGCGCCGACGACCACCACAGCCGCGGTGACGGCCGCCGCCGTGAACACCCCGCGGAGCCGGACCCCGGACCGTGCAGCAGCCATACGTCCCCCCGAGCTCGTCGGTGTCCCAACGACCGCGACCGGTGCGGGATACCCGTTCGGGGGCGATCCTTCCGTCGCAGCGGTCCGGGGCCGTCGCCGGGGTCCGGGAACACCGGCGACGCCGCGGCCGTTGACCGTTCACGTGCCGGTCCGGTGAACAGAACCGGCCGGGAGCCTCCGATCGCGACCGGATCGCACAGCTGAGCAGCGGTGACGCGGTCGACGGAACGGGCGGCTATCCTGGCTGATCCGGGGCCGGTGCGAGTCCGCGAGTCGTGTCCGCGACGCGCGCCGGGTGTGACCGGGGAATGTTCCGTCCAGGGAGGGTGAAGGCCGCGAGGCCGATGCTGCATGGATCGCAAGCGCCTGCTCCGCAACCCGTTGATCTGGGTCCTCGTCGTGATCCTGGTCTACTTCGCCTTCTCGACGCTGTTCGACGACACCCGTGGGTACACGCAGGAGCCGACGTCCACCGCGATCGCCCAGATCACCAGCGGGAACGTCAAGGACGCGGTGATCGAGGACAAGGAGCAGCGGCTGCGGCTCACCCTCGCGAACCCGCTGCCCGGCACGCAGACGACGCAGATCATCAGCCAGTACCCGGCGTCGTCGTCCGGTGCGGTGTTCGAGGCGCTGCGTCAGGCCGGTAACAACCCGACGTACAACACGATCGTCCGCCAGGACTCGTTCCTGGTGTCGATGCTGATCTACCTGATCCCGCTCGGCCTGGTGCTGCTCATCCTGTTCTGGATGATGAACAACGCCCAGGGCGGCGGCAACCGGGTGATGTCCTTCGGCAAGTCGAAGGCCAAGCAGCTCAACAAGGACATGCCCAAGACGACGTTCTCCGACGTCGCGGGCGCCGACGAGGCCGTCGAAGAGCTGTACGAGATCAAGGACTTCCTGCAGAACCCGGGCCGCTACCAGGCGCTCGGCGCGAAGATCCCCAAGGGCGTGCTGCTCTACGGCCCGCCCGGTACCGGCAAGACGCTGCTCGCGCGTGCGGTCGCGGGCGAGGCGGGCGTGCCGTTCTACACGATCTCGGGTTCCGACTTCGTCGAGATGTTCGTCGGTGTCGGCGCCTCGCGGGTGCGTGACCTGTTCGAGCAGGCCAAGCAGAACAGCCCCTGCATCATCTTCGTCGACGAGATCGACGCGGTCGGCCGCCAGCGCGGCGCCGGTCTCGGCGGCGGTCACGACGAGCGGGAGCAGACGCTCAACCAGCTGCTCGTCGAGATGGACGGCTTCGACGCGCGCGGCGGGATCATCCTGATCGCCGCGACCAACCGGCCCGACATCCTCGACCCGGCGCTGCTGCGCCCGGGCCGGTTCGACCGCCAGATCCCTGTCGGCGCCCCCGACCTCGCGGGTCGCAAGGCCATTCTCGGGGTGCACTCCAAGGGCAAGCCGTTCGCGGGCGACGTCGACTTCGACGCGCTGGCCAAGCGCACGGTCGGCATGTCCGGCGCCGACCTCGCCAACGTCATCAACGAGGCGGCGCTGCTCACCGCGCGCGAGAACGGCACGCTGATCAACGGTGCGGCGCTGGAGGAGTCGGTCGACCGCGTCGTCGGCGGGCCCCGGCGCAAGGGCAAGATCATCTCCGAGCAGGAGAAGAAGATCACCGCCTACCACGAGGGCGGGCACGCGCTCGCCGCCTGGGCGATGCCTGACCTGGAGCCGGTCTACAAGCTCACGATCCTGCCGCGCGGCCGCACCGGCGGGCACGCGCTCGTCGTCCCCGAGGACGACAAGGGCCTGATGACCCGCTCGGAGATGATCGGCCGGCTGGTGTTCGCGATGGGCGGGCGCAGCGCCGAGGAGCTCGTCTTCCACGAGCCGACGACGGGCGCGTCGTCCGACATCGACCAGGCCACGAAGATCGCCCGCGCGATGGTCACCGAGTACGGCATGAGCGCCAAGCTCGGCGCCGTCCGCTACGGCCGCGAGCAGGGCGACCCGTTCCTGGGCCGATCGATGGGCAACCAGGCCGACTACTCGCTCGAGGTCGCCCACGAGATCGACGAGGAGGTGCGCAAGCTCATCGAGGCCGCGCACACCGAGGCGTGGGAGATCCTCAACACCTACCGCGACGTCCTCGACGACCTGGTCTTCGAGCTCCTGCAGAAGGAGACGCTCACCCGCAAGGACCTGGAGCGCATCTTCGACCGGGTCGAGAAGCGGCCGCGGATCACCGCGTTCAACGACTTCGGCGCCCGCACGCCGTCGGACAAGCCGCCGATCCAGACCCCGGCCGAGCGCGCCCGCGAGCGCGGCGAGCCGTGGCCGCCCGACACCCGTCCCGCCCTCGAGCCGGCCCCGGTGGGCTCGTACCCGGGCGGCGGCAACGGTGTCCCGGCCCCGGGCCCCAACGGTGGCGCGCCGGGCGGTCAGCCGCCCTACCCGGGTGGCGGCTTCCCGCAGACCCAGCAGCACGCGACGCACCAGGTGCCGCTGAAGCCGGGCCAGCCGGCGGTCGGCGGGCACCACCCGCCGCGCCAGGCCCCGCCCGCCCCGGGGCAGCCGCCCAACGCCGTCCCGCCCAACTACGGGGCGCCGGCCGACTGGCGGCCCGCCACCACCCCGGCCGGCCAGACCTGGCCGCCGCCGCAGTGGCAGCAACCCGCCGACGCCGGTCACACCGGCAACGGGCACCAGGCGCACGGACCCGACACCGAGAGCCTCACCCCGCCCGACGGGACCGCGGCCCCCACCAACGGGACGCGACCGGTCGACGGGTCCGACGAACGCCCCGGGCAGGGGTCCTGACGATGGCTTCCACCCCCGCGAGTGCCCGGACGACCACCAACGGGCACCGCGGCATCGACCACGCCCGGGCCGAGGCCGCGGTCCGCGAGCTGCTGATCGCCGTGGGCGAGGACCCGGACCGGGAGGGGCTGCGCGAGACCCCCGCCCGGGTCGCACGCGCCTACGCAGAGCTGTTCGCGGGTCTCTACACCGACGCGGACGCGGTGCTGGACAAGACGTTCGACGAGGACCACCAGGAGCTCATCCTCGTCAAGGACATCCCGCTGTTCTCGACGTGCGAGCACCACCTGGTGCCGTTCCACGGCATCGCGCACGTCGGCTACATCCCCAACGTCACCGGCCGTGTCACCGGGCTGTCCAAGATCGCCCGGGTCGTCGAGAACTACGCGCGACGCCCGCAGGTGCAGGAGCGGCTCACCGGCCAGGTCGCCGACGCGCTCGTACGCAAGCTGGAGCCGCGCGGCGTGATCGTCGTGATGGACGCCGAGCACCTGTGCATGGCGATGCGCGGGGTCCGCAAGCCAGGGGCGCGGACGACGACGTCGGCCGTCCGCGGCCTCTTCGCGACCTCGTCGACGTCCCGGGCCGAAGCGCTGTCGCTGATCCGGGGAGGCTGACCCGTGACGCGCGACCTGCCGCGGCCCGGCCGGTGCGCGGTCCTGGGAATCCTCAACGTCACCCCGGACTCCTTCTCCGACGGCGGCCGGTTCCTCGACTCCGACGCCGCCGTCGCCCACGGGGTGGGGCTGCGTGCCGCGGGCGCCGACCTCGTCGACATCGGCGGGGAGTCGACGCGCCCCGGCGCGCACCGCGTCGACGCCGACGAGGAACGCGCCCGGGTGCTGCCCGTGATCCGCGCGCTCACCGCGGAGGCCGTGCCCGTCAGCATCGACACCACGCGCGCCGACGTCGCCGAGGCGGCGCTGGAGGCGGGCGCGGTCGTCGTCAACGACGTGTCGGGCGGGCTGGCCGACGGTCGGATGGCCGCCGTCGTCGCGCAGGCCCGGGTGCCGTGGATCCTGATGCACTGGCGCGGCCACAGCGACCGGATGGCCGACCTCGCGACCTACGGCGACGTCGTCACCGAGGTGCGCGACGAGCTGGTCGCCCGCGTCGACGCGGCGGTGCTCGCGGGTGTCGACCCGTCCCGGATCGTGCTCGACCCGGGGCTGGGCTTCGCCAAGACCGCCGGCCACAACTGGGCGCTGCTGCGCCGCCTCGACGTGTTCATCGACCTGGGCTTCCCCGTGCTGGTCGGGGCGTCACGCAAGCGGTTCCTGGGATCGCTGCTCGCCGACGGCGCCGGCGTCCGCCCGCCCGCCGGCCGCGAGACCGCGGGTGCCGCCGTCACCGCGCTCGCGGCTGCGGCCGGGGTGTGGGGGGTGCGGGTGCACGACGTCGCGTCGTCGGTCGACGCGATCGCCGTCGCCTGTGCGTGGCGGCTCGGCGCGGCACCCGACCGCGCGGGAAGGACGAACCGGTGACCGACCGCATCGAGCTGCGGGGCCTGCGGGTCCGCGGCAACCACGGCGTGTTCGACCACGAGCGCCGCGACGGGCAGGACTTCGTCGTCGACGTGACGGCCTGGCTCGACCTCGCCCCGGCCGCCGCGTCCGACGACCTCGGCGACACCCTCGACTACGGCGCCCTCGCCCAGCGCGCAGCGGCGATCGTCGGCGGCGAGGCGTGCGACCTCATCGAGACGGTGTCCGCCCGTGTCGCCGACGACCTCATGGACTTCGACGCGCGCCTGCAGGCCGTCGAGGTGACGATCCACAAACCGCAGGCCCCGATCCCGCTGGAGTTCGCCGACGTCGCCGTCGTGGCGCGGCGGTCGCGCAAGGCCCACAACGCCCGCGGCCGGATCGTGCCCGCATGACCAGGGCCGTGCTGAGCCTCGGGTCCAACCTCGGCGACCGGATCGCGCACCTGCGCGCGGTCGTCGCCGACATGGCCGAGGTCCTCGTCGCCGCCTCGCCGGTCTACGAGACGCCGCCCTGGGGCGGGGTGGAGCAGCCCGACTTCCTCAACGCGGTGATCGTCGTCGACGACCCGGACACCGACGCCTGGGCCTGGCTGCGCCGCGGGCAGCGCCTGGAGCAGCAGGCGCACCGCGTCCGCGAGCAGCACTGGGGGCCACGGACCCTCGACGTCGACGTCGTCGCGGTGTTCGACGACGGCCGTGACGTCCGCAGCGACGACCCCGAGCTGCTGCTGCCCCACCCCGGGACCGCGGAGCGGGCGACGGTGCTCGTCCCGTGGCTCGACGTCGACCCCGGCGCGGTCCTCGCCGGGCGTGGCCCGGTCCGGGCGCTGCTCGCGGCGCTGCCGCCGGAGGACGCCGCCTCGATGCGCCGCCGCGACGACCTGCCGCTGCGGGTCGGGGCGAGCCCGTGAAACCCGTCCGGGTGCGCGACCTCGTCGTCGCCGGGCTGGTCGCGGCGATCGTCGCGCACCTGATCGTCCGGTTCACCTACGGCTCCCTGCCGACGTTCCCGCTGCTCGCCGGCATCACCCTCGCCGTCCTGGGCGCCGCGGAGATCATCGCCGGCACGATGCTGCGCGCCCGCATCCAGCACCGCCCCGGCACGAAGCCGGTGGAACCGCTGGTCGCAGCCCGCGCCGTCGTCGTGGCACAGGCGTCGGCGATGGGTGGCGCCGTCGTCTCCGGGCTGTGGCTGGGCCTGCTCGTGTACGTCCTGCCCAACGTCGGTGACGTCGACGCCGCGGGTTCCGACGCCCGCGCCGCGACCGTCGGTATCGTCTCGGCGCTGGTGCTGCTGGGCGGTGGGTTGTGGCTGGAACGCTGCTGCCGCACCCCCGACGACCCGGGCGCCGACGGCCCCGACCGCGGCACCACCGGATCGGGCGGCGCGTACCCGGGTCGCTGACACCTGATCGTCCGGGCAGGGGCGCCCCGTAGGCTGGGGGCCCATGACGCAGGTCCACACCGTCGCGATCCCGACCAGGACCCGGCATCGCCGGGTGGTCCTGGCGCCGATCGTCGGCCTCGTCGTCCTCGCCATCTGCGCGTTGGTCGTCATCGGCATCCTGGGCTCGACGATCGGTGCGGGCGCCGTCGTCGTCGGTGCGGTGTGTGCGCTGCTGCCGGTCGGCCCGGTCGTCGCCACGTTCCTGTGGATCGACCGCTGGGAGCCCGAACCGCCGCGGCTGCTGCTGCTGGCGTTCCTGTGGGGCGCCGGGTTCGCGGCCCTGTCGGCGCTGCTGATCAACTCCAGCGCGGCCGTCGCCGCCGACGGGCTGCTCGGCAAGGGCAGCGGCGACCTCCTGGGCGCCACGATGATCGCGCCGTTCGTCGAGGAGGCCATGAAGGGCCTGTTCCTCGTCGGGCTGCTCGTGTTCATACGCCGCGAGATCGACGGCATCGTCGACGGGATCGTCTACGCCGGGCTGGTCGCCGCCGGGTTCGCGTTCACCGAGAACATCCTCTACATCGGGCGGGCCTTCGCCGAGGGCATGGGCACGCAGAGCAGCGTGCTCACGGTGCTCGTGCTGCGTGGCGTGTTCTCCCCCTTCGCCCATCCGCTGTTCACGGCCATGATCGGTATCGGGGTGGGGCTCGCGGCGGCGTCGCGCTCGGTCGCCGCCCGAATCGGCTGGGTGCTGTGCGGCTACCTGTGCGCGGTCGCCCTGCACGCGCTGTGGAACGGCTCGGCCACCCTGGGCGGCAGCTCGACGTTCATCACGATCTACGTCGCGGTGATGGTGCCGCTGTTCATCGGGATGGTCGTCCTCGTCGTCTGGCAGCGACGTCGCGAGCAGCGCACGGTTGCCGAGCAGCTGCCCGGGTTCGCGGCGGCGGGCTGGATCGCGCAGAGCGAGGTCGAGCTGCTGGCCAGTCTCGCCGGGCGCCGGGGCTGGCGACGCGCGGTGCGCAGCCGTTCCGGCCGGCAGGCCGCCAAGGCCGTCGCCGAGTACCAGGCGGCCGTCACGGAGATGGCGTTCATGCGCGCCCGCATCGCCCGCGGCGCGGTGCGCGACAGCGCCCAGCAGCGTCACGACGAGATGCTGTTGTTGCTCAAGAAGTCCCGCGCCAAGGCGCTCGGCATGCCCGACGCGCTCAGCGCCGCCTGGAGGCAGCAGCCCCCGCCCGGCTGGGAGCCGCCGACGGTCATGTCCGCCCCGCCGGGGCCCGCGGGCAAGCTCGTGGTGCCCCGCCCGCCGACGGCGCCGCACGCCCCGGGCCCGG
>NZ_BJVJ01000131.1 GCF_007989085.1 Pseudonocardia sulfidoxydans NBRC 16205
CGGGCCGCGCGACGACCGTCAGGTTGCACCGAACCATGGCGCGCAACCTCACTGTCGCGATCCCGCCGCGCGACGACCGTCAGGTTGCGCGCGGCTGTCCGCACACCGCCGGACTGCTCGACGGGTCGGTCGCGGAGCCGGCGCGCGGGCGTCGTCAGAAGATGAGCTGCGAGACCGCGTAGATGACGAGCCCCGCCAAGGCGCCCACGACGGTGCCGTTGATCCGGATGAACTGCAGGTCACGCCCCACCTGCAGCTCGATCTTGCGAGAGGTCTCCTCCGCGTCCCAGCGGGCGACGGTGTCGGTGATCAGCGTGGTGATCTCGCCGCGGTAGTGCCGCACGACGTACCCGGCGGCGTCGGCGACCCAGCCGTCGATCTTGCCGCGCAGCTCCGCGTCGCCCTCCAACCGGTGCCCGAAGGACAGGATCCCGTCGCGGACGCGGGTGCGCAGCGCGCTGGAGGGGTCGTCGGCGGCGTCGAGGATCATCCGTTTGACCGTGCCCCAGGCCTGCCCGATGAAGGCCTGCACGTCGGGATGGTCGACGACCTGCTGCTTGATCTGCTCGGCGCGGGCGATGGTGGCCTCGTCGTTCTGCAGGTCCCCCGCGAACTCGACGAGGAACGTGTCGACGGCCTTGCGCATGGGGTGCTCGGGGTCGGTCTTGACCGCCCACGCGAAGCTCTGCACCTCGGAGAACACCTTGTCGGCCAACATCTCGTCGACGAACCGCGGCGTCCACCCGGGCGCGCGGTCGTGGACGACTCGCAGCACGGTGGACTGGTTGGCGGTGACCCAGTCGTAGGCGCGGTCACAGACGAGGTCGACGAGGCGGCGGTGCGAGCCGTCGGCGAGGATGCCCTCGAGGATCTTGCCCAGCGGCGGCCCGACGGGCTTCTCCAGCAGCTTGCGGACGAGGACCTGCTCGATGACGTCCTGGACGTCCTCGTCGCGCAGCACGGTGACGATGCCGCGCGCGGCCGTCGACAGTTCGGCGGTGATGCGGTCGGCGTTGGCGGGCTGGGTGATCCAGGACGCGACCCGCGAGGAGATGCCGACGCGTTCGAGCTTGTCGCGCACGACAGCCTCGGACAGGAAGTTCTCGCCGACGAAGTCGCCGAGGCTGCCGCCGATCTGGTCCTTCTTCGTGGGGATGATCGCGGTGTGCGGGATCGGCAGTGACAGCGGCCGGCGGAACAGGGCGGTGACGGCGAACCAGTCGGCGAGTGCGCCGACCATGCCGGCCTCGCCGGCGGAGCGCATGTAGCCCCATCCGACGCCGACGTGGAGCTCCAGGTACCGGCCGACGAGGAAGACGATCGTCGCGACGACGAGGAACCCGGTGGCGACGAGTTTCATCCGCCGCAGGTCGCGTCGCTTGATCGAGTCGTCGATGGGTCCGAACGCGCCCAGCGGCACGCGCGCCTCGGCGGCGCGGGGCGTGGGGGCGGGCAGCGCGCGCTGCTCCTGCTCGGTCGTCACGTCTACATAGTGCCCGCGCGGCGGGCGTTCCGGCTGTCAGGGACCACCCTGGCTCTGACCGGGGCCGCCGGTGTTCCGCCGGCCCCGGTCACGCTGTGGGGGTTGGGGCAGCGCGCCGGGGAAGAAGTGCTTCCCCGGGCGCCGCGCACCGTGTGCGCCCGGACGTCCCGGCGCGGAGCGACATCCGCTGCATCGGGGCGGGAGCCGGGCGCGGCTCGCGGGTTCCGGTCAGGACCGGTACCGCGCTCCTCTGGCGACGGCTGCTGCGGGCCGCTGGGCACCCGGCTGCTCGTCGCCTCCTGCTGCACGCCACCGCACCGCGGCGGTGACGGCGTCGATCACGAATGCGGCCTGCGGCACGGCGTAGCCGGTGAGGCCCGGCGCGACGCGCCAGTGCACCCAGCCGTCGGGCCGCTCGCTGGGCGGTGCGACGACGCCGATGCCGTCGGTGTGCAGCACGACGTCGGCGTGCAGGCTCACCTCCGGCGGCAGCCCGAAGCCGGCCGTCATGGGGAACCACCACGTGTCGTTCGTGGTGGCCGCGACGGGGACGACGAGCCCGCGGTCGCGCAGCGTCGCGCAGACGCGGCGGCCGAGCTCGGCCGGCACCTCCACGACGTCGAGGACCTCACCGGTGGCCAGGAGTACGTCGGTGCCCGTCCCGGGAATCAACGGCCATCCGTGGTCCGCGTACTCGCGGGCGGCTGCCCTCAGCTCCGCGCCGTAAACGGCTCGGTAGCTGTCCCACCGCGACATCGTCCGTCCTCCTGCCGATCCTCGCTCTGGCGCCTTGCGCGGCGCCGTCTGACATGTGGTGCAACGCAAGGATGCGGCATCGGAGACGGCCGGAAACCCCACCGGCGGTGACCGAGCCCACTCCCGAGACGAGCGGATCATCATGTCCGCGAGTGGTTCTCGACGACCGATCGTCGACGGGCCACCGGTCCGGACGGGCGGGTCGGCGGCTACTCCGTTCGAGGCGCTACCGGTCGTCGTCCCGCTCGCCGGTTCCACCCGACACTGTCGTGGCGGAGACGCAACCCCGGGGCCGGATAGCCGTCCGCGCCGCGCCCGGACGGTATGACGGTATGGAGGGCCGCGCCCGGACGGTACGGAGGACCGCGCCCGGACGGGGTGGAGGACCGCGCCTGGACGGGTGGGGCCGCGCCCGGACGGTACGGAGGGCCACGTCCGGACGGGATGGGGGCCACGTCCGGACGGCGTGGAGGGCCGCGCCCCGACGGATCGAGGCCGTGCCCGGACGCTCCGGAAACGGACGATGCCGGCATCCCGTCGGGGATGCCGGCATCGTGGTGCGGCCCTCAGGGGGCCGGGTGGAGCTGGAGGATCAGATGGGGCGGACCGAGTCGGCCTGCGGGCCCTTGGCGCCCTGGCTGGCCTCGAAGTCGACCCGCTGGTTCTCCTCGAGCGTCCGGAAGCCGTCCGTCTGGATGGCGGAGTAGTGGACGAAGACGTCCGGTCCGTTGTCGTCGGTGGCGATGAAGCCGAAGCCCTTCTCGGCGTTGAACCACTTGACGGTGCCCTGCGGCATGCGTTTCTCCCACACGTGAAGCGAATCCGGACGACACCGTGCCGACCGGAGGCTGCGCGACACCGACGAGGGAGGTTTGCTCCTCGACGTCGGCGAAGCCCACCGTCACTCTCCACGCACGCTTCACAACGATCGAGGAAAACACGACTGCAACCGGGCGGGAACCTATCACGCAAGGTGTGAGCTGCAACGACGGACGCGGCCGTCGGCACGCCGCGCGGTTCGCGGTCCACCCTGCCCCGCTTGCCCGCGGGCCGGCCCTGCGCCCGGAACGGCGACGCACGCCCCGGTCACCGCTGGTGGTCACTGGCGTCACACCAGTGACGGTGAGTCACCCCGCCCCCCTATCGTGGCAATCTCGCCCAAGTCGTACGCCGTCGGGTGATCACCACTCGATCCGGTCGGCGACGACCGGCGGGTCGCGCGGCGCGCCCGTCTCCCGGCAGGCATGGCCACCTTGTCGGGTGACCACTGTCCGGGGGTTCAGATCCGTTGATGTCGCGCTGAGTGAGCACGATTCGCGGGGATGCGGAAATGCACCCCTGTCCGCGAGCAGAACCGCGACGCATGATTCCGGCGAACTCGTCCCCCGCACATACCTGGAGGAACAGGTGCGCTCGCGTAGATTGGCCGCCTCGATCGTCGCCGTTGCGACGGGCTGCACAGCACTCGTGCTCGGCTCGGGGGTCGCATCGGCCGACACCGAACAGATCCCGGCCGTGCCGGTCGTCCCCGCCGTCCCGGTGACCCCGCTCGGCTCGCTCCTCAACGGTGTGCTCGTGACGGTGCAGGGTCTCGTGCCGGGTCTCGTGGGCGGCATCGTCCCGCTGCCGGCCGTCCCGGCAGTCCCGGCCGTCCCGGCAGTCCCGGCAGTCCCGGTTCCCGTGGACACCCCGGACGTGGTCCCGCAGGCCGCCGACCAGCTGCCGCCCCTGCCGCCCGTGCCGTCGGTCCCCGAGGTCCCGGCGGTGCCCGCCGTTCCGACCGACGTCCCGGCCGTACCCGCCGTCCCGACCGACGTCCCCTGCGTCCCGGCCGACGTGCCCGCGGTGCCGGCCGTCCCGGCCGACGTGCCCGCTGTGCCGGGCGTCCCCGCCGATCTTCCCGCCGTGCCGGGCGTCCCCGCCGACGTCCCCACGGTGCCCTGCGTGCCCGCCGACGTTCCCGCTGTCCCCGCCGTGCCGACCGACGTCCCCGCTGTCCCCGCCGTGCCGACCGACGTCCCAGCGGTGCCGGCCGTTCCGACCGACACCCCGGCCCTGCCCGCGGACGCTCCCGCTCTGCCCGCGGACGCTCCCGCTCTGCCCGTGGATGCCGGCGCCGCGAGCTGACATTCCGAATTCGAGTTCCGGATTCGAGTTCCGGATTCGTCCGGGGCCCGGCGGAAAGGCCCGGACAACAGGGCCGGAGAAATGGGCCGTGATTCCCACGCCCCCCGATTCCGGCCGACCATCGGCCCTGAATTCCGCCCGCGGTCCCCGGAGATCGATGCGGGGTGCGACGCGTGAGCGCCGCACCCCGCATCGTCACGTCGTGTCGGCCACCGGGCGGCGGCGGTGACGCCGTGTGATCGTCGGGGCTCAGCCGAGCCCGGCCGGGACCAGGCCCGACTCGAGTGCTCTGAAGGCCTCGTCCAGCAGGTTCCGCAGCTCGTCGTCGCCGGTCAGCCACGTCTCGTACGCGGCGAGGGCGACTCCGAGGCTCGCGTGTCCGACCGTGAGCGGCACGAGCGCGTCGGGTGCGGTGCCGAGTCGCGCCGCCACGTAGTCGGCGACGACCTGGCGCCACGCGGCGTACCGCAGCGTCGAGTAGGCCTGCAGGGTCGGTGTGCCGAGGATGAGCCGCAACCGCTGCCGGTGCCAGGGCTGTTCCTCGGGGGCGACGTCGTTGAAGTCGAGCACGACCTCACGGATGCCCGTCATGATGGGCACGTCGGGGGCGAGGGCGGCGAACGTGGCCCGCATCCGGGTGAGCTGCTCGTCGAAGGCGCCCCAGGGGACGTCGTTCTTCGAGGCGTAGTAGCGGAAGAACGTGCGGCGGCCGATGCCGGCGGCCTGGGCGATGTCGTCGACGGTGGTGGCGTCGAAGCCGCGTTCCGCGAAGAGGTCGAGCGCGATGTGCTCGATCTCGAAGCGAGAGGTGACCGGTCGGCGGCCCGCGCGACGGGCCCCCTCGTCGGCGACAGCGGACATCGTCCCAGCATGTCACGTGCCTCCGGGGCGGATCATGCGATCCAGGCGGGGACGACGGGTTCCGCTCCGGCGACGACGGCATGTGCGCCACCGGCTCCCGTGACGACGGCGGTGAACCCCGCGTCCGCGTCGGCGACGATGCGCCGCACGGTCCCGGCGGGCAGCACGACGGTGTCGCCGGGTGCGAGGGGCACGTCGTCGGCGTCGGCGATGCGGACGGTCGCGCCGCCCGCGACGGCCCGCCAGATCTGTTCGGCGTCCATCGCGTGCTCGGGCCCGCTCGCGCCGGGCGCCATCTCGACCTGCCAGAGCGCCTGGTCGGCGCCGCCGAGGGTGGGCGAGGCGAACGTCGTCATGACGGCGTTGGGCGTCTCGGTGCGGCGGACCTCTCCGCTGCGTACGACCGGCATCGGAACCTCCTATGATGGACAACTAAGTTGTCGAATACAGTAAACGAGGTTGTCGATGTCGTCCAGTCCTCCCGCCCCGATGAGCGGGGCCGAGCTCGCCCTGCGGCTGCTCGCCGCATTCCGCGATCTCGTCGACGCGCTGCACGTCGAGCTCGCCGAGCACGGCCACAGCGACGCCCGCCCCCTGCACGGGTTCGCGTTGCAGGCCATCGGCCCCGACGGTGCGACCGCGGTGGAGCTCGGCGACCGGCTCGGCGTCAGCAAGCAGGCGGCGGGAAAGACGGTCGATGCCCTCGTCGACCGCGGCTATGCCCGCCGCGACGCCGACCCGGGCGACGCCCGCCGCAAGATCGTGACGATCACCCCGCGCGGCCACGAGATGCTCGCCCTGTCCGCAGAGATCTTCGGACGCCTCCGCGACGCGCGCGCCGCCGGCATCGGCGACGACATGCCCGCCTTCGAGAGGTCACTGCGCGCCCTGGCCCCGGACCTCGGGTCCGGCCTCGACTCCCCCGGCTGGTTCGCGCGCTGACCGATCATCCGGCCGGGCCGGCAGGTGCTGCGCAGGCTCGGCCGACCGGAGACCGTCCCCGCCGACGAGCGCGAGCGGCCCTGACCGGCGCTCAGGTCGCGGGCCAGCACTTGCCGTTGGAATACAACGGCCGGGTGTCGACCGGCAGGCCCGGCGGCGGGTCGTACTCGATCGCCACCGGCCGCTCGGAGGTCAGCGACTCCTCGCAGGCCGCGACGCGCGCGTCGGTGCCGCCACCGACCCAGAAGGCGACGTGAGCCTTCTTCGACGCGCCCCACTCCCGGATGCACGGCGCGCAGTCGTCCTCCATGACGAAGTAGCGCTGCAGCTTCGGCGAGTAGACGACGCCGCCGACCGGGATCTCCCGGACGTCCGTGGCCATGGTGATGGGGTCGTCGAAGGTACCGGCGCCGCCCGCGGTGTGGTGCCGGTCCGACGGGTGGGCGATGTCGGTGCTGCCGGGCGGGTCGTTGTCGGCGGCAGCGTAGAATGTGACGATCGCCTGCACCTGCGCGGCGGCGTAGGTGCGGCTCGGGGTCGGCGGGGAGGCCGACGTGGCCGGGTCCGCCGCCGTGGCCGTCGGGTCGCCGCCCGCGGAGCACCCCGCGGCGACGAGGCCGACGACGACCAGCATCGCCAGCCGGCCGAAACGGGCCCCGGGCCGGGCCGGGACCGGCCCGCGGTCCTGGGTCGAGCTCATCGCGTCATGCACCGTCCGTCGGGGTCGTCCACGACCGTCTCCTGCCGCCGCGGCCACCTGTCCACATCACACTTACGGACGGGCCGGGCCGGCGGTTCACATCGGCAGGATGTCACCCCCGCGCCCAGGCACCGTTCACGGCCGGATGCCTGCCCCGTCGTCTCACCGAGGGTGATCGCTCGGCACCGGGCTTCAGTTCGCCTCGCCATAGTCCGTTTGGCGCAGTACCGGAGAAATCGTCACGTTCTGTCATGTTGGTCTGACACCGCGCGACGACGTCCACGGACCGCACGGCGCATCGGACCGGCGTGTCCCCTCAGTGGTGCCGCGTCGGGCGGCATCTCACACAAGATCGCATCTAGCTGCTGTAACGCCGACGGGCCCGGCGCCGAAATCGTCGTCGGGTGCGCTGGAGGGGCGGACCCGGGGGCGGCCCAGTCGGGATGCGAGACCGACGACGCGGGCCAGCGGGCGCAAGTGCACAATTCGCCCAGATGAACGATCATTAGTCTGTTCGGTGGCAGGACGACGCTACGACGCGTCGCCTCTCGAGCGACGCGGCCCACACCACACGGGAACGCCACCCGGCAACCCGAGGGCCACGAACGGAACGGAACGTGACATGAGCGGCGACACGGAACCCACGACTGCCGGGCACGGCAGCGGTCCGGTCTTCGTCGACGGGACCGGCAGGCGCAGCAAGCGCGTCAAGCGTGTCGCCTACGTCGCGGCGTCGGCGTGCGCGGCGTACATGGCGGTCGTCGGCGTCAGCCTCGCCGCGCACCAGGAGACGACGTTGTTCGCCCTGCCCGGGTCCGGCCCGGTGGCCGCGGGCGATGCGCAATCGGCTGGGATCCTCGACGCGCAGCAGGTTCCCGACCCCGGTGCAGTGCGCTCCGACACCACGCCGGTCGTTCCGCTGGGCGCGGTGCTGGCGCGCGCGATCGCGCCGGTCGCCTCGGCGGGTGCCCTGGTCCCGGCTGTCCCCGCACTCGCCGTCCCACCCGCTGCAATGCCCGCCGCGCCCCTTGTGGTGCCCGTCGTTCCCCCTGTGGTGCCGCCCGTCGTCGCGCCCGGGACCACGCCGCCGGTGGCGACGCCGACCGACCCGACCGACCCCGCACCTCCGCCGGCCGCCGAGGGCACCCCCGACCCGACCGATCCGCCGAACGGGTCCGGTCAGACCGATCCACCCCCGGCCGACCCGGTCGACCCACCGCCGCCGGTCGACCCGCCGCCCCCGGTGACGCACGAGCCTCCGCCGCCCGTGACGAACGACCCGCCGCCGCCGGTCGACGATCCGCCGACGAGCGTCCCCACCCCCACGACGATCGTCGCCGACGGCGCCCTGTCATGAGCGGCGCCGGCCGGCTCCTCGGCCGCAGGCGTGTGCCGCGGCCGAAATGGGTGTTCCTGCTCGTCGCGATGGCGATGATCGCGTCCGTCCTCGCCCTGAACGGGCTGGTCAACCCGAAGGTCGGCACCGACGCCGAGCGGCAGGCCCCGCACGGCGCTGAGGACCGCGTGCCGCTGTCCGTGGTGCAGGGCGGCTCGGTCGTCGACGCCACCGGCGGCAGGCTCCGCAGCCTCGGCTACCCGTCGAAGACCCTGGCGCTCACGTTCGACGACGGTCCCGACCCCCACTGGACGCCGCAGATCCTCGACGTCCTGCGCCGCAACGACGTCCCCGGCACGTTCTTCGTACTCGGCTCTCTGGGCGCACAACACCCGGAACTGCTGCGCGACATCGTCGCGGCCGGCTCGGAGATCGGCCTGCACACCTTCACCCACCCCGACCTGACGACGGTCTCGCCCGACCGGATGGCCCGCGAGCTGAGCCAGACCCAGCTCGCGATCGCAGGCGCCACGGGCACGGTCAGCTATCTCGTCCGCCCGCCGTACTCGTCCGAGGTCACCGCGCTGGACAACAGCCAGTTCGACATCGTGCGCGAGCTCGGCGACCGCGGCTTCGTGACGGCGTTCACCGACGTCGACAGCCGCGACTGGGAGCGCAAGGGCGTCGACGCGATCGTCGCCGCCTCGACGCCGGCCAACGGTGCCGGTGGCGCGATCCTCATGCACGACGCGGGCGGCGACCGCTCCCAGACCGTCGCCGCGCTCGACAGGCTCATCCCCGAGCTCAAGGCGCAGGGGTACACGTTCACAACGGTCAGCAGGGGCGTCGGGCTCCCGCCGGCCGACCAACCCGCGTCGGCGAGCGACCACAACCTCGGTCTCGGCCTGGTGACGGGCGTCGGGGTGGCGACGTGGCTCGTCCGCGTCATGGAACTGGCCCTGCTCGTGCTGGGCCTGCTCGTCATCGCCCGGCTCGTCCTGGTCCTGGGTGTCGCGGTGGTGCACGCGCGACGGGCCCGCCGCGCCGCACGGACGCCGTCGACGACACCGGTGACCGCACCCGTCTCGGTGGTCGTCCCCGCCTACAACGAGAAGGAGTGCATCGCCGCGACCCTGCGCGCCGTGGCCGCGAGCGACC
>NZ_BJVJ01000132.1 GCF_007989085.1 Pseudonocardia sulfidoxydans NBRC 16205
AGCCGGAGCCGGAGCCGGAGCCGGAGCCGGAGCCGGAGCCGGAGCCGGAGCCGGAGCCGGAGCCGGGGCCGGAGCCGGGGCCGGGGCCGGGGCTGCGGCCGGGGCTGCGACCGACATCGGCGACCGGCTCTGCCCTCCGCGCCCCAGCGGCCGACCCGTCGACGGCCGGGCACGTACCCCCGCGCACGTTGTGCGGTCGGCGCGCGGGTTCCTGCGTCGGCGCGTGGCCTGCGGACGACGCGCCGGCCGGCGAACGCGCGCAGCGTTCGCGGAACCTGCGCGGCGCACTCGCCGGAGCGTCGGTGCCGGCAGGCTGGGAAAGTGGCCGCCGCCGGCCGACCCGTCGGGGGCCGGACCGGCCGGCGGCGGCCCTGAATGCGGTGGAGCCGAATGGGGGTCGGCTCGAAGGCGCTTCGGCCCCACCGCGGTCTGGGGAGCGTGCTCGGCGTCGGGGCCCGGCCTGCGCGGCCTCGCCCTGACGAGTCCAGTAGGGCAGGGATCAACAGCTTGCCGCCACCCGTCGTCGCCGATCGGTGCACGTGCAACGACGAGCGAGGGGCTTGGTGCCGATCGGTGACCTTCCGGGCCCCGACGTGCGCAAACAATGTCCTCGACGGTCGTCCGACCCCGTTCGTCCTCGCGTGTCGACCGTTCGTCGTCGGGTGTGGCTCCGTCGGACGGCGCGCCTGCGCCGGTTGGACCGCGCCCGCTCTCCGCCCCTCGGCCGGGTGTCCGACCATCCGGCGCGTCGATCCGCGCACCGTCCGCGACTGCCGGCGTGTCGCGGCGACGCGCCGTCGTCACGGTGGTTCGGCGGGACCGGCGCGGGCTCGTCCGAGCGCTTCCGGGTCGCCGAGCACCGCTGCGCGCGGGGTGCCGACCTCCACCAGCGCGTCCCAGCCGTCGAACACGCACCGCCGCAGCGTGGAGTCCATCCCGGCGGCGATCGTGCGGGCCCGGGCGCAGGCGGCGTCCTGACCCAGGGCGGCGTCGGTCGCGGCGGCCAGCGCGGCGAGGTCGGCGGCAGCCTCGGCCCGGTGCCGGGCGAGGACGGCGCCCCCGAGCTCGATCCCGACCACGGCCAGACCCAGCACCAGCACCGCGGCCAGCGCGGCGTGGACGGTGGCGACCCCGGAGTCGTCGGAACCCCTCGGCCGCGACCCGGCCCGGGACCGAGCGCGCGGCCCGGCCTGGGACCTGGCGCGCGGCCCGGCCTGGGATCTGGCGCGCGGCCCGGCCCGGCGCCCGGCGCGCGGGCCGGCCCGGCGCCTGGCGCGGCGCAGGCGGAGGACGAGCAGGCCGGCCGCCGCAGCGGCGCTCGCCGCAGGTTCGGTACCGCCGGGTTCCGTGGCGGCGACCGCGCGAGCCGAGACACGGAACGGGAACGGGCGGACCGCGGGGGCGGTCACCGAGACGACGACGTCGTCGCCCCTGGTCCCGACGTCGACGACCGCCCCCGGTGGCGCCAGCTGCACGGCGACGGCACGGCCGCGGTCGGGCTCACCCCGGGCCGCGAGCCGTGCCGCCTCCCGCGCGGCGTCGGTGCAGCGGACGGCCGCGACGACGGCCAGGACCGCGCCCATCGCCGCGAGCGCGACCACGACGAGTACTCCCAGCGCGATGGCGGCCTCCACGGTCACAGCTCCGCGCTCGTCGGAGCGGGGGCTGCTCAGACGGTCGACGAGAGCGCGCGTTCGACCAGGCCGGTCAGCGCGGTGACGATGTTCTCCCCGCTGACGACGCTGTAGAGCACGGCGGCGAAGGCCGCGGCGGCCAACGTCCCGATCGCGTACTCGACGGTCGACATTCCGGCGTCGTCGGACAGGAACCGGCGCAGGCGGCGAAGAGCAGCGGACATGGTTTTCTCCTTCGAGGGTGGGGGACTGACGGATCCATGTGATGGGCATCGACGGCTCACCACAGGGCCAGGGCGTCGCCGGCGAGGCCGACGACGACGGGTGCGATGCCCAGGACCAGGAACGCGGGCAGGAAGCAGAGCCCGAGCGGTCCGGTGATCGTCACGGCGGCGCGTTGGGCCCGGGCGCGGGCGGTGTCGACGAGCTCACCCCGCAGTCGTTGCGCCTCGGTGCGGGCGACGTGCGCGATGCCGGAGCCGGTGGCGGCCGACCGGCGGGCGGCACGGGCGAAGACGGTGAGGGCCGGCCGGTCGGCGGCTCCCTGCCAGGCCTGGACGGGATCGGCGCCCAGTTCGAGCAGGCCGGCGACGCGGCGCAGGTCGCGTCCGGCGGGGCCGGTGAGGCGTCCGGCGGTGGCGTCGACGGCGGTGGGCAGCGGCAGTCCCGCGTCGAGGCAGACGGCGAGCAGCTCCCAGCCGCCGGCGAGCTCGGCGGGTGACTCCCCGGTGTCGGCGGCCCGGGCGCGCCGGGCGACGAGCAGGGACGCTGCGACGGCGAGCGCCCCGAGGACGATTCCGGCGGTCGCGCCGCCGATCGCGGTACCGAGCGCCCCGGCCGCGACCCCGCCGGTGACCATCCAGGCACGGCGCAGCGGTGCGGGTGCGGGCGTGGCGAGCAGGACGGGCGCGGGCCGGTGCAGCAGCGCGAGCCGGGTGCGGCTGACGTGGACGTCGGTGGCGACGAGCGCGGCGGCGGCGAGCAGGGCGAGGGCGGCGAGCAGCGCGGTCATCGGGGGGCCGCCGAGGCGAGGATGTGTTCGGACCACGCGACACCGGCGGCGGTGAGCAGCGTCCCGCCGACGAGCAGGACGGCGCCGAGGACGCCGTCGCGCAGCACCCCGAGGGGGTCGGCGCCCATGAGCTGCCCGAACCCGAGGCCGAGGACCGGCAGCAGCGTGAGCACCGTGGCGGTGGCGCGCGGACCGGCGAGCTCGGCGCGGACCCGGTTGCCGAACTCGACGCGCCAGCGGACGTCGGTGGCGACCGAGGACAGCAGGGTCGCGAGCGGGATGCCGTGCCGGTCGGACAGCGCCCAGGCTGCGGCGACGCGGTCGACGTCGTCGGTGAGCGCGGGGTGCGGGGCCGAGCGGGCGAGGGCGGCGGGGACGGTCTCGCCGAGGCGCAGCGCGGCGTCGGCGGGGCGCAGGGCGTCGCGGGCGGTGGGTCCGTCGGCGTCGATCCCGGAGAGCGCGGCGGCCGGGTGTGCGCCGGAGCGCAGCTCGTCGCAGATGCGGGTCAGCGCGTCGGCCAGCTCGGTGCCGGCGACGGCCGCGGCGAGGGCGGCCCGTCGCGCGGCACGGCGGCGCACCCAGATCGTGCCGGCGAGCAGCCCGGCCAGGGCCCCGCCGATGCCCGCGACGAGCCCGGCCCCGACGGTCGTGCCGAGCACGACCCCGAGGCCGGCGGTCGGTCGCGGGAGCCGTCGGGACCCGGCCGCGGCACCGGTCACGTGCCGCAGCCGGGCCGCCGCGGGCCGCTGGGGAGCGATCAGGACGGCCGCGGCCAGCGCGGCGAGTGCGGCGCTCACCACGGGAGCGCCTGGTCGCGGGCGATGAATAGGGCGCCGAGGGCGTCGCGCCCGCGGGTCCAGCCGCCGGTGCGCGTCCAGGCGGGCTCGACGACGACGCGCCCGTCGTTCCGGCCGAGGACGCCGACCCCGTCGAGGACGCGCTGCCCGTCGCGGCGGCTCATGTGCAGCACGATCTGCACTGCGGCGGCCAGCTGGCTGTGGGCGGTCGCCGGCGCCATCCCGCCGAGCGCGGCGAGGGCCTCGATCCGGGCCGGGACCTCGGTGGGGGAGTTGGCGTGCACGGTGCCGGCGCCACCGTCGTGGCCGGTGTTCAGCGCTGCGAGCAGATCGCACACCTCGGCACCGCGAACCTCGCCGACGACCAGCCGGTCGGGCCGCATCCGCAGCGCCTGCCGGACGAGCTCGCGCAGCGCCACCCCACCGGCGCCCTCGACGTTGGCGGGCCGCGCGACGAGCCGGACGACGTGCGGGTGCCGGGGCCGGAGCTCTTCCGCGTCCTCCACCGTGACGATTCGTTCGGCGGGGTCGGCGGCGGACAGCAACGCCGTCAGCAGCGTGGTCTTGCCGCTGCCGGTCCCGCCGGATACGAGGACGGCGAGCCGGGCGGCGACCACCGCCCGGAGCAGCGCCGCGCCGGCGGCGTCGACCGTGCCGAGGGCGGTGAGGGTGTCGAGGTCGTGCGCCGCGGGCCGCAGGACCCGCAGCGAGAGGCAGGTGCCGTCGGCGGCGACGGGCGCGAGGACGGCGTGCAGCCGCACCCCGGAGTCGGCCAGCCAGCCGTCGACGCAGGGACTCGCGTCGTCGAGGCGGCGCCCCGCGGTGAGCGCGAGGCGCTGCGCGAGGCGGCGGACGGAGGCCTCGTCGGCGAAGGAGACGGCGGTGCGTTCGAGTCCGCGGCCGCGGTCGACCCAGACCGCGCCGCCGCTGACGAGCACGTCGGTGGTGCGGGGGTCGCGCAGCAGGGCGTCGAGCGGTCCGGCGCCGGTGAACTCCTGGCGCAGGGTGCGTAGCGCGGCGAGGGTGTCGAGGTCGGAGACGACCCCGCCGGCCTCGGCGCGGATGGCGGCGGCGACGGCCGCGGCGGTGGGTTCGCCGCCGGTCTCGGCGAGCCGGGACCGGACCCGGTCGACCAGGGTGCTCACGCCGGCCGTCCGGTGCGGCTGAGCCGTGACCGGTCGCCCAGTTCGGCGAGCACGGTGGCGGCGGTGTCGGGGAGCGGTCCGCGGTCGGCGGGTGGGAGTCCGCGTTCGAGCCTGCGGTCGAGGTCGTGCTGTGGGCGCATCGAGGCGAGGAGCGGTACGTCCAGCGCTCGGGCGATCTCGACAGGTGTGAGCCCGCCCGGCGACGGTCCGCGGACGACGAGCCCCACCGCGGGCGACCGGGCCGTGAGGTCGGCGGCGACGCGGGCAGCCGCGGCGCAGGCCCGGACGTCGGCGGGCACGACGAGCACTGTCAGGTCGGCAGCCGAGAGGACGACGTCGGCAGCCTCCCCCGGTTGGCGGGGCACGTCGCACACGACGGTGTCGCCCGCCCGCCGGCCGGCCTCGACGACGGCGCGCAGTGCGCCCGCGGTGGGACCAGGTCCGATCCGGTCGCAGGACAGCAACGACAGCCCCCTGTCGCCCATGGCGGGGAGTGCCTCGTGCAGCGCACCCGCGGGTATTCGTCCGTCCACGACGGACAGTTCGGGCCAGCGGACGCCGAGCACGTCCTCGGCGCCGAGCAGCAGGTCGAGCCCGCCGCCGAGGGGGTCGCAGTCGAGCAGGAGGGCGCGTGTCCCGTCGCGTGCGGCGCGCAGCGCGATGGCGGCGGCGAGCGCCGAGGCACCGGCCCCGCCGCAGCCGCCGACGACGGCCAGTACGGCGCCCGGCGGGCCGGCGTTCTCGGTCGCCTCGGTGAACGCGGTGACCAGCCACAGCTCGCCCTCGGGGAGCTCGACGATGCTGCCGGCCCCGACGACGAGGCCGAGCCGCCACACCTGCGGTGGTGGATCGGCCGCTGTGACCAGCACGATCCCGTCGCGGCGGGGGAGGGCTGCGCGGGCGCACCGCTCGGCGGCGCTCACGTCCATGACGACGATCGCCGCGTCGGCCCAGTGCCGTCGGGCGTCGGTGGGGTCGTGGGCGCGATGGGCCTCGCAGCCTGCGGCGGCGGCGAGGCGCAGCACCGCGTCGAGCAGGTCGGGGTCGTCGACCATCAGCAGTGCACGTCGCTCGTCCATCTGTCCTCGTCCCTCTCGCCGGCCCGCCGGGCGGCGGTGCGCTGTTCGTCGTCGAGCGTGTCGGCGCGAAGGGGTGCGTGGGGCGATCCACCGGAGACTGTGGACAGCTCTGTGGACATGTGGACGGATCGACCCGATGGTGGCTGTGGACAGCCGGGAATGTCGGTGGCGTATGTGACGATGCGGCGGACAGCCCATGCGACGACCGGGGACGGATAGCCGAGATCTGCTGCGGCCCAACACTTCCGAAGGACCCCGGACATGGGACGGCCCCCGCCAGGGGGGAGTGGCGGGGGCCGTCGGTGGTTCAGCCCCGGGGGGTCGAGCTGAACCGCGGGCCCGCGAACGGGCCGCGTCAATCGTATCCCGATACGGGCCGGAAGCGCGCCCCTCTGCGGGATGTGCTTCCGGGTGTCGCCCCGCGATGGCGCGCGCCGTGCGATGGTGTCGTCGCCGGCATCTGGCAAGCTCCCGCGACGTGCCCGGACCGCCCCAGCAGGCCCCGACGTCGGCGGCGTTCTTCGACCTCGACAAGACGATCATCGCGGGGTCGAGCGCGCTGGCGTTCAGCCGGCCGTTCCGCAGCCACGGGCTGATCGGGCGCAGGGCCGTCCTGCGCAGCGTCTACGCCCAGTTGATGCTGCTGCTCGCGGGGGCCGACGCCGACACGATGGACATGCTGCGTCAACGGATCACGGCGTTGTGCGCGGGCTGGGAGGTCGAACAGGTCCGGTCCATCGTGGCCGAGACGCTGCACGAGATCGTCGAGCCGTTGATCTACGCGGAGGCGGTGGAACTGATCGGACGGCACCAGGCGGCGGGCGAGGAGGTCGTGGTGCTGTCGGCGTCGGGGGTGGAGGTCGTGGAGCCGATCGCGGCGCTCGTCGAGGCCGATCGTTGCTTCGCCACCCGGATGGCGGTGCGCAACGGCCGCTACACCGGCGAGATCGACTACTACTGCTACGGCGAGCACAAGGCCGAGGCGGCGCGCGAGATCGCGGCCGAGCGCGGTTACGACATGGCCCACTGCTGGGCCTACTCCGACTCCATCACCGACCTGCCGCTGCTCGCCGCGGTCGGGCATCCGACGGCGGTGAACCCGGACAAGGGCCTGCGTCGTGAGGCCGAGGAACGAGGCTGGCCGGTGCTGACGTTCGCCGATCCGGTGGCGCTGGGCTCACGGCTGAAGGTGGCGCGCCCGGCGACGCTCGCGGCCGTCGGTGCCGGAGCCGTCGCGCTGGCCGGCGCAGGATGGACGATGCGCCGGTCGCGGCAGCGCCACCGGCGTTGAGCAGCACAAACGTCTATTTCTACGTCTCGCGGTGGGCTCGGGGCAGCCCCCATCCGGGTTCCGTCCGATGCCGTTTCGTCACCCGGAGTCCACCTGTCGGTGCACCCGATTCGACCCTTGTTGTGCCTGCGGTCACGCACTACAAATGACGGCACGGACTCCGGTCGGCCAGGGGCGGTACGGCAGAGAAGTACCCGTCTCCCCCGCACGGGCTCCGTGCACGAACGCCGGGCACTCCACGCACAGCACGCCGCGGGAGGCATGTCGTCGTGGGCCTGCGTACCGGGACGCCGGACGCCGAGGCCGGAGCACGACACGTAGTGCACGCCTGGACCCCGGTCGGTCGTGCGAGAGAGGCGGTACCCGTGAGGGTGCCGCCTTTCTCATGTCCGGGCCGGGTTCCGCGGGATCAGGAACGGGACGACGCGATCGACGTCGCCTCCGCCGCCCCGGCCTCCCACTGCGCGCAGCAGTGCAGCAGCCACGCCCCCACCCCGTCGGCCCCACCGCCGGCGAAAGCCGTGGCAGCCGAGCGGTACTCGGCGAGCCGGCGCAGGTGGCCGACCTCCGGCACGGCGAGGGACTTCACGTCGAGACCCGAGGCGGTGGCGGCGAGCCGGGCGGCGGCGCGGGCGACGACACCGTCAGCGGTCCCGAACGGCGCGAGGGCCAGCAGCTCGCCGTGGACGACGGCGACGAGGACGGGCGCGGGGACGCGGGTCCCCCCGGTGACGAGGTCGGCGAGCAGCGAGAGCCGGTCCGACGTCCCGGGACGCGGGCGTCCCAGCGAGTCGGCGTGGTCGGCGACGGGGACGAGGTCGGCCGCGGCGAGGACGTGCAGCCGGGCCAGCGCCTGCAGCGGGGCGGCCTTCCACACCGGGACGAGCCGGGCGTGCTCGTCGGCGACCCGGACGGCTCCGGCGAGCACCGGGTCGGACACGAGGTCGTCGGTGTTCAGCGGGGCGCCGTCGATGGCCGCGGACGCGCGGGCGCCACGCAGCGCGGACTCGGCCGCGTTGGCGGGGAACCCTCGCCTGTTGGCGGGGTGGTTGTGCACGGCGACCAGCGCGTCGCGGACGCGGGCGACGGCGTCGGTCACGCCGGGCAGGGAGACGAGCGGTGCCAGCGGATCTGCGGTCGAGGACGGGGCCACGACGCCATGCTGTCACCGCCTGCCGACCTCACCGGTCACCCGGTGGCCCACTCTCCGTACTGACGGTGCATCCGGCGCGTCGGCGCACTACCGTTCGCCCCGAGACGGATACCCCTGACCGCAGGCGTGCTGCGCTGTCCGGCAGGCGGTCCGCAGTCACGAGGAGGACGTGAGGAAATGGCCGAGTCCGGTGCCACGCTGAGCAATCTGTCCCACGAGAGCCGCACCTTCCCGCCCAGCGAGGAGTTCGCGGCCCAGGCCAACGTGACGGCGGACTGGCACGACAGGGCCGAGGCCG
>NZ_BJVJ01000133.1 GCF_007989085.1 Pseudonocardia sulfidoxydans NBRC 16205
GGGGCCCGCCGATCAGGCCAGGACGTCGGCCACGGCGGTCGCCGGCAGCCCGTGGGCGGCGGCGACGGCGTCGCTGGTCAGGGCGCCCGCGTGGGTGTTGAGGCCCTCGGCGAGCGCCGGGTCGGCGCGCAGCGCGTCGAGGGTGCCGAGGTCGGCGAGGCGCAGCACGTGGGGCAGCGTCACGTTGGTCAAGGCACGGGTGGAGGTCTCGGGGACCGCGCCGGGCATGTTGGCGACGCAGTAGTACAGCGTGTCGTGGACGCGGAAGACCGGGTCGGCGTGCGTTGTGGGCCGGGAACCCTCGAAGCAGCCGCCCTGGTCGATGGCGATGTCGACGAGCACGGCGCCGGGCCGCATCCGCGCGACGACGTCGTCGGTGACGACCTCGGGCGCCTTGGCGCCGGGGATCAGCACGGCCCCGACGACGAGATCGGCGGCCAACAGCTCCCGCTCCAGGTCGTAGGCGGTGGAGTACACCGTGCGGACGCGGCCGTGGTACTCGGCGTCGATCGACTTCAGCTTCTCGACGTCCACGTCGGCGACGGCGACGTCGGCGTGCAGCCCCACGGCCATCGCGACGGCGTTGCGACCGGAGACGCCCGCGCCGATGACGAGGACGCGGGCGGGCGGGGTGCCGGGCACGCCGCCCATGAGGACGCCGCGGCCGCCTGCCGGGCGCATCAGGTGGTAGGCGCCGACCTGGGTGGCGAGCCGGCCCGCGACCTCGCTCATCGGGGCGAGCAGCGGGAGGCGGCCGTCGGCGGTGCGGACGGTCTCGTAGGCCACCGCGGTGGTGCCGGCGTCGAGCAGCGCGCGGGTGCAGGGCTCGGAGGCGGCGAGGTGCAGGTAGGTGAACAGCGTCAGGTCGGGACGCAGGAAGCCGTACTCCGACGCCACGGGCTCCTTGACCTTGAGCAGCAGGTCGGCGGCGGCCCAGACCTCGGCGGCGCCGGTGAGCACCTGGGCGCCGGCGGCCTTGTAGTCGGCGTCGGCGATCGAGGACCCGGCCCCGGCGTCCTGCTCGACGACGACCTCGTGGCCGCGGGCCACGAGCTCGTGGACACCGGCGGGCGTCAGGGCCACCCGGAACTCGTTGTCCTTGACCTCCCGGGGAACGGCGATCTTCACGGTGACCTCCCGATGTGGTGACCCCGATGCGACGTAGGGACACCAGGGTGAACTTCGTTCGTCTCCATGTCATGCTCTGCGCAGAAGATTCTGCAGATGACGTTTCTGGCGAAGGATCAGCGATGAACACGCCTGCGCGGGCGGTGTCACCGAAGGATGTTCGGCCCCCGCTGGACGAGGTCGACCGTGCCCTGCTGCGCGCGCTCGAACGCGACGCGCGCATCCCCAACAACGCGCTCGCCGAGCTCGCCGGCATCGCGCCGTCGACGTGCCTGACCCGGGTCCGGGCGCTGCGCGAACGCGGCGTCATCCGCGGCTACCACGCCGACGTCGATCCCGCGGCCGTCGGACACCCCCTGCAGGCGATGATCTCGGTGCGCCTGCAGAGCGACGCCCGCAGCAACCTCGCGGCCTTCGTCGACCGGGTCGGCCGGCTCCCCGAGGTGCGCGACGTCTACTTCCTCGCCGGCGACGACGACTACATGCTGCGCGTCGCGACGGCCGACTCGTCGGCGCTGCGCGACTTCGTGATGACGCTCAACACCCACCCCGACATCGCGGGCACCCGCACGAGCCTGATCTTCGAGCACATCCGGCCGCCGCAGACGCACTGACCGTCCCTCCCGGCGCCGGGCGGGGCCCGGCTCAGCCCGCGACGACCGACCGGTCGAGGTCGGGCTCCAGGTAGATCACCCGCGCGTCCGGGACCGACTCGCGCACCCGGGCCTCGGCCGCGTCGATCGCCGTCGCGACCCCCTCGACCGCCATACCCGGGACGAGCGCGATCTTGGCGGCGACGAGCATCTCCTCCGGGCCCAGGTACTGGGTACGGATGTGGATGACCCGCACGACCTCGTCGCTGCTCTCCAGACGCTCGACGATCGTCGACAGCACCGGCGCCACGGCACCCTCACCGATCAGCAGGCTCTTCATCTCCACGATCAGGATGATCGCGATGACGCCGAGCAGGGTGCCGATGCAGAGCGTGCCTATCGAGTCCCACACCGGGTCGCCCGTGAGGACCGTGAGCCCGACCCCGAACAGGGCCAGCACCAGCCCGATCAGCGCGCCGAAGTCCTCCAGCAGGACCACCGGCAGCTCCGGCACCTTGGACTGGCGGATGAAGCCCCACCACGTGCTCGCCCCCTTCAGCGGGCGCGACTCGTGGATCGCCGTTCGGAACGAGAAACCCTCCAGCCCGATCGCGACCACGAGGATGAGCACCGCGACCAGCGGCGTCGTCAGGCCCTCGGGGTGCTGCAGCTTGTGGATGCCCTCGTAGATCGCGAACACCGAGCCCAGCGTGAACAGCAGCAGCGCGACGATGAACGAGTAGAAGTAGCGGTCGCGCCCGTAGCCGAACGGGTGCTCCACGGTCGCGGCGCGCTTGGCGCGCTTGCCGCCGAGCAGCAACAGACCCTGGTTGGACGTGTCGGCCACCGAGTGCACGGCCTCGGCCAGCATCGACGACGACCCCGTGACCAGGAACCCGATGAACTTCGCGACGGCGATCCCCGCGTTGGCGAGCAACGCCGCGATGATCGCCCTGGTTCCGCCGTTCGCCGACACCGCTGCTCCTGCTCCTCGGACCGGTCCACGCCCGGGGCCCGGAGCGCGCGGTGAACCCTAGCGAAACGCCGCTACCGGACGAGCCGGGACCGGGGGGTCAGGCGAGACCGTCGGCCGCGAGGAAGAGCTGGGTGCCCGGCGTGGCCGAGTCGACGACGACACCGCGGTCCGACGCCGGCAGGAACACCGCGGTGCCCGGGCCCAGCTTCAACACCGACGCGTCGCACCGCACCAGCGCCGCCCCCGAGGTGCCCATGAGGATGCGGGGACCGCCGTCGGGCACCTCCACCGAGTCCTGCGGACCCTCGGCGACGAAACGGCGCAACCGGAACTCGACGGCCGGGGTGTCGTAGGCGACCCAGCCGCCGTCGTCGTGCCAGTCGCAGACCGGCGGCGGCGCCGAGTCGAAGTCGAGCACCCGCAGCAGCTCCGGGACGTCGACGTGCTTGGGCGTGAGCCCGCCACGCAGCACGTTGTCGGAGTTCGCCATGATCTCCATGCCCGCACCCGACAGGTACGCGTGCAGGTTGCCCGCAGGCAGGTAGAGGGCCTCCCCCGGCTGCAGCACGATGTGGTTGAGCAGCATCGCGGCCAGCACCCCGGCGTCGCCCGGATAGCGCTCGGACAGCTCCAGGATCGCCCGGGCCCCCGCGCACCACTCACCGCTGCGCGCCGCGAGCCGCACCGCGCCCTCCTGGGCGGCCGGGACGAGATCGTCGAGGACCGACTGGGGCAGCGTGATCCACGTCGTGAACAGGGCGCGCAGCCCGTCGGGACCCGGCTGGGCGGCCAGCAGCTCCACGTAGGCGCCCAGGGCCGGGACGTCGAGCGCCCGCAGGAACCGGACCGACGCCTCGGCCTCCCGGAAGCCGACCAGCGCGTCGAACTCGGTGAGCGCGCAGATCAGCTCCGGCTTGTGGTTGGGGTCGCGGTAGTTGCGCTCCGGCGCGTCGGGCGCGACGCCCAGCGCGTTCTCCCGCTCGAACCCGGCGGCGGCCTGCTCGGCGCTCGGGTGGGCCTGCAGGCTCAGCGGCTCGTCGGCCGCGAGGACCTTCAGCAGGAACGGGAGCCGGCCACCCCACCGGCCCGCCCGGTCGGGGCCCAGCGTGCGGTCGGGATCGGAGTCGATGAGCTCGATGAGGGACTCCGCCGCGACGTCGCCGCGCACGACGTGCGATGGATCGGCCGGGTGCGCGCCGAGCCACAGCTCGGCCTGCGGGTGCGGTGAGGGCGACGGACGCCCGAGCAGCTCCGCGATCACCGTGCGGGAACCCCAGGCGTAGGGCCGCACCGGGTTGTCCAGCAACTCCACGGTCGTCGTGCTCCTCGTTCGGGCCGGTCGGCCCGGTCGCGGTGGCCTGTCGTCAGGCCGGTTCGATGGTACGGGTCGCCAGGCCGAGGTACACGGCGGCGATGTCCAGGCGGGCGGCGAGCACACCGGCCCGGAGCAGGACCGCGTGCGGGGTCCCGCGCACGATCTCCTCGACCGGATGCAGGACGTCGGCGACCGGCCACGGCCTGCCCGTGCGCCGCAGCAGCACCTGCCCCGGCTCGTCCTCCCCGGTGGCCAGCAGCATCAGCCGGGGCGCCGCCGCGGCCGGGGCGGGGTCGTCGAACGGGTCGTGGAACACGTCGCGCTCCGCACCGCCCGCCTCGAGCGCGCGGCGCAACCCCGACAGGGTCGCGGCACGCCCGACGTCGTCGGCATGGGCGACGATCCCCGCGTGCGTGGCCAACGACGCGGCACCGTGCGCGGCGACCGCCGCGGCGACGGCGTCGACGCCCCACAGCAGCGGCGTGTGGTCGGCCAGCCGCAGCGCCAGCGACTTCGCCGGGTTCATGAACGGCTCGTGGCCGGGCTGGTTGCGCTCGGCCTCGGCGTCCAGCGCGTCGGCCAACGCGTCGAGGCGGACGTCGAACCCCCCGCCCAGCAGGCCCAGCGCGCCGGTGACGGCCAGGCCGACGGCGAACGCCCTCGGCAGGTCCAGCCCCGGCGGCACGGGGATCCGGGGCTCGACGAGCCGCGCCCGCCCCGCCCCCGCGGCGGCGACCGGACCGTCGCCCGGCGCGGACAGCACGACGTCGCTGCCCCGGCGGACCGCGGACCCGACGGCGTCGGCGAGCTCGGCGTCGGTCGCGTCGTCGGTGTGGACGACGACCACGTCGAGCGGGCCCGTCCACAACGGGACCGTGTCGGTGACGACGACCGGCACCGGGCACGCCGGCCCCAGCATCGCGGCGACCAGCGGCGCGGCCGTCGCGGACGCGCCGGGACGGCGCACCAGCACCAGCGCCCGGGGACGGTGCCCCACCAGATCGGCCACACCGGCCTCGTCGGCGCTCAGCGCCGCCGAACGGACCTGCGCACCCGCCGTCGCCGCGGCACGCAGCACGCCCCCGGTGTCGACGGCCGCGAGCGCCGCCGCATCGAGCAGGAGGGTGTCGTCGAGCACCGCGTCACCCGTCGCCACGGGAACCGGCCTCGCCCGAGGCGTCGTCCGCAGCGGTGCCGTCGGCAGGGAGCGCCTCGTCGAGCAGCAGGACCGGGATCCCGTCGACGACCGGGAACCGACGGCCGCACGACGTACAGGTGAGCACCTCGGCATCGGGGTCACCCGGGGCACCGGCCCGCAGCGGGGCGTGGTCGTCGGACGGGCACGCCAGGATGTCGAGCAGCTGGGGGTCGAGCTCGATGGCCACGGTCCTCCTCTTTCCTGCATCGGGGTCGCAGCGGCGGGCGTCCCCACCCGCGATGCTGCCAGCCCGGGCGGGTCCGCGCCGGGTCCGTCCGGGTACCGGACCGACCGCCTGCGGATCGGTGTGTGCGGTGTCTGCGCGGTCTCGCCGGGCCGCCGCGACGTCCGCGGGCCCTCAGGCCCGCACGATCGCCAGGACCTCGTCGCGCAGCGCGGCGACGGCCGCGTCGTCGGCGGCCTCGACGTTGAGCCGCAGCAGCGGCTCGGTGTTGGACGCACGCAGGTTGAACCACGACCCGTCGGCCAGGCCGACGGTGAGGCCGTCGAGCTCGTCGAACTCCGTGCCGGCGCGGGCCCCGAACACCTCGCGGACCGCCGCGACCCGCCCGGCCTGGTCGGCCACCGTCGAGTTGATCTCGCCCGACGCGGCGTAGCGCTCGTAGCCGGCCATCAGCGCCGACAGTGGGCCGTCCTGCTCGGCCAACGCCGCCAGCACGTGCAGCCCGGCCAGCATCCCCGAATCGGCCCGCCAGAAGTCGCGGAAGTAGTAGTGCGCCGAGTGCTCGCCACCGAACACCGCGCCCGTCTCGGCCATCGTCTGCTTGATGAACGAGTGCCCCACCCGGGTGCGGACCGCGGTGCCGCCCAGCTCGGCGACGATCTCGGGGACCGCGCGCGAGGTGATGAGGTTGTGGATGACCGTGTCGCCCGGCGACTTCGCCAGCTCCCGCGACGCCACCAGCGCCGTGATCGCGCTCGGGCTGACCGGCTCGCCCCGCTCGTCGACGGCGAAACAGCGGTCGGCGTCGCCGTCGAACGCCAGGCCGATGTCGGCCCCCGCGGCGACGACCGCCTTCTGCAGGTCGACCAGGTTGGCCGGGTCGAGCGGGTTCGCCTCGTGGTTGGGGAAGTTCCCGTCCAGCTCGAAGTACAGCGGGACGACCTCGAACGGCAGCGCCGCGAACACCGCCGGGACCGTGTACCCGCCCATACCGTTGCCCGCGTCGACGACGACGGTCAACGGCCGCGCACCAGACAGGTCGACGAGCCCGCGCAGGTGCGCCGCGTAGCCCTCCAACAGGTCGCGCTGCTCGACGCGGCCCCCACCGGGCCCGGCCGGCACCCCGGCCTCGACCGCCTCGCGCAGCGTGGCCAGCCCCGTGTCCTGCCCGATCGGCGTGGCACCCGCCCGGCACAGCTTGATGCCGTTGTACTTCGCCGGGTTGTGGCTCGCGGTGAACATCGCGCCCGGCACGTCGAGCGTGCCCGCGGCGAAGTACAGCATGTCGGTGCTGGCCAGGCCGATGTCGACGACGTCGAGACCCTGGCCCGTCACGCCCTCGGCGAACGCCGCCGCGAGCGCGGGCGACGAGTCGCGCATGTCGCGCCCCACGACCACCGACCGCGCACCCTCGGCGCCGACGAGCCGAGCCAGTGCAGCGCCGATCGCGTGCACCGTCTCCGCGTCGAGCTGCTCGCCGACGACACCGCGGATGTCGTAGGCCTTCACGATCGAGGACAGGTCGGACACGCACGGAACCCTATCGGTGATCCCCGACAGCCCTGCGGCGGTGCGGTCGCCTCAGCCCTCGCCCGAACCCGGCAGGACCCGCAGGTGGCCCCGACGGCCCGTGCCGCCCTGCACCGGAACCGGCGGCGACGGGTCGAGCGGGCGGTCGGCCCGCCCGGCCTCCCGGACGGCCTCCGCCAACGCCGTCAGGTCGTCGGCCGTGGGCTGCGGCGGAGCGAACTCACCCTCGAACCGGACGACCTCCCAGCCCCGCGGGGCGGTGAGCCGGTGCGCGTGCGCCGTGCACAGGTCGTACGAGTGCGGCTCCGCCTGCGTGGCCAACGGACCCACGACAGCGGTCGAATCCGCATACACATAGGTGAGCGTGGCCACCGCGAGCTCGGTGCACCCGGTCCGCGAACACCTCCGCACACTCAGCACACCGCGACGATAGCGCCTGCGGCCCGCGACCCCCGACTGCGACGCGCGGCGAGACCGGGTGGGGCCGCAGCCGTAAGATTCTGCGGGTGACCACCGCGCGCCGCACCCTGGCCCGCTCGCCCCGCCGGCGTGACCGCCGGGGCCGGGGCCTGCGCGGCCTGCTCTACCCGGTGTCGTTGCCGGCCTCCCGCACCCGTGCGGAGAAGTTCGACCAACTGGTCCTGGAGGCGCTCGAGCCCATCGAGCTGCGATGGGGCCCGGAGCTCGCCGAGCTCGACCTGGCCGTCGACGAGGTCCCGGAGGTCGACGAGACCTCGCCCGACGAGGTCGTCTGGGGCGCAGGCGTTCTCGCCGACGTCGGGGTGCCGCTCGCGCAGCTGGTTCCCGCGGGTGTCGATCACCGCGGCCTGCCGTCCCGTGCCCGGATCGTGATCTACCGCAGGCCGCTGGAGGCCCGCGCCCGCGGCGGCGCCGACCTGGCCGACCTCCTGCACGAGGTCCTCGTCGAGCAGGTCGCGGAGTACCTGAACATCGAGCCCGACGCCGTCGACGGCGGGGCCGAGTAGGCCCCGGTCGCGACACCCCGACGAGCACCCGCGGTCCCGAGAACGCCCAGCGTGTCACCAGCGCCGCCGCGACGCGCTCACGACACGTCCGACACCACCCGGACCACCGAGCGTGTGATGGGGGTCGACGACGAACGCTCACGACACGCTCGCCGGCGCCCACCCCGAGAACGCCCAGCGTGTCACCATGAGGT
>NZ_BJVJ01000134.1 GCF_007989085.1 Pseudonocardia sulfidoxydans NBRC 16205
GTGCTACATGGACGCGGGCAACCTCGTCCCCGACTCGGTCACCGTCGGCATGGTGAAGGCCCGCCTGGCCGACCCCGACGCGGCCAAGGGCTTCCTGCTCGACGGGTTCCCGCGCACCACGGCGCAGGCCGACTCGCTGGCCGAGATCCTCGCCGAGACCGGCGACGAGCTCGACGCCGTCGTCGAGCTGCAGGTCCCGGAGGACGTCGTCGTCGAGCGGCTGCTCGCCCGCGGCCGCTCCGACGACACCGAGGCCGTCATCCGCAACCGGCAGCAGGTCTACCGCGACGAGACCGCGCCGCTGCTCGACTACTACCGCGACCGGCTCGTCAGCGTGAACGCCGTCGGCGAGGTCGCCGAGATCACCGTCCGGGTGTTCGCGGCCCTGCCCCAACGATGACGGCCGAACGATGACTCGGTCCACGCGCTGACCGGCTCAGGCGGCGGCGCGACAGTCACGAGGGCCAGACCGGGGCGGTATACCGCCGCGGGTGAGACCGACGAGTTGTCCGTCATCGGCACCCGTGGCTTCAACCCGCCTGTAGTCCCAACGTCGAGCTCGGGTGGCCGGCCGCCGGCCGAGCTGCGGCGCATGCGGGCTGTGCTCTCGTCCGTCTCTGCGGGGATAACAGGGGCGATCCCGAGGCGGGCCAACGCGCGCGCCGGTTCGCTCCTGAAGGATAGGCCTGGTCGGGCCACCACCGCGTCGGGGTCGGGTGTGTGGGCGCGCAGGCGAGCCGCCCAGGTCGGGCATGACCTGGGCGAGCAGGGTGCCGTCGTCGCTGTGTTGCCCGCCGGTCACCATCAGTGCCCGCGGACGCCCGCGTCGATCAACCACGGCGTAGATCTTCGTCGTCAGCCGACCGAGGCCATGACCTGCCGGTTCACGCGCCCCGCCGAGTGGGGCTAGCGACGAACCCTGCCGGCGATTCGGCGTAGTTCGACCGTGCCGCCCGTGTCCTGCTCAGGGCGGGTCGAGTTCGCCACGTGCTGGCGGGCTCGGTTGATCGTGGCGTCCACCGACACGGTCCACTCGATTTTTTCGTCCGCGTCGGCCTGGCCAGCAACGCCGCCGCCACCGTGTCCACGTGCCGTTCCCGGTAACGCGGCAGTGCCGCTTCCGCACCGTTCGCCACGGCCCGAACTGCTCCCGAGACAGATCCCGCCGCGAAACGCCAGTCCGGTACCGAAGTTGATCCCCTCAACCACCGTCGGTCATCGCCGAACGGATGCCCACGCTATCGCGTCCGACGGCCGCAAAGACCCGAGCCACTTCCACTGAGCATCCGAGGGCACCGCGAACCTCGACGAACTCATCGGCTGATCATGCTGCGACACGTGACGTCAATACGGAGACACGCTCTAACTGGAGACGGCACCCGCATTGTACAGCAGGATTGCCGCGAGATTTGGCACGCGCGAGCACTCCGTCACCAGCTCGAATCCCGACATGTAGTGAACTCGGATTCGCTCGGCGAGCTCTACCGGACTGATGTCGGCCGGGGCGGCGTCCAGGATCTCGCCTGCGACCTTCATGTCTGCCCGAGTGACGCAGGCTCGCCACAAACGTTGTCTGATGCAGATCTGCTCTTCATCCACGCTCTCGATCGTCAGGGCTGACCCGCCGACCAGAGGTTTCAGCTCATCTCCGGTGCGAAACCTCGTCACCAGATCCGACCATTCGATCATCTGACACCTGCCACGCTCTTCAGGAACGGAATGGATGAGAAGCTCACGCGCCGTCCCTCGGTTCGACCACTGTATCCGCGTCCAGCCATTGCTCCGTTGTGCGGTAGCGATCCAGACCTGCCACAAGGAACGCGTCGCGGCGGCCACGGTTCTCGACGCCCAACCCGCGAAGTGCGACAGTGATCGGTGCACCCGGGGGGTCGAACGGTTCCCGCCGACCGAGCAGTCGAGGTCCCATGATCAGCTGGCCACTCTCCCAAAGTGCGGCCGCCTGACGGCCTTCGAGACCGATGTAGTCCGCCTCGATGTAGGCCAGCGTTCCGAGAACCGATACCGCCTCGACGAGCGCGACGATCGCTGGCGTCAGCCGCAGGAAACCCGATTCCGGCCCAGCCAGGTGCTGGCGTCGCAACGCAGCTGCGGGGTCGCGTCCGCTGAGCTGGCCGAGGTTCCGAGCCCTCAACGCGTCAGCGGACAGCCGCGCAGCGAGCTCGGCGGTGACGGGGACCATGGCCAGGCCGGCTTCCAAGGAGGCGACAGGCGCCGCTCGAGCGTCGTTCGACGCCACCCGGAGGGCCTGAGCCACGCTCTGTACTGTCGCATCTGGCCCCACGACAGCGGCCAGCTCGTATCGGAGCCAGTAGTCGGGATCGTCCATCTTGAGCTATTCCAAAAACCCGAGATGCTTCAGTACATGGGCAGCGGAGGTCGCACGGACGTCCACCACGAACGTCCGGTATTCCTCGACGAACTTCCCGGCCTGTCGACTGACGACTCCGTTCTCGACCAGTTCGACGCCCTTCTCGAGGTCTTCTCTCCTCAACGTGTCGCGCCACAGGGCGTTCCGGATGTGAATGCCATCCGCGTCGACGCTCGTGATCTCGAGCGTCTTGCCTCCGGCGACCGTGGGGATTTTTGCACCTTCCCCGTACCGTCTCTCGACCTCAGCCCAGTCGATCGGCATCGTTGTGACTCCTTGTGCAGAAAGGTGAGGCCAAGCAGCGGTCTGCGGTGGCGGGGTTGTCCGGGGGTGCCATCATGTGCGCCTGCCAGTGGACCGAGTGCCTTCACTCAATGGTCAGAGCCTGCTCTCAATGGCCTCAGCGGAGCTCACCGTGTTCTCCGTGAAGTGGGCCTCCACGTCCAGACTCCTGATGACCCCGTCCTCGACCACCGCCGCGTAGCGTTCCGAGCGAACGCCGAGTCCGAACTCGCTGGCGTCTGCTGCCAGGCCCATGGCCCGCGTAAACTCGGCGTCCGGGTCCGCCATCATGAGAAAGCCCTCGTTCGCATCCTGCGAAGCCGCCCACGCATTCATCACGAATGCGTCGTTCACTGATACCACCACGATCTTCTCGATCCCCTTCGCGGCGAGACGGCCGGCGGCACTCACCAGGCCAGGGAGGTGATGATCGGTACACACCGGTGTGAAGGCCCCGGGCACGCCGATCAGCAAGATCTTGCCGGAGCGCAAGAGCTCGCCGCTGCCGGTCGGCTGAGGGCCGTCAGCAGCGTTGATCATCACTCGCACGTCGGGAACGCTGTCGCCTACTGATGCCATGAAGTCCTCTTGTGCGGTAGATGGATTTCGAGTGTCCGGCCGTCTGCTCTTGAGCGCTCCCAGTGCCTGGCCGATCAGGGACGCCGCGGCCGTCGGCCCGTCAGCCGCATCCGTGTGCTCGTCGGGTATCGAGCACGACTGTCCGGATCAAGGCAGAGCTGACCACTCGGGCCATACGGCAGTGCTCGCATGGGCGAGCGGTCCGCCCCGATGTCTCGCCTGCAGTGATGCAGTCTACGTGAAAAGTACAGGGTGACAATACCATCGATCGGAAGTATCTCGGGCGGGGTTGACGTCCGCACCTCGTCGTCGGGGCCCCACGTTTCACGAGACCCTCTACGCAGGGTGAGGAAAACGGCGCGCGAAAGATCACGCACTGCTTGGCGAGACGCGCGGCGCCCACGCCCTTTACACTGACAGTGTTTCCACTGACAGCGACGGCAGGACCTGCGACTATGTCAGTGCCGCGCCGCAGGCACCGATGCGGCGCGACGTGCGGGCGGAGTTGAAGCTGACGCCCCAGGAGGGAGAGGCCGAGATGGGTAAGCGGCAGCAGGCTGCAGAAGCTGACCGGGAGTCGTCGACGCGACTGTCGCTGACCATGCTTCTGGGGCAACTCGACCGTCAGGCATCCCGCTCGCTCGAGAAAGTCATCTCCGAACGTGGACTGACGGTCGACCAGTGGCGCGCTCTCGAGATGCTCGCGGACGGCCAGGGGCACGCGATGTCGCAACTCGCTGCGACTCTCGTCGTTCCGGGCGCGACCATGACGAAGATCATGGACAAGCTCGTGGACGCCGCCTACGTGTACCGCGTGGTCGACGACAGTGACCGTAGGCGTGTGCTCGCATTCCTGTCCGACAAGGGAAAGAACCTCTATTCTGACCTCGAAGCGGAGGTTTCGACCCTCGAGCAGGTTTTTGTTTCGTCGCTCACCGATAGCAGCGACCTGTTCGTCGCGCTGCTGTCTCAGCTGAGCGAGGAACACCTCAACAGTGCACGGCGCGGCCGTGCCTGATTAGCTGGAGCGGATGGGAACGCCAGGGCGCCCCCACGTCCGAACCTGGCGTGCATTCCTGCTCGAAACTCATGTGGTTCCGCACACGTCCGTTTCAGGAACCCTCATGGATTTCAGCGAGGACATCGAACTCAAGTCCTTCGGCTTTCGCAAGGTACACCCGTTGAATGAGGTGCTGATTGTACACACGGACAGCACCTCGGGGGCTTTCGTACGAGACGAGGTTCGCGACTCTGCTAATGTGCGGTACGTCTGTGGCGCGGGCGGCGGACGCCAATTCCGCGAACATCGCGATACCCTCGTAACAAGACTCTCCCGGCGACGCCACTGCCGGAGCGCTCGGACCCACTAGGTTGACATACCGTCGTTCGAAGTCGAGCCCGTGAGCGGTGGCGAGTGTCTCGAAGAAGCCGGCGGCCGAATACAGGTTGTGGGTGCTCTGCGCTCCCGTTCCCATCAGCATGTTCTCGTCCATGAGCGGACTCAGGCGCACCATCTGCTCATCCATTCCCGTTCTGCTGAAGGCGCGGTTGAACTTGACCGCGTCCGAGCCGAGCAGGAACATGAGTACGCCGTCGACGTGGGCATCCCGCAGCCTGCGGAGCACCGAGCCGTACGCCTCCGTGCCGAGGGGAACGAAGATCTCTTCACCGATGACGGCCCGAATCTGCTCGGCGTAAGCGCGGACTGATCGCGCAGAAGCACGAGGCCAGACGTAGTCGTTGCCAACGATGACCCACCGCCGGATACCCATTTCCTCCGCCATCCAGCGCATGGCCGGGAGGATCTGATTGGCCGGCGTTTCCCCGGTGAGAAAGACCCCCGGCGTGTGCTCGCCACCCTCATACACGGCGGTGTAGATATATGGGACGCGGCCGCAGAGTCGCGGGACGAGAGCCTCGCGGACGGCAGAGGTGTGCCAACCGGTGACCGCCTCGGCGAGGCCTTTCCCCACGATCTCAGCGACTTCCGCGGCAACTCGCTCGGGTGACTGGCCGCCGTCAACGGTCCGCAGGCGTACCTCGCGGCCCAAAATCCCACCGGCCTCGTTGATCTCCATTGCGGCGAGCCGTCCGCTTGCCTGACAGGACGGGCCGTAGATGCCGGAGGGGCCGCTTTCCGGCACGACAAAGGCAATATTGATGACATCAGTTGTCATACGGATACCTCCACGTCATAACCTTCGCGCGCCCAGTCTGGTGCCTGAGTGTTGCCGATTTGTTGACGTAGGCTAAGCCAAACGGGTGAGGCTCATCGTGCCAGGGGTAGATGCTCCACGTTTTCCCCCCGCAGCACAACCATGTCCGAAGGATCCGACAATTCGCTGATCAGTAGCGGGGCCTGTCGGATCACAGCCGGGCTCGTCGAGTTGAGGGCCCACGGCTGGTCGGACCTCAGGTGGGCGCCGGTTGGGCGCCTACGACTGCCGCCGGATGGCGGAGACAGGCATGATGCCATCCGCCGGGACCCCGAAGCGGCCAGTACAGAATTTGTACCCCCCAGCCGGCCGCCGTCTCGCCGCGACCGTGGCGCTCTGATGACGCGGCATTCTTGCGGGGAGTCCCACTGCCGACACGCTGTCGGGCACCTTTGCACGAGGGCCCGCGCTCGACGGGCGGATCCCCCACCTTCGACGCTGCCCGCCCGATGTTCGACCGGGCCGGGCGGTCCTTGAGGTGGCGCCGGTCATGGCGTCACCGCCGGCGGACCTTACCGCGCTCGGAACACTTCACATCGAAGGTATTGCCAAACGACACTATTCGCGTAGGTTGTTTCCCACGACACGACTCTGAGCTGCGACCGGCCGGTCGCAGCTGCCCGGGTTCGGCTGATCTTGGGACAGGTGGACTTGTATGAGCACAAGCGACGTTGACGTCTCCAACCGCACCAGCGCCAACGACGGCGCTGTCGCCGTGGCGGCTGCCAATCCGATCTTGCTCGGGTTGCCGTGTGCCGTGATCGGCGTTCTCGCCCTCGGCATGTTTCTGCTCGGCTATGCGCCGGCCGGCGCTGCAGGAGCACTCGTGCCCCTCTTCGCGGCGCTCGGGATCGGCCTCCTCATCGCGGCCCGCTGGGCAATTGCCGGCGGGGCTGGGCCGGTCGCCGGGATCTTCGGTCTCTTCGGCGGGTTCTTCATCAGCTTTGCCCTCCTCTACGTCGGCTACGTCCACAACTGGTACGGCACCTACCCCCCGGGTACGGACAGCGCCACCGCAGGTGCAGCCCTCACCGATACCTTTTCCGTGTACGCGTTGTGCTGGGCCATCGTGACGACCGTTCTCGTCCTCGGGACGCTGCGCTTGCCCCTGAGCATCGTGGCGATCCTGGTGTTCTCCGACCTGGTCTTCATCTTTGTCTGGCTGTCCTTCATCACCGGTACTTTCGCTGATCAGGGATTCCTGCGGACCCTCGCCGGATTGAGCTGTTTCGTTGCGGCGGCCGCGGGCTGCTACGTCTTCGGGGCTGCGCTCTCGTCGGCGCTCGGGGGCCGCGGCCTGCCGCTCGGCCGCGCGTTCGTCTCCTGAGCCGCGTCTCATTTGGACTGTGAACTGTTAGGGGCGACCGACCGTGCCGACCTACACCTTCTCGTGCGCATCGTGCGGGCACTTCGATCTTGTTCGGCCTATGAGCCAGACAAGTGCCAGCGCTGAGTGCGCGACCTGCGGCAGCGATGCCCGACGCATCTATGGGGCCCCAGCCCTGCGCGGAGTGGACAGCGCCCTGCGTCGCGCACTTGACGGTGCTGAGGCCAGTGCAGATACACCACCGGTGGTGAGTTCGGCGCCCGGCCGGAGTCGCACAGCGTTCGACACGAGCAACGATCCGCGTCACGCGCGGTTGCCGCGTCCGTAGGCCTGGTTCAAATACATACTGGAGGACTGAGATAATGCCCGACGTCGTCTTCAGCGTCGACCAGCTCAAGTCGATGCGTGATCAGGCCGTGCCCGGCCACAACCGCTGGCACCCCGACATCCCACCTGCCGCGACCGTCCGGCCCGGCTCCTCGATCCGCATCGAGTGCCGCGAATGGACCGACGGCCAGATAGGCAACAACGACTCCGCCAACGACGTCCGCGACGTCGACCTCTCCGGCGCCCACATGCTCTCCGGGCCGATCGCTATCGAGGGCGCCGAACCCGGCGACCTGCTCGTCGTCGACATCCTCGACCTGGGCCCGGTACCGCAGGAGGTCGGCGACAAGCCGGGGCAGGGCTGGGGCTACACCGGCATCTTCTCCAAGGCCAACGGTGGCGGGTTCCTCACCGAACACTTCCCCGACGCCTACAAGGCGATCTGGGACTTCTCCGGGCAGGCCTGCACCTCCCGGCACATCCCGGGCGTGAAGTTCACCGGTATCACCCATCCCGGCCTGTTCGGCACCGCACCCTCACCCGAGCTGTTGTCCCGCTGGAACGCCCGTGAACGCGCGCTGATCGCCACCGACCCCGACCGCGTCCCGCCGCTGGCGCTGCCGCCGCTGGAGGAGTCCGTCCTCGGTGGTACCGCCTCAGGTGACCTCCTGGCTCAGATCGGCCGCGAGGGCGCGCGCACCGTCCCGCCGCGGGAGAACGGCGGCAACCACGACATCAAGAACTTCACCCGCGGCAGCCGCGTCTTCTACCCCGTCCACGTCCCCGGCGCGCTGTTCTCCGGCGGCGACCTGCACTTCTCCCAGGGTGACGGCGAGATCACCTTCTGCGGCGCCATCGAGATGGGCGGGTTCATCGACTTCCACGTCGACCTGATCAAGGGCGGCATGGAGACCTACGGCGTCACCACCAACCCGATTC
>NZ_BJVJ01000135.1 GCF_007989085.1 Pseudonocardia sulfidoxydans NBRC 16205
CACCTCGACGAGGGCGACCTCGGTGTCCGTGCGGGGCTCCCGCCCGCCGGATCCGGCACCCAGGTCAGGAGCCGGCAGCGCCGCCCGGTCCAGCTTGCCGCTGGCCGTGACGGGGAACGCCTCGAGGCGCGTGACGGTCGTCGGCACCATGTAGTCCGGCAGCACCGATGCCGCGAACTCCCGGACGGCCTCTGCGGACAGCCCGCCGTCGACTGCACCGTCGGCCGCGGTCACGTAGGCGGCCAGGAACTTTCCGCCTGCCGGATGGTCGAGGGCGAGCACCGCGGCACCCGACACCGCCGGATGCTGCTCCAGCACCGCGCGGACCTCGTCCGGCTCGATCCGGAAGCCGCGCACCTTCACCTGGTCGTCGGCCCGGCCGAGGTAGTCGAGCTGACCGTCGGCGGTCCAGCGCACCACGTCGCCGGTCCGGTAGAGGCGCCCGCCCGACCCGGACGGGTCGGCGACGAACCGCTCCGCCGTCGCTCCCGACCGGCCCACGTAGGAGTCCGCGAGCTGCGCGCCACCGAGGTACAGCTCTCCCGCGACGCCCGGCGCGACCGGACGCAGCCACCCGTCCAGGACCGCGACGGTGGTGTTCGCGAGCGGACCGCCGATCGGGGTGGACGACGCACCGTCGGACAGCCCGGCGAGGTCGTAACCGACGGTCTCGACCGTCGCCTCGGTCGGGCCGTACAGGTTCCAGACCGCGCGGCCCGGCGCACGCAGCGCACGCGCGACCGACACCGGCACGCTCTCGCTGCCCACCGAGGCGTAGCGGACCTGGAAGGACGCCAGGTCGACACCGTCGTCGGCGAGCGCGCGCACGACGCTCGGCAGGAAGTCGGCGTACCCGAAGGTCTCGGCACGCAGCAGGTCTGCGAGGTATCCGGGGTCCTTCTCCGCGTCGGCAGGGATCATGCGGACGGCGGCGCCCACCGCGAGCGGCCAGAAGAACTCCGGCACGGAGACGTCGAAGCCGACCGACGACTTCTGCAGCACCCGGTCGCCGGCGTCGAGCGGGAACGTGCTCTGCCGCCACCGAACCAGGTTCACGATCGCGCGGTGGGAGACCACGACGCCCTTGGGGCGCCCCGTCGTGCCCGATGTGAAGATCACGTACGCCGGGTCGCCGGGAGCCGGCGGACGCGTGAGGGCCGGGGCCCCGGTGCTCTCCGCGCCATCGGCCGCGGCCGGATCCACCAGCGGCGCACCGGACTCCTTCAGCGCCGCGGCGTGCGCGGACGCGCTCGCCGCGTCGGCGATCACGACGCTCGGGACGGCGTCCTGCAGGATGTAGCCGATCCGCTCGGTCGGGTACCCCGGGTCGATCGGCACATAGGCCGCGCCCGCGCGGAGCACGGCCGCGAGGGTGACGACCTGCCGCTCGTGGCGCGCCACCAGCACGGCGACCCGGTCGCCGGTCCGGATCCCGGCGTCGACGAGGACGTGTGCGAGCGCGTTCACCCGCGCGTCGACCTCCGCGTAGGTCAGCTCCGCCCCGTCGGCGGCCACCACCGCGACGGCCTCCGGGGTGACCGCGGCCTGCGCCCTGAGCAGTGCGTCGAGCGTGGTGTCGAGCACCTCCGCCTCGATGGCGAGCGGGGGCCCCACGACGGGCCCGTCGATGTCGGGGAGCAGGGCGAGATCGGCGATCCGCGCGTTCGGCCTCGTCGCGATGGCACGCAGCGCGGCGCGGAAGACGGCCACGAACCGCTCCGCCGCAGGCGGGTCGAACAGGTCGGTGGCGTAGGTGAGGAACCCGGTGACGCCCGCGGGCGTCTCCTGCAGGGCGAGGTCGAGGTCGACCTTCGCGGCACCCAGCGCGGCCGGGCGCGGCTCGACGTCGACGCCGTCGAGGACCAGTCCCTGGGTCTGCGCGCCGATGTGATGGGTGAGCATGACCTGGAACAGCGGGTTGCGGTGCGCGGAGCGCTCCGCGCCGACCGCCGCCACCACCTGCTCGAACGGAGCGTCCTGGTGGGCGAGCCCGTCGAGGATCGTCCGCCGGGCCGCGGCCAGCACGTCGGCGAGGGTGTCGGCGCGGCCCAGCCGGTGCCGGATCGGGAGGGTCGTGACGAAGTAGCCGACCACGTCCTCCAGGCCGTCGGCCGTGCGGCCCCCGACCGGGGAGCCGAGGACCACGTCGTCGGCACCGCCGAGCATCGACACCGTCACCGCGGCGGCAGCCTGGGCGATCATGAACATCGTGGCGCCGGTCTCGTCCGAGAGCCGGCGCAACCGGTCTACGGTGTCGTCGTCCACGGTGAACGCCACGTCGGCGCCGCGGTGGCTCGGCTGCGCGGGCCGGCCCCGGTCCGTCGCGATCGTCGACTCCGCCGGGGCGTCCGCCAGTGCGTCCCGCCAGTAGCGCAGGTGGCCGGCGAGCGCGGAGTCCGGATCCGCGGCGTCGCCGAGCGCCCGGCGCTGCCAGAGCGCGTAGTCCGCGTACTGCACGGCGAGCGGCGCCCAGTCCGGCGCGCGCCCCGCGGCGCGCGACGCGTAGGCCGTCGAGAGGTCACCGAGCAGCGAACGGAGCGACCACTCGTCGACGGCGTGATGGTGCACGGCCAGCACGACCACGCGCTCCGCGGCGGCCGTCCGGAGGATCGTGGCGCGGACCGGAAGGTCCCGGGCCAGGTCGAACGGGCCCTGCACCAGATCGGTGATCCGTGCGTCCACACCGGTCGCGTCGAGGGCGGTGACGTCCTCGGTGTGCAGCAGAAGGTTCTCGGCGGCGTGCTCGGCCGGCAGGATTCGCTGGTGCAGCCGCCCCTCGTCCTCGACGAGCAGCGTGCGGAGCGCCTCGTGGCGGGCGAGCACGTCGCGGAGCGCGGCGCCGAAGGCGGCCTCGTCGACGTCCCCGGTCAGGCGCATCACGACCGGGACGACGTAGCGGGAGCCCGGGCCCCCCAGCCGGTCGATGAGCCAGAGCGCCTGCTGGCCGTAGGAGACGGGCAGGGCCGTGACGTCCGTGGGACGCTCGATCGATCCCACCCGGGGCAGCGGCCCCGGCACAGCGGAGTCCCCCACGACGCGCGCGAGCGCGGCGACGGTCGGATGGTCGAACACGTCGCGGAGCGTGAGTGCGCTGCCCAGCGCGGCGTTCGCCCGCGCCACCACCCGCGTCGCGAGCAGGGAGTGGCCGCCGAGGCGGAAGAAGTCGTCGTCGACCGACAGGCCCCCGCCATCGCCGTCAGGGCCCAGCGCCAGCACGTCCCGGAACACGTCCGCGAGCGTGGCCTCCGTGTCCGTGGCGGGTGCCCGGCCACCGGCCGGCGCGCCGAGGTCGGGGACGGGCAGTGCCGCCCGGTCGAGCTTTCCGTTCACCGTGACGGGGAACGCGTCGATCCTCGTGACCGTCGTCGGGACCATGTGGTCCGGCAGCTGCGACGCCGCGAACCCGCGCAGGTCGGCGAGGTCGGGCGCACCGGTCACGTATGCAGCCAGGTACTTCCCCCCGGCGGGATGGTCGAGGGCGAGCACGACGGCGCCCGCCACCGCGGGATGCTGCTCGAGCACCGCGCGAACCTCGTCGGGCTCGACCCGGACCCCGCGGATCTTCACCTGGTCGTCGACCCGGCCGAGGTACTCCAGCAGGCCGTCGCCGGTCCAGCGGACCACGTCCCCGGTGCGGTACAGGCGCGCGCCCGACCCGGACGGGTCGGCGACGAACCGCTCCGCGGTCAGTCCGAACCGGCCGACGTACCCGTCCGCGATCTGCACGCCGCCGACGTAGAGCTCCCCCACCACACCGGGGGCCACCGGCCGCAGCCAGCGGTCCAGAATCCGCACGGCCACCCCGGCCGGCGGGACGCCGAGCGGGATCGCGCCGGCAGGCACCGCCGGTACCTCCGCGAGCGTGGCGTCCCCGGTGACCTCGGTGGAACCGTAGAAGTTCCGGAGGACGGCGGAGGGCGCGATCCGGCGCATCCGCTCGGCCGTGGTCGCGGTGAGCGCCTCGCCCGAGGAGACCCAGGACCGCAGCGCAGGGAGCGCACCGACCGTGTCGGAGTCCGCCAGGGCGGCGGCCAGCGACGGCACGGTGAGCAGGTGGGTGACCTCGTGGCGGGCGATCGCCTCGAGCAGCGCCGCCGGGTCGGCGGCGATCCGGTCGGGCAGGACCACGACCGGGGCGCCCGCGACGAGCGGGCCGAACAGCTCGGTCACGGCGTCCACGAACCCGAGGCCGCTCTTCGCGACCGCGACCGACGCAGGCCCGTACCCGAGCACCTCACGGCCCCAGGCGAGCCGGTTCACCAGGGCGCGGTGCGAGAGGGCGACACCCTTGGGGACGCCGGTCGTGCCCGACGTGAACAGGACGCACGCGGTGTCGTCCGCCGCGACGGGCCGCGCGGGCGCGAAGGACACCGCCTCTGCCGATGACACCGCCTTCGCGGACCGCACGTCGTCGAGGAGAAGCGTGGCCGTGTCGTCCGAACCGTGGGCCGAGGGCGACTCCGCGACGACGAGCGCCGCGCCGGACTCCTCGACGATCCGCGCGATCCGCTCCGCCGGGTGGCCGGGGTCGACCGGGACGTACGCGGCCCCCGTGCGCAGGATCGCGGCCAGGACGACGACCTGCTCGATCGACCGCGGTAGGAGCACGGCGACGCGGTCCCCCGCGCCGATCCCCCGCTCGACGAGCAGCGCGGCCACGGCGTCGATCCGGGCGTCGAGCTGGGCGTGGGTGAGGCGGCCGCCGCCGTGTGTGAGGTCGTCGCCGTCGTCGCCGCTGAGGACCGCCACCGCGTCCGGGTTCGTCGCGGCCTGCTCCCGCAGGAGGGAGTCGACGGTCCCGGTCGGGCCGGCGACGGGTGCGGGCGCGGCGTCCACCCCGCCGACGTCCAGGTCGGCGATGCGGGTGTCCGCGTCCGCGCCCAGGGTCTGCAGGACCTGGCGGAGCAGGATGACGACGCGGGAGACCACGGCCGCGTCGAGCACGTCGGGCCGGGACGTGAGCCGGAACCCGATGCGGTCGGCCGTGGGCAGCACAGCGAGGGCCAGCGGGTAGTGGGTCGAGTCACGGATCTCGATGCCGGTGACGGCGAGCGCGTCCGGCTCCGCGGCCCGGCCGATCTCGTCGAACGGGTAGTTCTCGTAGACGACGATCGTGTCGAAGAGCGGATTGTGTCCGGTGGCGCGGTGCAGCTCGGTGAGCGGCACGTGATGGTGCTCGAGCAGGCCGGTGTTGTGGTCCTGGACCTGCCGGACCAGCTCGCCGAGCGTCGGGTTCGCGCCGAGGGCCACAGGAGTGGGAACGGTGTTGAGGAACAGGCCGACGGCGTCCTCGACGCCGTCGACCTCGGCGGGCCTGCCGGAGACGATGGCGCCGAAGACGACGGTGTCCTGCCCCGTGAGCGCGTTCAGCACGACGCCCCAGGAGGCCTGCACGAGGGTGCTCAGTGTCGCGCCGGCCCGGCGTGCGGCCCGGTGGAGCGCAGCCGTCAGGTCCGCGTCGATCTCGAACAACTGCTCGTCGGGGAACGTCGTGGCTCCTGACCGCGCACCGGGCGCGACCAGGGTGGGTTCCTCGACGCCCGCCAGCGCCCGCGTCCAGCGGGCCACCGAGGCGGGCTGGTCCCGGGCGCCCAGCCACTGCAGGAAGTCCCGGTGCACGAGGTCGGGGGCGGACGCCGTCCGGGTCCGGTAGGCCTCGACCAGGGCCTGCACGAGGCGCGGCACGGACCAGCCGTCCGCCAGCACGTGGTGCAGGGTGAGCACCGCGGTGTGCGTTCGCGGTCCGGTCCGGACGAGGCTCACCCGCAGCAGGGGGCCCGTCGCCAGGTCGAACGAGGCGGCCCGGTCACGGTCCGCGACGCGCCGCGCGGCGGCGGGGTCACCGGAGTCGTCGACCGAGAACGGCACGGTCACCGCGGCGGGCACGACGGCGACGAGCTCGCCGCCGGCGGTCGGGACGATCGCGGTGCGCAGGGTGGGGTACCGGTCGAGGACGATCGCGAACGCGCGCCGGAGCCGCTCGGGATCGAGCTCGCCGGCGTCGAGCTCCAGTATCGTCTGGGTGACGTAGACGTCGATGTCGCCCGCAGGGCCGCCGGAGCCGCCGACGAGGGACTCGACGGCGATGCCCTCCTGCAGCGGGGTCACCGGCTGCACGTCGGTGAGCGCGCCGAAGCGGTCCTCCCACCCGTCGATGTCGGCCTGGGTCACGCCCCGCGCCGTCAGGTCGGACGGCGATCGGCGCACGATCCGTGCGCCCTCGGAGAAGTCCCGCAAGGTCGACAGCGCGCGGAGCCAGAGGTCCGCGATGGCCCGGGCATCGTCCTCCGCGATCGCCGAGGCGGCGATCTCGAAGGTGGCCACCAGCTCGGCCCCCTGGCCGGCGCCCACGACGGCCGCGTTGACATCGATCAGCGCGGGCAGCGGGCGGTCGGCGGGAAGATGCGCCCTGAGCCCGGGGTGCTCCGGTGCGCTCACCCAGTCGGCGCCCTCGACGGCGCCGAACCGGCCGAGGTAGTTGAACCCGATCTGCGGCCGGTGGCCCACCGGACCATCGGGATGCAACAGCCCGTACCCGATCCCCCGGAACGGCACCGCACGCACCTGCTCCTTGATCCGCAACACCGCCTCCGCCGCGGCGGCCGCATCGGTCACGGCGACCACCGGATCGACGTCCACGGTGTCCAGCGCGACCGGGAACCACGAGGTGAACCACCCCACCGTCCGCGACAGATCACTGCCGGGGACCAGCGTCTCCTCGCGGCCGTGGCCCTCCAGGCCCACGACGACACGACGGTGCCCACCGCCGCGCCACGCCCCGACTGCCACGGCCAACGCCCCCAGCAGGACATCGTTGACCTCGGCGGACAGGGCCGCCGGAACGGCCGACAGCACCGCACGCGTCACGTCCGCGGGCAGAGTCACCTCGAAGCGGCGCGCCGACCCGTGGGTGTCCTGCGCCGGGTCCAACGGGCGGGACCCCAGCAGCGGCTCCCCCGCCGCCATGATCTGCGACCAGTAGCCCGTCTGCGCCGCCACGTCCGCGTCCGCCGCGCGCGCGGCGGACGCCACCGACCACGCCGGCAGCCCCGTCCCGACCGGCAGCAGCTCCGCGGAGCCACCGATCTCCAGCGCCCAGGCCGCCGCCAGGTCGTCGCCCAGGATCCGCCACGACACCCCGTCCACCACCAGGTGGTGGATCACCCACAGCAGCCGTCGCTGCTCAGGGAAGAAGACCGCCCGCCACAGCACGCCGGCCTCGAGATCCAGCGATCCCGACAGCTCCGCCACCAGCTCGTCGACCCGCGCCAGGCCCGCACCGGACCGGTCGACCCGCAGCCGTTCCGCGGCCACGAGGTCGGCGCCCGCCACTGCGACGTCGTCGACCGCGAACCAGCGGTTCACCAGGCGACCGGACAGCGCCGGATGATGCGCCGCCACCCGGCCCAGCACCCGGCCCAGCCGTTCCTCGGCCAGATCGGACGGTGTGGTGAACACGAACCACTGGGTGAACGACCCGAACCCCGGCTGCCCAACCTGAGCTGCGGCGATCGGCCACAACCCCGACCCCGACACCGCCTCGGGACCCGATACCCCGTCGGCCGCCCGCCCGTCGGCCACTGCGGCCAGGGCAACCACCGTCCGGGCCGTGAACACCTCCGCCGCCG
>NZ_BJVJ01000136.1 GCF_007989085.1 Pseudonocardia sulfidoxydans NBRC 16205
CGGGGGCGCGGGCCGGGGCGGGGCGGGGGCGCTCACGTCGGGCTCCCGGCGACCACGCGGCGGCCGGAGGAGAGCTCGGCCCAGCACGTCCGGGGGTCGGTGTCGGCGTGGGCGACGGCGACGTGCCAGCCGGCGGCGCGCAGGGCGGCCGCGGCGGCGTCGGCGCCCGGGGCGGGGGTGGCGCCGCTGGTGTCCCAGCCGGCGACGTCGAGCAGGATCGCGTGCCCGCCGTGGGGGCGGCGGTCGAGGAGGGCGCCGACGTCGTCGACGGTCGTGGCACCGAGGATGGCGACGACGTCGCCGGTGGGGGCGACGGGCGGGCCGTCGAGCCCGGTGCGGGCGGAGACACGCAGGGTGGCGAGCGCGTCGAGGATGCGGTCGGCCCCGGGGGAGGGAGCGCCGCCGACGGCGCCGGCGACGCGCTCGCCCAGCGCGGTGCCGTCCTCGGTCACGACGGTGACGGGCTCGCCGTTGCGGATCATGTGCAGGCTGATGCTCGCGGCCAGGGAGACGGCGTACTCGAGGCTGGAGGTGGGGCCGTCGCCGCGGTGGGCGCCGTCGCGCCGGTCGAGCAGCACGGTGATCTCGCCGCGCCAGGGCCGTTCCTCGAGGCGGACCATCAGCTCGTCGTGACGGGCGGTGGCACGCCAGTGGACGCGGCGCAGCTCGTCGCCGGAGCGGTAGGGGCGCACCAGCACGTCGGGTTCGCCGACGCCCTGGTGGGCGACGACGGCGCCGGGGGTGCCCTCGCCGCCGCCGATCGCGGACGGCAGCCCGTGCAGGTCGACGGTGGCGGGCAGGACGAGGAGCCCGTCGGCGTCGCCGTAGCGGCGGGGGAACTCGGCCAGCCCCAGCGGGTCGGTGATGCGGGCGACGAGCGGCCCGATGCGGTGGTCCCCGCGCAGCACGGGGCGCAGCGGGTAGCGCAGGGTGACCCCGGACCGGGCGGGCAGCCGGTGGACGGTGAACCGTGGCGGGGCCGAGGGGCGGGGTCCGGCGGCGTCGGGCACGGTGTCGGCGACGCGCAGCGCACCGACGAGGGGGCCGCCGGTGAGGCGGACGTCGACGGCGCAGTCGGTGCCGACGGGGACGCGGGCGGGGTCGACGGTGCGGTGCGCGCGGATCGCGCGCCGGGTCAGGGCCGCGACCGCGAGGGACAGCAGCGGCAGCGCGACGACGAACAGGGCGAGCCGCAGGAGGTCGCGTTCGTCGAGGACGACGGCGCTGACGGCCGTCGCGACGCCTCCGGCGAGCAGGCAGCGGCCGCGCACGGTCAGTCCGGAGGACCACCGCGGTGACGCCACGGGGTCAGGCCCCCGCGCGCGCGGCCGGGACCGGGACGGGCAGCCCGCCGACGAGGGCGCGGACGATGTCGGCCGACGACCGGCGCGCGGCCTGGGCCTCGGGGGTGAGGACGAGGCGGTGCGCGAGGACGGGGACGGCGACGGCCTGGACGTCGTCGGGGACGACGTAGTGGCGGCCGGCGAGCGCGGCCTGGGCGCGGGCGGCGCGGACGAGATGCAGCGTGGCGCGGGGGGAGGCGCCGAGGCGCAGGTCGGGCAGCGCGCGGGTGGCGGCGACGATGTCGACGCAGTACTGGCGCACCTCGGGCGCGATGTGGAGGTGCTTCACGGCGTCGACGATGCCGCGGACGGCGCGGGCGTCGGTGACGGGGCGCAGCGTCTCGAGCGGGTCGGACGCCGCGTGCTCGTCGACCATCGCGAGCTCGGCGGCGGGGTCGGGGTAGCCGATGGAGACGCGCGCGGTGAACCGGTCGCGCTGGGCCTCGGGCAGGGGGAAGGTGCCGTCCATCTCGACGGGGTTCTGGGTGGCGACGACCATGAACGGCGCGGCGAGCTGGTAGGTGGCGCCGTCGACGGTGACCTGGTCCTCGGCCATGCACTCGAGCAGCGCCGACTGCGTCTTGGGGGAGGCGCGGTTGATCTCGTCGGCGATGACGACGTTGGCGAAGACCGGGCCGGGCCGGAACTCGAACTCGCTGGAGTGCCGGTTGTAGACCGACATGCCCGTGATGTCGCCGGGCAGCAGGTCCGGGGTGAACTGGACGCGGCTGACCGAGCAGTCGATCGACCGGGCGAGGGCCTTGGCCAGTGAGGTCTTGCCGACGCCCGGGATGTCCTCGACGAGCAGGTGTCCTTCGGCGAGCAGCGTCACGAGTGCGACACGGACGACCTCGGGCTTGCCGACGAGGACCCGTCCGATGCTCGCGGCGATGCGCGACGTCACGTCGGCGATCGCCCCGACCGCGGGGAGATCGGTGTCGGTGTCCGTGGCTGCACGCCGTCCGGGCCGGCTGCTCGTCGTGGTCACCCGTCGTCCTCTCGGTCGTGCTCTCGGGCCGTGCTGGGTCGTGCTCGGGGGAGTGCTGGGGTGGTGCTGGGTGGTGCGGGCACCGTCGCATGCGGGGGGATCCGCGGGGCGGTGTCACCACAGTCTGTCAAACGACGCGCCGGAGCTTCGCCCGGACGAGTGGCATCACGATTGTGTCTCGCCGATCGGTGCCCGTCGCGCGGCGGCCGGTCGGCTCCCGCTCGCCACTCCGCGCCCCCGTGTCCCCACGCTGCGCCCCACCGTGCCCCACCGCGGCGAGTGGTGCGGCGCCGGCGTCCCCCACCACCCCCCACCGATGGCCCCCGGAGGCCCCGCGGAGGCGTTCGGAGGCCCCTCGAGGCACGGAACGGGTGGTCGGAGCCGCTGTGAGGTGATCGTGGTCGCTGCGGCGCCCCCACTGGTCCCCACTGTCGCTGAGCTGCGGATATCCGCCGATCGTGGTGCGGGTGGGGCGCGTTTCGGGTTGACGGTGGAGTGAAGTGGGGTAGTGTGGGGCGCGTTGGAGCAACCGGGTCCTCGGGGGAGAGGCGAGCCGATGTTCCTCGGCACGTTCACCCCCAAGCTCGACGACAAGGGGCGGCTCACGCTGCCCGCGAAGTTCCGTGACGACCTCCGAGGTGGCCTGATGATCACGAAAGGGCAGGACCACTGCCTCTACGTGTTCACACGCGAGGCCTTCGGCGAGCTGGCGGCGAAGATCGCGTCGGCACCGTTGACCAACGAGTCGGCCCGGGCGTTCCAGCGAAACCTGTTCTCCGGGACCGACGAGCAGAACCCCGACGGCCAGGGCCGGATCGCGATCAACCCGGACCTGCGCCGGTACGCCGGTCTGACCAAGGACTGCGTGGTGATCGGCGCGTACACGCGCGCCGAGATCTGGGACGCGCAGGCCTGGGCGGAGTACCAGCAGCGACACGAGGACGAGTACGCGAAGGCGCAGGAGGAGGTCCTTCCCGGATTCTGACCTCCAGGCGATGCCCCCTCCCGGGGGCCGTGGCCGCCCGTCGCGACGGACAGCCCTGACGCACCTTCCCCGGCGCCAGGTCCGTCCCCGCGAGTGGCACCCGGCACCCGGGAGGAGGCATCGCCCGGCAACCGGCCCGGCTGGGGAGTACGGGCCGCACACGGCGGCGACCGGGGGCTCGTGCGCCCAGTCGTCGGCATACGCGGAGCACGACAGCAAGGACCGTGGTGGCGGCGACGGGCGAGGCGAGGTGAACGGTGGGGCAGCACCCTGAGGGAGACGGGCCGGCTGGGGCCAGGCACGTCCCCGTCCTGCTGCCTCGCGTTCTCGAACTCCTCGAACCCGCCCTCGCCGGACGTCCGGCGGTCGTGGTGGACGCCACGCTGGGGCTCGGCGGCCACTCCGCGGCACTGCTCGCCGCGCACCCACAGCTGACGCTCGTGGGTCTCGACCGCGACCCGCAGGCGCTCGAGCTCGCGGGCCGTCGTCTCGTCGCGTACGCCGGCCGGACCCACCTCGTCCACGCCGTCTACGACCGCATCGCCGACGTCCTCGCGGAGCTGGGGCTTCCGGGGGCCGACGGCGTGCTGTTCGACCTGGGGGTGTCCTCCCTCCAGCTCGATGCCGACGAGCGGGGCTTCTCCTACTCCCGCGACGCCGATCTCGACATGCGGATGGACCCGACCACGGGCCCGACCGCGGCCGACGTCGTCAACACCTATCCCGTGCCCGAGCTCGCGCGCATCCTGCGCGAGTACGGGGAGGAGCGGTTCGCGGGCCGGATCGCCGCGGCGATCGGCCGGACGCGCGACCACCGGCCGTTCACGCGCAGCGCCGAGCTCGTGGAGCTGCTCTACGCCGCGGTGCCCGCAGCGTCGCGGCGCACCGGCGGCCATCCGGCCAAGCGCACGTTCCAGGCGCTGCGCATCGAGGTCAACGGCGAGCTCGACGCGCTGCGCGCCGCGGTACCGGCGGCGCTCGACTCGTTGACCGTCGGCGGGCGGGTCGTCGTGCTGTCCTACCACTCGCTCGAGGACCGGCTGGTCAAGCGGGAGCTCGCGGCCCGTTCGGTGTCGACGTCCCCGCAGGACCTGCCCGTCGAGCTCCCGGGCCACGGTCCGGAGCTGCGGCTGCTGGTCCGCGGGTCCCAGCCCGCGTCCGAGGACGAGATCGCGGACAACCCGCGGGCCGCCTCGGTGCGCCTGCGTGCCGCCGAGCGGATCCGGGAGGCGGCATGACCGTCCGGCCGGGTCCGCGTCACCACCCCGTCACCGCCACCCGCGCGGCTGCCGGGGTGGCCACCCACAGCAGCGTCATCCGCGTGACCGGGGGGTCGTCGTGAGTGCACCTGTCACTGAACGTCAGCACGTCGCGGCACCGTCGCGGTCGCGGCGGGCCCGGACGGCGGTGCCGGCCCCGCGGTCGGCCCGGGTCGTCGCGGTCCCCGCGCAGCGGACACGCTCGGGCACGGGTTCCGGGGCGGTCAGGGGCGCGACGAAGGCGGCCGCCCGGACCGCGACCCGCACCGCCGGTCCGCGTACCGCGGCCCAGCGTGCCTACGCCCGTCGTGACGACCGGCTGCGCCGCCTCGTCGGTGGCCGGGTGCAGAAGCAGGCGGCACCCGCGGGGCGTGCCCAGTTCGTGCTGCTGGTGATGGTGCTGCTCGCCGTCGGTCTGGTGGCGACGCTGTGGCTCTCGACCGCCGCGGCCGCCGACTCCTACCGGCTGCAGGACGCCCGCACCGCGACCCGCGACCTCTCCGAGCAGAGCGAGCTGCTGCGCAAGCAGGTCGCGGCGCTCGACGCCTCGCCCGCGCTGGCGCAGCGCGCCACCGACCTGGGCATGGTGCCGTCGAAGAACCCGGCCCGGCTCGTCGTCGGTGCCGACGGCGCGGTGACGCTGGTCGGCGAGCCGTCGGCCGCGCAGCCCCCGCCGCCTCCGCCCGCCCCGCCCACGGATCCGAACGCCCAGGCGCAGACCCCGCCGCCCGCCGACGCCCAGAACCCGGCAGGCGCCCAGAACCCCGCAGGAGCCCAGGACCCCGCAGGCGCCCAGAACCCCGCAGGCGCCGGGGCCCAGGCACCACCGCCCGCCGACGCGGGTGTGCAGGACCCGGGCGCACAGGCCCAGACGCCGGCCGAACCGCCGGCGGGCACCAACGCGGCGACCGAGGACGCCCAGTCCCAGGCCGAGCCCGACACCGCGGCCGGCGCCACGCCGGGTGGAGCGGGCTGATGCCCGTCGCGCCGCCCCGGTCCCGGCCTGCCGGAGCCGCCCGGACGGCGCCGCCGCGTCGCCCGGTCCCGCCGCGGTCGGCGCCGGGTCGCGCGGGCGACCCGTCGCGCCGGATGAAGATCGGCACGCTGCTCCTCGTCGCCCTGCTGACGTTGTCGCTGCTCAAGCTCATCACCGTGCAGACGTTCCAGTCGGGTTCGCTCACGGCGTCGTCGGAGAAGCAGCGCCTCACGCGGTTGGCGCTGCCCGCCGAACGCGGCTCGATCCTCGACCGCAACGGCACCCCGCTGGCGTTCAGCACCGAGGCGAGCGCGCTCGTCACCAACCCGCGGCTGATCACCACGCAGAAGGGCGCGCGGGCCGCCGAGTACAAGCAGCAGATGGCCACGGCCGTCGCCGCGCGCACCGGCGGTGACCCGAACGCGCTGCTGGCCCTGCTCAACAGCGACAGGGGTTATGTCGTCCTCGCCCAGCTGGCCGACCCGGGTGCGGCGCGCGAGCTGCGCGAGGCGTTCCCGGAGATCGCTCAGGAGAAGCGCGAGTCGCGGCAGTACCCGGGTGGGAGCCTGGCGGCCAACGTCATCGGTGCCGCGTCGTGGAACTCCGGCGACCAGAAGCTCACCGGACTGGTGGGCCTGGAGAGCTCGCAGGACGCGCTGCTGGCCGGTACCGACGGCTACGAGGTCGTCGACACCGCCGAGGGCAGCTCCGCGATCATCCCGGGCAGCACCCGCGCCCAGCAGGACGCCGTGCCGGGCTCGGACATCCAGCTCACGATCGACTCCGACATCCAGTACACGATCCAGCGCCAGCTCCAGGACTACGTCGCGAAGACGAACGCGAAGGGCGGCTCGGCCGTCGTCCTCGACGTGAAGACGGGCGAGGTGCTGGCCCTGGCCAACGGCACGACGTTCGACCCGTCGAACCTGGCGGGCGCGGACTCGGCGTCGATGGGCAACGCGGCGGTGACGTCGCCGTTCGAGCCGGGGTCGGTCAACAAGATCGTGACGATGGCGGCCGCGCTCGAGTACGGCGTGGCCAAGCCCGACGACGTGCTCGACGTGCCCGGCAGCATCAAGGTCGCCGACCGCACCGTCAACGACGCGTGGAAGCACGGGCTGGACCACTACACGCTGACCGGGGTGCTGGCGAAGTCGTCGAACGTCGGCACGATCATGACGGCGCAGAAGGTCGGCGAGGACCGCTTCGCCGACATGCTCGCCCGCTTCGGCCTGGGCCAGAAGACGGGCGTGGGGCTGCCGGGGGAGAGCGCGGGCCGGGTGCCGCCGCGCGACACGTGGTCGGGTTCGACGTTCGGCAACCTGCCCATCGGTCAGGGCCTGTCGATGACGGTGCTGCAGATGGCGGGCATGTACCAGGCGGTGGCCAACGACGGCGTCCGCATCCCGCCGCGGATCGTGGCGTCGACGGTCGGCCCGGGTGGGGTGCGCACGGTGCCGCCGCAGCCGGAGCCGGTGCGGGTCGTGTCCCCGCAGACGGCGCAGACGTTGCGCGGCATGCTGACCGCGGTCACCCAGAACGAGAGGGGCGTGCAGCGCGGCACCGGTGCCGCAGCGGGTGTCGACGGCTACCAGGTCGCCGGGAAGACGGGCACGGCCCAGCAGGTCGACCCGTCCTGCGGCTGCTACGCCCGCTCGACGTACTGGATCACCTTCGCCGGGATGCTGCCGGCGCAGGACCCGCGGTTCGTCATCGGGATCATGCTCGACGCGCCTGCGGGCGGGGCGTCGGCGGCGCCGCTGTTCCACGACATGGCGAGTTTCATCGCTGCGCGCCAGCAGATCCCGGTGGGTCCGCCGGCGCCGTTCCAGACGCTCGTCGCGCCCTGACCGGCCCGGCGCGGGCCCTCGTGGGCCGGACGGCCCCGGTCACGACGACGGGTCGGGCGGGTGCGCCCGCCGGTCCGGCCCGTCCCCGGACCGGCGGGGG
>NZ_BJVJ01000137.1 GCF_007989085.1 Pseudonocardia sulfidoxydans NBRC 16205
CCGAAGCGCTCGCCGTACTTCTTCGCGAACTCGTCGGCCCGGGCCACGAAGCCCGCGACACCGCCCGGGAAGCCCTCGACGTACTGCACGACGCCACCGGTCCAGGCCGGGAAGCCGATGCCGAAGATCGAGCCGATGTTGGCGTCGGCGTCGGAGGTCAGCACGCCCTCGTCGATGCAGCGCTGCGTCTCCAGCGCCTCGATGACGAGCATCCGCTCGGAGAGCTCGTGCAGGTCGACGTCGTGGTTCGTCGCGCCGAACTCGGTGCGCAGCCCGGGCCAGAGCCCGGTGCGCTTTCCGTCGACGTACTCGTAGAACCCGGCGTCCCCGGACTTGCCGGGCCTGCCCAGCTCCACCAGCCTGTCGACGATCGCGTCGGCGGGGTGGGCCACCCAGTTGTCGCCCGCGGCCGCCTGCGACTCCTTGCGGATCTTCTGCGGCAGCGTGAGCGTGAGCTCGTCCATCAGCTGCAGCACGGGCGCGGGGTAGCCGGCCTGCGACGACGCCTGCTCGATGGTCTGCGGGTCGATGCCCTCGGCGAGCATCGCGATGCCCTCGTTGAGGAACGTCCCGATGACGCGCGAGGTGAAGAAGCCGCGGCTGTCGTTGACGACGATCGGCGTCTTGCGCATCCCCAGCGTCACGTCGAACGCCTTGGCGACGGTGGCGTCGGAGGTGTGCTCGCCGCGGATGATCTCGACGAGCGGCATCTTGTCGACGGGTGAGAAGAAGTGCAGCCCGATGAAGTCGCCCTGGCGGTCGAGGCCGGCGGCGAGCTCGGTGATGGGCAGGGTGGAGGTGTTCGAGCAGAGCAGCGCGTCGGGCTCGATCACCTTCATGGTCTCGCGGAAGACCTCCTGTTTGAGCGCCACCGACTCGAAGACGGCCTCGATGACGATGTCGCAGCCGGCGAGGTCGTTGTAGTCGTCGGTCGGGGTGATGCGCTGCAGCAGCGCCTCGCCCTTCTCCAGGGTGGTCTTGCCGCGCTTCACACCCTTGGCGACGAGGCCCTCCGAGTACGCCTTCCCGCGGGCGGCGGCCTCCAGGGAGACGTCCTTGAGCACGACCTCCCAGCCCGACAGCGCACACGAGTAGGCGATGCCGGCGCCCATCATCCCGGCGCCGAGGACGGCGACCTTGCGCGGCTGCCACTTCTCGTGCCCGTCGGGTCGGGAGCGGCCGCCGTTGATGGCCTGCAGGTCGAAGAAGAATGCCTTCGTCATGTTCTTCGAGACCTGGCCGACGACGAGCTCGACGAAGTAGCGCGACTCGATGCGCAGCGCGGTGTCGAAGTCGACCTGGGTGCCCTCGACGGCTGCGGCCAGGATGTTGCGGGGGGCGGGCATGGGGGCGCCCTTGAGGGTCTTGCGCAGGTTGGCCGGGAACGCGGGCAGGATCGACGCGAGCTTCGGCTGGGCCGGGGTGCCGCCGGGGACCTTGAAGCCCGGCACGTCCCACGGCTGCCTGGCCTCGGGGTTGGCCGCGATCCAGGCCCGCGCCTTGTCCAGCATCTCCTCGTGGGAGGAGGCCAGCTCGTCGAGGATCCCGATCTCCAGGGCCGCGGCGGGCTTGTGCCGCTGGCCCTGCGCCAGGACCTGCATGAACCCGTTCATGATCCCGAGCATCCGGGTGATGCGGGTGACGCCACCGCCGCCGGGCAGCAGGCCCAGCGTCACCTCGGGCAGCCCGTAGACGACGCCGGGCGCGTCGAGGCCGATGCGGTGGTGGCAGGCGAGCCCGATCTCCAGGCCGCCGCCGAGCGCGGTGCCGTTCATGGCGGCGACGACGGGCTTGCCGAGCGTCTCCAGCTTGCGCAGCTGGGCCTTGATCTCGGTGACGTTCTCCATGACCGTGCCGGCGTCCTCCGGACGCGCGGCCGAGAGCTCCTCGAGGTCGCCACCGGCGAAGAACGTCTTCTTGGCCGACGTGACGATCACGCCGGCGAGGTCGTCGCGCGCGGCGACGAGCTCGTCGACGGTCGCACCCATGGCCGCCTTGTAGCGGTCGTTCATGGTGTTGGCGCTCTTGCCGGGGTCGTCGAGGGTGACGACGGCGATCCCGTCGGCGCCCTTCTCCCAGCGCACGGCCTGCTTCTGCTCACTCATGTGTCAGACACGCTCCACGATCGTCGCGATGCCCATGCCGCCGCCCACGCAGAGTGTCGCGAGGCCGCGGCGCAGGTCCCGGCGTTCCAGTTCGTCGACGAGGGTGCCGAGGATCATCGCCCCGGTCGCCCCCAGCGGGTGGCCCATGGCGATGGCGCCGCCGTTGACGTTGGTGATCTCGTGGGAGATCCCCATGTCGCGCATGAAGCGCAGGGCGACGGCGGCGAAGGCCTCGTTGATCTCGAAGAGGTCGATGTCGTCGACGGTGAGCCCGGCCTTGGCGAGCGCCTTGCGGCTCGCGGGGGCGGGGCCGGTGAGCATGATCGTCGGGTCGGCACCCGAGAGCGCGGTGGCGACGATCCGGGCGCGGGGCGTCATGCCCGCGGCCTTCCCGGCGGCCTCCGTGCCGATCAGGGTCAGCGCGGCGCCGTCGACGATGCCGGACGAGTTCCCGGCGTGGTGGACGTGGTCGATCTTCTCGACCCAGTGGTAGCGCTGCAGGGCGACGGCGTCGAACCCGCCGTCGGCGCCCAACATCTCGAACGACGGCTTCAGCCCGCCGAGGTTCTCCAGCGTCGTCCCGGCGCGGACGTGCTCGTCGCGCTCCAGGACGGGCAGGCCGTTGCGGTCGCGGACCGGGACGACCGAGCGGGCGAAGTACCCGTTGGCCCAGGCCTTGGCGGCGCGGGTCTGGGACTCGACGGCGAAGGTGTCGACGTCGGTGCGCGAGAAGCCCTCGAGTGTCGCGATGAGGTCGGCGCCGATGCCCTGGGGCACGAAGCCGGTGTCGTAGGCGGTCTCGGGGTCCATGGCCCAGGCACCGCCGTCGGAGCCCATCGGCACGCGCGACATGGCCTCGACGCCACCGGCGAGGACGAGTTCCTCCATGCCGGAGCGGACCTTCTGCGCTGCGGTGTTCACGGCTTCCAGGCCGGAGGCGCAGAAGCGGTTGAGCTGGACGCCTGCGACGGTGTGGGGCAGCCCGGCGGCGATGGCGGCGGCCTTGGCGATGTCGCCGCCCTGGTCCCCGATCGGGGACACGACGCCGAGGACGACGTCGTCGATCGTGGCGGGGTCGAGCCCCGGGAACCGGTTGCGCAGCTCGTGGATCAGGTCCACGACCAGCGAGATCGGCTTGACCTCGTGCAGCGAGCCGGAGGCCTTGCCCCGGCCACGGGGGGTCCGGATCGCGTCGTAGATGTAGGCCTCGGGAATCTGGCTCATGCGGACCTCTCGTCTGCAGGACGGCTGTGTCGGCACCATCTTTGTTACAGCAGCACTGTCATATAGGTCAAGGTCGTCGTAGCCTCCTCACATGGCAGTGCACCCGACCGAGCCGGCCGAGCTCACCATCGACCAGCTCGCCGACCGCACCGGGATCAGCGTCAGGACGATCCGCTTCTACGCCGGACGCGGGCTGGTCGACCCGCCACGGCTGCGCGGCCGCACCGGGCTCTACGGGCCCGCGCACGTCGCCCGCCTCGAGCTCATCGGCGAGATGTCCGCGCTCGGGTTCACCCTCGCAGCCATCGAGCGACACCTCGAACGCGTCCCGCACGGGGCCGGCCCCGAGGACCTGGCCCTGCAGCGCGCCCTGCTCGCGCCGTGGGTGCCCGAACACCTGGAGGACGTCGACCGCGCCGAGCTCGACCGCCGCGCCGGCCGCCCCCTCGACGACGCCGCCGTCGCCGACCTGGAGACCCTCGGGGTCGTCGAGGTGCTCGACGACGGATCGATCCGCCTGCACGGCACCCTCGGCCCGGGCCTCGACATGCTCGACTCCGGTCTGCCGCCCGAACTGCTGCGCGACTCCCACGAGCTGATCGCCAAGCACACGACCGCACTCGCCGAGGACCTGATGGCCCTGTTCCAACGGCAGGTCCTGCAGCCCTACCGCGACGCCGGACGCCCTGCAGCGCAACGGGCCCGGCTCGCCGAGACCCTCGCCCGGCTCAAGCCGATCACCGTCCAGGGCGTCGTCGCCGCGTTCGGCCGCGCGGTGAACCGCACCATCCGCGACCGCGTCGGCTGACGCCGCCGATTCGCCGCCGAGTTCGACTGGGGACTGGTTCGATCACAGTCGGAACCAGCCCGAGGTCGAACTCGGCGGGTCCGAGGTCACGCGGCCGGGCGCAGCCAGATGCCGTTGCGCGTCTGCACCAGGCCGAGCTCGCGGGGGTCGTGGCAGCGCCCGCGCCGGCGGTGCGCGTCCCACAGCTTCGCGTCGTCGAACAACGCCCCACAGCCGCCCGTGCGCCGGCAGCAGTGCGCACGATCGGCGCCCACCCATTCGACGCCGCAGCAGTGCATCCGCAGGATCTCCGTCGCCACGACACTCCCCCCGAGACCGGATTCGAACACATGTTCGCACGTGCGATCGTGGTCCGGCAACGCTTCATCGGTGGGGGGCGCGGCGTGATTCGTGCCGGTATACGTTCACCCCGTGGAGGTCCTTCGAGCTGCCGGCGTGTTCGCCGTCCGCGACGGTGAACCCAACCAGTACCGGGAGCACGTCCGGTCCCGCGACCTGTCCGTCGGCACCTACTGCATCCCGGTGGGCGGCAAGGACGGTCAGCACCCGCACGCCGAGGACGAGGTCTACCTCGTCGTGCGCGGCCGGGCGACGCTGCGCTGCGAGGACGGCGAGCACCGGGTCGGCCCGGGCAGCGTCGTGTACGTGCCGGCCGGCGACCGCCACCAGTTCGTCGACGTCACCGACGACCTGTCGATGGTCGTCGTGTTCTCGCCACCCGAAGGTGCCCGTGGCTGACGTCTTCCTCTTCCCCGTCACCGTTCGCTACCTCGAGGTCGACGCCCAGAACGTCGTCTTCAACGCCTGGTACCTCGCATGGTTCGACGAGGCGATGGCCGCGTTCCTCGCCGATCGCGGACTGCCCTACAAGCACATGCTCGACTCCGGGCACGACGTGCAGCTCGTCCGCTCGGAGATCGACTGGCGCTCCGGCGTCGGGTGGGGTGACGACGTCGTCGTCGCCGTGTCGACGGCACGCCTGGGCCGCACCAGCTTCGTCCTCGACTTCGACGTCCGCCGCGGCGAGGACATCACCTGCGCGGGCCGGACCACCTACGTGGTGATCGGTACCGACGGCTCGGGCAAGCGTGAGATCCCGCCGATGCTCGCCGACGCCCTCGGCGAGCCCGCCCCGCTGCGCCCCCTGTAGCGGCGCGTTCAGCGCGCCGGGGCGACCCGGTTGCGGACCTCGGGCAGCGCCAGCCGGGTGCCGCCGGGGCCGGGGAACGTCGCGGAGATGACGATCTCGTCGCCGTCCTCGAGGTAGGTGCGGGTCTCACCACCGGGCAGCGCCACCGGGTCCTCGCCGCCCCACGACAGCTCCAGGAAGCTGCCCCACTGCTCGCGCCGCGCCCCCGACACCGTGCCGGACCCCAGCAGGTCCCCGGGCCGCAGCGACGCACCGTTCGACGTCAGGTGCGTGACGAGCTGCGCGGGCGTCCAGTAGAGGTCGGCGGCGGGCGGCGACGACACGAGCTCGCCGCCGAGCCGGATCTCCATCGTGACGTCCAGTCCGCGGTCGGCCTTGCCGCGCAGGTGGGGCAGTGGTTCAGGGTCACGCGGGGGCGGGTCGACCCATGCGGCCTCGAGCACGTCGAGCGGGGTGACCCAGGCCGAGATCGCCGTCGCGAACGACTTGCCCAGCATCGGCCCGAGCGGCCGCGACTCGAACGACTGGACGTCGCGTGCCGACCAGTCGTTGAGGACGACGACGCCGAAGACGTGGTCGAGCGCGTCGTCGACCGGCACCGGGCCCTGCGCCGGTCCGCCGCAGACGAACCCCAGCTCGGCCTCGACGTCGAGCGCCCGGGTGGGGCCGTAGTCGCCGGCCGCGCGCTGCCCCCACGGCCGTGTCACCGGCGTCCCGCTGACGACGACCGTCCCTGCCCGCCCGTGGTAGCCGACGGGCAGGTGCCGCCAGTTCGGCGCGGTCGTCGCGGTGCCGGGCCGCAGAATCTGCGCGCCGTTGACCGCGTGCTGCTCGCAGGCGTAGAAGTCGACGTAGTCGGCGACCGTGAACGGCAGGACGGGCACGACACCGTTGGCGGGCAACAGGAACGGCGCGATCCGGTCGGGGTCGGCCAGCCTCTCCGCGAGCCAGCCGACGACGTCGGCCCACACGGCCCGGCCCGCGGCGAGCAGCGCGTCGAGGGTGGGGTGGCCGAGCGTCTCGGCGAACACCGCGCTCTCGGTGGCGGCGAGGGCGCCGACGTCGAGCAGGCCCGCAGGTGTGGGCGCGGCGATCCGCGACGGCCCGGGCCTGCCCGCCCCCGCCACCACCCCGAGCGCGAGCCCCGTCCCGATCACCGGTGATCCCATGCCGCAGACGCTAGCCGCCCACACCCCTGTGAGTGGCAATAGTCGCTATCGCGACTATTGCCACTCACGACATCAGCGCTTGGTGGCGCGCTCCAGGTAGTCGGCCACCCAGCCGTCGGTGGCGCGGCGACTCCACAGCCGGACGGCCGTCTCGTCGTTGTCGGCGCAGTACCGGTCGGTGCGGTCGACGGCCTCGCGGCGCAGCGCGGACTTGGTGGCGGCGAAGGTGTCGGGCGGGACGTCGGCGGCCAGCCCCTTCGCGACCGTGACGGCCCTGTCTCGCAACGCGTCCGGCTCCACGACCTCGTCGACCAGGCCGAGCGCATGGGCGTCGGCGGCCTTGTGGGTGTCGGCACCCATGACCATCCGCCGGGCACCGACCTCACCGACCGCGAACCGCATCACCTCCAGCGCGATCCACGGGAACGGCACACCGACCTTCAGCTCGGGGACACCGATCCGGCCCTTCCCGTCGGCCATGAGGACGACGTCCGCGCACGCGGCGAGGACGCACCCACCCGCGATGGCGTGCCCGTTGACCGCGGCCACGACCGGCTTGGGCAGGTCGAACACGGCGCGGAAGCAGTCGGCGAGGGCGGGCAGGAAGCGTTCGACGTACGGTGCACCGCCGTCGAGGAACCGCTTGAGATCCACCCCGGCGGAGAAGGAACCGCCGCCGGCGGTGAGCACGACCGCCCGGGCGGGGTCGGCCGTGAGCCCGCGGAAGGTCTCGGCGACCCCCTCGCACAGCTCGATGTCCATCGCGTTGACCGGCCCGTGGGCCATGGTCAGGATCGCGACCCCGTCCTCGTCGACTCGTTCGATCACCCCGGGAACCTAACCCGCGGGGGGACTTCCGGACATGAAAGGCTCTGCATGAATCGCGGGGCACGACCCGCCGTCGACGCCGAGCCCAGGGAGCAGAA
>NZ_BJVJ01000138.1 GCF_007989085.1 Pseudonocardia sulfidoxydans NBRC 16205
CCCGCCAGCCGCGCCGGGCTCCGCCGCGCCGCGCCCCGCCCCGCTCCGTCGCGCCCCGCCCCGCTCCGTCGCGCCCCGCCGCCGGGTGTGTCATGAGCGTTCGTGGGTAGCGCTGATGACACGCTCGCGATCGCGCGCGGACGCCAGAGCCCACGCGCCGACGTTCCGGGGACATGAGCGCCACCCCGGCGCCCATGTCCCGCACTCGGCGATCACGCCGGCTGTGAGGTCGGCCGCGGCGAGCCGGCCGCTCCACACCGCGCGGTGGTCGGGACGGCCGGCCCGGTCAGGGAGGACCTGCCCGTCCGAACGGCCCGACCCCACATCCGCGACTTTCGGCACCGGGTGCCGAAATGCTAGGTTGCGGCGGACGGGACAGCCTGGCGAGGGAGCGGGGATGGCGAGCACGAGCGAGTGGTTCGAGACGGTCGCCGAGGCACAGCGGCGGGCGCGCAAACGGCTGCCCAAGTCGGTCTACATGGCGCTGGTCGCGGGCAGTGAACGTGGCCTCACCACCGAGGACAATGTCGACGCGTTCGCGGAGCTGGGCTTCCGCCCGCGCATCGCGGACCTGCCGCAGGAGCGCGACCAGTCGACGTCGGTGATGGGCCAGGACATCGCGTTCCCGGTGGTCATCTCGCCGACGGGTGTGCAGGCGGTCGACCCCGAGGGTGAGGTCGCGGTCGCCCGCGCGGCGGCGGGCATGGGTACGGCGATGGGGTTGTCGTCGTTCGCGAGCCGCGCGGTGGAGGACGTCGCCGCGGCCAACGACAAGCTGTTCTTCCAGATGTACTGGGTGGGCAGCCGGGAGCGGATCCTCGCGCGCGCCGAGCGGGCCCGGGCGGCGGGCGCGAAGGGCCTGATCATGACCCTGGACTGGTCGTTCTCCAACGGCCGGGACTGGGGCAGCCCGATGATCCCGGAGAAGCTGGATCTGAAGGCGATGCTGCAGTTCGCGCCGGAGGGCGTGCTGCGGCCGCGGTACCTGGTGAACTGGCTCAAGCACGGCAAGCTGCCCGACCTCACCACCCCGAACCTCGCGCTGGGCGACGAGGAGGCCCCGACGTTCTTCGGCGCGTACGGCGAGTGGATGGGCACCCCGTTGCCGACGTGGGAGGACATCGCGTGGCTCCGGGAGAAGTGGGGCGGGCCGTTCGCGATCAAGGGCATCACACATCCCGACGACGCGCGCCGCGCCGTGGACGCGGGTGCGACCGCGATCTCGGTGTCGAACCACGGCGGCAACAACCTCGACGGCACGCCGGGCGCGATCCGGCTGCTGCCGGCGGTGGTGGACGCGGTGGGTGACCAGGTCGAGGTCCTCATGGACGGGGGTGTCCGCCGGGGCAGCGACGTCGTGAAGGCGTTGGCGCTGGGTGCCCGGGCGGTGCTGATCGGACGTGCCTACCTGTGGGGTCTGGCCGCCAACGGCGAGGCAGGGGTGACGAACGTGCTGCAGCTGCTGCGTCAGGGGATCGACTCGGCGTTGCTGGGTCTGGGCAAGTCGTCGATCCGCGAGCTGAGCCGCGACGACCTGATCATTCCGGCGGACTTCAGCCGGACCGGGAAGGCCTGAGTCCCACCCGCACGGCCTGCTCGACCGGTGCCGGGTCCACGCCCGACAGGCCGAGCAGGCCGGTGCGCTCCAGCGGCGGCCGGTCCCGGAATCGTGCCCGGTCCTGGGACCGGTCCCGGTCCCGGAACCGCGGCCGGGTGCCGCGGTGAGGCTGCGCGCCGTGGCCGACGACCGGGGGCGCGAGGTGGACGTCGCCCGGGCCGCCGGTGGCGAGCACGAGGAAGCGCTGCACGTCCGTGGCGGTGAGCACGGCGACCACCCTCACCGGCCGGTGCCGGGCCCGTCGACGGAGTTCGTGGGTGCCCCGGCCGCCCAGCCCGCGTGGTCGTGCCACGCCTGCAGTGCGAGCGCGCTGGTGAAGGCCCGGTCCTCGCCGGTGACGGGGTCGGTGAAGGTGAGCGTGCGGGCGCACAGCTGCAGGGGCCGGGTCCAGTCGTCGAGTGCGGTGTCGTGGAGGTCGGGGTAGAAGCGGTCGCCGAGGATGGGGATGTCGAGCCCGGCCATGTGCAGGCGCAGCTGGTGGGTCCGGCCGGTGCGCGGGGTGAGCCGGTAGCGGCCGAGCCCGTCGCGGTGCTCCAGCAGCTCGACGAGGGTCTCGGCGTTGGGCGGGCCGTCGACCTCCCGCGCGACGATCACGCCGCGTTCCTTCACGATCCGGCTGGTCACGGTGCGCGGCAGGATGAGCGTGGGGTCGTGGGGGGCGATGGCCTCGTAGGTCTTGGCGACGCGGCGGTCGCGGAACATCGTCTGGTAGGCGCCGCGTTCCTCGCGGCGGACGACGAACATCAGCAGCCCGGCGGTGACCCGGTCGAGGCGGTGGGCGGGGGAGAGGTCGGGTAGGTCGAGGTCGCGCCGCAGTCGCACGAGTGCGGTCTCGACGACGTGGCGGCCGCGGGGGATCGTCGACAGGAAGTGTGGTTTGTCGGCGACGAGCAGGTGGTCGTCGCGGTGCACGATGCCGATGGGGAAGGGGACGGGCACCTCGTCGGGCAGGTCGCGGTGCAGCCACACGAAGGTTCCGGGGACGAACGGGGAGTCGGGGCGCAGCGGCCCGTCGACACCGGCGATCTCGGCGTCGGCGAGCATCGCGTCGATGCGTTCGGGCTCGACGCGCGGCAGGCGTTCGACGAGGTGGTCGCGCATGAGCGTCCAGGGGCCGTCGTCGGGGGTCCGTAGCCGGACCGCGTCGAGGCCGTGCCGCTGGGGCAGCGGCGAGCGCAGCGATCGCCTCATCGTGTCCGAGCCTAGTGGCGGCCGCCGGCCGCCGACGACCGAGCCGCTGCTGGCCGCGCGGCACAGGGCGACGACCTGCGGTGTTCACCCGTTCGTGGACCCCGCCCGTGGACCGTCGTGACCTGTTTGAGACCTTGGTGGGGCCCCCGACAGCTCCCCGAAATCACTGGAGGTAGGCATGCGCAAGTTCCGTCGTCGATTCGGACGCACCCTCAACGGCCTGGTCGAGGGCCTGTCCGTGGTCGCAGGGTGGAACCGTGGGAAGGGTCGCAAGCGCTGAGCGACCCGCAGGCGTCGCCCGCCCCGGCAGGGCACCGTCCGCCGCACGGGCTCCCCACCGTCGCGGCGGACGCTGAGGACGCGGACCGAGCGCACTACTCTCGATCGTCACGGCCGGCGCGCGAGATCCGCGCCGGGTGGTGCACGGGCCGCACGGTCCTGTGCCGACGAGACGGAAGTGTGTGATCCGCCGCAGCAAGGACGCCGTCAGGGACCGCGCCGCGACCGGCCTCGGTGGTGGCGCGGTCGACGGCGCCCTGCGCGGCCCGCACGGCCCGACGCGTCGCATCCCGCGCCTCACCGCCGTCGACGGGCTGTTCGGGATCGAGGAGGCCGGTGCCCCCGAAGTGTTCCGTGCCGAGGCCGCCGGGGGGCAGGCCTGAGCACGCTCGACCGGCCCGTGCCGACGTTCGCCGACGTCGAGGCGGCCGCCCGCGGGCTGGCCGGGGTCGCGCACCGGACGCCCGTCGTGACCTCGCGGACGCTCGACGACACGGTCGGGGCGTCGGTGTTCCTCAAGTGCGAGAACCTGCAGCGCGGGGGTGCCTTCAAGTTCCGGGGTGCCTACACGGCGCTGTCGCGGCTCTCACCCGGGCAGCGGGCCGCGGGGGTGCTGGCGTACTCGTCGGGCAACCACGCGCAGGCTGTCGCGTTGGCCGCCCGCGAGCTGGGGACGGCGGCGACGATCGTTATGCCGCTCGACGCGCCGGCGTCGAAGGTGGCCGCGACCCGCGGGTACGGCGCCGAGGTCGTCACCTACGACCGCTACCGCGTCGACCGCGAGGAGCTGGCCGCCGGCCTCGCCGCCGAGCGCGGGCTCGCGCTGATCCCGCCCTACGACCATCCCGACGTCCTGGCCGGTCAGGGCACCGCGACGATGGAGCTGATCGAGGAGGTCGGCCCGCTCGACGCGCTGTTCGTGTGTCTCGGTGGGGGCGGGCTGCTGTCGGGGGCGATCCTGGCCGCGCGGGCGCTCTCGCCCGGGGTGCGCATCCTCGGCGTCGAGCCCGAGGCGGGCGACGACGGTCTGCGGTCGTGGAGGGCGGGCGAGATCGTCCACATCGACGTGCCCCGCACCATCGCCGACGGCGCGCAGACCCAGCACCTGGGCCGCTACCCGTTCGCGATCATCCGTGAGGGCGTCGACGAGATCCTGACGGTGCCCGACGCCGCGCTCGTCGACGGCATGCGGTTCATGGCGAGCAGGTGCAAGCTGATCGTGGAGCCGACGGGGTGCCTGGCGCTCGCCGGAGTGCTGGCCCGGCGCGACGAGCTGACCGGGAAGCGGGTCGGCGTGATCGTGAGCGGCGGCAACGTCGATCTCGACCGCTTCGCCGCGCTCGTCACCGGCGGGGTGTCCTGAGCGGTCGGCGCCTGATCTGCCTTTCTGCGCCGAGTTCGACACCAGCCTGGTCCTGGCCGCGTCGGAACCAGTCCCACGTCGAGCTCGGCGTGGGAGGGCCGGCCCGACGGCGCCGCGTGCTGGAGCGACGTCAGCCCGAGGTCGGGGAGCCCGCGCCCGGGGCCCGGGTCGCGGGCTTGCGCACGCCGAGCGGCGACACGACGTCCTCCAGCGACTTGCCCTCGGCGTCGACGCCCAGGAACCAGGCGACCAGCCCGCCGACGGCCATGATCACCGCCCCCATCAGGTAGCCGATGAACAGCAGGACGGGCCGGGACCCGTCGCCGATCAGCGCGCCGTAGATGAGCGGGGCGATGGCGCCGAAGCACTGGGCGATGGCGAAGAACACCGCGATCGCCTTGGCCCGGACCTCCAGCGGGAAGATCTCGCTGACCGTCAGGTACGCCGCGCTCGCACCGGCCGAGGCGAAGAAGAAGATGATCGTCCACGCGATGGTCTGGGTGAGCGCGGTGAGCGCGCCCGCGTTGAACAGCACCGCGGTGATGGCCAGCAGGATGCCGGAGAGCAGGTAGGTGCCGCCGATCATCGTGCGGCGCCCGATCGTGTCGAACAGCGGGCCGAGGACGAGCGGGCCGATGAAGTTGCCGACCGCGAACGCGATGAAGTAGAGCGGCACGTTGCCGCTGTCGACGTGGAAGAACGTCGTGAGCAGCAGCGAGTAGGTGAAGAAGATCGCGTTGTAGAGGAACGACTGCGTGATCATCAGGGTCGCGCCGAGGGTGGCGCGCCCCGGCATCTCCCGGAACAGCAGTCTCAGCAACCGGACGTAGCCGATCTCGGCGGCCGGGATGAGTTCGATGGTCTTCTTCTCGTCGACGTCGGGGAGGGTGCGCCCGGTCTTGCGGACCTCGTCCTCGATGTAGGTGATCGACTCCTCGGCGGCCTCCCGTTTGCCGTTCATGATCTGCCAGCGCGGGCTCTCCGGCAGGTTGCGCCGAACGACGATGATGATCAGCCCGAGTACCGGGCCGAGCAGGAACCCGAGCCGCCAGCCCAGCGACGGGTGCACGGCGTTGAGGAGGATGAACGTGCCGAGCGTGCCGAGGATCGCACCGAACCAGTAGGTCCCGTTGACCGCGATGTCGACGCGGCCGCGGTACCGCGCCGGGATCAGCTCGTCGATCGCGGAGTTGATCGCCGCGTACTCGCCGCCGATCCCCATTCCGGCGATGAACCGGGTCAGGTACAGGAACACGATCCAGCCCACGCCGTTGCCGAGGGTCAGTGCGGTGAGCCCGCTGCCGACGAGGTACACGGCGAGGGTGACGATGAAGAGGTTCCGCCTGCCCAGCCGGTCGGAGAGATGGCCGAAGAACAGGGCGCCGACGACCTCGCCGACCAGGTAGACGGTGGCGACCGCGCCGACCGCCGCGGCCGACATGCTGAGGCCCTCGGGCTTCTCCAGCACGCTGGCGACCGACCCGGCGACGGTGATCTCGAGCCCGTCGAGCACCCACGCCACACCGAGCGCGACGACCAGGCGGGTGTGGAACGGGGACCAGGGCAACCGGTCGATCCGTGCCGGGATCAGACTGCGGATCGGCCTGTCTCTGACGTCTGCTTCCGGGCTCGCCACACCGACCTCCTCGTCCGGGGATTCGACCTGCGGTACCCGAGCCCTGCGGCATCCCACACCTGTTCGCGCGCAATGAATCCGATTGGCAGAACGGATTCGCGGCATTCATTCCGGTTCATGTGTTTTGTGATCTCGCGGGTGCGGCCGACGTGGCCCGGGCGGCGCTAACGTCACAGGGAGGACACCCCTTTCCGATGGGAGAAGACCACCCCATGAAGATCGGCCTGCACATCGCTGACTTCACCTGGCCGGGCGGCCCGCAGAACCTGGCCGCCGACCTCGCCCGCATCGCGACGACCGCCGAGGACGTCGGCGTCTCCAAGATCAGCGTCATGGACCATGTCTGGCAGATCCGCGGCGTCGGTCCCGAAGAGAACGACATGTTGGAGGCGTACACGACCCTCGCCTTCCTCGCGGCCCACACGAAGAAGGTCGACCTGCTCGCCTGGGTCACGGCCGTGACCTACCGCGAGCCCGGCATGCTCGCGAAGCTGGTCTCGACGCTGGACGTCCTGTCCGGTGGCCGCGCCTGGCTGGGCATCGGCGCCGCCTGGAACGGCGAGGAGGCCCACGGTCTGGGCCTGCACTTCCCGCCGACCGCCGAGCGGTTCGAGCGCCTGGAGGAGACGCTGCGCATCTGCCTGCAGATGTGGAGCGACGACGACGGCCCGTTCGAGGGCACCCACTACACGCTGGGTCGCACGCTCGACTCGCCGCACCCGCTGCGCCGTCCGCACCCGCCGATCCTGATCGGTGGCGGCGGGGAGAAGAAGACGCTGCGGCTCGTCGCCCGGTACGCCCAGGCGTGCAACCTGTTCGGCGGCCCCGAGGTCGCGCACAAGCTCGACGTGCTGCGCGGCCACTGCGAGGCCGTCGGCCGCGACTACGACGAGATCGAGAAGACCGTCATGTTCCCGCTCGACCCGGGTGCCGACGGCGAGCACGTCGACACGATCCTGGAGCAGATGGCGGGCCTGGCGAAGCTGGGCGTCACCCACGTCCACGGCTTCGTACCCGGGGTATCGACGATCACGCCGCTGGAGATCCTGGGCGAGAAGGTGATCCCGGAGGCGGACAAACTCTAT
>NZ_BJVJ01000139.1 GCF_007989085.1 Pseudonocardia sulfidoxydans NBRC 16205
ATCGGACTCGCCGGCAGCATGTCGGCCACCTCGGCCTTCGCCGAATGAACGGTCCGTGGGACCAACCGGCCAGCTTCGCCCGGGCCGGCGTCCCGGTCTACCCGGAATCCCCAGACAACTGGTGGGCTGCGCGTGGGCCAACGACTGCCGCCCCACCGCGGCGCGCGAGCCCGGTGACCCGGCCCCGATCTGGTTCAGCCAAGGCCGCGACAAGATCACCGTGGTCTGCGAACTCGGCGCCTACTACAAGGTCGAGAGGGAGACCTGGACGGCTGGGCTCCCGCCGCCGAGATCTACACCGAGTACACCAAGCAGGCCTCCTGCGCCGTTTGGGATTGATCGGACACCAGCTGTACGGCCTGGGGACCACATCCGGCACGTCAGATGGGGCGCTGGGTGCGGACGACAGGGGTGTCGAGGGTACTTCGCCGCCTGTGCCTGTCGGTGTGGACGTTGATGGCTTTGCTCGGGGGTCGCCGCGGACATCGGCGAGGCCAAAGCGGCTCATCCGGCGTACCCGAGCAGGCGCGAGCGTGGCGCGAAGCGGTCCAGCACGTCGGCCAGCTGCGCGTCGGCGCCCTGTCCGCGCACGAAGGTCCCGGCCCAGAGCGCGCGCCGCATCAGCAGGCCACGGTCCTGGCTGAGCAGGGACGGCCAGAAGGCTCGCGGACGGGACCTTGACGCCCGGTCGACAGATCTTGACGCAATCCTGACGCCGCGAGACGCCGGTCACCACCAGGGGTGACGAGCGCCGGTGCACGGGTTACCGACGGCGGTCAGCGGCCCCGTCAGCACGGCGTTCGGATCACGTGGGCGGCGTCAAGAACTCATTTGCGTATGCCCCTGCCCCGGCAGGATTGGGACCGGTCGCACGTGTCTGAAGCGCCGCGGTCGAACCGTGACGGTTCCTTGACATTGCCGCCCTGTTTCACTTTGAGTTTCGCGGCAGGCGGGTCGACGAGCCGGTCGTTGTGCCCGTCACGCTCGCGTCCGCGGCCGACGGGATGATGAGCCAGGACGAGCTGTGCCACGGGATCGGGCGTGCGCCCGATTCTGTCATTCGGTCCGCACCTGGACGTGCTGGATGGCGAGGAACTCCTCGATTCCGGCCTCGCCGTTCTCGGTGCCCACCCCGCTCTGCTTCCAGCCCTGCATGGGTGCGTCCGGGCGAAAGCCGCCACCACCGTTGATCGTGACCGTTCCCGCCTCGAGCCGGTCGGCTACGGCCAGCGCCTCGTCTTCGTCGCCGAACACCGCAGCGGCCAGCCCCAGCTCGGAGTCGTTCGCGATCTGGATTGCGTCATCGACGCTGGAGTACGGCAATACGACGGCGACCGGGCCGAAGATCTCCTCGCGGGAAATCTTCGCGGCGTTCGACACGCCGCCGATGAGCGTCGGGGAGACGAAGTACCCGCGCCTGTCGGCGGGCCGCCCGCCGCCCGCCAGCACAGTTCCCCCGCCGGCGAGAGCCTCGTCGACGAAGCCGAGAACCCGGGCGCGGTGCGCCGCGGAGATGACCGGCCCGACCATGACCCGTTCGTCGGTCGGGTCTCCGACCCGAACCCGGGCGTAGAGCTCGTGACTGATCTCGACGAACTCGGGCAGCCGGCGGTGCGGGACCAGGATGCGAGTGGGTGACTGGCAGCCCTGCCCGGCGTTACGCAGGTAGCGCAGGTGCACCGCCTCGGCGGCCGCAACGAGGTCGGCGCCCGGCAGCAGGAGAGCCGGCGACTTGCCCCCCAGCTCCAGCACGACCCTCTTCAGCGTCCCCGCGGCCTGGCGCATGACCTGCCTGCCGACCTCGACCGAGCCGGTGAAGCTCACCGCGCGGACCGCCGGATGCTCGGTCAGCCGCCGGGCCACCGCGACGTCGCCGGCGAGTACGTTGAGTACGCCCGGCGGGGCCCCCGCCTCAAGCGCGAGCTCGCCCAACCGTAGCGTCGTGAGGGGCGTGAGTGGGCTCGGCATCAGGACCGCGGTGCAGCCGGCGGCGAGCGCCGCGCCGATCTTGCTGGCGGCGAGCAGCACAGGGTAGTTGTAGGCGGTCACGGCCGCGACCACCCCGACCGGCCGGCGCCGCACGAAGCTGCGGCTCGGCACCGGCCCGCTGTCGGGCCGCAGCTCCTCGTCCCGGTCGCAGGCCGCCAGCGTCGCGAAATGGCGAAGCGCGGCAATGGGGACTCCGAGCTGCATGGGCCTGGCGGTCGAGACGGGGGTCCCCACCTCGGCGACGATGAGCTGGACCAGGTCCTCCGCATGGATCTCGAGGAGGTCGGCGAGGCGGGCGAGAACCGCGCTGCGGTGCTCGGGATCCTTCCACACGCCGGCGTCGAACGCCTGCGCCGCTGCGGCGACGGCGGCGTCGCACTGGTCGAGATCCGCGCCGGCCACGCGGGCGAGGACGTCTTCGGTCGCGGGGTTGAGCACGTCCCACGCAGCGCCGAGGCCGGTCATAGGTTTGCCGGCGATCATCAGGTCCGTGGTTGCGGTCATCGGCCGGGTGCCTTGATCGGGTCAGTGGTCAGCGCGTCGCGCAGCTCGGCCGCGGCCTGCGGGGCGCCCAGCAGGCCCTCGGCGCCCTTCATCGGCTCGGGCGGACTGAGCTCGGTCTGGATGGCGCAGAAGATCGGTCCGGGGGTCCCGAAGACGTCGTGGGCCGCCGCCTCCAGTCCGGAGAGGTCGTGTATCTCATGGCAGCGCTGCTGTCCGCTCGCCGCCGCGACTGCGGCGAAGCCGAGACCTGCGGGTCGCAGGACCGGCACCCGTCCCACCATTTCGTAATGGCCGTTGTCGAGCACCAGGTGGACCAGGTTGGCGGGGGCGTGGGCGGCCACCGTCACGAGGGTGCCGAGGTTCATCAGCAGGCTCCCGTCTCCATCGATGACGATGACTCGGCACCCCGGGCGGGCGAGCGCAAGGCCGAGCCCGATCGTCGAGGCGTATCCCATCGCGCCGCCGACGAAGAAGTCGAGCCGACTCGAGGACAGCTCCTGCCACTCGTTGCAGGCGCCCATCGTGTAGACGACGACGTCGGTCGGGTTGCGGTGCACGGCGATCCAACCCAGGACCGCGGACCGGGAAACGGGCATGCGGTCACGTCCCCGGGTGGTAGTGGTCGGCGCTGGCCACCAGCACGGCGGCGGGCCGCTGGTTGGCCGCGGCGGCCGCGCACATCGCGCCGACGGGTGTCATGTCGTCGGTGTCGAGCAGTCGGTGCTCGACACCGAATGCGTCGAGGAACGACTCGGTGTAGTCACGAGCGCCGTCGATGAACCGGCCCCCGGCGGTGTCGCGCCGGCTTGCGAAGTGCAGGTAGCCGACGAGCATGAGTATCGGTATCCCGACGTTCACGGCCCACTTGAGCACGTTCCCCGAGTCGAACATGCCCTGGTTCTCGATCAGCAATGCCGGTCGTCGGCCGCCGAGGTGCAGGCCGGCGCACAGCGCGAACGCCTCGCCCTCGCGGCAGACCTGGAGGATCTCGATCTCGGTTCGGTCGACGAGCACCTGATGGAGGAAGTGGGTCTCGCTGTCGGGCAGCCACACCAGGTGTGTGATGCCCGCCCGGACCAGCTCGTCGTAGACCGCGGTCCCACGTGCGGTGTGCGTGGCGACGGTCATGAGGGGACCGCCGTTTGCAGGTCGACCTTGCGGACCTTCCCGACCGCGGTTCTCGGAAGCTCGCGCATGACGTGGACCGCGGTCGGTCGCTTGATCCGCGACAGATGCGCCTCGCAGAGCGAAAGCAGCTCCTCGACGGTGACGACCCCGGGCCCTGCGGTCTGGACAAACGCGACCGGGACCTCGCCCCACCGGTCGTCGGGGACGCCGACCACTGCGGCCTCAACTACAGCCGGGTGCAACTCCAGCACCCGCTCGATCTCGCGGGGGTAGACGTTCACTCCGCCGCTGATCAGCATCTCCTTGGACCGACCGACGATGTAGAGATAGCCGGCCTCGTCGAGCCGGGCGAGGTCGCCGGTGCACAGCCAGCCATCCCGCATGACTTCGGCAGTGAGCTCGGGAGCGTTCCAGTAACCCGACATGATCTTGTCGGCGCGCACCCAAATCTCGCCGGGCTGCCCGACTGGGACAGGTTCGCCGGCGTCGTTGCGCAGCTCCAGCATCACTCCCGGCACCGGTCGCCCGCAGGAATCAAGGCGGCCTGGTACGCCGTCGGTGTGGTCCTCGGGCAGAAGCGCGGTCAGGTTGGTCGTCGCCTCGGTCAGCCCGTACCCCTGGTACATGCCGACCCCCAGCCGCGTCATCGCGCGGGCGGCGAGGCCGGCCGCGGACGGGGCCGCCCCGTAGACGATCAACCGCAGTGAACTCAGGTCGGCCACGTCGAGCTCAGGAGCGTCGAGGATGCGTTGCAGTTGGGTCGGGACCAGGACTGTGCTGGTGACCCGGTGCTCGCGCACGGCGTCCAGGAAGCCGGGCACGTCGAAGCTCGGCAGCACCACATGGGTCTGCCCGTCGGTCAACATCGACACGACCCGGGTTCCGGCGGCCGCGTGGTAGAGCGGGGTCGTGGTCATGAAGACGTCGGTCGGCCGTTGTCGCTGGACCAGGCACAGCGTGAGCCCGTTGGAGGTGAGGGCGCGCTGGGACAGACAGACGCCTTTAGGGCGTCCGGTCGTTCCGCTGGTGTAGAGGATCAGCGCTGTGTCGCTCTCGTCCACCTTGTCCGTGTGAGCGCGTTCCAGCGGAGGACCGCTCACCGCCCGAACATACTCGTCGTCGTCGACCGTGAGGAGCGGGAACTCGCTTCCGGCCGCGGCCCGCAGGTCGCCGACATGACGGTCGTCGGCCACCCCGAGGGCAGGCGCCGAGTCCGCAACGATGAAGCGAATCTCGTCCCCCACGAGCTTGGTGCTGATCGGCACGACGGCCGCACCGACCGCCGCCGCGGCCGTGACCAGGTCGAAGTACACCAGCCCGTTGTCGGCGAGCAGCGCGATCCGGTCGCCGCGCCGAATGCCCCGGCTGCGCAGGAACTCGGCCAGGGCGAGTGCCCGCCGGTGCAGCTCGAAATAGCTCACGGCCGGGCCGCCGACGACGGCGACCGCCGCGTGGTCGGGATATAGCCACGCGCTACGCGCAAGAGTGTCGAGAATTCGCATGTCCGTCCTACACCTCGATGTCGAGGACGAGGGACTGGAACGACTTGCCGTGCGGGTCAACCCGTAGCGACATCGAGACCCCGCCGGCCAGCGCGTCCTGCATGACGAAGTTCAGCCCGTGCAGGGTGGGCATCTCATACCGGACGATCTCGCCCTTGACCAGGGGACGGAACGCCGCCTCGACGGCCTCGACGGTCAGCTCCTCCACGATCCGGCGGTAGTCGGCCGGGTCGTAGACGAAGACACAGACGTTGCTGACCTCGCCCTTGTCCCCGGACCTGCTGTAGGCAATGTCCCGCAGTTTCATGCCGTCACCACCTCGGTCTCGAGCCGCACCGTGTCCCGGTCCAGGTACGCCGGGGTCACACCGATCGCGGGACGCATGGACTTGGTGACCCCTCCACCGCCGGCGACCGCGAAGTAAAGGAACTCAACGTGCTCGGCCACCGCGGTAGCGGTGTCGCAATCGGCGCAGCGCACCGCTAGACGGAGCCTGACCTCGGCCGGATAGCCCCGCTGCAGCCGCCCCTCGAACAGCGCGTCCACACCCAGGAGATCCACCCGCAGCTCGTCGATGCCTTCGGCGAACGGCGCGAAGCGCTCGCGCATGACGTCAGCGGCCAGTCGCGCGCGTTCGACGCATCCGGGTCCCCCGTACGAGACCTCGCCGACCACGTCGAAGCCGAGGTCGAGCCCCACCAGCACCTTGAGCCGCTCGGGAGCCGCCTGGCCGCCCGCACCGGTGACCTCGACCCGGTCGGGGCCGATCTCACGGACCTGCAGCGCGGAGAAGTCCGCGGTCACGTCCGGGGTGAGGTAAGCGGCCGGGTCGTTGACCTCATACCCGAGTTGTGTCTTCACCGTCGCCTCAGTGACCCCGCCCCCGGTGCCGTCGAGCTTGCCGACGATCACTCTCCTGTCGGAGGTGACCTGGGCGAAGGGCGCCGCGAGATCATGCAGCGCCGGAAGGACCCGCAGCGGAGGATCGGCGAAGTTGGCTCCGGTGACGTGGATGCCGCATTCGAGCAGATGACCGGCCACCGTCGCCACCCCGACCGAGGCCCAGTCGTCGAGATCCCACCCCAGCTCGTGGCAGATGGGTCCGACGAAGAGCGACGGATCGGCGATCCGGCCGCCGAGGACGAACCGGGCGCCTTCACCGAGCAGTTCGACGACCGGCTCGGCGCCGATGTAGGCGTGTGCCGAGACGATCCGGTCCCTTACCTGGCCTGCTGTCACGCCGCGCTCGGGCAGCGCGACGTCGAGGTCGAGGACCTGCTTGAGCACGTCGTCGCCGCGGATGACCCCGACCCTCAACCCGTCCAGGCCCGCCTTCCGCGCCCCGGCGACGACGTCGGCCGCCGCCGCGTCCGGGTTGGCCGCCCCGAAGTTGCCCACAATGGTGCGATTGGATCCGAGGAACCCGGCGAAGTCCTCCATGATGCGCGCGAGTCGGAGGTCCTGGCCCGTGCTGGGGTCGGCGAGTTTGCGGATCTGGGCGAGCGCGAGGGTGCGCTCGGCCAGGCAGTCGAAGGCGAGATAGTCGACCAGACCGCTGTCGGCGAGCGCCTTCGCCGGTTCCAACCAGTCGCTGGCGTATGCGGAACCGCAGCCGATCTTCACAATGTCGTTCACGCTCTCACTCCTACCGCTGAACGGACCGGGGTCATCATCGGAGGCCAGTCAGTTCTGTGCGGCCGACCGCTGGACCTCGGTGAACGGGAAGCGCTGGTCCTTGCGCTCCGGGAAGGTGACCCCCTCGCGAGCCCCATAGATCACCCGAGGGGCATAGAGGAAGTCGAAGGCGTTGGCCTGGCAGACGGTGTTGTTGATCGAGTCGTAGCCCGCTTGGCGGGCTGCGGGGTCGGACTGCGCGAGCGCGCCAGCCAGCTGCCGGCCGAAATCCGGATACTCCGCGTAGGGGAACTGCTCGGCAGTCTTGTCCTTAG
>NZ_BJVJ01000140.1 GCF_007989085.1 Pseudonocardia sulfidoxydans NBRC 16205
CCCACCGGCCTTGACCTCAACGTGTCGGGCATTCTTGTCCGCGGACATGAGGGCTTCCTTCCCTTGTGTCTAGCGGCGGGGGCGGGAGGCCTAGTCCTGCCTCTGCCGTGCTGTGTGCGGTGAACCGGGTGGACAGGCAACATCGGGTTCTCGGCGCTGGTCAGCCGGGATCGGCGCTGTCGTTGCCGGCCAGCAGCTTGAGCGCGTCGTGCACGCCCTGGGCGCGGCGCTTCTCGCAGCCGAAGTAGCGGCGGATCGCCTCGACGCTGGGCAGACCGGTCTCCGCCCACAGCTCCAGCTCCCCGCTCGCGATCGCGGCGCGGACCTTGGTGACGAGGGTGAGGGTGTCGACGGTGTCGGCTGCGAGGCGGTGCGAGCCCGCGTCGGCGACGTCGACGTGAGCTTCCTCGAGGATGGTCGCGAGGAACGCAGCGGCCAGCGGCTGCAGGACGATCGCGACCACGATCAGCACCGGTGGGGCAAGGTGAGCGAGCAGGGTCGTGACGTTGCGCCAGGTCCCGAGGACCGGGAGCACGGGTGCGGCGTTGATCGTCATGGTGGCCAGCAGCAGGAAGGCTTCCAGCAGCCGGATCCTGGTGCGGTTCTCCGGTGCGGGGAAGGTCCGGCCCCACTGTGCGGCGCGGGCGTGCAGGGTCATGATCACCAGCAGCGGCATGGAGAACAGCGGCTCGACGATGTAGGCCAGCGGGGTGCCGTCCGGGCCGACGAGCGCGTCGTGCACGCCCATCGAGGTCCACGCGATGCCGGCGATCGCGACGGCCATCAGCACGAGGCTGACCCCGACGTGGGTGCGCTGCAGCGACGCCAGGCGTGAGGTGGGGTCGAGCAGGCGCCGGCGGCGGGCCAGCGCGCGCCGCTGCCAGACCTGGTCGGCGGCGTCGGCGCGGGCGAGCTGTCGCTCGGCGCGGCGCTCGCGGCCGTCGAGGCGGGCGGTGGCGACAGCGGTGGCGACGTCATGGCGGCGGCCCAGGCCCCGGACCCGTCGCGCCGCGCGGCGTTCCAGCCGCTCCTCGTTGGCGGACAGGACGTCGAGCCGTGACCGGTCGCGCTGCAGGACCGCGAGCTCGCGGTGATAGCCGGCGGTCGCGGTGCGCAGTTCGATCGTTTCGCGCATCGCGCGGATCTTCTTGGCGTTCGCCGACGGGCTGCCCGTCGCGAGCCCGTCATGGGCGACCGGCGGGGTCGTTGCGGACGTCGTGTCCGAGTCCTCCACCGGCACTACCGCGGGGGCGGCACCGGGGCGGCGCGCACCGTTGATCGGGGTCTCGCCTTCGGCCCTGTGCAGGGCATTGATCAGCAGGTCAGACATGGCGGGTCTCCTCGTCGCGGCCGCGGGGCGCGGGAACGGGATCAGAAGCGACTGGAGCGGAGAGGGACACCAGCCAGGTCGAGCCCTGGCAGCGCGGGCATCCGGTCGAGCCGAGCGCGACGATCTGTGCGGTGGTCGGGCTGAAGACGTGGCCACAGTCGGTGCACACCAGCAAAGGAAGCTGCAGCGCTGCTGGGGCGGCTGGGGTGGTGGTAGCGGGTGGGGTCGGGTCGAGGGTCATGACCACACCGGTGCCTGATGACCCAGCGCGGTGCGCATGATCGCCGAGCACGCCATCAACCAGCGTGACTGCGCCCGCCGGGCAGCCCGCGCGGGCCGCTGGCCCGGCTCGTCGGTGAGTTCCGGGCATCGCAGCGCGGCGCACGATCGACATACCCGACCAGACGGGGCGGTCAACGCGGCCGGGGCAACATCGGCCCCGCACATCGCGACGTAGCGGCCGCGGCTGCGGCCAGCGACGACCTCGGTGTCCTCGACGTCGTGAGCCAGCCCATCGACTACCGAACTCATCGAGGTGGTGGGCACGCCAGCAGCGGTGCGCGCACCGTTCTGGCCGTTCATCGAGTCACCGCCGGCCGGACGAGGACTCGCGCATCCCGGGGGCACGGTGTGGTGCTGGTAGCGGCTGTGAGCTCGTCAGCGGCGGACTCGTCAGCGCCGGGCTCGGGGCAAAGGTGCGGGAGGCGAAGCTCCTCGACGTGATCCCAGCGAGGGTCGCGATAGGTCCGCGAGCCGAACCTGCCTTGGGTGACCGTCCAGCCACGGTTGTAGGCGGGAGCGTCCTGGGCGTCGAGGTAGCGCGCGGGCCAGGCCGCAGCGCGCCTGATCAGGCCGATGACGAGAATGCACATGGATCGTCTCTCCTGGTTGGCAGTAGCGAGGGTTGGCGGTCCGCTGGCTCCGGCAGGTGGTGACACACCTGCCGGAGCCCCACAGGGACTCGACTACGCTAACAGAAAGTTTCAGAAAGTTTTATACCGTGCCGTGTGTATGTCAGGCACTGCGAGGGTTTCCACGGGCCAGGCCTGGCATTAACCTCGAACCGCGGCTGAAATATTCTGTAACTGCGGGAGGCGACGTGAACGTGCGAACGGTGGCGACGACGATCGACTGCGAGGGCGGCAACTGCCCCACGACATACGTGACCGAGGTGGGAGGAGTGATCGTGCAGGGCTTTCAGACTGGTCGCTCCGGACAGGTCCGCGTCCCAGCGTCGCTGCTAGACCGCCACGCCGAGCTCGAAGGCGGCACCCGGTGGAGTGGTCCCGCAGATGAGGACCAGGACGGCTGGGTGATCGTCGCCGGCGCCGATCTCGACCGACTCGACGACATCGAGGTGCCCGAGGACGAAGCCCTCGTGGTCGTGCGAGGCTCGGTGATCGCGTGACCACACTCGCCGACCTGTTCGCTCGCTTCCACCAAAGTGCCTGGCGCTACGAGGGCCACGACACCTACGTGGTCAGTGGCGAGGAGGGTCGAATCGCGACCTACCTGCGCGGTGAGCCACTGCCCCGTAAGACTCGCGAGAACAACAGCTGGATCGCGACGGTCGAGGACATCCGAGCCCGCAAGGCGCGGATCAGTCGTGTCCGCGTCGTCGGCCACCCGCTGACTGACTACACCCGCTTCGAGTTCGCGGCCTACCCGGACAACGTGCGCGCCGGCGAGGACGTCGACGTGATCGACCGAGCGCTGCTCGCCCCCGAATGGCGGGCCGTGCCGGACTTCTGGCTCTTCGACGACGCCACCGTGTTCGTGCAGCACTTCGATGACGACGGCAGGTTTCTGGGCGCTGAGCAGGCAGAGGACCCACAGCCATTCCTTGAAGTCCGACGGCTCCTCACCGGCCACACCACCCCGCTCGATCGGTACCAGCTGACCGATCTCCCGCAACAGCGCTCGGTGCCGGTTGTCGGGCCGCCCCCGAAGCTGCCGACCCCCGCCATCCGGCGGTAACCACAACGGAGGACCTGTTTGAGCGTGCCAACGTGGGAGAAGCTCGGCGCCGGGCTGCGAGCAGCCCGACGAGCCGTTGTGCTGCCCTCCGGAGGCCGACTCACCGCGAAGGAGCTGGCCGATCGGCTGGGCGTGTCCGCCCCGACCATCAGCCGAGTCGAAACCGGCGCCCGCCACCCCGGCGCCTTACTGGATCGGTGGCTCGACGAAACCGCCGCGCCGGATGAGCTTCGCGCCGAACTGCAAGTCCTCGCCGCCGACACCACAGAACTAGCCGCCTGGCGGCAGCTACACACCCGCGGCTGGGAGACCCACCAACACGACTACGCAGCGCTCGAGCGTTCCGCAACGACAATCATCTCGTTCCAAAACAGCCTCATCCCCGGCCTGCTGCAGACCGCGGCTTACACGAGCTACCTGCTCGAAACCGTCGTCGGCCTCGATTCCGACGAGACAGCGACCGCTGTGCGGTCCAGGCTCGACCGCCAGCGACTGCTCTACGAGCGAGGGCGGACATTCCGCGTCGTCATCACCGAGGCCGTCCTACGGCACCGCCTCGGAGGTGAGGCGATCATGGCCGAGCAACTACGGCGACTCGCCGACCTCTCACGCCTACCCACAGTCGACCTGGGCGTCATCCCCGTCGACACCGACATGGCGAGCAGATACGGGGCGAGCTTTGACTTATACGACGGCATCGACGGCACCGATGACGGCCTTGTCGTCGTTGAGCTCGAAGCTGGTGAGCTACGTGAGCACGACCCAGGGAAGGTCGAGGCTTATCGTCGCCGGCACGCGATCTACTGGGCTGCTGCCCTCACCGGAGCCGCGGCAGGTGACTTCGTCGAAGCTGGGGCGCAGCGGATGGAATCTCGCATCTTTGGCTGAGATCCCTGGCAAGTATCGCGGACCAGGCTGCTCACCGCCACACGGCGCCGAGCCTCGGAGCGGGTACCACTTACAGTCCGAGCTGCGTTGCGGCGTTGTCCTCCCACGCGGTCTCGATCCGGACGTAGGCGCCGAGGGTGGCCAGCGATCGGTGTCGGGTCTGATGCGCGATGGCCCGGTCGGAGGCCCCGCGTAGGTGGCCGTAGGTGACGAACCCGGCCCTCAGCGAGTGGGCCGAGTAGGGCCCGCCGACCAGCTCGGCCCTCATGGTCGCGGCATGCACCAGGTCGTTGATCGACTCAGGGTGCAGAGCGCGGTCGAGCACACGGTTGCCCCGGCTGACCTTGCGCAGCACCGGGCCACTGGCGATCTCGCCGGCGTCGAGCCAGGCCCGTAACGCGGTGACCGGGCAGCGGCTACGACGGTTGGCGTAGGGCAGGACGACGAGCTCTGGCTCCTCGCCGCGTTGGTTGGTCTTCGACCTCGGCAGTGCGAGCACCAGACCGCGGCGGTGTTCGGTGATCTGCTCGACGGTCAGGGCAGCCAGCTCGGAGCGTCGCAGCGCACCGCAGAAGCCGACGAGCAACAACGCGCGATCGCGCAGGCCCGCGAGGTCGGGCTCGGGCGGTCGGGTCTTCCAGACCCGGGTCTGCGCGCAGTTGGCGAGGACGTCGTCGAGCTCGGGGAACATCAGCGGCGCAGCCTGGTCCGGCGGGGCGCCGTGGGTGCGCCGGATGCCCTCCCACACCGCGACCACGCGTGCGCCGGTCGTCGGGTCGGGAAGGTCGCGCAGCTGGTGGGCGAACTTGATCGACGACAGCCGTCGGCTCATCGTGCCGACCTTCGCACCGTGTCGGGCGAGTTCGGTCAGGTACAGCGAGATTGTGTCACCGGCTGCGGGGAGCGCCGGCCGATCTCGCCGGTCGCACCAGGCGGTGAACTCGGCCCAGTCCGACCGGTAGCCGCGCAGGGTGTTCGGAGCCCGCGCGGCCTCGACGTAAGCAGCCTCGTCCGCAGACAGCGGGAGCTCGGCAGCGAGTTCGAGGGGGTCGTGGTGCACTCGCTCGACCCCGCCGGGCTCACCAGGGCGGACGATCATGCGCTCTGTCCACCCGCTTCCGGCTGACGGGCCAGGATCGTCTCGGTGAGTTCGACGGTCCCGAGGTACCACCAGAACATCCAGTCCAGGAAGGCCGGGTCGTAGTCGCCCTGTTGGCCTCGACGCTGGTGGCGCACCGCGAACTCGTTGGCCAGCGTGAACAGCGCGCCCTCGTCTTTGCGGCCGACCTCGGCCCGGATCAGCTCGCGGCGTTCCTCGAGGATTCCCGCCAGCGCGATGACCGCGGAGCGCTTGTCGTGCTCGGTGCTGTCGCGGCGCCGGTACAGCGAGACGGCGTGCCGGACCCGCTCGGTCACTCCGGTGTCGTCGTCCGCCCGGTGAGTGGTGAGCGCACGTTCCAGCAGATCTGCACGTCCAGGGTCGGTGACACGGACAAGCCGCCCCGTGTCCTCACCGGTGTCGGCCAGGCGCAGCTGAACCCCGGCCCGGTCGAGGAGCCGGTTGATCCGCCATCGGTAGAGCGCGCGGCCGCTGTCGGTGTTGAACACGTCGTAGTGCCAGCCACACCCGCTGTAGCTGTGGAAGTGCCGCTCTCGCGGACGGGCGGCGAGGTCGTGGAAGACCTCGATCAGCCCGTAGAAGGTGTCCTCGTCCCAGTTCTCCGGCTTCAGCGGCCAGAGTCCGGGGATCCCGAGCCGGGCCTCGAGCATGTCGGCCTCATCGACCGGGTCGGCATCGACGCAGTCCGGGGGTAGTTCGCGGCCGAACAGGCCGGCCTCGCGCTGCTCCTCGATCAGCCGCGCGAACCGGCGCCGCACTGTGGTCTCGTCACCGGGGACCTCCCGGCCCCGGTGGGCTCGTTGGCGGTCGGGCCAGTACGGCCGCGGCTCGTGGTGTTCCCGCAGCTCAGGTAGCCGCTCGACGAGGGCGTCGAGGTAGCCGTCGCCGTCGAGCTTCTGGCTGGCCCAGGGATCGGGGTCGCTTCCCCACGGGTCGTTGAAGGAGAAACTGCGGGACTTGGTCGCCTGCGTGTACTCATCGGACGGAGCCTGGCCCAGGAAGGCCTCATCGAGGAGGAACACAATCCGTTCGACCTCGGACGAAACCATCTGGCCGCTCGGCCAGGCCCGGCGCAGCGCGGCAAGCTCGCGGGCGAACAGATCGCGAGGCCAGCGCAGCTGGTAGTCGGCGGAGTCGAAGTCGGGGTATGGGCCGGGCACGTGGACGACCGTACCCGTATTACCCGGGATTCCGTGCATTATCCCGGGTAATACGTGAGCCACGCCGCTGCTCGCGAACCACGAGAGGCGGGCGGTCGACCCGCCCGCGCGCGTCGGCCGTCCCATGCGGCCGTTCTGGCGCTCACCGCTCCGTGAGCGCGGAGGCGACGGCGACCCCGTGCTGGATCACCAGCACGAGCACGACCGTTGATGAGCGCTGCAGCGCCACGCACAGCAGCGTTGCCCGCGGGCCGTTGCGGGTAGCCGCCCTGCTGGAGATACCCGGCTTGCTGGGGTTGGCCTGCTGCTGGTCCCACGCCTGCGCCGGCGGGGGCGGCCACTGCTGAT
>NZ_BJVJ01000141.1 GCF_007989085.1 Pseudonocardia sulfidoxydans NBRC 16205
GTCGTGGGTGCCGCCCGGTGGCGGGCCGGGCCTCGCGGGAGTCAAGCGCCGGGTCGACGCGTCGCCGCCGACACGCGAAGGGGCTGACCCCTGCGCGCACGTGCCGGGGCGCCCGCCGTCGGCTTTCGGTCCGGAGTCGGTCACGCGCGCTTCGTCGCTGGGCCCGACCGGTCGGGACGGACTCCGCGCCGCGACGTCGGCTGCATCGGATGCCACTGCGGCACCCGCGGCTTGGCCAGCTCGCGGCCGATGGCCCGGGCTGTCACGACCAGCGCGTTGACGTAGGCCATGGGCTGTGCCCCGCCGCTGGGCACCACCACCGACAGCGCGGCCACCGTCTCACCCGCGCCGTCGCGCACCGGCACAGCGACGCCCATCGCGCCGTCGCTGATGAAGCCGTCGCAGGCGATGTAGCCGCGCTCGCGGACGGTGGCAAGCAGTGCCTGCACCTGCTCCGGCCGTACCGGGGTGGTAGGGGTGTAACGCCGCATGGGCGCGGACAGCACCTCGGCCTCCAGCTCGGGGCCGCCGTGGGCCAGCAGCACCAGGCCGCCGGACGAGGCATGCAACGGCAGCCGGCCGCCGACCTTCGCGAAGTTGGGGACCGCGGTGCGGCTCGAGAGCCGTTCGATCAGCAGCGTCTCCGTGCCTTCCCGCACGTAGAGCTGGGTGTGCTGACGGACCGTGGCCTGAAGATCCTCGAGTGCGGGCATTGCCAGCTCGCGCAGGCCTTGAGCGTACGGGGCGGCCGAGGCCACCTCCCACAGCCGTAGCCCGACGTGCACCGTACGGTTCGGTCCCCGTTCGAGCAGACCGAGCGCCAGCAGCTCGGTGACGAGCCGGTGTGCCGTCGGTGCGGTCAGACCCGCGCGCTGCGCGATCTGGCTGACCGTGAGCATCTCGGCGTTCGGGTCGAAGCTCTCCAGCACGTCGAGCACCCGGCTCAGCACCGAACGGCCTGCCGATCCCCCCGCCACGTCATCACTCCTTCGTCCGTCCGAGCATGCCCGACCCCGACCGGCAGGGCCGAGCGACGCGACGTCCTCAGTGCAGCCGACAGCCGCCTCGCCGCACACGAGTTTGCTCGCTCAGCGAGAGAAGCGGTGTCGCGGTGTGCCTCCCGCGCCGACGATCTCCGGCATCGCGGCGAGGAGGACGCAGTTGCTGACCGACGAACGGACGACACCGACCCGAACCGGGGCGGCACCCGCGACGGGCACGGTGCGGGTCGAGGCGAAGGAGCAGGTCGCCGAGAGGGTCGTGGCCCTGACGCTGGCGCGTCCCGACGGTGGCCGGCTCCCCGACTGGCAACCCGGCGCACACGTCGACCTGGTGCTGCCCGACGGCACGGTCCGGCAGTACTCGCTGTGCGGTGACCGCTTCGACCCGGCCCGCTACCGCGTCGGCGTGCTGCGTGAGCCCGCGGGCCGCGGTGGCTCCCGGTACGTCCACGACGACCTGCGTGTCGGCGAGCTGCTCGGCGTCGGTGGGCCGCGCAACGACTTCCCGATGGTCCCGGCGCAGCGCTACCTGTTCCTGGCGGGCGGGATCGGCATCACGCCATTGCTGCCGATGGTGAGCCAGGCGGAGCTGATCGGCGCCGACTGGACACTGGTCTACGGTGGCCGGTCCCGGACCTCGATGGCCTTCGTCGACGACCTCGCAGGCCACGGCGACCGCGTCCACCTCGTCCCCGAGGACGAGAACGGCCGGCTCGACCTCGCGGCGTGGCTCGACGACCCGCGGCCGGACGTCGCGGTCTACTGCTGCGGGCCCCCCGGGCTGCTCGACGCCGTCGTGGCGCGTTGCCGCTCGTGGCCGCCGTACTCGCTGCACACCGAGCGCTTCGTCGCCCGGGCGCGGTCCGCGCCGGCCCGTTCCGTGCCGTTCGAGGTGGAGGCGGCGCGTTCGGGGGTCATCGTCACCGTCACCGCGGACGTGTCGGTGCTCGACGCGTTGCGCGCGGCCGGGGTGGACCTGCTGTCGTCGTGTCGGCAGGGCACCTGCGGCACGTGCGAGGCAGTCGTCCTCGAGGGGGTTCCCGACCACCGGGACTCGATCTTCGACGACCGCCGGCGTGGGCCCGACGACCCGCTCTACCCGTGCGTCTCGCGCTCGTGCACCGACCGTCTCGTGCTGGACCTCTGACCATGAGGAGTGGGATGACCCTGACATCGGTGGGCACCCGGAGCGTGCCGACGCTCGACGTCGACCCGTTCGACGCAACGTCGCTCGCCGACCCCGACCCGATGCACGCCGTGCTCCGCGACGCCGGGCCCCTGGTGTACCTGCCGCGCTACGACGTGTACGCGATGGCCCGCTACGCCCAGGTGCACGCGGCGCTCGTCGACTGGCAGCGCTTCCGGTCCGGTGCCGGCGTGGGGCTGCTGAACTTCCGGTTCGACGAGCCGTGGCGAAAACCGAGCGTGCTGCTCGAGACCGACCCACCCTGGCACGACGCGCCGCGCCGCGTGCTGTCGGCCATCCTTGCGCCGCACGCGGTCCGCCGGCTGCGCGAGGAATGGCTCGCGACGGCGCGCCGGCTGGTCGACGAGGTGCTCGCCGAGGACGAGTTCGACGCGGTCACCGCGTTCGCCGAGGAGCTGCCGCTGCGGGTCTTCCCGGCCGCGGTCGGGCTGGCCCCGGAGTCGGACTGGCGTCGACTGCTGGCCTACGGCGACCACATGACCAACGCCTTCGGTCCGCGCAACCGCCTCGTCCTCGCGGGCGAGGCGGAGGCCCCGGCCAATGCCGCGTGGGTCGACGACCGGTGCGCCCGCGACGTCCTCGCCCCCGACGGCTTCGGAGCGCGCACGTTCGAGGCCGCCGAGCGGGGCGAGATCACCGCCGAGCAGGCGCCCATGGTCGTCCGGTCGTTGCTGTCGGCGGGCGTCGACACGATCGTGCAGGGCTTGGCCTGGACGCTGCACCTGCTCGCCACCCACCCCGCCCAGTGGGCCCGGCTGCGCCGCGAGCCCGGCCTCGCCCGCGTCGCCTTCGACGAGGCGATCCGCTGGGCCACCCCGGTGCAGACGTTCTTCCGGACCGCGGCAACCGACGTCACCGTCGAGCCGGGCCTGGTCGTCCCCGACGGGAAGAAGATCCTCATGTTCCTCGGCGGTGCCAACCGCGACCCTCGGCACTGGCCCGACGCCGACTCCTACGACCTGGGGCGCGACCCCTCGGGACATGTGGGCTTCGGCTTCGGCATCCACCAGTGCGTCGGTCAGCACATCGCTCGACTGGAGGCCGAGGCGCTGCTGACGGCGCTGGTCGAGCGGGTCGAGACCCTCGCACCGGCGGCGGAGCCGATCCGCCACCTCAACAACACGTTGCGCGCCTGGGGCTCGTTGCCGATGCGGGTGCGTCGTGGCTGAGCCCGGTGTGCTGACGGTCGTGCCCCCCGGGCGCCTCGACCCGGACCGCGCGGTCGCCCGGCTGCAGGACTCGCCGTTGACGCTCGCGCGCACGCGTCGGCTGGGGCGTCGGGTGCTGGCCGTCGAGAGCGACCCGGCAGGCGCGGCCAACACCGGGATCGTCGTCGGCGACGAGCGCGTGCTGGTCTTCGACACCCGGGTCACACCGACGCTCGGTGCGGAGCTGGCCCATGTCGTGCTGGCCGCGACCGGCGCCCGGCCGGCCGACCTGATAGTCGTCAACTCGCACTTCCATGGCGACCACGTGTTCGGCAACGGCGCATTCCGCGGCGCGACGATCCTCGCCACCACCTCGACGAGGGCTGCCGAGCTGCGCGAATGGCAGCGGCAGGTCGCGATCTTCGAGCGGCTGCGCCCGCAGGACGCGGCCGACGTCCGGAATGCTGCCGTCGCCCCCCCGACGATCGGGATCGGTGGTCCCGCGCGGATCGACCTCGGCGGCGTCGAGGTCGAGCTGGAGCCGTTCGGGCCCGCGCACACCGAGGGAGACCTCGTTGCGCACGTCCCGGACGAGGGCGTGGCGTTCGTCGGCGATCTGGTGTTCAACGGCCACTGGCCGTCGATGTGGGACGCCGACGTGCGTGGCTGGCTGGCCGCGCTGCGCCGGCTCGGTGGCAGCGCGGCCGCGACCCTGGTGCCCGGGCACGGTCCGACGGGCGGCCAGGCGATGGTCGCGCGGATGGCCGACTGCCTGCGCTTCCTCGTCGCCCTGGAGCACGCCGGCGGCGACCAGGCCGCTGAGGTCGCCGCGTCGCCGTTCGCCGACCTGCTCCATCCCGACCGGGTCGACGAGGGCCGGCTGCGGGTTCGCGAACAGGCCGTGCCGGCGGAGGCGTCGATGCCGCCCGCCGGATTCGACCACCAACAAAAGGAGCGCGCGTGACCATCACGTCCGTCAGCACCGACAAGGCCCCCGTCGTCGGCTTCTCCGCCGGCACGAAGGCGCCACTGTCACAGGCGATCGTCTTCGGCGACATCGTCTTCTGTTCCGGCCAGGGCCCGCTCGACCCGGAAACGCACACGCTGAAGACCCACGACTTCGACGAGCAGGCCCAGCTCGTGCTGGAGAACCTGCTGCGCGTCGTCGAGGCCGCGGGGTCGTCGCGCGAGCGGATCCTCAAGTGCAACTGCTACCTGCGCGACATCGAGAACTTCCCCGCTTTCAACGCCGTCTACCGGCGGTTCTTCGCGGACTGCCCGCAGTTCCCCGCCCGGACCACCGTCCACGCCAGCCCGCCCCGAGACGGGGTGCTCGTCGAGATCGAGTGCGTCGCGGCGCGCAACCCGTGACGGCCCCCGAGCGAGGAGCCGGCATGCCGGCCGTTCTCGTGCAGATGCCGATCGTCGACCTCGACGGCGTCGCCGCCGGCCTCGCCGAGAGCCAGGGCCGGGTGACGGTGCTGTGGCAGGAGGGGGAGTCGCTGGCCTTCGTCGCCCGCGGTCGCGAGTACCGCAGCGAGTTCCACCTCAACCCGAGCGACGAGGTCATGTTCATGGTGCGGGGGCAGATGAACCTGCACTACCGCAACCCGGACGGTTCCGAGGACGTCGCCGTCATCCCGCAGGGCTCGGCGATCTACACGCGCAGCGGGATCCCGCACTCGCCCCGGTTCCCGCCGGACGCGTTCGTCCTCGTCGTCGAACGGCTGCGCAAGCCCGGCGAGCTCGACCGCTTCCAGTGGTTCTGCCGGGCCTGCGACACCTTCCTGCACGAGGAAGCCGTCCACGTCGACGACTACCGGACCGACCCGGTCGGGAAGGCCTACCGGCGCTTCTTCGACGACCTCGCCGCGCGCACCTGCTCCGCGTGCGGCGACGTGATGCCCGCCCCCTGACCCGCGCAGAGAACCGAGGGACGACACATGGACCCGTCGACGACGACCGTCCCGGCCCCCGACCCGGCGACGTTGCGCCGTGTGTTCGGCGCCGGCCTGCTGGGCACGACGATCGAGTACTACGACTTCTTCATCTACGGCACCGCCGCCGCGCTCGTCTTCCCCAAGGTCTTCTTCCCCTCGTTGGGGACGGCGGCCGGGGTGGCGGCCTCGTTCGCGACCTTCGGGGTCGCGTTCATCGCGCGGCCGCTCGGCGGCGTCCTGTTCGGCCACGTCGGTGACCGCGTGGGGCGCAAGGCGACTCTCATCGCGACGCTGCTGCTCATGGGTCTGTCGACGGTGCTCATCGGCGTCCTGCCCAGCGGTGCGGCGATCGGCGTCGCGGCCCCGATCCTGCTGATCGTGCTGCGGCTGTGCCAGGGCCTGGCGGTGGGCGGGGAGTGGTCGAGCGCGGCGCTGTTCGTCGCGGAGTACGCACCGCCGAGGCGTCGTGGGCTCTTCGCTCTCTCTCCGACCTTCGGGACGGGTCTCGGCCTGCTGCTCGCCACGCTGGCGTTCCTCGTCGCCAGCGTGGCGATGTCACCGGACGCATTCCTGGCGTGGGGCTGGCGGATCCCGTTCCTGGCCAGCATCGTCCTCGTCGCGATCGGACTGTGGGTGCGACTGGGCATCGCGGAGACCCCGATCTACCGAGCGGCCGTCGCCGCCGCGGAGGCCGCTGCTCGCACCAGGCTCCCGCTGCGCACGGTGCTGCGGGAGCAGTGGCGAGAGGTGCTGTTCGGCGCCGGCTCGGTCGTGATGTGGCTGTCGATGTTCTACATGGGCGCGGTCTACCTGGCGAACTACGGGACTGCGGCACTCGGCTTCTCGCGCAACACCGTGCTGGTGATCAACGTCGTCGCCGTGGTGTGGAACTTCGTCGGCAGCTACGTCGGTGCCTGGCTCTCCGACCGGATCGGCCGGCGCCGGACCATGACGATCGGCAACCTCGTCGCGATCGTCTGGTCGTTCGTGATGTTCCCACTGGCCGGGGCCGGTAGCCCCGTCTTGCTGGGCCTGGTCGTCTCGGCCTCGCTGTTCCTCGTCGGCATCGCGGCCGCCCCCACCACGGCGTACCTGCCGGAGATCTTCCGCACCCACCACCGCTCGACCGGTATCGGCGCCTCGTTCAACCTGGGCAGCATCGTCGGTGGGGCGATCCCACCGGTGGTCGCGGCGCCTCTGTTCGCCGCCTACGGCTCGATCTCGCTCGGCATCATGCTGGCGGTTCTCGCCGTGATCTCGACGGTCTCGGTGCTGCTGCTGCGCGAGACCGCAGGCCGGTCGCTCGATGAGCGTGACACCACAGCAGCGGCCCCGGCCCAGCTCCCCC
>NZ_BJVJ01000142.1 GCF_007989085.1 Pseudonocardia sulfidoxydans NBRC 16205
AGGAGCCCTTCCAGCGGGTGCAAATCGCCCCCCTGAATGGTGTCTGACCTGCGACGACGGTGCGAATTCGTGCCGTTTTCGGGCCACTTCATGACCCAGGTCACGTTCAAGATCGTCGTTCCGGCCCGGCATTGCCCGGGTCGTGATTGAGTCTCCGCAGGTCAGCGGGCCGGAACTCGTCGAAAATTCGTTCAGCCACGCCCGATGTAGGGCATCGTGCGGGCGGCGATCGTCAGGAACTGGACGTTGGCCTCCAGGGGGAGGCCCGCCATGTAGAGCACCGCGTCGGCCACGTGTGCGACGTCGAAGGTCGCCTCGGGGGCGGTGGAACCGTCGGCCTGACGTGCACCTGCGGAGAAGCCGGCGGTCATGTCGGTGGCGGCGTTGCCGATGTCGATCTGCCCGCACGCGATGCCGAAGGGCCTCCCGTCCAGGGACAACGACTTGGTCAGGCCGGTGACCCCGTGCTTCGTGGACGTGTACGCGGCACTCCACGGACGCGGCACCTGCGCAGAGATGGACCCGTTGTTGATGATCCGGCCGCCCTGGGGCGACTGGGCGCGCATCGTCGCGAACGCCGCACGTGCGCAGAGGAACGTCCCGGTCAGGTTGGTGCGGACGGTGTCGAGCCAGGCGTCGACGGGGACCTCGTCGGGTGTGGCGGCCGGACCGAAGGTTCCGGCGTTGTTGAACAGGACGTCCACCCTGCCCCACCGCGCACGGACCGCGGCGAACAGCTCGTCGACGGAGTCGGGGTCCCCCACGTCTGCCGGAACCGCCAGGGCGTCGGCACCGTCGATCGTCTCCTCCAGCCGGTCGCGCCGGCGGCCGGTCACCGCAACGCGGTATCCCGCACCGAGGAACGCCCGCGCGACGACCCGTCCGATGCCCGAGCCCGCACCCGTCACCACCGCGACGGGGCCCGTGGGCCCCTGGTCCTCCGTCATCGAGCTCCTGTCCTCCACCGTGTGTCACGCTCCGGTCGTCGTGACCCGGGTTTCACCCTCTCCCCCGGCGGGCCCTCGCGCCAGCCCCGTGGCAGTCCGGATCCACCCGTCCGGACCGGCCGGAACTGTTTCAATGGGCACATGACCGTTCCCCCGCCACCGGGCTCCTGGGATCCGCGCAACAAGCCCGTTCCCGTCACGGCCGAGGACCGGAACTGGGCGATGGCGGCGCACGTCGGCAGCATCGTCACGGCCTGGTTCGCACTGGGTCTGGTCGCGCCACTTGTCGTGCTGCTCGTCCGCGGCAACGTCTCGCCCTACGTGCGCAGGCACGCCGTCGAGTCGCTGAACTTCCAGCTCAACGCGTTCGTGCTGACGATCGTCTTCGCGCTGCTGATGTTCGTGCTCATCGGGTTCGTGCTGCTGCCCCTCTACGGCATCTTCTACCTGGTGTTCGTGGTGCTCGGGACCATCAAGGCGGGCAACAGTGAGGAGTTCCGCTACCCGCTCACCGTCCGGGTCGTGAACTGAGCGTGGCCGTGGAGTCCGCACGCCGGATCGCCTGGGTCGACTGCGCCGCAGGGGCTGCGGGCGACATGCTGCTGGCCGCGCTCGTCGACGCGGGAGCCGATCTCGGTGTCGTCGCCGAACACGTCGCCACGCTCGGGGTCGAGCCGATCACGTTGCGCCGCAACGAGGTCGAGCGGCACGGCATCGGTGCGCTGAAGGTCGACGTCGACACCGCGCCCGACCCGGAGCACCGGACGTGGAAGGCCGTGCGCGGCGTCCTCGACGCGGCTGGGCTGCCCGAGCCGGTCGCGACACTCGCCCACGACGCGTTCGCCCGCCTCGCCGAGGCCGAGGCCCGGGTGCACCGCACCACCCCCGACGACGTGCACTTCCACGAGGTCGGGGCCTTGGACGCGATCGCCGACGTCGTCGGGGTGGCGACGGCACTGCACCTGCTCGGTCTCGACGCCGTGCACGCGAGCCCCGTCGCGCTGGGCAGCGGAACCAGCCGGGGCAGCCACGGGCTGGTGCCGATCCCCGCGCCGGCGACCCTCGAGGTCCTGCGGGTGGCGGGCGCACCGTGCTTCGCGGGGCCGTCGCCACGGGAGATGTGCACGCCGACCGGTGCCGCGCTGCTCGCCGCGGCGGTGACGTCGTGGGGGCCGATGCCGCGCATGGTGCCGCGGGCCATCGGGACGGGGGCGGGGACGCGGGACCTCGCGGAGGTCGCCAACGTCGTACGGGTGGTCGTCGGCGACGTCGTCTGACCTGCCCGGTCAGGTGTTCGCGCCCGCCGCGGTGATCGGCCAGCGGGTCACCCGGCCGCCCATGGTCACGACGTACTCGCGTGCGAGGTTCGCCGCGGCACACACGTGGTTGGGCGCGACGGCGACGCGGTCCCCCAGCTCGGGCAACGTCTCCCCGGCCGGGAGCTCGACGACGGCGTGGTGCTCCGACAGCAGGACCACCCGGGCGTCGGGCATCGCCGGGACACGCCCCGCGCCCGTCGCCCATCCCGGGCGGTCGGCGCCCAGCACCTTGCCGCCCGCGTCGAGGACGAAGCGGCCGTCGCCGCGGGACACGACGGTCCCGACCGCGGTGAGCGCCACGTCCTCCCACCCGCACGTGCCGAGCTCGACCTGCTGGGCATCGTTGAACACCGAGACCCCCGGCCGGACCTCGGTGAGGACGGTGGCGTCGGAGTGCGCGAGCGTCGGTGTGGAGCCACCGCCCAGTTCGAGGTCGTCGAAACCGTTGCCGCGCAATATGTCTGCCGCCTTGGCGAGAGCGGTCGCCTCGTCGGCGGCGGCCTGGGCGGCGCCGCCCGGCGCGTAGCCGTGTCCGGGGAAGGTGAACACACCGGCGACGCGCACCCCCGCCCGGTCGGCGGCGCGGGCGACCTCGAGCACCTCTCCGGGCGCGACGCCGGTGCGGCGCATCCCGCTGTCGACCTCGACCATCACCGACGCCGACGTCCCCGCCAGTGCGATCCCGAGATGTTGCGCCCCTTCGGCCGAGTCGACGCCGACGCGCAGCGCCACGCCCTGCGCGAGAGCCCGCAGCCGCGCGCCCCGCTCGCCCGCCGCCCACACCGGGTAGGCGACGAACAGGTCGGTGGCGCCGGCGCGACTGAAGATCTCGCCCTCGGCGAGCGTCGCAACGGTGAGGCCCACCGCACCCGACTCGATCTGCCGCCGGGCGATCTCCGGGCTCTTGTGTGTCTTCGCGTGCGGACGCAGCCGCAACCCCCGCGCCCGGGCCCACCGGGCGGTGTTCTCCAGGTTGCGGGACAGCACGTCGAGGTCGACGGCGAGGTAGGGCGTCGCCGGGGCGTCGGTCATGTCGCCCATCGTGCGCGTCGGCGGGCGGTTCCGTCCATCGGACCGGGCCGTTAACATCGGTGAATGTCGATGGATGCTGCCGTTGCGCTGTTCCGGTCCCTGGGCGACCCCACACGGCTGGTCATCCTCACGCGGCTCGCCGACGGCGAAGCACGGGTCGTCGACCTCACCCGGCTGCTCGAACTCCCGCAGTCCACCGTCTCCTCGCACCTGGCCTGCCTGCGCGACTGCGGCCTCGTCGGCTACCGCCCCCAGGGTCGGCAGTCGTTCTACTCGCTGACCCGGCCCGAGCTCCTCGACCTGCTGCGCTCCGCCGAACGGCTGCTCGCCGGCACCGGTGAGGCCGTCGCCCTCTGCCCCGCCCACGGCGTCTCCGCCGCAGCGTCCTGACACCTCTCCCCGACCCGCGCCGTCCTCACCCACCGCATCCGGCTGCTCGTCGCCGCGACCTCTGCTGCGCACCGGCCGGAACCGCCCACACCGAATCCGCCGACGGCTGCGACCGCTGCGGCCCGCCGACATGACCGAGCCGCCCGCCGGTCGTCGTTCGGCGGGCGGCTCGTCGTGACGCCGCCACCGCGAATGCCCCCATGACCCGCGGTGACGGCGAGCTCGGAATCATTTACCGTGCTCGTCCGCGTAGGAGAAGAATGCCGCCGACGCGCCCCGGAAACGACCGAGCAGACCCTACGGCGACGCGGGCTCCACCCGACCCCTCGACGGGGGAGAACCCCATCGTCAGGCCGCCGGAACAGTGCGCCGCGCGAAATGCGCCCGCACCGCAGGACGCGTCGTCGCCCACAACAGCGCGATGAGCACGACGGCCTGGATCACCTGCTCGACCCGCACCCACGCCGGGTACTGGTACGACACCAGCAGATACGCGATCCCCGCGAGGCTCACCACCGACAGGACGAGAACCCGCAGGTACGCGCGCCGTCGCCCCTCCCGCAGCCGCCGGATCAGGAAGGAGTACACGACACCGATGATCACGACGGCCACCGCGCGCGACCACAGCCCCACGCTCAGCCCCGCCCGCACGCCGTCGACGTCCACGCCCGCAGACAGCCCCAGATGTGCGAGCTGATAATCGATCAACGACGCGTGGAATGCGACGAACAGAATCGCCAGCACCGCCGACAGCGCGAGATTCGCCAACAACAACGTGATCACGTGCCGCAGCTGCGCCGGCGCGTTCACCTGCTCCTCCATGGCAGCGATACTGCGCCCCGCCTGTACCCGCGCCCGATGCCCTCCGTCACCACCCTCCCGTGACGGATGTCAGGCCGATCCGCAGATGAGTTCCGGCGCCCCACGACGTCTACACCGACAACCACACGGGAGGGCACGTCATGGGCAAGGTCGTCGCAACGATCACCACATCCGTCGACGGGTACGTCACCGGACCCCACGCAGGCCCCGACGCCGGGCTCGGCATCGGTGGGGAACGCCTGCACTACTGGGTCTTCGGCGGCCCCTGGAGCTACGCCGAGGAACCCAGCGGCGAACCCGACCCGGTCGACAAGACAGTCCTCGACAACGCCATGGCGCGCCTGGGCGCCGTCGTGTGCGGACGCAACACCTACGACTCCGCCGGCGCATGGGGCGGCAGCAACCCCTGGGACCGGCCCCTGTTCGTCGTGACCCGCCGCCCCGACGACCAGCCCGACGCCGACAAGGGCTTCACCTTCGTCGACGGCTTCCGGGCCGCCTTCGACCGCGCGCGGGAGGCTGCCGGAGACCGCGACGTGTGCGTCATGGGAGGCGCCGAGACCATCCGGCAGGCGCTGTCGGCCGGGATCGTCGACGAGCTCGTTCTGACGGTCGCGCCGCTCCTCCTCGGCGAGGGCACCCGGCTCTTCGAGGGCTTCGAGCAGGACATCGAGCTCGAACGCACCGACGTCGTCGTCTCACCCTGGGCGACGCACCTGTCCTACCGGCTCGTGCGCTGACCCGGACACGACGCGGCCCCCGCCTTCCGGGGGAGGCGGGGGCCGTGTCGGGATGATGCGAAGGTCAGCGCCCGGCGATGGTCAGGCTGGTGTTCAGAACGTGCTGGACGAAGCCGTTGACGTCGAACGAGGGCCGAGTGGGGTTGTTGTTCCCGCTCGGCCGGTTGTCGCCGCGGTCTCCGTTGCGGTCACGGTCGCCGCCGTCGTTCCCGCGGTCACCGTTCCAGCCGCCACGGTCGCCGCCGCGGTCACGGTCGCCCCGGTCGTTGCGGTCATTGCCGCGGTCACGGTCGTCGCCGCGGTCGCCGTTCCAGCCGCCGCGGTCACGGTCGCCCCGGTCGTTGCGGTCGCCGCCGCGGTCACGGTCGCCCCGGTCGTTGCGGTCGCCGTTCCAGCCGCCACGGTCGTTGCCGCGGTCACGGTCGTTGCCGCGGTCACGGTCGTGCCCGCCCCAGTTCCCGCCGCCGCGGACGGGAGCGGCGTCGTCATCGCAGTCGCCGCCGCGGTTCCAGCCGTCGTACTGCCAGTTGCCGCGGTCACGGTCGTGACCGCCACGCGGGTCCCCGCCGCGGTCCCAGCGCGCGTCCTGGACACGGCGGTCGTCACCATGGTGGTGGTGTCCGCGGTGCTGCTGGCCGCGGCCACGGTCCCTGTCTCCGTGGCGGTGGTCGCCCCGGTCACGGTCACGGTCCCGGTCGCCGTGGCGGTGGTCGCCCCGGTCACGGTCGCGGTCGTTCCAGCGCCCGTCGCGGTCGCCGCGGTCACGGTCGCTCCCACGCTGGTCGCCGCGGTCACGGTCCCGGTCGCGGTCACCGTGACGGTGGTCGCCCCGGTCACGGTCGCGGTCGTTCCAGCGCCCGTCGCGGTCGCCGCGGTCACGGTGGTCGCCGCGGTCACGGTCCCGGTCGCGGTCACCGTGGCGGTGGTCGTCGCGGTCCCGGTCGTTGTTCCAGCGGTGGTCGTCGGCGCTGTGGTTGCCGCCGCAGCCGCACTGCTGGCCGTGGCCGCGCTGCGGGCCGTGGCCGTTGTTCACGCCGCCCTGCTGACCTCCGCGCGGGTCGCCGTGCTGCTGACCGCCGCGCGGGCCCTGCTGACCGTTGTTGTCGTGGCCCCGGCCACTGTGATTGCCCGAGTGGCCGCCCTGGTTGCCCAGCTGGCCGTTGTCGCCGCCCAGGTTGCCCGAGTGACCACCGTTGCCGCCTTGGTTGCCGGTCTGACCGCCGTAGCCGCTGTGGTTCCCC
>NZ_BJVJ01000143.1 GCF_007989085.1 Pseudonocardia sulfidoxydans NBRC 16205
GTTGCCCAACGACGAGGCCGCGCTGACCGAGGTCTTCACCCGCCTCGCCGCCCACGGCCGGACGCTGGTCGTGGTCGATCAGCCTGCCTCGATCGGTGCGCTTGCCGTCGCCGTGGCCCGCTCGCTGGGCATCGAGGTGGCCTACCTGCCTGGGTTGGCGATGCGTCGCATCGCTGACCTGCATCCTGGCCAGAGCAAGACCGACGCCCGCGATGCCCACGTCATCGCCGACGCCGCCCGCACCATGCCCCACACCCTGCGCCGGGTCAGCACCGATGACGAGACCCTCGCCGAGCTCTCCGTGCTGGCCGGCTACGACGACGACCTCGCCGCCCAGTCGACACGGCTGACAAACCGGCTGCGCGATGCTCTGCTCCACGTCCACCCGGCCCTGGAACGCCTGCTCGGACCACGGATGGACCGCGGCGGGGTGCTCGATCTGCTCGCCGCCGCCCCGACCCCGCAGGCCCTGCGCGACCTCGGCGAGGCCGGGATCGCCGCCACCATGCGTCCGCGTTCCCCACGGCTGGCCACGACACTTCCTGCCATGATCCTGGCCGCGCTCGACACTCAGACAGTCGTCGTCCCGGGCACCGCCGCGTTCGGCCGGGTGATCGCCGGGGTCGCCGCCCAGTTGCGCGAGGTCCGCGTTGAACGAGACAGCCTGGCCGCCGAGCTCGAGGACCTGCTGGAGGCCCACCCTCTTGCCGGGGTCCTGACCTCGATGCCCGGCCTCGGGTTCAGGACCGCACTGAAGATCCTCACCATCGTCGGAGACGGTGCCGCGTTCCCCACCGCCGGTCACCTCGCCGCCTACGCGGGCCTGGCCCCGGTCACCCGCCGCTCCGGCAGCTCGATCAAGGGCGAGACGCGGTCCCAGCGCGGTAACCACGCCCTGAAGTCGGCGCTGTTCTTGTCGGCATTCGCCAGCCTTGCCGATCCGGTCAGCCGCGCCTACTACGACCGCAAACGCGCCGCCGGGAAGCGACACAACGCCGCTCTGATCTGCCTCGCTCGCCGCCGCACCGACGTCATCTACGCCATGCTCCGCGACCGGCGCCCCTACGCACCACCGAGCGTCCCGACGCTGCCACCAGTGGCCGCAGCCGCTTGACAACCCCATAGAGACACCCCCCGCGTCCGTCCGTGGCACCAAGAGCTCACACCCGAAGGCTCGGCCACGGTGAGCGCCGACGACGGACTGCGCGGGGCGCTGCGAGCTCTGAAGTTGTGCGGGATGCTCGACACCCTCGACGCCAGGTTGGCTCAGGCCCGCGCCAGCGAGCGCGGCCACCTGGAGTTCCTCAAAGTCCTCTGCCGGGACGAGGTCGCCCGCCGCGACCGGGCCGCGTTCGCGCGCTGGCTGCGCCGGGCCCACTTCGAAGAACAGGTCCCCCTGGAAGGCTTCGACTTCCACGCCAATCCGAAGCTGCCCGCCGCGCAGGTCCGAGACCTGGCCACGCTGCGCTGGCTCGACGCCGGCGAGTCGGTGATCCTCACCGGGCCGGCCGGAGTCGGCAAGGCCTTCGTCGCCCAGGCCGTCGCTCGCCAGGCCATTCGCCACGGCGCCGACGTCCGGTTCGCTGAGACCCGCCGGGTCGTGGCCGAGCTCCCCGGCGGCCACGCCGATCACAGCTGGGCCCGCCGGCTGCGCGCGCTTGTATGCCCTCGGTGCAGATCGGCTCGCAGGGCCTCCGTGGCACGGGTCGTGGTACGAAATGTGGCTGGCTGGCCGAGCATCCTGAGCACGCTGAACTCGCTGACGTGCACCGATGGATGAGATGGGCCTGATGTAGCTAGCGACACATTGTCTCGTAATGCGTAGGTCTGGGGTTCGACTCCCCAAGGCGGCTCCACTTTCGCAGGTCAGACGCCTACTTGAGGGTTTCATTCCTTTGTGGCGTGATCGGCGCTCGGCTGGCCGCGGTACGTACTCGTCATCGGCGCAAGTCGCGCCTCGTCCGGCGGATGGATCAGGCCGGACTCCTCGTCGATTCCAGCTGATCGCGGGCCGCCACCGGGCGTGGCATCGTGAGGTTCGTGCCGACGAGCTCCGGGGAACTCGAGCGTGAGCTCGCTCGGCTGCGGGCCGAGAACGGACGGCTGCTGCGGCTGCTGGGGATGACGGCGGAGCAGGCCCGCACCCCGGTCCCGTCCCAGTCGGGGCTGTTCCTGGAGCGCCCCGGCATGGTGACCGCGTTGTCGACTCCGCAGGACAAGGTCGCCTTCTTCAGGGCGTTGTTCGCGGCCCGCGAGGATGTCTACGCGATTCGGTGGGAGAACGGGAGATCGGGCAAGTCGGGCTGGGTTCCGGCGGTGGCCGGTGGGTGGCGGAAGGGCGCGACCCGTCCGTACCTGCGGCTTCGTGACGATGTGGTCGCAGCGCACCTGTCGGGCCGCGACCACATCGGGCTGTATCCGTTGATGCCGGGTGACACCTGTCGGTGGCTTGCCGCGGACTTCGACGGCCCGGCGGCGATGCTCGACGCGCTGGCCTATCTCAAGGCGGCCAGGGCGGCGGGAGTTCCAGCAGCTCTGGAGGTCTCGCGGTCCGGGGTCGGTGCGCATGTGTGGATCTTCTTCGCCGGCGCGGTTCCGGCAGCGACGGCGAGAGCCCTGGGCATGGGCCTGCTCCGTGAGGCGATCGCCCTCCGCGGGCGGATGGATCTGCGCAGCTACGACCGACTCTTCCCGTCGCAGGACGTCCTGCCGTCCGCGGGCGGGATCGGGAACCTGATCGCTGCTCCGCTGCACGGTCGGGCGCGCAAGGACGGTGCGACGGTGTTCCTCGACCTCGGCACGCTCGAGCCGCACGAGGATCAGTGGGCCTATCTGTCCGGAGTGCACCGGCTGTCCCCGGCCGAGGTCACCCGCCTGGTCGGCCGCGTCGGGGTGGTGAAGGTGGGTGGCGCAGTCGAGCGTCTGGCTCCGGCGACGTCGACCCGGACGAGGCCGGAACCAGCGGCGGTGGTCGGGCTACGGCTGGACGCCGGTTGCGAGGTGTCCGTCTCGGACCTGACGCCGGCGGCCCTCGCGACGCTCAAGCACGCGGCATCGATGAGCAACCCGTTGTTCGGTGAGCGGCAGCGCCGTCGGCTGTCGACGTGGAACGTGCCCCGCTTCCTGCTCAGCTACGACGAGACCGTGGACGGCCGGCTCGTCCTGCCCCGTGGGCTCGGTGAGCGGGTCGTGTCGGTGCTGAAGGAGGCGGGAAGCCGCGTCGAGATCAGCGACGAGCGCACGCACCGACGGCGACAGCCATGCCTTCGAGCTGTCGGTGACGCTGCGCGAGGACCAGGCTGCTGCTGTCTCGGACCTCGCCGCTCACGACCTCGGTGTGCTCGTCGCGGAACCGGGTGCGGGAAAGACCGTCATGGGATGTGCACTGATCGCAGAGCACGGCGTGTCCACACTGGTGCTGGTGGACCGCAAGACATTGGCGGACCAGTGGCGGACCCGGATCAGGGACGTGCTGAGCGTTCGGGCGGGTCAGCTGGGCGCCGGACGCTCCTCGCTGCGGGGCGTCGTCGACATCGTCACTCTGCAGACCCTGGCTCGCCGTCAGGACGTCGCAGAGCTGACCGCCGGCTACGGGCTCGTTCTCGTGGACGAGTGTCATCATCTGCCCGCCGCCGCGTTCGAGAGTGCGGCTCGGCGGATCCGAGCGAGACGTTGGGTCGGTCTGACCGCGACTCCTTACCGGCGAGATGGACTCGACGAGCTCATCCACCACCAGCTCGGCCCGATCCGGCACACGGTCACGCCTCCGCCGGCGGGCACACTGGGGGCTGCCGACGCTCCCGAGCGGCTCCTGACGGTGCACCCGACCTCTTATGAATATGTCGGGGAGGCGGATCCGTCGAAGCCGGGCGGGATGGCGGCGATCTACCGGGACCTTGCCGCTGACGACGCGCGTCGGGACCAGGTTGTCGGGGACGTGCTCGACGCGTTGGAACGTGGGAGGAACTGCCTGGTCCTGACGCAGTGGAAGAACCATGTGGAGTCCCTGGTGGGACGATTCCGCGACGAGGGGCGCGATCCCGTGGTCCTGCGTGGAGGTATGGGTGCCGGGGAACGCAGAGCGGCGCTGGCTCGTCTCGAACCTGGTACGACGCCGTTGCTCGTCGTCGCGACCGGTCCCTATGTCGGGGAGGGCTTCGACTGTCCCGCTCTCGATGCCCTCTTCCTCGCGGCGCCGATCGCGTTCAAGGGCCGCCTCGTGCAGTTCGCCGGTCGCGTGCTCCGGCCCTATCCCGGCAAGACGACGGCCGAGGTGCACGACTACCACGACGAACTGACCGCTGTGCTCGCCTCGTCGCTGTCCAAGCGAGCCCCGGGATACAAGTCCCTCGGTTTCCCCGATCCCCGTGACTCGATCATGTCACGGCGCTGATCCGGGTTACGGGTCGACATCGCCGCCGTCGAAGATCGACGCACCCGCCCGCGTCACACTGGCCAGCCACGGTCCGGGGTGCTCGTCGACGAGCTTCTCGATCTCGTTCCACCAGCGCAGCCAGAGGCGGAGCTGTTCGAACAGGTCAGTTGGCCGCCAGTGGTCTGAAAGCATGCTCGGACGCCGTGGTCCAGGAGGGCCTGGCGTTCCAGCGGTCGACTACGGATGCGCTTGTCCCGGGTGAGGACGACGAAGCCTGCCTGGCCGACGAGGGGTAGCCACTCGTGGTCCCTGGCGCCTGCCGGTACAAGGTCGCCAGGACCACCGGGCCACGTCACGTCGCCGCGGACGTATCGGAGGGCCTGGGCGACGCCGATGCTGTTCTCGTCGAAGAACCAGCGCGGAGTCTGGAGACGAGCGGGCACGCTCAGGCTGCTCGGGAGAGCTCGCCGTGGTGACGCTCGAAGTCGACGACCTGCTCGACGTCGGTCACCGAGATCGAGTAGATCTCCGCCAGGCGGGCGGGCTCCTCGCCGGCTCCGACGAGCTCGGCGACGATTTCGGTGCGCACGCCGACACCGGGGATGGTGGGCTCGCCGAAGCTGCGCGTGGGGTCCAGGACGATCGGCTTGCTCCGGCCGAGCGGGAACAAACGCTCCGCGATGTCGTTGGCATCGTTGAACTCGACCTTGTCGAGGAACGCGACAGTCGAGTCTGAAGGCATGAGAGAGCCGTCGCGGCCAAGGATGACGATGTTCAGCACCGGGTCGAGGCCGACGAACTCCTGCGCCTCGAGGGCGAGTTCGCGGCCGGAGGTGTAGGGCTTCAGCGTGGCGAGCGGGTACGGGACCTGGAGCCGGTCGCGGAGAAACCCGATGACGGGGCGGAGGTACTGGAGGGTGACCTGCTTGGCGCGGTACTCACGCAAGTAGCCGGCCTCGACGTGAGGTTCCCCCGGTAGCTCGGAGTGCTTGCTACCTGGCGGGTGCCGTCTCGGTCCCGTCGACGGGTGTTGCGGGTTGATCGTCCTGGATGGCCTGGCGGGCGCGCCAGGCGGTCTCGTACTCGTCGGGGGATTGCCAGCCCAGCCGGGCCTGGATGCGCTCGGTGTTGTACCAGGCGTCGATGTAGGCGAACAACGCGTTCTCTGCTTCCTCCTTGCTCCGCCACGAGTTCCGGTAGACGAGTTCAGTCTTGAGGGTGGAGAAGAAGTTCTCCATGAGCGCGTTATCGTAGGAATCGCCGACCGAACCCATCGACGCTAGAATCCCGTGGTCTTCCAGACGCTGCCCGAAACGCAGAGACGTATAGTTCGACCCCCTATCGGAATGGTGGACTATTTTCCCACCGCGGACGTTGCGGGTCCAGACCGCGTACTCGAGTGCACCGAGGATCAGGTCGGTGTCGCAGCGGTCCGAGCAGCGCCAGCCCACAATGCGGTTGGAGAAGGCGTCGCGGACCGCGGCCAGCCAGAAAACGCCTTCCCCGCACGGGATGCGGGTGGCGTCGGCGACCCACAGCCGATCCGGCGCGGCGGCGGTGAAGTCGCGGTTGACCAGGTCCGGGGCTGGGGTGGCACGCGGGTTCTGCCGGGTCGAGGCCGTCCGCCACCGTTTACGCAGGAACGCGCCCTGCAGCCCGTCCTCGCGCATCAGCCGCTCGACCCGCTTGCGCGATACGTGCTGGCCACCGCGACGCAGCGTGGCATGGACCCTCGGTGCCCCGTACGTGGCGCCGGAACGGCCGTGGATTCGGCGGATCTCCTCGACCAGCGCGGTATCGGCGCGCCGGCGTTCAGACGGGTCGCGCTGTTGGGCGAGCCATCCGTAGTAGCTCGACGCGGCCACACCGAGGACCCGCAGAATCGGACTGATTCCGAAACGGTCCTTCAGCGCATCGACCGCTTTCACCACCTCTTCCTTGTCGGGTCCATCTCCTGGGCGAAAAAAGCACTCGCCGCCTTGAGGATCTCGTTGGCCCGGCGCAGCTCGGCGTTCTCCTTGCGGAGCCGGCGAAGTTCCTCGGTCTCGGTGGTACTCGGGCGGTCGTGGCGCTCGCCGTGATCGGCCTGA
>NZ_BJVJ01000144.1 GCF_007989085.1 Pseudonocardia sulfidoxydans NBRC 16205
CAACTGGGCGACCCGATCAGCATGTCACAATCGAGCAGCGAGCCGCCCAAGTTGAGACCAGTAAACCGATTTCGGCCAGGCCGATGCCTAGAACCCAGCATATGGACGGCACTGCGCTAGCACTTAAAACGCTCCTTGGACGCGACCTCGACGCGCCCGATGATCTATTGGTCGGTAATCGACCAGCACATGTCTTTGATTGTTTTGCGATGAGTAATGCAACACTATGTTCACGTCTGAGTGACTCCGCCGCAGGAGGCGGAAGCCGCGAGATGTACGAGATGTGCGTAGTACATCTTCGTGAGGTCATCCGAATCCTTGAACCCACAGTCATAGTGGCGCAGGGATGGAGTAAGTCGGGCCAGTCCCCGTCCCAGTCAGTGGCTCGGGCACTGAGGATTCCGACCCCGAGTCGCGGAACGTGTACGGCCGTTGACACCGCGTATGGTCCCCTGGGGTTCGTATCGGTGATTCATCCCGCCCGATCATGGTTTCGCCCCACGAAGGCGTTCTTTGATGAGGTTCACCCAGCCCTGCTGGAAGCCCGCGCCCTAGTCTTGGATGACTGACTATTCATCTGTAGTCAGTAATTCCGAGCGCGCAGAGCGCCCCCAACAGACCGAGACAGGGGGTGCCGCGCGGCAACGCGAGCGATTCGGTGTGAAGGTAGAAGCGGTGGCTCGGGTGCTGATGTCCCGTGGTGGCGCGTACTCGCCGAGCTGGACGTTCGCGCTAGGGCGCCTCGGGAGGTGACGGACGCTCCCCGACCGTTCGCTCCGGATTTGCTCCGTCTTTTCACCACGCTGGGGCTCGTGCGTCATCCCGTCGGCCTGGTGCAACCCGACCGCGCGACGGCCCGGGGGCAGCCCTTGACGCAACCGCCGGCCGATGTCGTCCAGCTCTGCCCCCGGGACGTCGTGTGGTAGTCCGAAGGAAGGCCGGCGGGATGACGCACCCGCCATCCCGGAGGCTTGCCGCCCGGCGAGGGCGCCCTTCCGCGACGCCGAAAGATTTGATATCACTGGCGATAAGCATCATGGATCTGCATCGCAGTGAAGTGATGGAAATCGTCAGGCATGCAATCATCTAGCACTTCGACGAGCTTGTTGGAGTCGGCCCCCTCGCTTAAGGCTTGCCGAACAGCGAACCATGCTACCGAGATTGATGCATCTCTCTTTCGCGCGAGGGCGCACCACAACGCCCAGAATGCTCGAAGCTCCGGAGTGACAGTGATGTATGGCCGAAGGCATTCAGTCTCAGGAGAAATGGTCCAACGGAGCCGTCGTGACGAGAGCGTTGGCTTTCGCGAAACGGCTGCGCACTTGCCGCGCACCTGGACCTTCTTCCCGGGTGCGTGCTGCCGTGCACTTTCGATCAACGCCCACGCATCGAAGTAGATGTCAACGGCCTCACCGGGTTCGAGGCGTCGTCGCTTGTTCTTGGCCTTGCCCTCCTGGATCGGGACTGGAAACCCCGAGAAGCCCGTTCGATCGCTTCTCCACCAGGTTCGACGGCCAAAATCGAGTTCGAGCGGCGAGATCGAAACAGCGGTACGTCCGATGTTGGTGACGGTGACACGTGCCAGATCGACCATCCATGGACTTAGGTCGCTGAGTAGCTTCGGGGGCACTTGCCGAAATCCGGCCGCTGGGCCGCTAAGCAGGTTGCCGTGATCGTCGACGGCACACGGGGCTAGTTGTATGTGTAGTCGGGAGCCGGACAGCCGGTAGAGAATCCACTGCCCTGTGACCCCAAGAAGCGCGACTGCGGCGCTTGCGATCGCGATTACGAGCGCGGTGGGGCTTGTGGTCACGACGACTATCGGATCCAAGATCATCCCTTCGTTGCGGAAGGGAAGCGTAGAGCAGCGGTGAACCACCGCGGCCGCGCACCGCGCGGGGACCGGCCGGAGGCCGCGGCGCCGCAGGCGCCGCCTCGACACGGAATGGAAAGTCTGTGCGCAGCATGTCGAGGCTGCGGTCGGCGCTGGTCAGATGAGGCGGTCGGTGTAGCCGCGGTCGATCAGGAGTGCCATGGCGTCGCGCGCGTCGGCCGGCATCGGCACGGGGGCTGCGAAGCCTCGCTGGGCGTAGACGTCGATGCGGTGAGTGTCGCCGACGAGCATCGAGATCACACGGCGCTCGTCACCGATGCTCACGATGTACTCGCGCAGCTGGTCCGGTGCCCCGGCCGCAACGACGTCGACCTCGGGCCACAGCTTCCGACACGTCGCTCGGGCTCGGCGCTGCCGGTATGGCCTGCTGACGAGAGTCACGGTGTGGACGTCGTGTCCGGTAGCGGTGAGGAGGTCGCGGGTGCGGGTGATCCTCGACCTCTACGGCCACCTGTTCCCGGACCGGCTCGACGACCTGGCCGACCGCATGGACTCGGCGGCATGTGCCCCAGATGTGCCCCACGACGCCGACGGCGGCGACGACGGGCCGGGGAGCCCCAGGTAGGCTCGCCGCAGGCCCTCGTAGCTCAGGGGATAGAGCACCGCTCTCCTAAAGCGGGTGTCGCAGGTTCGAATCCTGCCGGGGGCGCTAGGTTTGACCAGGGGATTCTCTGGGACTGAGGTTACTCGTCGCCGATCATGGAATCATTTGTGGAATCACTCGCGTCGTAAGATCGTCACCATGGCGCGACGCAGCAGACCTCGCGGGCACATCGAGCAGCTGCCCTCAGGAAGCTTTCGCGCCAAGGTGTACGCAGGGACAGACCCGCTGACCCGCAAGCGCCGCTACCTCGTCGAGACCGTTGCGACCGCTTCCGAAGCCGAGCGCGTTCTGACGCGGCTCCAGCACGAGGTCGACGAGAACCGGCACCCGAAGTCTGCGATCACTGTGAACCAGGCGATCGAGAAGTGGCTCGAAGTCGCCAAGCTGGAGCCGACAACCCGAGAGCGGTACGACGACCTCGTCCGCCTGTACGTGTCTCCTGTGCTCGGCAGGATGCAGGCCGCGCAACTCGACGCCGAGATGCTCGAGCGCTTCTACGCACGACTCCAGACCTGCCGCGAGCTGTGCACCGGACGCACCCGCGCGGGCCACGCGTGCCGCCCGTTGTCTGCGAGCACCACCCGCAAGATCCACAGCATCATTCACGCCGCTCTGGCCCGAGCCGTCCGCTGGCGACGGCTCGGTGTGAATCCAGCGTCCGCAGCCGAACCACCACGGGCGTCGCGCGCCGATCCCGACCCGCCCACTCCCGCCGAGGCAGCGAGGATCCTCAATGACGCCTGGGCGGACCCCGCGTGGGGAATGCTCGTCTGGCTCTTGATGATCACTGGCGCCCGACGCGGTGAGGTCTCTGCACTGCGGTGGCGCGACATCGACCGCGACCGCTCGACCGTCTGGGTCTCCCGTGCAAACGCCGAGACGAAGGCCGGCCTCCACGAGAAGGGCACGAAAACCGGCGCCCGACGCCGAATCGCCCTCGATCCCCACACCATCAACCTGCTCGACGCTCACCGCGCTATGTGGTGGGATCGCCTCGCCGTCTTCGGAGCAAAACTCGACGAAGACGCCTTCGTGTTCTCGACCACGCCAGACGCTTCGAAACCGTACCCGCCTAGCTCGATCAGCCAGCGCTATCGCCGGATGGCGACCAAGCTCGGTCTTCGTAGCACCAGGTTGCATTCGCTGCGCCATTACTCTGCCACTGAGCTTGTCGCGGCCGGTGTCGACATCCGTACTGTGGCAGGCCGGCTCGGGCATGGAAGTGGTGGTGCGACGACCCTGCGGATCTATGCAGCGTGGGTTGAACAGGCCGATCGAGCCGCTGCGACCACCCTCAGCACGATCGTCCCCCGGCCAATCCCAGCCGTCGGGCCGCGAGGCCCCTACGCCACGATCGCCGACGACCTGCGAGACCAGATCAGTAGCGGCGCCCTGGCGGTGGGCGCCAGACTTCCAACAGTCGCCCAACTAGCCGTGGCGTACGACGTCTCCGTCGGCACGGCTCACCGCGCGATGGCCACGCTGAAGCAGGACGGCCTCATCCAGGTAGCTCGCGGAAAGCGAGCGGTCGTCGTGGCATCAGCCCCATCGCCTCCGTAGAGCGAACTGCGGCTTACAAGACAGTCGCTCCGCCCCGACCGAGGCCGCTACCAGCAACGACACCAACACGGACGCTTTCCCGAGCATCCAGAACCACTCTGGTCGACAACATCTCGTGCCACATGCCGTGCCAGGACCACCGCCTCTGCTTCCCGAGCGCAGACTCAGGCGCGAGGAGTGACGTTGTGCGGCACGACCTGCTGCGTCCCTGCCAGTCGCGCGTTGGTATACAAGGCCCCTACGGGGGCTAGCCACGCTGGCCGGGATAGAGCGGATCTGTCAGTGTCGGCTCACATCCTTCGGGCTTGCCACGGAGCTCCGGCCGGTGGCCGGTTCCGCAATCGGTTCTCGGCCCGCGCGGCCTTGAGCGCCTCCCGCACACCTGACCGACCGGCGCCCGCCGGCACCGACGAGCAGCGTCCGGCGGTTCAGGGGTAGACGTTGCGGGCGGCGAGCTCCTCGAGGCCCGCGCGGGCGTCGTCAACGTCCACGCGCCCGTCGACGGTCAGGCCGGGGATCATCATCACCGGCGCCCCGGCCACCGACAGCCAGAACTCCCGACGCCCCCACACCTGCAGCGCCGCCATCATCGCCGCGGTCGCAGCAGCCCACGCCGCCCCGACCGACGGCGCGGTCCCCGCGTCCAACCGCTCGAGGTTCTCCACCCCCGACGCGAGCACCCCCACCGACCACCGCGCCCCCGCCCCTGCGCCGTCTCCGGCCGTCCCTGTGTCGTCGTGCATGGCCGCATCTCACCTCGTTCGACGTCGTAACGGGGATGGCCGGGCCGGGTTGTCCACAACCCGGCCCGACCATCCACACTCTCCCCGTCAGCCCTTGACCACGCCGCGCCGGATCACTCGCCGCCGTCGGCGTCGAGGGCGGTGTCGAGGGCGGCGCCCGCGTCGAGCATCTGCGCAGCCTGCCGCCACCCCCGCAACATCGACCGGTACGCGGCGGTGTCGCACACCTCCCACGTCACCGGACCCGCCTGGATCCGCAGCAACGCCGGACGCGTCGTCCCGGGCACGGCGTCCTGCCACCCGGTGGTCACGCGCGGTACCCCGGCCATCCGCACCATCGCCCCCACCGTCGACGGACCGACCGGCATCGGGCGCTTCCCGATCGCGCTCATCGGCAGATCCCGGGCCAGCAGCGCCGCGTTGGCCCAGCCGTCGGCGATCGCGTGCGCGGTGATCGCGGTCCGCAGGTAGATCAAAATGGTGCCCAGGGACAGGCCGAGCTGCATCTCGTGGGTGCCCGCGTGGGACATGTCCAGACGGATCGGGACCGCCCCAGCGACACGGACCAGGACACCCATCACCGCGCATGCCCCCACCGGCGCCTCGACCATCTGCGGAACATCCGCGGGCAGGGTCCCGTCCTGCTCGGCGCGGCGGTACCCCTTCCGCGCGCCGCCGGCCGCGCTGGCGGTGGTGGTGTCGAGGGTGTTGGTGGTGGTCATGGCGGCCTCCCGGCATCGAGGAGACGAAAGGCCTGGTGGCCCTGTCCCCTTGGGGTGGCGGGGCGCTGTGTTCCCCGCCGCCGTAAGGCGCACCCGCACGGCCGTAGAGGCTCACGGTCCACGGGCAGACCGAAGGTCTGTCGCGATAGCGACGCGGAGCGCAGCGCAGCGCCCTTGACCGTGAGTGAGGCCGTGCCAAGCCAAAGGGCCACCAGGCCCGCCGCCGAAGGCGGCTCGATCATCGGTTCACGGCCGCGCGGCCCTGAGCGCTGGCCCTAGCTTGGGCCTGTAGTGCCGACCTTCGGCGTTCTGATCCGTAGTTGGGATGCTGCTGCCCACATCAGTTGTGACCGGCGGATTGACTGGCGTGTCTCGCTCCCGAATGGGCACCGAAGGCATGAGTCGACAGCAGTTCGTGGCCAGGAGCGTGGCCAAAGATCAACTGTAGGTCAGGCCTCACCCAGCGCAGGTCAAGGACCAGGTCGTGGATCGAGATCAAACATGGCGGCGGGACGGTCAGCGCACTGTCTCACCAGATCTGCGATGTACTGGGGCAATGATTGCCCGAGCGACACTGGACGCACACGATGCCTACGTCCGCGGCAAACAGGGTCTGGTGGAAGCGTTCGTTCTTGCCCTGGGTGGTCGGCTTGCGCGGCTTGCCGGTGATCGCCTCGGTGCCCAACGCGGCGAGGTGTGCCACGAGCCGCCCGACCAGACCACGACGCGACGGGTTGAGCGCGAGCCCGTTGTCCGAGAGCAGCCGTTGTGGCACGCCGTGGGCGGCCACGGCCTTGTCGAAGACCGCGATCGCATCCTGGGCGGTCTCACCGGCCGCGGCGTGGGAGGCGAGCGCGTAGCGGGAGTGGTCGTCGATGAGCTGGAAGATCACGCATTTGCGCCCGCCGGTCAGCAT
>NZ_BJVJ01000145.1 GCF_007989085.1 Pseudonocardia sulfidoxydans NBRC 16205
CCTAGGACAGGTCACGCTCCACGCGGTCGAGCGCCGTGCGGATCGTCTCGAGGTAGCCGGCGGTCGCCTCGTCGTCGGGCAGGTCGCCCATCCGGGCCCGGGCGGACTCGACGTGCTCGCGGGCGCGTTCGTGCTCGCCGAGGCGGCGCAGCACGTCGGCCAGGTTGAGGTGCAGTGACGGGTAGAACCCGGCGATGCGCAGCGACGGGTGGTGAGCCCGGGCGCTGTCGTCGCTCGCGCAGGCGGCCGCGGCGAGCGCCCGCTCGTCCCACATCAGCTCGGCGTGCGGGTCGGGCTGCACGTCGGCCGCGTAGTGGGCGAGCACGCAACGGTGGAACGGGTCGCCGTCGGGGCCGGTGAGCTCGTCCCACAGCGCGTCGAACTCCGCGGCGGCGGCCTCGACGTCGCCGCGGCGCGACCGCTCGACCGCCGCCGTGATGCGGTCCATGATCGGCGCGGCGGCCGTCGCTGTCTCGTCCATGCGGCGGACGCTAGCGGCGACCCCTGACAAGAATCACCGCTCCCGCGCCAGCTGCTGCGCGATCACGCCCTGCAGGTGCTGCAGCCCCGGCGTGCCCAGCCCGCCGATCTGCGACTCCAGCTGGCGCAGCAGGTGCGGGTCGTGGACGCCGGACTCGCTCGACTGCAACAGCACCGTCCCGGCCCCGGTGAAGTCGAACTGGCGCTCCTCACCGGAGTTGGAACCGAGGAACCCCATGGCCGAGTGCAGGAACCCCGTCATCCACGTCGCGTCGTAGTGGTGCGACGGCGACGGGCAGTCGGCCCAGCCGACGAGCGCCTGCGGGTCGACCCGGATCGGCGGCTCGGCGAAGATCACCGGCCCGGAGCTGGACGCCAGGAACTTCCCGGTGCCGATCAGCGTGAGGAACCCCGGCACGATCGACTGCTTGAGCTCCAACGTCTCGTCGAAGGCCAGCAGGTTCGACGCGCGCAGCGTCAGGTTGCCGTCGTCGAGGTCGTAGCTGTTGATGTCGTAGCCGCGGTCGCCCAGGATCAGGTGCCCGGCGCCGGTCGCGACGACCCAGTCGCGGGTGTAGAGCGGCGCGGAGAAGCGCGTCGCGACCATGCCGCCGATGCTGGCCGACGACAGCGGCTCGAAGCGGATCGGCTGCCCGCCGGGGCCGGGGTAGTAGGCGATCATCCGGCCGGTCTGCATGAACAGCCTGCCGTCGAGGCGCACGCAGTAGGCGTAGTGGTTGCCGGGGACGTTGTCGTTGTCGGGCAACGTGTCCGGCGACAGGGGCGTGGGTGGTGTGCTCATCGGGGGAAGCCTCAGATCTTCTGTTCGGACGCCTGGACGAAGACGGTTCCGTGGCCGGTGAGCTTGAGCTGCACGGCCTCGCCGGAGCCGCGGCCCACGGCGTCGCGCCAGCTCGCGTTGAGCGAGATGTCCGCGGTCACCTGGCCGACGTGGGCGACGAACGCCTGGGGGTCGACGGTGGTGGTGACGCCGGGGCGCACGTCGAGGGCGATGGTGCCGCCGTGGGAGAGCACCGCGGCGGCACCGACGCCGTGCAGCTGGGTGGTGAACAGGCCCTGCCCGCTCACCGCGCCGCGCACGGCCCCGCGCAGCCCGCCCTGCGAGCCGAGGAACACCACGGCCGACTGCAGGTGCGCGTCGTGGGCGACGAGCCGGTCGGCCTCGACGGTGAGCGGCCCCGACCCGTCGAGCTCGACGACGGTGACGTGCAGCCCGCGGTGTCCGTAGTAGACGGTGCCGGTGCCCTGGGCGACCATCATCGGCACCTGTTCGCCGGACATCATGCGTCCGGCCATCCCGCCGAGCCCGCCCTGCCCGGCGTGGACGGGTGCGAACCCGACGGCACCGGTGTAGGCGAGCATGGCGCCGCGGCGCGCGAGGACCTCGCGGCCCGGGGCGACGTCGGCGGCGACGACCTTGTGGTTGATCTCGGTGAAGCCCACGCTCAGCGCTCCTCGGGCTGGATGTAGACGACGCCCTTGCCGTCGAAGCGCAGCGAGAACGCCTCGCCGGATCCCTCCCCGACGAGGGTGCGCCACGAGACGTCGGTGACGAAGGTCTGGTTGAGCTGTCCCTGGCTCGCGATGAAGGCGTCGGGGTCGACGACCAGGGGGTACTGCGGGGACACCTCGAGCGCGATCGGCGGGCCGCCGGCCGAGAGCAGGGCGGCGACGCCGTGGCCGGACACGGTCGTCGTGAACAGGCCCTGACCCGAGCTGGCGCCGCGCAGGCCGGCGAAGGCGACGTCGGTGGACAGCCCGTCGGACAGGGCGAGGAGGCGTTCGGACTCGGCGCGCAGGGTGTCGCCGGCGAGCTCGACGAGCAGGACCTCCATGGCGTCCTTGGCGAACCGGACGACGCCGGTGCCGCTGCACTGCATGAGGGCGATCGACTCGCCGGTGGCGCGGCGTTTGAGGGCGGCGCGCAGGCCGTCGCCCCCGCCCATGCCCGCGTTCTTGAAGGTCACGTCGCCGTCGTAGGCGATCATCGATCCGGTCGCCGCGCGGACGGAGCCGCCGCGCAGGTCGACCTCCAGGATGCGGGTGCCGTGAAGCCGGAAGGGCTGCATGCCCGCGATCCTGGCACGACCGTCCGGTTCGTCGCGGGCGTCCCATGCTGCTGCGCCCACACGGGTGTTTGTGAGACCGGACACCGCCGGAACCGGACCAATCGCATCGCTCGCTGATGCAAATTTTTTTAGTGTAAAGCAACTAAATGTTCGTGACGTAGGAGTTGGTGACACGTGGCGCCTGCACGGTCGACGGTGCGGGAGATGGATCCCGGAGCCGCGGGAACGACGGGGGAGCGGGTCGAACCCGATCCCCGCTACAAGTGGATCGCGCTGTCCAACACGACGCTCGGCCTGCTGATGGCGACGATCAACTCCTCGATCGTCCTCATCGCGCTGCCGGACATCTTCCGGGGGATCGGCATCGACCCCCTGGGCCCCGGCAACACCAGCTACCTGCTGTGGATGATCATGGGATTCCTGGTCGTCACCGCCGTGCTGGTCGTCGGCTTCGGCCGCCTCGGCGACATGTACGGCCGCGCCAGGATGTACAACCTCGGGTTCGCGGTCTTCACCATCTCGTCGATCTTCCTGGCCGTGACCTGGCAGCACGGTGACGCCGCCGCCTGGTGGCTGATCATCTGGCGCATCGTCCAGGGCATCGGCGGCGCGTTCCTGATGGCCAACTCGAGCGCGATCCTCACCGACGCGTTCCCCGTCCGCCAGCGCGGCATGGCGCTGGGCATCAGCGGTGTCGCCGCGATCGCCGGCTCGTTCCTCGGCCTGGTCATCGGCGGCCTGCTCGGCCCGGTGAACTGGCACCTCGTCTTCCTCGTGTCCGTGCCCTTCGGCGTCTTCGGCACGATCTGGGCCTACATGAAGCTGCGTGACACCGGTGAGCGCAAGCGCGCCAAGATGGACTGGTGGGGCAACGCCACCTTCGCGGTCGGCCTCATCGCGGTGCTCGTCGGCATCACCTACGGCATCCAGCCCTACGGCGGCCACACCATGGGCTGGACCAGCCCCCTCGTGCTGTCCTGCGTCATCGGGGGCGTCGTCGTCCTGATCGTGTTCGGGATCGTCGAGACCCGCGTCGCGGTGCCGCTGTTCGAGCTGTCGCTGTTCCGCAACCGCGCCTTCACCCTCGGCAACCTCGCGAACCTGCTCGCCTCACTCGGCCGCGGCGGCCTGCAGTTCATGCTGATCATCTGGCTGCAGGGCATCTGGCTGCCCCAGCACGGCTACTCCTTCGAGGAGACGCCGCTCTGGGCGGGCATCTACATGCTTCCGCTGACGATCGGCTTCCTCGTCGCCGCGCCGCTGTCGGGCGTCCTGTCCGACCGCTGGGGCGCCCGTTGGTTCACCAGCGGCGGCATGATCATCTCCGCGGCGACGTTCCTGCTGCTGGAGCTGCTGCCCGTCGACTTCGACTACTGGGCGTTCGCCGCGCTGCTGCTCGTCAACGGCATCGGCATGGGCCTGTTCTCCTCGCCCAACCGCGCCGAGATCATGAACAGCCTGCCCGCGGGCTCCCGCGGCGCCGGCGCCGGCATGACCGCCACCTTCCAGAACTCGGCGATGGTGCTCTCGATCGGGCTGTTCTTCAGCCTCATGATCGCGGGCCTGGCGACGAACCTGCCCGGCGTCATGCAGTCCGGGCTGCTCGAGCACGGCGTCCCGGCCGCCGACGCGTCGAACATCGCGAACCTGCCGCCCGTCGGCGTGCTGTTCGCCGCGTTCCTCGGCTACAACCCGATCCAGCAGCTGCTCGGCGACGTCCTCGGCTCCATCCCGCCGGACCAGGCCGCGTTCCTCACCGGGCGCAGCTTCTTCCCGAACCTCATCTCGGAGCCGTTCTCCGACGGCCTCGCCGCGGCCTTCCTGTTCGCGGTGATCGCCTGCCTCGTCGCCGCGGTGGCATCGTTCTTCACCGGCAGCCGGCGCGCGACCGAGGCCCGGCACGCCCAGGCCGCGACGCGCGAGACCGTCGGTGCCGAGCTCGCCGCGATGGCGGGCGAGGCCGTCGGTGGCCCGAGCGAGATCGTCGACGGGTCCCGGCCGCAGCCGCGCGGCCCGATCCCGGCCGGTGAGCTGGTCGGGCGGGTGCTCGCCGCCTACGGCACCGAGCTCGGCGACGGCGTCGTCGTCGTCACCGCGGGCGACGGCAGCCAGGTCGGCCGCGCGGTCGTCGCCCCCGACGGCAGCTACGCCCTCACCGGGCTCACCCCCGGCACCTACACCGTGGTCGCGACGGCACCCGGCTTTCAGGCCGACGCCGTCGCGGTCACGCTCAACGGCAGCGGCGTCGAGCGCGACTTCAGCCTGCAGGGCGGCGGGTCCGTCCGCGGGGTCGTCCGCCCGGTGCCGGCCGGTGAGCCCGCGACGGTGCTCGCCACCGACTCGGCCGGGCGTGTCGTCGGCCGGGCCACCACCGACGCCGAGGGCGGGTTCGTCCTCGCCGGGCTGCCGTCGGGGGAGACCACGCTGACCGCGAGCCTGCCCGGCAGGCGGCCCCGGGCCGCGACGGTCCGCGTCGGCACCGGCGCCCCCGCGGTCGTCGAGCTGGAGCTGGCCGACGCGCTGACCCGGCTCGCGGGCGTCGTCACCGGACCCGGCGGCGCCCCGCTCGGGGGCGCCACCGTCACGGTGACCGACGACCACGGCCACGTCGTCGCGGCCGTCGTGAGCGGGCCGGGTGGTGAGTACGAGGTCGAGGGTCTGCGTCCCGGCTCGTACACGGTCACGGCGTCGTTCGGCGGCCCGGCGGCGCAGCGCGTCGACCTCGCCGGCGACGGTCCCGCCCACCTCGACCTGCGGCTCGGCGCGACGCCGGCCGCCGCCGGCTGAGGGCCGGGCCATGACCGTGGTGCCGTCGACGAGGCCGGCCACCACCGGGTCCGACCCGGACACCGTCGCGGAGCTCGCGGGCCGGCTGCGGATCGTGCTGAGCAGGCTCAGCCATGCGCTGCGGGCCCCGGACGACCACGAAGGTCTCACGCCCACCCGGATCGCGACGCTGTCGATCCTGGAGAGCGCGGGTCCGCTGCGGGTGGGCGCGCTGGCCGACCGGATCGGGATCAGCCCGCCGACCATGACCCGGCTCGTCGACTGCCTCGGCGAGCTGGACATGGTCCGGCGCGACCCCGATCCCGACGACCACCGGGCCACCCGGGTCAGTCTCTCCGCGCACGGGGCCGCCCTGCTGGTGGGGCTGCGCCACCGGGGGACCGGGATGCTCGCCGAGCGGATCGCCGACCTCGACGCCGACGCCCTCGCCACCCTGGGCGACTCGGTGCCGCTGCTCGAACGGCTCGCCGAGGCGATGCTCCCGCAGTAGACGCCCTTCCCGCGCGCAACCTCACTGCTGTGAACCGTCGG
>NZ_BJVJ01000146.1 GCF_007989085.1 Pseudonocardia sulfidoxydans NBRC 16205
GTTGGTGAACCCGGCCTCATCTTGTTGCGAGGGAGTCCGGACCGTCGCCTGTCGACTCATCCGGTGTCCGCGTACGACCTGACATGCCGAGGCGGGTACGGCCTGACGTGCCGAGCCTGGCCGGCTGATCATGCCACGGTAGTGTCGCCTCCTTCGATCGCGGTGAGTCGGTGTTTGAGCCGGTAGCTTGGTCCGTTGATCGAGAGCACCTCGCAATGATGAAGCACGCGATCGAGAATGGCCGTGGCGAGGACGTCATCGCAAAAGACCTGGCCCCATTCACTGAAGCTCTTATTCGAGGTGAGGATGATGGGTCCGGTCTCATATCTCTTCGAGATCATCTGGAAGACGAGGTTGGCGTCGGATCGATCGAGCGGAAGATAGCCGACTTCGTCGACGACAAGGATTGCTGGGCGCGTGTAGGTGCGCATTTTCCGGTTGAGCCGGCCGAGTTCCTCAGCGGCCCGGAGCTGGCGGACCATGTCGTCGAGACTGGTGAAGTAGGTGGAGTAGCCGGCGCGGCATGCTGATACGGCCAACGCGACGGCCAGGTGTGTTTTTCCGACCCCGGGCGGGCCCAGGAGGGCAACGTTACTTTTGGTCGCGATGAATGACAGGCTGGCCAGGTCGCGGACCTTGCGGGTGTCGAGGTCTGGCTGGAAAGCGAACTCGAACTCCTCGAGGGTCTTGTGGTGAGGTAGCTTCGACAGTCGCAGGGCCTGCCGGAAACGGCGCCCTTCGCGGATCCCGAGTTCCTCTTCGACGATGAGGTCGAGAAAGTCGAGGTAGCCCAACTGTTCGGTGTCGGCGCGTTTGACCAGTTGCTCGAGACTGGCCGCCAAATGCGGCAGCCCGAGTTTGGTGGCGTGGGATTTGATGCGCGCGGTCGTCAGTTCAGTCATGAGGTTTGTCCGTTCCTCCCGCGTCCAGCAGGGCGTGGGGTGGTGAGACCGGCGGCGTCGTCGTAGGCGGCCAAGGAGCGACGCCCGACCGGGACCGCAGCGGCGGCGGAGCGGGTCAGCAACGCGGCGAGCGGGCTCGGCTCAGGCTCTGGCGCCCCGGCCGGGGCCGGATCACCGAGCCGGTCGGTGGTGGCCCGCCCGGTGCCGTCGGGCAGCCCGTCCCAGTGCCGCTCGTCGACGACCCAGCTGCCCCGGCGTTCGGCGCGGGCATGCACCGCCAGCAGCGTGGATTCGTCCGGTCCGGCGGTGAGCGCGTGGATGGCCACCGTGGCCGGCGTGACCCGCACTTCCACGGTCTGACCGGGCCGGACCCGCCGCGCCGGGGTCGAGTAGAGGCTGGCCGCGAAGGAGACCAGAGCGTCTTTCCCGACCCGGCGCAGATGCCGATCGGCGACCAGGTACGGGGTGGCAGGCAGTGCCCGCAGCGCGGCGTGGTCCCGCGCCGCGCGCTCGCCGATCACCTCGCCGTGGGTGCGGTGGACCTGCCGTCGCCGCAGGCCCGACCAGGCGGCGAAGGCGTGATCGAGCTCGTCGAGACGGTCGAAGCTGCGCCCGGCCAGGACATGGTCACGGACGATGTCGACCTGGCGTTCAACACGGCCCTTCCCGGTCGGCCGATAGGCGGCGAGCACGTCGATATCGAAATCGTAGTGCCCGGCGAACGCGACCGCTTCCGGATGCAACGGCACCGCCTTCCCCGGAGCGACGTGACGCCGGACGACGGTCTTGGTCCGGTCATACACAATCGACGCCGGGACACCGCCGAAATGCGCGAAGCCCCGCCGGTGGCAGTCCCAGAACACCCCGAGATCCATCGAGGTGGTGTAGCAGCAAAACGGATCCCGCGAGTATGACAACACCATGTGGAACGAGTACACCTTCTCGACCCCGACATGGGCCAACACACCGCCCTCGTCGCCCCAGTCGACCTGAGCTTGGGCACCGGGCGTGACTTCGAAACGCCGATGCAGATCGGTCAACGCGTCGGCGTCGATTCCCAGCTCGGCACGGATTCGCGGTCGAGCCTCGGCCAGATAGATTTTCACACGCTGGTAATGGCCGGTGAATCCGTACTGGTCGACGAGCCGTTCGTGAATCACCGACCCCTTCAAGGTGACATCTTTACGCAGCCACGCGTCGACGACCTCGGCGAACGCGTCCATCACCCGAGGCTGGGTGCCCCGCCGCGGTGGAGCCGCTGGAGGTGTTGCCTTCTCTTCAGCCAGATACTTCTTCACGGTCCGCCAGTGATGCCCGGTCTCCCGAGCGATCGCCGAAATACTCACACCCGCATCATGCAAAGCTCTAAAACGGCGCAGATCCATCCATTCCTCCGGATCCAGAATCATGACGTGCAGGCCACCCTTCGGCTCGCCGGCACGGTCGGCCGACACTCCCTGAAGGGTGATCAACACTCAGCTCATCACGGTCACGACACGCCGGGACCTCGGCACGTCAGGCCGTACGCCGCTGAGCACGTGAGGTCGTACGCGGACATCCGGCCCGTTGGCCTACTGCGGAGCTCTGCTGCGGTCCGCCGCGAACCCCTTGTACTGACGCTCCAACTGCGGCTGATATGGCCCGGCCCAGTCGTGGAGTTCCTCGAACCGCTGTCTGGCGAGGTCCTGCCACTGAGGGACCTTGCAGTCGGCTGCAACCTCCGCGGTGAGCCACCACGCCTCAAGACCTGCGACTTCCGGGAGCAGATTGATGTCATGGTATACGGAATCGAGGTCGACATGCTGATGGAGTCGAGTGTCTGCCTGGGCGACAACAAGCCGGGCTAGAACGGCGTAGCGTAACGCCCCAAGGTCACCCCCGCGCGCGGCGACCTCCCTCCCAAGCCGAGCGGCCGCTCGCGCGTTGCCGCCAGCCAGCGCGATCCGTGCGCGCAGGAGACCTTCACCCAGCTGGCTCCACCAGGCGAGGTAGGAGCGGGCGGACTGGTTGCGAGTCGTCTGGTCGAGGTAGCGGGCCGCGGCCGACAGATCAGCGGCGCGGATCTGGCCGTCTGCGAGATCAAGCGCTGCCCACCGGCTTGTGACCGGCGACTGCCAGGCGCCCGAGTAGGCCTTGGCGTCGAGCTCGTCCGCCTCCCGGGTCGCGCCCAGGTTGCGCACGATCCACGCGCGTAGATGGGAAGCGACACCGCCGTAGCGCGCCCACGTCTGTCGGCGGCGGGACTCAGCCTCCAGCTGATCGACCAACGCTAGTGCTGGAGCGGCTCTACCGAGCGACGCAAGTGCGTACGCCCCAAAGATTCGAGCGTGCTCAGATGGGAATGTGTACGGCAGCTCAGAGTCCGCGGGCTCCAGGACCTGGTGGATGAGTGTGATGGCTTCGCGAGACCGTCCCTGATGGGCCCGGACGGCCCCGAGCAGAAGCATCGGCCCAGCCTCATGCCTGCTCAGCACGACGGCCTCAGCAAGGTGGCGTTCGGCATCAGCGAGCCGGCCGAGGTAATGCAGCGTAGAGCCCGCGACCGCGAGCGCACGCACCCGTGTTTCGATGTCATCGGCGAGCGTTACTGCCAGCTCGGCAAGCGCCAATGCCCGCTCTACGTCGCCGTCGTAGCGCGCCGCCCAGGCCTGCACCTCGACTGCCGCCGCGCGGCCGCCCAGCTTTCGCGCTGCCACCGCGTCTTCAAACGCTGCAGAGAACTGTTGCCGGGAGATCAGCACACGGGCCCTGGCCAGTCGACTTTTCCAGTTATCGGAAAGCGCGACGGCCTCGTCGAGCAGCTGCTCTGCACCGCGCTGGTCATAGCGCTCCGAGGCGTGCACCGCCGCCGCAGTCAACGCATCTGCCGCGACGCGGCGTTCGCCGCCGAGTCGGGCGTGGCGGGCGAGTGCGAGGGGATCGACAGTATTTCGAGTTGCGAAGGCAGCAGTGGCTTGTCGGTGAATCCACTCGCGCCGACCCTGGGATACGTCGACCGCCAGCGCTTCACGGACCACATCGTGGCGGAAGCTGAATCGGCCCCCGCGCTCTTCGAGTAGCCGTCTCCGTACCCCCTCTTCAAGGTGGTCGAGGAGCACGACGGGCCTCTCACCCAGCACCGCCGCCATGAGATCGAGGTCGATCGGGTCACCAAGCACCGCGGCGGTCTGCAGAGTGCGCGCGATCGTTGGGCCTGCACGAGCACACCGCATCGCGATGGTCTCCCGTAGGGACCGGGGGATCTCCTGCGAGTCGGCGGAGGCGAGCTCGACCAGCAGCAGTGGGTTGCCCGCACTGCGGCGCAGTAGCGCCGGTGCGCGCTCTGGACCGACGAGGGAGGCCACTGCCGTGAGATCGAGCGGTTGGAGCGTCAGCCGTGGCGCCGCGGGTAGCGGATGACCTTCGTCAGGTCGGTTAGTGGCTATCACGAGCAGGTTGGCCTCGTGCCGGCGTCTCGTGGCGAAGTGCAACCACTCAATGGTCGACGTTCCTGCAAGGTGGCAGTCCTCGAGCACGAGCACCTTTGGCAACGCACCGGGCAGCCTGGCGAACACATCCAGAACAGAGCTGAAGAGGAGGCTGCGGGTCGCGTTATGCGCCGAGCCGTCCTGTTCGAGGGTAAGAGGCTGGTTCCTCCGGGCGCGCCCACCGAGTAATGGCGCCAGCAGTCGGCCGTCCTCACCGAGCAGCGTTGCAACCTCCTCTGGTTCGAATCGGCGGAGATACGACGCAAGTGCGTCGGTGATCGGCTGCAGGGGGACCGAGCGCGCGATCTCTTCACAGCGTCCAATCAGAACTGTCACACCGCGCCGGGCCGCGTTCGCCGAGAACGTTTCAACGAGCCGGGTCTTGCCGATCCCGGCCTCACCTTCCACGACCACCAGCTCAAACGTGCCCTTGGTGGCCGCGAGTGCGGTGTCTAATTGTCGCAATGCATCCGCTCGGCCCGGCAGCGCGATTGTCTCGCGCGTCGCCGAAGTCTGACCGGCGGTGTGCTCAGGGTTGAGTAGCTCTTGGTGGAGCTGCTGAGTGGCCGGGTCGGGGTCGGCGCCGAGGTCCTCGAGTAGCGCCGCCTTCGTGCGGGCGTACGCGGCGAGCGCGGAGCCGATCCGGCCCGACATACGAAAGGCCCGCATGAGGAGCCGCAAGGCGATCTCGTCGTAGGCATCGGCATCGAGTGCGTGTTCGGCGTGCGCGACGCAATCGGCAGAGTCGCCGACCGCGAGCGCCGCCTCGGCTGCGATGTGCCGGCACTCTGCCACCAATCGCTCAGCACGAGCGCGCTCGACGAGTAGCCAGTCGCCCGTCGTCCCCTCCAACAGGGTGCCTCGGCGCAGCGCGAGCCCGGCCAGCGCCGCCGCGCGGGCGGCCGGATAACCGCTCGCAGCGAGTCTACGCCGGCCGTCGGTCGCCAACTCGTCCAGCTCGTCGAGGTCCAGCCACGTGACGGCGAGGGAGTATCCCTCGTCGTGCCGACGCACGGCGTCCCTACCGACCAAACTCCGCGCCCGGCTAACCGTCACGCCGAGACGATTGGAGGTGTGCGCGACCGCCGGGTCGCCCCAGACAATCTGCGCCAACCGGTCGGCCGATACCGGGCTCCCGCCTGCTAGCGCGAGGATCTTTAGCACCAGCCGACTCTGCCTGCTCCGGAGTCTGCTCAGTTCGACGCCTTCGATGTCGAGCGGGCCCAGGACGCGGACTCGCAGCGGCTTCGACGCCCTCACGAGGCAGCACTTTAGCAACCGGTTGGAACGGTAGTGATCGTCTAAGACCGTCGGTCAGCGAAGTCGACGGCTGAGAGGGTGTTGTGGAACCTCAAGGGTTAGGG
>NZ_BJVJ01000147.1 GCF_007989085.1 Pseudonocardia sulfidoxydans NBRC 16205
AGCTACGCGGGGGCGGCCATCGCGGCCCAGTCTGCCCCCGCGCTCCGCGCCACGCGCCACACCCGATCGGCGGATCACCCCGACCGTGTCCGTCACGGGCGGTTAGCGTGGATTCCGTGCGCATCGCAGCCCGGGGCTATGGCGTCGCCGCCGCCCTCGTCGCCGCCGCCCTCGTCGTCGTCCTCGCCCTGGCGTCGTGCGGGAGTACCGCGCCCGGCCCGGTCGACGCCACCGCCCAGGTGCCGACGCCCGCCGCGACCTCCGACCTCGCCCCGCAGCGCACCCCCGGCGCCCCCCGCGTCCTGCTCACCGGCCTCGAGGTGCCGTGGGCGATCGCGTTCCTGCCCGACGGCAACGCGCTCGTCACCGAACGCGAGTCCGGCCGGATCGTGCGCGTCACCCCGCAGGGGGCGGCGACGCCCGTCGGCACCGTCGGCGGGGTCTCCGCCCGCGGCGAGGGCGGCCTGCTCGGCATCGCCGTCTCACCCCGGTTCGCCACCGACCGCGCCGTGTACGTCTACTACACGTCAGCGGAGGACAACCGGGTCGTGCGACTGCAGGTCGGCCCCGACGACACCATCGACGGCACCACCCAGCAGGTGATCGTCTCCGGCATCGGCGCCGCGTCGATCCACAACGGCGGCGGACTCACCTTCGGCCCCGACGGCCTGCTCTACGTCGCAACGGGCGACGCCAGCCGCAGCGACGCCTCCCAGGACCGCGACGACCTCGGCGGCAAGGTTCTGCGCGTCACCCCCGACGGGGCCCCGGCCCCCGGCAACCCGTTCGGCACCGCCGTCTGGACCTACGGCCACCGCAACGTCCAGGGCCTCGCCTTCGGCCCCGGCGACCGGCTCTACGCCACCGAGTTCGGCCAGAACACCGTCGACGAGATCAACCTGCTGACGCCGGGCGCCGACTACGGCTGGCCCACGGTCGAGGGCATCGCCGGGCGGGAGGGCCTCACCGACCCCCTCGTCACCTGGGCGACCTCCGCCGCCTCCCCGAGCGGGCTGGCCTACGCGGGCGGGTCGCTGTGGGCGGGCGCGCTGCGCGGCGAACGGCTCTGGCGCATCCCGCTGACCGCCGACGGGCGCACCGGCACCCCCGAGGCCCTCTACACCGGGGAGTTCGGCCGGCTGCGCGGTGTCGTCGCCACCCCCGACGGCTCGGCGCTGTGGGTGACGACGAGCAACCGCGACGGCCGCGGCTCCCCCGCCGACGACGACGACCGGATCCTCGTGGTCCCGCTCTGATCCGGGCCCCGCGCCAGGGGGCTCCCGACCGTCGGGAACGGCACCCCGGGACCGCGCGGGCCGCAGGCGTGACCCACCACGGGGTCGTGAGTGGCGATAGTCGCCATAGCGACTATCGCCACTCACAGGGGTGCCTCGGCGGGGCGGGCGGGGCACCCGTACGGTCGGCGCCATGAGCGGCGACAGGGTCGGGCGGTACGTGCGGATGGTCGCCGTCGAGGGGCAGGGTGAGGCGCTGGCAGCCGGGCTGCTGCGCGTCGCAGAGGGCATGCGGGACGCGCCGGGGTGCGAGCTCTACGTCGTCAACCGGACCCCCGACGAGGACGACGCCGTCTGGATCACCGAGGTCTGGAGCGACGAGGCCGCGTCGGAGGCGGCGCTCAACCGCGACCTCGGCGAGGCCGGCCTCGGGTCGGTGCTGGGGCTGCTCGCGGGCCCGCCGGAGTTCATCGAACTCTCCCCCGTCGGCGGCCCCGGCCTGTCCTGACGGCTCAGGAGGGCTCGACCCAGTCGTAGCTGCGGTCGACCGCACGTCCCCAGTTGGCGTGCTCGCGACGGCGCAGCCCCGGGTCCATCGCCGGCTCCCAGGCCGCGGCCCGGTGCCAGTTGGCGCGCAACGTCTCCAGGTTCGACCAGTGACCGACGGCCAGCCCCGCCGCGTACGCCGCGCCCAGCGACACCGCCTCCGACCCCAGCGGGCGTTCCACCGGCACGTCGAGCACGTCGGCGAGGAACTGCATGAGCAGGTGGTTGGCCGTCATCCCGCCGTCGACCTTCAGCCTCGTCACCGGCAGGCCCGAGTCGGCGTTCATGGCGTCGACGACCTCGCGCGTCTGCCAGCCCGTCGCCTCCAGCACCGCACGCGCCAGGTGCCCCTTGTCGATGTAGGACGTCAGGCCGACCATGACGCCGCGCGCGTCGGGATGCCAGCGCGGCGCGTACAGCCCCGAGAACGCGGGGACGATGTAGCAGCCGCCGTTGTCGGGGACGGTGAGCGCGAGCGTCTCGATCTGCGGGGCCGTGTCGATCAGGCCGAGCGAGTCGCGGAACCACTGCACCAGCGAGCCCGTCATCGCGATCGAGCCCTCCAGCGCGTACACGGGGGCGTCGTCGCCGAGGACGTAACCCATCGTCGGGATCAGGCCGTGCGTCGACTCCGCCATCCGCGTCCCCGTGTTCATCAGCAGGAACGCGCCGGTGCCGTAGGTGCACTTGGCCTCGCCCGGCGCGAAGCACGTCTGGCCGACGAGCGCCGCCTGCTGGTCGCCCAGCGCCCCCGCGACCGGGACGCCCGGCAGCACGGCGGTGCACGTGCCGTAGACCTCGGAGTTCGACCGGATGCGCGGCAGCATCCGCTCGGGGACGTCGAGAGCCGCCAGCAGCTTCGGCGACCACTCCCGGGTGCGGATGTCCATCATCATCGTGCGGCTCGCGTTGGTGACGTCGGTGACGTGCACGCCGCCGTCCGGCCCGCCCGTGAGCCGCCAGATCAGCCAGGTCTCCATCGTGCCGAACAGGACGTCGCCGCGTTCGGCGCCCGCCCGCGCGCCGGGGACGTTGTCAAGCAGCCAGCGCAGCCGCGGACCGGCGAAGTAGGTCGCCGGGGCGAGCCCGCACACCGACGAGAACAGCTCCCCGTGCCCCGCGGCCGTCAGCCGGGCCACGATGCCGTCGGTGCGGGTGTCCTGCCAGGTGATCGCGCGCGCCAGCGGCAGCCCGGTGTGCCGGTCCCAGACGACGGTCGTCTCGCGCTGGTTCGCGATGCCCAGCGCGGCGATGTTCTCGGGACGCAGCCCGGCCCGGCGCAGCGCGGCCGGGACGATCGACGCGACGTTGCGCCAGATCTCCTCGACGTCGTGCTCCACGCGGCCGGGCCGCGGGTAGTGCTGCCGGTGCTCGCGCTGGGCGACCGCCAGCATCCGGCCGGCGCGGTTGAACAACAGGCAGCGCGTCGACGTGGTGCCCTGGTCGATCGCGGCGACGACCCGCTCACTCATCGCGCCCCGCCCCGAAGCCGGCGCGGCCGCTGCCCCACACGACTTGCACGAACGGCACAGTCGCGCAACTGAATGGCGTCACTGTGCCGTTCGTGCACGTCCGCGGCGGCCGAGCCCGGCTCACGAGTGCCCCAGCGTCACGGAGATCTCCCGGGCGGCGGCGGTCAGCTGGTCGACGAGCCGGGCCCGGGCGACGCCGCCCGACCCGAAGAGGTGCTCCACCGGCCCGCTGATGGCCAGCGCCCCGACGGCCAGCCCGCCCGCGCCGCGCAGCGGCACCGCGGCCCCGCCGACGCCCGGGGTGTACTCGGCGAACCCGGTCGCGCAGCCGCGGCGGCGGGCGACGACGAGCTGGCTCTCCAGCGCCGCCGGGGTGGTGGCGGTGCGGCCGGTGTAGCGGTGCAGGTCGAGGTCACGGGCGGCGGGCGTCACGAGCGGGGCGAAGGCGAGCAGGCACTTGCCGAGCGCGGTGGCGTGCATGGGCACGGTCTCGTTGGTGCGCAGCCGTTGCGGGGAGCCGTCGGGCCGGAAGACGTGGTGCACGAGGCTGACGACGCGCCCGTCTGGCACCCCGACGAACACGGCGCAGCCGGTGCCGCCGGCGAGGGCGTCGGCCCAGTTCATGGAGCGCGAGCGCAGGTCGTGGCGGTCCCAGCCGGGGGTGGAGAGGCTGCCCAGCCCGGCGCCGACGGAGTACAGCGAGCTGCTGGGGTCCTGGTCGACGAAGCCGACCTCGCGCAGGGTGCGCAGGATGCCGTGGGCGGTGGGCCGGGGCAGGTCGAGGGCGGCGGAGAGCTCGGCGAGCGCGAGCGGGCGCCCGGTGTTGGCGAGCAGCCGCAGCGCCGCGGCCGCCCGCTCGATCGACTGGATCGTGCCGGGCACACGCCGAGCCTAACGCCCGGGATGTGACCGTTTCGGCGATGCCGATTCGACATTGACGAACACCTCAGGTTGCTCGCGTCACAGGAGCTTCCTAGCGTCCGTTCCCGCGCGGGGAACGGGACCGGCGGAAGAGGCCCGGCGGAAGGGGTGTGGCGACGCTCCCGGCGACGACACGGCAACCCCCCGAAGGAGGGCACCGCTATGCGGAAGACATTGCTCGGCGAGCTCAGCGCCGAGTTCGCCGGGACGATGATCCTCATCCTGTTCGGCGTCGGCGTGGTGGCGCAGGTCGTCACCACACCCGACGGCAGCCTCGGTGACCACGACTCGATCGCCTGGGCCTGGGGCCTGGGCGTCACCCTCGGCGTCTACGTGGCCGCACGGCTGTCGGGCGCCCACATCAACCCCGCGGTCACGATCGCGCTGGCCGCGTTCAAGGGCTTCGAGTGGCGGAAGGTCCTGCCCTACATCGTGGCGCAGTTCCTGGGCGCCTTCGTCGCCGCGCTGATCGTGCGCGTCGTCTACGCCGACGCGATCGCGAAGTTCGACCCCGGACACACCATCAAGTCGCAGCTCATCTTCTCGACGCTGCCCGGCAACGGCGCGGACGGCATCGGCATCCCGACGGCGTTCCTCGACCAGATCGTCGGCACCGCGATCCTCATCTTCGTGATCTTCGCCCTGACGACGGCGGTCAACAACCCGCCGCTGGCGAACCTCGGCCCGGTCGTCGTCGGCCTGCTGGTCGTCGCGATCGGCATGGCGTGGGGCACGAACGCCGGATACGCCATCAACCCCGCCCGTGACTTCGGGCCGCGGCTCGCGTCGCTGATCACCGGGTACTCGACAGCGATGCAGGACCAACACGGCGATCTCTACTTCTGGCTACCCATCGTCGCGCCGATCATCGGCGGCCTGATCGGTGGTGGGCTGTTCATCCTGCTCATCGACCGGTACCTGCCGAAGGACGAGGAGCTCCTGCCCACCCCGCCCGTGTCCGAGCCGCGCGCCAACTCCTGAGAGGACGATCCATGGCTGACTTCGTCGGCGCCATCGACCAGGGCACGACCAGCTCGAGGTTCATGATCTTCGACCACTCCGGCAACGAGGTGGGCCGCCACCAGCTGGAGCACGAGCAGATCCTGCCGCAGGCCGGCTGGGTGGAGCACAACCCCGTCGAGATCTGGGAGCGCACCTCCGCGGTCCTGCAGAGCACCCTCAACAAGACCGGGCTCTCCGCCGACGACCTGTGCGCGCTGGGCATCACCAACCAGCGTGAGACGACCGTCGTGTGGGACCGCAACACCGGGCGTCCCTACTACAACGCGATCGTCTGGCAGGACACCCGCACCGACCGGATCGCGTCCGCGCTGGAGCGCGACGGCAAGGGCGACACCATCCGGCAGAAGGCCGGCCTGCCGCCCGCCACGTACTTCTCCGGCGGCAAGATCCAGTGGATCCTGGAGAACGTCGACGGGGCCCGGGCCGCGGCCGAGCGCGGCGACGCCATCTTCGGCAACACCGACACGTGGCTGATCTGGAACCTCACCGGCGGCCGCGACGGCGGCA
>NZ_BJVJ01000148.1 GCF_007989085.1 Pseudonocardia sulfidoxydans NBRC 16205
TCAGACCGACAACGTCGTGGGTGCCGCCCGGTGGCCGGAACGGTCTCGAGGAGACGGCGAGTCCGGTTCGTCGAGCAGTCCGCGGTCGCGCAACAGCGGCATGACGTGGTCGCCGAACCGGAGGAAGTCCTCGACGCACGGGGTCCCGCCGAACTCGAACTCGTCGCACCCGAGCTCGGCGTACTCCTGGAGCCGATCGGCGATCTCGGCGTAGCTGCCCACGAGCACCGGCGCGTAGCCGGGGCGCAGCAGCATCGGCCCGATCCAGAGGTTGGGTGAGATCACGGCGTTGGTGGGGGAGCTTTCGAGCCTGCCCAGCAGGCGCCTGCGGGCGCCGGACTGGTCGTGGCCCTTGGCCCCGATCATCTGCATCGAGCGCTCGACGACGGCGGGGTCGAGCCCGTCGAGCGAGGCGTCGACCTGGGCCCAGGCCTCCTCGCTCGTCTCGCGCGCGACGACCTGGAACGACAGCGCGCATCGCACCTGCCTGCTGAGGTCGGCCGCCCGCGAGCGGACCCGTTCGATGCGCTCGGCGACCATCTCCGGGGGTTCGGCGTAGGACATGTAGACGTCGGCGTGGCGGGCGGCGAACTCCATCGACTCGTCGGAGGAGCCTGCGTAGTAGAACGGCGGCACCGGGTCGGGGGCGGTGACCGCGGCGCCGACGACGTGGTGCCAGCGCCCCTCGAAGTCGAACGGCTCGTCGCCCCAGACGCCCCTGACGACGGTGAGGAACTCGCCGGCCTGGTCGAGCAGTTGGGCCTTGGTCTTCCACTCGCCGTAGCGGTGGGCCGTCGGCCCGGCCACGCCGGGGGTGACGTTGAGGGTGAGCCGGCCGCCGGAGAGGCGTTGGAAGCTGGCGATCATCTGCGCGGTGAGCACCGGTGTCAGCAGTCCGGGCCGGAAGGCCACCATGAACTTGAGCGTGGTCGTCCGCGCGAGCAGGGTGGACGCCACCATCCAGGGGTCCTCGCAGCCGGGGGCGATCGGCACGAGGACGGAGTCGGCGCCCATGTACTCGGCGGCCAGGCAGGCCTGGGTCATGTAGTCGAGAGTGGCGGGGCGCTTCCGCGAACCGCGTCCGCGCGAGACGCTGGCGACGTAGTCGTCACGGTTGCGCGCCGCGGCTGCCTGGCCGGGGAAGGTGCGCGCGTCTCCCGCTGACGGGACGTAGCCGTGAATCTTGATCGCCATGGCCTCGACGGTAGCGCAGACGGTACTTCGTATCCAGAGTGTGAGAGCAGATCGGTTGACAGTATCCCGTTTTCTGGGGTGGACTGCTTGCCGCCGGAACACCTCAGGGAAGCGGTGAGATGACGACTTCGCCAGAGCTCGTCCCGCGGTCGGCCGAGAGCGGCCCGACCACTCGGATGAACGCGATCTTCCAGCCGTCGGCCGTGGCGATCATGGGGGCGTCCCCACGCAGCGCGCACGCCCGCGACACGCTGCGCAACCTGCGCACCCTCGGCTACGACGGCCCCGTGTACGCCGTCAACCCCAAGTACGACGAGTTCGAGGGCATGCCCTGCTACCCGTCACTGGCGGACGTGCCGGAGACGGTCGACCTGGCGACGATCGTGACCGCGGCCCCCTCGGCCGTCGAGCTGCTCGACCAGGCGGGCCGGCACGGGGTGCGGGCCGCGACGATCTACGCGATGGGCTTTGCCGACCCCGGCCCGGACGGGGCGCCGCTGGAGGAGGCGCTGCAGCGGACGGCCCGCCACCACGGCATGGCCGTCATCGGGCCCAACTGCATGGGTTTCATGGCTCCCGCGCTCGGCGTGGGCACCTACTCGGGGGCCGTCCCCGACGTCGACCGGGTCCGCGGCGGCGTCGCCGTGATCACGCAGAGCGGATCCGTGGGATCGGCCCTGCTCGCCTCGACCGACCGCTTTGGCATCGGCGTGCTCCTGTCCACCGGCAACGAGTCGGTGACCACGGCCGGCGAGTACCTCGACCATCTCGTCCAGGACGACCGGATCACGACCGTCGCGATGTTCCTGGAACAGATCCGCGACCCGAAGCGGTTCGAGGCGGCCGCCCTGCGCGCGCTCGAGTCGGGCAAACCGGTGATCGCGCTGAAGGTCGGGCGGACCGACGCCTCCCGGGCCAACGTCGTCGCACACTCCGGGGCGCTCGCCGGCAGCGAACGCGTCAACAGCGCGTTCCTCGAACGCTGCGGCGTCAGCGAGGTGCGCAGCCTGGGCGAGATGGTCGAGACGATCGTCGCGTTCGGGCAGCCGCGCCGGCCGTCGAGCAGCGGGGTCGGGTTCGTCGTGGGCTCCGGCGGTGAGCTCTCGATGGCTCTGGACCTGGCGGAGCCGATCGGCGTGGACTTCCCACCACTGGAGCCGGTAGCGAAGGAACGGATCGTCGACGAGCTCGGCTCGTGGGCGCGGACGATGGCCAACCCCGCCGACGTGTGGGGTCCGATCCCCTACGAGAAGTGCTACCGCACCGTCCTGTCCGTGCTCGGGGGCCAGGACGACGTCGGAGCGCTCGTCGTGTCGTCCGACGGTACGAGGCCCGACTGGCAGCCCACCCCGACGATTGCCGTGGACCTCGCCCGCTTCGCGGCCGACGCGCAGGAGGAGACGGGCAAGCCCGCCTTCATCCTCTGCAACCTCAACGCGCACCTGCGTGCGGAGGTCCACGAACAGCTGCGGCCGGCCGCCATCCCGGCCTTGGAGGGCACCGAGCACGGCCTGCGCGCGCTGCAGCACTGGCTGCGCTGGCACGCCCGCGTGGGCGCCCCACGCCCTCCGCACCCGTCGACGGTGCCGTCGGTGTCGCTGCCCGACGGCGCCGGTCCGCTGGACGAGCGATCGAGCAAGGCGGTGCTGGCCGCGGCCGGCATCGCCACACCGCGTGAGGTGTTCGTCCCGGCCGCGGCCGACCTGGCGGCGGCCGCGGAACAGATCGGCTACCCGCTGGTCCTGAAGGGGGTCAGCCCGACGATCGTGCACAAGTCCGATCTCGGGCTCGTGCGGCTGGGGGTCACCGACCCTGGCCGGCTCACGGCTGCCGCCGACGAGATGCGGTCCGCGGCGCCCGACCTCACCGGGTTCCTCGTGGTCGAGCAGGTGCACGGGCATCGTGAGCTGATCGTCGGCGTGCAGCGCGACCCGCAGTTCGGCCCGACGGTCGTGCTGGGCGCGGGCGGAGTCATGGCCGAGGTCCTCGACGACGCCGTGGTCGGTTTCCCACCGCTGACCCGCTCCGACGCCGAGCGCATGATCGATGGGCTGCGCACCCTTGCCGTCCTCGGTGCGTGGCGCGGGATGCCCGCCGCCGACCGGGAGGCGGTGGTGGCGGCCCTGCAGGCGATGGGGGCGCTGGCGCTGGCCGCGGGGGACCGGCTGGAGTCGGCCGAGATCAACCCGCTGGCGGTGCTCCCCGAGGGCCAGGGGGCGCTGGCGCTCGACGGTCTGGTGGTCCTGCGACGACGAGGAGCTCTGGAGGCGACATGACGTTGAACCACGAACTGGTCGGCAAGCGGTTCGGGCCGGGAACCCGGACCTGGACCGCCGACGATGCCATCGTCTACGCGCTCGGCGTCGGGGCGGGCCACGACCCGCTCGACGAACTCGCGCTCACCACGGAGAACACCGCGGGTGTCGCGCAGCGCGCGTTCCCGACGTTCGCGACGGTGCTGGGGGTCCGCGACCTGGTCCCGCCGCTCGGCGACTACGACGGGGCGACGCTGGTGCACGCGGAGCAGTCGGTCGAGCTGTTCGCGCCGCTGCCGGTCGCCGGTTCCGCCGAGGTCTTCCGCACCGTCACCGGCATGTACGACAAGGGCAAGGGCGCGCTAGTGGTGACCGAGTCCGAGGGCGTGGACCCCGCGACCGGTGACGTGCTGTGGCGGTGCGGGTCGTCGATGTACATCCGCGGTGAGGGCGGGTTCGGGGGCGCGTCCGCCCCGTCCGGGACGTGGGCGCGTCCCGACGGCGAGCCCGACCACGTCGTGCGCTTCTCGACCCGTCCCGAGCAGGCCCTGCTCTACCGGCTCTGCGGCGACCGCAACCCGTTGCACAGCGATCCCGCGTTCGCCGCGCGCGGCGGCTTCGCCGCACCGATCCTGCACGGGCTGTGCACCTACGGATTCGCCGGGCGCGCGCTCGTCCGGTCGCTGTGCGACGGCGACCCCACCAGGTTCGGGGCGATGTCCGCGCGGTTCTCCGCGGTCGTCCTCCCCGGGGACGAGCTCGTCGTCCGGGTGTGGGCCGACGCCCCCGGCGAGGCCCGGTTCCAGGTCGTCCGGGGCGACGGGACCGTCGTGCTCGACCGGGGCCGGTTCCGCACGCGCGAGAGGAGCACCCGATGCCCCTGACCGTGCACGGTTACCTCCCCACCTCGGGCGAGGCGGGCCGCTTCCTCGACCACATCGCGGCCGCGCCGAACGCGAGGTCGGGCGTCTCGCGCTCGGCGGCGGCCGTCGGGTCGTCCTACCGGCCCGCGACTCTCGACTTCCTCACCGAGATCGCGCAGGCGGCGGAGGCCGTGGGGTACGACTCGGTGCTGGTGCCGACGGGCCACACCTGCGAGGACGCCTGGATCACGGCGTCGGCGCTGATGACGCGGACCTCACGGCTGCGGTTCATGGTCGCCTTCCGTCCGGGGCTCGTCACACCCGTGCTCGCCGCGCAGATGGTCGCGACCTACCAGCGCTTCTCCGGCGGGCGGCTGACGCTGAACGTCACGCCCGGGGTGCCCGGCGCCACGGCCGAGCGCTACGGCGACTGGCGGGACAAGGCCGAGCGGCTGGAGCAGGCCGGTGAGTTCCTCACGATCATGCGGGGGGCGTGGAGCGGTGAACCGTTCACGTTCGAGGGGCGCCATCACCACGTCCGGGAGGCGTCGGTCGCGCCGTTCGCGCCCGCCCCGACGGTGTACTACGGCGGATCGTCGGAGCTCTCGATGCAGTTCGCCGCCCGGCACGCGGACGTCTACCTCTCCTACGTCGAGCCGCTGGAGATGACGCGGCAGAGGCTCGACCACGTGCGGGCGCTCGCCGCCGAGCACGGTCGGACCGTGCGCTGCGCGCTGTCGTTCTCGGTGCTGAGCCGGGAGACGAGCGAGGAGGCCTGGGCCGCGGCCGACGCGATGCTCGACGGTGTCGACCCGCAGACGATCGAGGACGCCCGGGCGATCTTCGCCAAGGCGGGGGTGAACGCCTCGGCCGCGCGGACCCGCCTGATGGGGGTCCTGTCGGACACGTCGGGGCGGGCCGAGGTCGCGCCCAACCTGTGGATCGGCCCGATGCTGGTCCGCTCGGGGGCGGCGCCGGCGCTGGTCGGGAGCCACGAGGAGGTGGCCGACCGGATCGAGGAGCTGGTCGGGATCGGGTGCGACGAGATCGAGATGGGCGGCGCGCCCAACCTGGAGTCGATCCTGTCGTTCGGCACGCACGTCATGCCCATCCTGCGGGCTCGCGGGATCGTCGCCGACGAGGCGGCCGCCGGCGTCGCGGGCTGAGCCGGCACGGCCCCGCCGGGTTCCCGGCGGGGCCGACGCGCGCTCAGGCCAGTTCCATGCCGAGTGACTCGAGGTGGGTGATGAGGTCGTCGCCCGCGGCGATGACGTGGCGTTTCATCAGGCGCTCGG
>NZ_BJVJ01000149.1 GCF_007989085.1 Pseudonocardia sulfidoxydans NBRC 16205
CGCAATGGGCGGAAGCCTGACGCAGCGACGCCGCGTGGGGGATGACGGCCTTCGGGTTGTAAACCTCTTTCGCCAGGGACGAAGCGTGAGTGACGGTACCTGGATAAGAAGCACCGGCCAACTACGTGCCAGCAGCCGCGGTAACACGTAGGGTGCGAGCGTTGTCCGGAATTATTGGGCGTAAAGAGCTCGTAGGCGGTCTGTCGCGTCGGTCGTGAAAACCTGCAGCTTAACTGTGGGCTTGCGGTCGATACGGGCATGACTGGAGTTCGGCAGGGGAGACTGGAATTCCTGGTGTAGCGGTGAAATGCGCAGATATCAGGAGGAACACCGGTGGCGAAGGCGGGTCTCTGGGCCGATACTGACGCTGAGGAGCGAAAGCGTGGGGAGCGAACAGGATTAGATACCCTGGTAGTCCACGCCGTAAACGTTGGGCGCTAGGTGTGGGGGCCATTCCACGGTCTCTGTGCCGCAGCTAACGCATTAAGCGCCCCGCCTGGGGAGTACGGCCGCAAGGCTAAAACTCAAAGGAATTGACGGGGGCCCGCACAAGCGGCGGAGCATGTGGATTAATTCGATGCAACGCGAAGAACCTTACCTGGGTTTGACATGCACCAGACATCCCTAGAGATAGGGCTTCCCTTGTGGTTGGTGTGCAGGTGGTGCATGGCTGTCGTCAGCTCGTGTCGTGAGATGTTGGGTTAAGTCCCGCAACGAGCGCAACCCTCGTTCCATGTTGCCAGCGGGTTATGCCGGGGACTCATGGGAGACTGCCGGGGTCAACTCGGAGGAAGGTGGGGATGACGTCAAGTCATCATGCCCCTTATGTCCAGGGCTTCACACATGCTACAATGGCCAGTACAGAGGGCTGCGAGACCGTGAGGTGGAGCGAATCTCTTAAAGCTGGTCTCAGTTCGGATCGGGGTCTGCAACTCGACCCCGTGAAGTTGGAGTCGCTAGTAATCGCAGATCAGCAACGCTGCGGTGAATACGTTCCCGGGCCTTGTACACACCGCCCGTCACGTCACGAAAGTTGGTAACACCCGAAGCCGACGGCCTAACCCCTTGTGGGAGGGAGTTGTCGAAGGTGGGACTGGCGATTGGGACGAAGTCGTAACAAGGTAGCCGTACCGGAAGGTGCGGCTGGATCACCTCCTTTCTAAGGAGCTCACCGAGTGGTGAGAGTAACCGGCTGGTGGTAGTCCTTCGGGGCTGCGCGCGAGGTTGGTTCTCCTTTCATCTGATTCCGCACCGTGAACAGCGTGCCGGCCCCTGGTTCGGGGGTTTTGGTGTGTGGTGTGGCTGGGTGGAACATTTTCTGCCGATTCGGAAACGTGAAGAGCTTGGCACACTGTTGGGTCCTGAGAAGACATCCTTTCGGGGTTGTTTTTTCTGGTCCGCTCCTGCTGGTGGTGTCCTAACGCAGCCTGTTTTGTCTCGCCTTTTGTGGTGGGGTGGCCCTGAGTTGTTCGGGGTGGGTGGTTGTGGTGGTGCTGGTCTGGTGGGGTGTGGTTGTGTGTTGAGTGTTGCATAGTGGATGCGAGCATCTTGTTGTGGTCAAGTGTGTAAGGGCACACGGTGGATGCCTGGGCATCAGGAGCCGATGAAGGACGTGGGAGGCCGCGATAGTCCTCGGGGAGCTGTCAACCTAGCTGTGATCCGAGGGTTTCCGAATGGGGAAACCCGGCACCCGTCATGGGGTGTCACTCATGCCTGAATTCATAGGGTATGAGGGGGAACGTGGGGAAGTGAAACATCTCAGTACCCACAGGAAGAGAAAACAATTGTGATTCCGTGAGTAGTGGCGAGCGAAAGCGGATGAGGCTAAACCTTGGTCGTGTGATAGCCGGCAGGCGTTGCGGTTGGGGTGTTGTGGGACGGCGTCGTTCGGACACTGCCGTGTTCGGGAAGTCGTTGTGTGGTGTTAGCGGAAGATTTCTGGAAAGGGTCGCCGTAGTGGGTGAGAGCCCCGTACGCGAAAACACTGCATGCGGTTTGGATGTTGTTCCCGAGTAGCAGCGAGCTCGTGGAATTTGCTGTGAATCTGGCGGGACCACCCGCTAAGCCTAAATACTCCCTGGTGACCGATAGCGGACTAGTACCGTGAGGGAAAGGTGAAAAGTACCCCGGGAGGGGAGTGAAAGAGTACCTGAAACCGTGTGCCTACAAGCCGTCAGAGCCGGGCTGCGATTCGTCGTGGTGGTGATGGCGTGCCTTTTGAAGAATGAGCCTGCGAGTTATGCTTCGTGGCGAGGTTAACCCGTGTGGGGTAGCCGTAGCGAAAGCGAGTCTGAATAGGGCGTGTAGTCGCGGGGTGTAGACCCGAAGCGGAGTGATCTACCCATGGCCAGGGTGAAGCTACGGTAAGACGTGGTGGAGGCCCGAACCCACCAGGGTTGAAAACCTGGGGGATGAGCTGTGGGTAGGGGTGAAAGGCCAATCAAACTCCGTGATAGCTGGTTCTCCCCGAAATGCATTTAGGTGCAGCGTCGCGTGGTGGGTACCGGAGGTAGAGCACTGGATGGCCTAGGGGGACCAAAATCTTACTGAAGTCAACCAAACTCCGAATGCCGGTATTTCTAGCGTGGCAGTGAGACTGCGGGGGATAAGCTTCGTAGTCGAGAGGGAAACAGCCCAGATCACCGGCTAAGGCCCCTAAGCGTGTGCTAAGTGGGAAAGGATGTGGGATCGCCCAGACAACCAGGAGGTTGGCTTAGAAGCAGCCATCCTTGAAAGAGTGCGTAATAGCTCACTGGTCAAGTGGTCCTGCGCCGACAATGTAGCGGGGCTCAAGTGCACCGCCGAAGCCGTGGCAATCCGACTTTTGTTGGGTTGGGTAGGGGAGCGTCGTGCATCCGGTGAAGCGCCGGCGTAAGCCAGGTGTGGAGGGTGTGCGAGTGAGAATGCAGGCATGAGTAGCGAATGCAGAGTGAGAACCTCTGCCGCCGAATGACCAAGGGTTCCTGGGCCAGGTTAATCCGCCCAGGGTGAGCCGGGACCTAAGGCGAGGCCGACAGGCGTAGTCGATGGACAACGGGTTGATATTCCCGTGCCCGTGATGGTGCGTCCGTGTCGAGGCCGGTGATGCTAACCATCCGAAGCCCTTTACTGACCTTCGGGTTGGTTTGTGGGTGGAGCGTGGGGCCCGATCCGGTAGTAGGCAAGCGATGGGGTGACGCAGGAGGGTAGTCCCGCCAGGCGTTGGTTGTCCTGGTGCAAGCCTGTAGCCCGACATCCAGGTAAATCCGGGTGTCTGACTTTGATGTCGTGGGTGAGAGGTGATGCGTAGCCGATTGAGGCGAAGTAGGGTGATCCCATGCTGCCGAGAAAAGCCTCTAGCGAGTGCTGTTGCGGCCCGTACCCTAAACCGACACAGGTGGTCAGGTAGAGAATACCGAGGCGATCGAGTGAACTCTGGTTAAGGAACTCGGCAAAATACCTCCGTAACTTCGGGAGAAGGAGGGCCGTTGACCTTGAAGCTCTTTGCGGGCTAGGGGTTGGCGGTCGCAGAGACCAGGCCCAAGCGACTGTTTACTAAAAACACAGGTCCGTGCGAAGTCGCAAGACGATGTATACGGACTGACGCCTGCCCGGTGCTGGAACGTTAAGAGGACCTGTTAGTCCCTTTGGGGGCGAAGCGGAGAATTTAAGCGCCAGTAAACGGCGGTGGTAACTATAACCATCCTAAGGTAGCGAAATTCCTTGTCGGGTAAGTTCCGACCTGCACGAATGGCGTAACGACTTGGGCGCTGTCTCGACCAGAGACTCGGCGAAATTGCACTACGAGTAAAGATGCTCGTTACGCGCGGCAGGACGGAAAGACCCCGGGACCTTTACTACAGCTTGGTATTGGTGCTCGGTTCGGCTTGTGTAGGATAGGTGGGAGACTGTGAAGTGGCCACGCCAGTGGTTGTGGAGTCGTTGTTGAAATACCACTCTGGTCGAATTGGGTGTCTTAACCTCGGGCCATGATCTGGTTCAGGGACAGTGCCTGGTGGGTAGTTTAACTGGGGCGGTTGCCTCCCAAAGAGTAACGGAGGCGCCCAAAGGTTCCCTCAGCCTGGTTGGCAATCAGGTGTTGAGTGTAAGTGCACAAGGGAGCTTGACTGTGAGACCGACGGGTCGAGCAGGGACGAAAGTCGGGACTAGTGATCCGGCACCTCCTGGTGGAAGGGGTGTCGCTCAACGGATAAAAGGTACCCCGGGGATAACAGGCTGATCTTGCCCAAGAGTCCATATCGACGGCATGGTTTGGCACCTCGATGTCGGCTCGTCGCATCCTGGGGCTGGAGTAGGTCCCAAGGGTTGGGCTGTTCGCCCATTAAAGCGGTACGCGAGCTGGGTTTAGAACGTCGTGAGACAGTTCGGTCCCTATCCGCCGCGCGCGTAGGAGACTTGAGGAAGGCTGTCCCTAGTACGAGAGGACCGGGACGGACGAACCTCTGGTGTGCCAGTTGTCCCGCCAGGGGCATGGCTGGTTGGCTATGTTCGGAAGGGATAACCGCTGAAGGCATCTAAGCGGGAAGCTCGTTCCAAGATGAGGTCTCCCACCACCTTGCGTGGTTAAGGCCCCCAGCAGACTACTGGGTTGATAGGCCAGAGATGGAAGCCCTGTGAGGGGTGGAGTTGACTGGTACTAATAGGCCGAGGGCTTGCCACAACGTGTTGTTTGCATCCACTGTGTGACCCTGAGCACACAACCCATTCTTCACTGTGTGGTGGAGGGGTTGAGTGCCGGTCGGAGTTGTTGGCCTTGTGCCGGCTGCTTCGGCGGGTCGTGAAAGACGGTTGAATTGGATAGTTTGAATTGAATAGTGTTGTCGGTGGTTATGGCGGAGGGGTAACGCCCGGTCCCATCCCGAACCCGGAAGCTAAGCCCTCCAGCGCCGATGGTACTGCACTCGCCAGGGTGTGGGAGAGTAGGTCGCCGCCGACATCAAATGTGAAGGGGATGGTCCCGGACTTCGGTCCGGGGCCATCCCTTTTTTGTGCGTTCGGAACTG
>NZ_BJVJ01000150.1 GCF_007989085.1 Pseudonocardia sulfidoxydans NBRC 16205
TAAGAAGTACCTCGACCAGTTCGATGGCGCGCCAAATACCCTGGAGCTCTACCGCGGGTACGTGCGCAACCACATCTCGCCCAAGCTCGGCCGCCTCAAGGTTGGCGCTCTCGATGCCGACACGCTCGATTCGTTCTACGCGGACCTGCGTCGATGCAGGAAGCACTGCGACGGCCGGCCGATGATCGACCATCGCGTCGGCCGCGATCACGAGTGCGACGATCGATGCCGTCCCCACAAGTGCAAGCCGCTTGAGGCGTCGACCGTCCGGCATATGCATTTCATCTTGTCCGGCGCCTACCGGAAGGCTGTGCGCTGGCGGTGGGTCGGAGCTAGCCCGGTCGGGCAGGGTGAGCCGCCTGCAGCGCCGGCGGGGAAGCCGCGACCGCCGTCGCCCGCGCAGGCTGCGCGAATCCTCAACGAGGCGTGGCGCGACGCGGACTGGGGCGCAACGCTTTGGGTGGCCATGACGACCGGCGCGCGACGGGGTGAGATCTGTGCGGTCCGTTGGTCCTCCGTGGACCTGGAGCCCGGCCGAGAGACGCTCTGGCTGGAGCACGCGATCCGCAAGGAGCACGGTCGACTCGTTGAAGCCGAACTGAAGAATCATCAGCAACGGCGCATGGCGCTCGATAAGGAGACCGTCGCGGTGCTCCAGGAGCACTATCAGCGACGTGTCGATCGAGTGGCCTCGCTGGGACTGAGTCTCGACCCGGACTCCTTCGTTTTCTCTGGGGCTCCGGATGGGTCGACCTTGATGCTCCCCGGCACCTATGGACAGCGATACGACCGCCTTGTGAGTCGGCTCGGGATCGACACGAACCTGCACAAGCTCCGGCACTACACCGCGACGGAGCTCATCGCCGCGGGCGTGGATATCCGAACGGTCGCCGGTCGCCTCGGGCACAGCGGCGGCGGGATCACAACTCTTCGCACGTATGCGGCGTGGGTGTCAGAGGCGGATCAACGGGCAGCGGTCAGCCTGACGGCGCGGATGCCCCAGCGGCCGACAGCTGCGGACACGGCGGCGTGGGCAAGGGCCAACCCGACGCACCCCTACGAGTTCGTCGCAGCCGCGTTGGCCAAGCAGGTCCAGGACGGCGAGCTGGCGGTCGGGGCTGTCGCTCCGACAGCTCAAGAGATCGCTGACGCTCACGATGTCTCGCTGTCGACGGCGCGTCGTGCGGTCGCGCTGGCCAAGTCCTGGGGGCTGTTGGTGAACGATGGGCAGCGGCGGCTTCGCGTCCGCGCGCTTGCAGTACCGGCCGAGCCGGAGGCAAGTATCGCGCCGGCTCCGACGCCGGATGTTGCAGGCTCGTACTGGTCGGTGACGCTGGTCAGTGACGAAGGCGTCAGATGCCGGCCGCGCATGGTTCGAGCCTCGATCGAGGAGCCGGACTCCTTCGAGTCGCACGCGGCCAGCATCGCCGCGATCGACTTCGACGGCGGAGCGACCGACGGGCGCGGCGGTTATGAGCTCGAAGTCTGCCGACCCGGCTCCAGCGAGGTGCTTGCGATCCTCCGTTGGGGATGACCGCCCGCGGCCGAGGTGGACCATATGAGAGGCGTATTGGGGTTAGCCTTCGAGCTCGTCATCGCTTTCGACAGGAGCAGTCTCGACGTGGCAGCCCGCGGCACCTACCGCAAGATCGCCGACGAGCTGCGTCGGTCGATCGAGAACGACGAGTTGCGACCAGGCGAGATGCTTCCCTCGGAGCTTGCGCTTTGCGAACGCCACCAGGTGGCGCGTGGGACGGTCCGAGCGGCGCTGGCGCTGCTGGTCGACGAGGGACGGATCGAGGTCGTCCCGGGACAGGGTCGCCGTGTCGTCGGCACTAGCTCGCCGGCTCCCACGACTGCCTACGAGCGGATCGCCGCAGCGTTGGCGCAACGCATCGACGGAGGAGAGTTCGGAGTAGATGATCTGCTCCCCAGCGAGGCTGCTCTCGTAGCCGAATACGGCGTCTCGCGGAACACCGTCAGGAAGGCATATCAGCGACTCGTCGATGAAGGCGTTGTTGTTGTGCGCCAAGGCGCGGGCGCCTTCAGAGCGCCGCAGTAGCTCCGGGTCGCAGCCGGTGGGGCCGGATGTGATGTCGATCTGGCCGGATACCGTCTCCTCCATGACACGGCCGGACGACGAGGCGCAGCGGTGGATCGTGCACAGCGAGCGGCCGGTCTACGAGAACGAGTGGGTGACGGTCGGCCTTGCTGACATCTCCATGCCGTCGGGTGAGCGTTTCGAGCACCACACGGTCGTGCTCCCCGCGGCAGCAATGACGGTCGTCCTTGACGATGCCGGCGAGCGTGTCCTGCTGGCGTGGCGGCATCGCTTCGTGCCGGACGTGTGGAACTGGGAGCTGCCCGGAGGTCTCCTCGACCCCGACGAGACGCCGGCCGAAACGGCTGCTCGTGAGGTCGAGGAAGAGACGGGTTACCGAGCTCGTTCGGTAGAACATCTCGTGACGTTCGAGCCGATGATCGGCATGGTGCGCAACGCACACCACGTCTTCCTCTCCAGGGGTGCGGAACGCATCGGAGAGGCGACCGAGGTCAACGAGGGCCGCTTCGAGTGGGTTGACCTGGCGGACGTTCCGGACCTGATCGCGACGGGCCGCATCGTCAATTCTGGGTCGCTCGTCGGGCTCCTGCACGTCTTGGCGTTGAGCGGGCGCGGTGCTCGCTCAGGCGCTCAGTAGCTCGTCGATCCGGCGTCGCTGGCGGGCGGAACCGGTCCGGCCAGCGAGGTCGGCAGCCCGCTGGGCGTGAAGATGGGACTCAGTCCGATCGCCGCGCGCCTTGTGTGCCAGGGCAAGGTCCACGCGGAGGCTGACCTCGGCCCGGCCGTAGTTGCCCTCGCCCATGGCGTCGAGTGCGTTGTCCAGGTCATCGATCGCGGACGTTTCGCCGAGCCGGGCGAGGCAGTGGCCGCGCCACCGGGCGAGGTGACCGGCGTCGAGCATCAGATAGGGAAGCGCGTCGTCTGCGTGATCGGGCAATTCCGCGTCGGCAGCGTCGAGGGCACGGAAAGCGGCGTCTCGATCCCCTAGGGCGGCGAGTGCCTCGCCCTCCGCGGCGTGCAGCCAGGCGACCAGCGAGTTCGGCACGGGTCCGTCGAGGCGCTCACGCGCCGCGATGATCAGGCTGTGGGCGTCAGCAGATCGGTCGCTGTCGAGCAGCACATAGGCCTGCTGCGCCCGGGCGTAGGCGAGCCCAGCACCGTCGCCACTCTCTCGGGCCGCGGCCGTTGCGATCTCGTGGAGTCGCCACGCCTCACCCAGGTTGCCGAGATCGAGAGCCTGCCAGCCGGCGAGGGCGGCGGCCTGGCTGAGCTCGGCGGCGGCTGCGTCGCGATGGCCGCCGGGTAGCGCGTACCGGACGAGGCGCTCGACATTGTCTACGTGCGCTCTGGCCTGCTCAAAGATGGACTGACCGCCGAGTCGGCGGTCGAGTAGCCGAATGCTCTGGGTCTGCCCGCGAAGCAGTCCGACAAGCCCTGAGTCGAGCTTGCTGAACTGCGGGATCGTTGCCGTTGCAGTGCAGTCAATTTGCGGTTGGGGAGCGGGCGCAGGAGTTTCGGCGATCCCAAGATCGGCAGCCGACTGCCCGTACACCTCGCACAGGAGTTCGCGGTAGAAGTCGCCGACCGCGCGGCCTTGGTTCTCCCATGCGGCGACGGTGCGGCCGAGGCTCTCGTCCTTGGGCAGCGTCTCGTTCCGGCGTGCAGCGGCGGCTCGAAGCTCGTGCAGAAGGCGTGCTTTCTTCCAGCCGCGTTCGGCACGTGCTTGCGCCAGTCGGCTCAGCATTGCTCCCCCGTTCGCCGTAATGATCACGATGGCGTCTTGAGCTGCAGGAATCAACCCTGATGCGCCGACCGCGTCATCTCGCGTCACCCCGCGTCATCTGCCGCCGACCCCTTCCGCTGCAGCAACCTTGAGGAACGCGAGACAGCGGGCGTTGACAGAGGCCCCACTCATACCTACCTTGTGCAGTACATGTTCCTAACATGTACAGAACGGAGTGACGATGCGAGTAGCGAGGGCAACGGACCCCGGGGTGTCTGCCGCGCCACGGTTCTACAGCGTTGCGGAGGTTGCCGAGATCTTCGGGATGTCGACGATGACGGTCTACCGCGCGATCGCGGCGGGAGAGTTCCCCGCGGTGCGGATTCGTGGCCGACTGATCGTGCCGGCGAAGGCGGTCGATGCGATGGCAGATGCGGCCATCGCTGATCGGACCATCGTCGAGGCCGGCGAGTGGGCCGCGCAGTCCGGGACCACGGCATGAGCAGCGTGGGTGTGCTGATCCTGTTCGCGATCGTCGGCGCGGTGATCTGCGCGAAGTGCCGCGTCCCGATGGGTGCGGTGGTGTTCTCGCTGGTCGCGCTGGTGCTGTTCGTGGCGACCCCGGCGGGGCAGGGGTTGCCGGATGCGGTCGCGTCGTTCCTGTCGACGGTGGACGAATCGACCACTCCCGCGCTGAACGGTGAGGCGCCGGCGGGTTCGGGAGCGGTCGGATGACCGCCGCACGCAACGAGGTCCGGAACTGGCGGGCGGACGCACTGTGTGTCCAGATCGACCCGGACCTGTTCTTCCCTGAGACCGACCGCGGCACCGCCTTCGACCGCCAAGTCACTGCGGCCAAGCGCGTCTGCGCCGGCTGCCCCGTCCGCGCCCAGTGCCTGGACTACGCCCTGGAGGCGCTGCCGGACGGGATCGCCGGCGGCACGACCCCGGCCGAACGGACCGCGCTTCGTCACCGCCTCGGAGTCGAGCTGGTCGACGTCCGGGCCGGGCTGCTACCGCCGGACGGGCAGCGCGAACGCGCCGCAGCAGGCCGACGCGCCGCCGCAGCCGGGGCGGATGCGTCGGAGTTGATGCGCCGCTTCGGCGTCGTCCGCGAGACGGCGCAGCGCTGGCGTGCCGACGCCCACCGCACGTCCCGGACCCGCACTCCCGGAAGAGGTGTGGAGG
>NZ_BJVJ01000151.1 GCF_007989085.1 Pseudonocardia sulfidoxydans NBRC 16205
AGGCGCGGCGAATCGTCGGACCGGCACGCGCTCCGCCTGAACGTGACGCCGAGTGCCCGGGGGAGGCCGCAACCGCCGCCCCCGGGGCGCACGGCCGCTACCCCGCCTCGCGGACCACCGCGGCCGCGGCGACGAGGTTGCGCAGGGTCTCGACGGCCTCCGCCTCCCCGCGGGTCTTCAGACCGCAGTCGGGATTGGCCCACAACCGCTGCGGGCCGATCTGGTCCAGCGCCGCCCGCAGCAGCAGCGCGATCGACGCCTGCGACGGCACCTCGGGCGAGTGCACGTCGTAGACGCCCGGGCCGAGCGCGCGCGGGACTCCCGAGCCCAGTTCGGAGAGCACCTCCATGCGCGAGCGTGCGGCCTCGACGGTCGTGACGTCGGCGTCGAGGCCGTCGATCGCGCCGACGACCTCGCCGAACTCGGAGTAGCACAGGTGGGTGTGCACCTGGGTGGAGTCGGACACCCCGCCGGTGACGAGCCGGAACGAGTCTATCGCCCACTCCAGGTACGCTGGCTGGTCCGCCGCACGCAACGGCAGCAGCTCCCGCAGCGCCGGTTCGTCGACCTGCACGATCCGCAGACCGGCCGCCTCCAGGTCGCGCACCTCGTCGCGCAGGGCCAGCCCGACTTGCCGGGCGGTGTCGCCGAGCGGCTGGTCGTCACGCACGAACGACCAGGCCAGGATCGTCACCGGCCCGGTCAGCATGGCCTTCATCGGTCGCGACGTCAGCGACTGGGCGTAGGTGCTCCACCCGACGGTCATCGGTTCCGGTCGCGACACGTCGGAGTGCAGCACCGGCGGCCGGACACAGCGTGAACCGTAGGATTGGACCCAGCCGTGCGCGGTCGTCGCGAAGCCGCCGAGGTGCTCGGCGAAGTACTGCACCATGTCGTTGCGCTCGGGTTCGCCGTGGACGAGGACGTCCAGCCCGATGTCCTCCTGCAGCCGCACCACGCGCTCGATCTCGGCGCGCATCCGACGCTCGTACTCGCTGTCATCGATCCGGCCCGCGCGGTGCGCGGCCCGGTCGGTGCGGATGTCCGCGTTCTGGGGGAACGACCCGATCGTCGTGGTCGGCACCGGCGGCAGCCGCAGCGTGTCGGCCTGTGCCTTGGCCCGAACGTCGCCTGCGGCACGCCGGTAGTGGTCGGGCCCCAACGCGTCGAGGCGGGCGCGGACCCGGTCGTCACGACCGGCCGGACGCGCGGCCCGCACACGTGCCTCGACGAGCTCGGCGGTGACGTCCTCCCCGTCGAGCGCCCGCCCGAGCAGCACGACCTCGGCGACCTTCTCGCGCGCGAACGCGAGCCGTTCGCGCAGGTCGGCGTCGAGTCCCGTCTCCCGGGAGGCGTCGTAGGGCACGTGCAGCAGCGAGCACGACGTCGCGATCTCGACGCGGCCTGCCGTCCCCAACAGCGTCGCCGCCCGCGACAGCGCGCCGTCGGGGTCGGTGCGCCAGACGTTGCGGCCCTCGACGACGCCGGCCAGCACGGTCTTGTCGCGCAGCCCGGTGAGTGCCCCGGCCGTGTCGACGTCAGCCGTCCCGGCCACCAGGTCGAGCGCGATGGCGTCGATCGGTGCGTTCGCCAGGACCGGCAGGGCGTCCCCGAGCGGGCCGAAGTAGCCCGCGACGAGCAACCCCGGCCGGTCGGCAAGCCCGCCGAGGCGGTCGTAGGCGCGGCGCAGCGCGGCCAGCTCGGCCGGCGTGCGGTCCGCGGCGAACGCCGGCTCGTCGAGCTGCACCCACTCTGCTCCTGCCCCGGACAGCTCGGTCAGGAGCCGGGCGTAGACGTCGAGCAACGAGTCGAGCAGGTCGAGCGGGGCGAACCCGTCGGGCGCGCCGTCGGCGGCCTTCGAGAGCAGCAGGAACGTCACCGGCCCGACCAGCACCGGGCGTGTGGTGATCCCCTGCCGGCGTCCCTCCAGGAAGTCGGTGACCGGGGTGCGGTCTGCGAGCCGGAACCGGGTGCCGGGCCCGATCTCGGGGACCAGGTAATGGTAGTTGGTGTCGAACCACTTGGTCATCTCCAGCGCGGGCGCACCCGCGGCGCCGCGGGCCATCGCGAACAGCAGGTCGAGCGGGTCACCCGCCGCGAGGCCCGCGAACCGGGTCGGCACGGCGCCGACCGTCAGCGCCGCGTCGAGCATCTGGTCGTAGAACGAGAACGTGTTACCGGGTACCGAACCCAGGCCCCCGTCGCGCAGCTCGGCGCGGGTGGCCGCCCGAAGCGACGCGGCGATGGCGCGCAGCTCGGCGGCACCGATGTCGCCACGCCAGTAGCGTTCGACAGCGCGCTTGAGCTCACGGTCGGGGCCGATCCGGGGGTATCCGAGCACGGTCGACCCGAGGCGGGGGCGCGTTCCCCGGGTCGTCGACGGGACGGTGTCTGGCACTGCTCTCTCCTCGCGAGCGGTGGGAGACCCGGGCCGCCGCGGGAGGGACGCCGCGGGCACACGTGTGCCCGAGGTCCGTCGGGCCCACCCGGCGAGGCCACGGATCAGCGCGCGCCGGTCGGCACACGCACCGGCGGCAGGTATTCGGACTCGTGGGCGTGGCAGATGGTCCTGCCGGTCCTAGTGGCCGTCGCTTCCCGGGCTCGTTCCCAGTGCTTCTGACGGCGGTCGTTCCCACTCACCGCTGCGGGGCAGTCCCGGACTCGCACCGGGTTCCCTCTTGCCTCGTGCCGCTCCCGTGAGGAGTTGCACGAACCGTCGGCGTGATCACGATAGCCCGTGCACCGCCCGGACACGACGGGCCCAGCGGTACAGCACAAGCCCCGAGGAGCAGCACGGCGACCAAGCTCACGCTCACGCGTGAGAGCCCCCGGCCCAAGCGCCACGAGCCGCAGAGCCCCGCCCGCGGGGCGGCGCCGAGCATGACCCTCGTCCGACGTCCGCCAGCGGTAGCCCGCCGCTCAGCACCGGCATGCACGAACCCAAGCTCGATACCCGCGCTGGCAGCGGCGGGGGCCGCCCACGACGCCGCCCAGGCCGACGACGAACGCTACCGGCCGCCGGGCCGATCTACAAGATAAGCGACATTATCTTGTGCTCGTTTCATAGCATAGCATCGCGTTGTGATGAAATGCGATGCTATGAAAGTTGCCGTTATGCTATGAAATGGCTAGGGTGTGGGGCGTGAGCGAGAGCAACGCGGGCGGTGGCGTGGTGGGTTGCGGCGCGCAGGTCCCGACGGTCCCCTGCGAGTTCCCGATGCCGGGCGGGTGCCCGAACGTCATGGACTACTCCGGCACGGGCCGCAAACCGAAGTACTGCCAGCAGGTGGTCGACGGGCTGCGCCACGCCGCCTACAGCGCCTACCGGGTGGCCAGCGGAGCGATCACGGTCCCCGCCCCCGGCAGCCACCCGCCGGCCCCGACGGGCACGCCCACTCCCCCACACCCGGTCACCCAGGCCCGCGCCGACGTGGCCAAGCTGCACGAACAGCTGGGCAACCTCGTCGACCGCCAGCTCCAGCCCCTGCTGGTCCAGCTCGTCGAGGCCCTGCACATCGCCGCCGACCCCGACTCCGCCACCGCCGAGGTCGACGCCGCCCACCGCGAAGCCCGCACACGCATCGACGCCGCCGACGCCGCCGCCGAGGACGCGCTCGCCCGTGCCGTCACCGCCGAACGCGCCGCCGAAGACGCCCGCGCCGCCCAGACCGCCGCCGAAGACATCGCCGAGCAAGCCCTGACCGAGCTCGACGAGGCCCGCGACCAACGCGACCAGCACCAACGCACCGCCACAGCACTGGCCGACGAGGTGGCCGAGACCCACACCGCGCTCGCCGCAGCCGAGGCCGACGCCACCACCACCACCACTGCCCTGACCGAAGCTCACAGCGAGGTCGAGCGCCTCACCAGCCGGCTCGCCGCGGCCGAAGCCGCACGCGACGATGCGCGCACCGAGCTCGCCGCCACCACCCAGCACCTGGCCGACGTCACCGAGTCCCGCGACGAAACCCGCGCCGCGCTCGCGACCGAACGCCGCGAACTCGGCGAACAACGCCGCCGCGCCGAACTCGCCGAACAGCGCACCGCCCGCGACGACCTCACCATCTCCTCGCTCACCGACCAGCTCACCGCGGCCCGCGACGACGCCCGCGACCAGGCCGAACGCGCCGCCGCCGCCCGCGCCGAACTCGCCGCCGCCACCGCGCAGACCACCGCCCTGCGCGAGGCCGCCACCACCGCCACCGCCGCAGCCACCGCCCACGCCGAGCAACGCCTCGCCGATGCCCGAACCCGCCACGACGAGCAGCTCGCCGACCTCCGGGCCCGCCACGACGAACAACTCGCCGACCTCCGGGCCCAGCTCGACCGGGCCCAGCTCGACCCGGCCCAGCCCCAGACAGGAGCCGACACCCCATGACCGCCGCCGGCCTGCTCTGAACAGGAGGAGCCCCTCTCCTGCCCGGCCAGATGGGTGATCGCCCCGAAGGGGCCCTGCCCGATGGACACGTCGCACCGCGAAGA
>NZ_BJVJ01000152.1 GCF_007989085.1 Pseudonocardia sulfidoxydans NBRC 16205
AAGTAGTCAAACTGGACTAGTCTCTACCAATCCGTTCGCAACACCGGGAGAAGGAATCGAACCCATGGGAAAGCTCGCGATCGAGACGAGAGGGTTGAAGAAGAGCTTCGGCAAGACCCACGCGGTCGCCGGTGTCGACCTGGCCGTGAGCGCCGGGGCCGTGTACGGCGTGCTCGGTCCGAACGGGGCGGGCAAGACCACCACGATCCGCATGCTGGCCACGCTCCTGCGCCCCGACGCCGGAGAGGCGCAAGTGCTCGGCTACGACGTCGTGCGTGACGCCCAGGCGGTGCGGAGCAGGGTGGGCCTCACCGGACAGTTCGCGTCGGTCGACGAAGACCTCACCGGGGTGGAGAACCTGTTGCTGCTCGCCAGGCTGCTCGGCTACTCACGCCGCCGAGGCAGGGAGCGGGCGGCCGACCTGCTCGACGCGTTCGGTCTTGCCGAGGCGGCCGACCGGCAGGTGAAGAAGTACTCCGGCGGGATGCGCCGGCGCATCGACATCGCGGCGAGCCTGGTCGTGACCCCCGAACTGATCTTCCTCGACGAGCCCACGACCGGGCTCGACCCGCGCAGCAGGAACCAGGTCTGGGAGATCGTCAGGGGCATGGTCGCCGAGGGCGCCACCGTGTTGCTGACCACGCAGTACCTCGACGAGGCCGACCAGTTGGCCGACCGGATAGCGGTGATCGACCACGGGAAGGTGATCGCCGAGGGCTCGAGCGGCGAGCTCAAGGCATCGGTCGGCGCCGGCTCGCTGCACGTACGGCTACGTGCGCCCGAGCAGCGGGCCGAGGCAGAGCGGGTCCTCGCCGGCGTCCTCGAGGTGCCGGCTGAGCCGTCCGCTGACCCGGCCGCGCTGTCCGCGCGGATCTCCGACCCCGAACGGGTCGCCCGGTCCCTGGCCGAGCTGTCCCGCAGCGGCATCGACGTCACCGAGTTCGCGCTCGGCCAGCCGAGCCTGGACGAGGTGTTCCTCACCCTGACCGGACACGCCGCCGAGGAGACACCCGAGGAGGAGGCCGCATGACTGCCACGTCCGCGGAGCAGGCGTCGGCGCCCGTCACCGAGGACGCGCTGCGCAGTGTGCTGTTGGCCGGTGAGCGGCCGTCTCGCCCCGGCCCGGTGCTCACCTCGTTGACATTCGGCTGGCGCGCTTTGTTGAAGATCAAACACGTCCCGGAGCAGCTCGTCGACGTGACCATGTTCCCGATCATGTTCACGCTGATGTTCACCTACCTGTTCGGTGGCGCGCTCGCCGGGTCGACTCAGGAGTACCTGCAATTCCTGTTGCCCGGGATCCTGGTGCAGGCGAACGTCATGATCACCATGAACACAGGCATTACGCTGAACACCGACATCCAGAAGGGGATGTTCGACAGGTTCAGGTCACTTCCGGTGTGGCGACCGTCGCCGCTGGTCGGCGCCCTACTCGGCGATGTGATGCGCTACTCGATCGGGTCGGCGATCGTGATCACGCTCGGACTGGTCCTAGGGTTCCGACCGGAGGGTGGCGCCGTCGGGGTGATGCTCTCGGTGGTGCTGCTGCTGGTGTTCTCGTTCTGCCTGTCGTGGCTGTGGACGATGCTCAGCCTGATCCTGCGCACGCCGAACTCGGTGGCGGGGGTCAGCATGATGGTGATGTTCCCGCTGACGTTCGTGAGCAACATCTTCGTGGACCCGAAGACGATGCCCGGGTGGTTGCAGGCGGTCGTCGAGGTCAACCCGATCACCCACCTGGCGACAGTGGTACGCGGCCTGATGGACGGCTCGGTGCCCGTCGGGGAAATCGGTTGGGTGCTCGTGTCGTCCGTACTTCTCGTCGCGGTCTTCGGTCCCATCACCATGATCCTCTACCGCAACAAGAAGTAGATGCCGCTTCCGCGAGCACCTGGTCGACATCAGTTCCGACAACCCGGCCCGCTCGGCCAACGCCATCACCGGTACCAGGCCCGGACACGACAAGGGGAGCCGAATGAGCACCATCCCCAAGAACAACTCGGAAACCGGTGCGCACACGCTCGGGCGGGCGAGCAGCATCGAGGTCTGGATTCTGCAAGTCGGGCCGGCGGCGATAATCGCCGGCGGCGGAGTCTCGAAGCTCGCCGGCGACCCGGTCATGGTGGACATGTTCGCCGACATCGGGGCTGGCCAGTGGCTCCGGTACCTGGTCGGAGCGCTGGAGGCCGCGGGAGGGGTTGGACTTCTGATCCCGGCTCTGGCGGGCCTGGCCAGTCTCGGGTCGGCGGCACTGCTGACCGGTGCTGTCATCACCGATCAGTTCGTGCTCGAGCAGAGCCCTTGGCTGCCGCTCGCCCTTCTCGTCGTGGCGGCCGTGATCGCAAGGGCGCGGTGGTCGCGCACCGAGGCCGTCGTCGGCACGCTGCTCAGGCGCTGAGACAAACCTCTCGAACGGAGATGTGAGATGAACGAGATGGCCTTTCGCGTGACATCAAACGATGGCACCACCATTGCCTACGACAGGGAAGGAAGCGGTCCGGCCGTCATTCTGGTGGGCGGAGCACTCGACGAGGGGGTGGAGAACGCTCCCTTGGCGCCGGCTCTCGCCGAGCACTTCACGGTCTACAACTATGCCCGTCGAGGACGCGGCGCCAGCGGCTTCACCGAGCCGTACACCGTGGAGAGGGAGATCGAGGACCTGGATGCGTTGATCGCGGAGGGGGGCGGCTCGGCACACCTGTTCGGGGCGTCCTCTGGTGGCGCGCTGGCGCTGGAAGCCGCCGCGGCCGGGTCAGCCATCGACACGATCGCCGTCTGGGAGGTGCCCTACGTGGTCGGGGACGACATACGCCCGCGATTCGAGGAGTACATCGCGGACACCCGACGCGCCTTCGACGCCGGGCGAGACGAGGAGGTTCTCGAACTGTTCATGCGCGTGACCGGCGCCTCCGACGACAACATCGCGGCCAGGAAAGCGGCAGGCAAGCAGACGGCGCATTGGGCGCATTCGGTCGCCCTCGCGCCCACGCTGGTCCACGACAGCGTCTTCCTCAACCGCTACCAATTGCCGGCCGATCGACTGGCAACGGTCACCCAACCGGTCCTGGTCACCACCGGAGGACCGATCACGGCCCCATATATGGCAGGCCTGCCCTCGGACTTGTTCGACCGCGCAGCCGACGAGCTCGCAGACCTACTACCCCACGTTCAACGGGAGACCCTCGAGGGGCCGGATCACGTCGTCGCCCCACAGACCGTCGGCCCGCTGTTGCTACGGTTCTTCAGCAGCGAACACTGAGGGGCCCGCGAGGTGTTGCGGGAATACCGATTGGGCACCGCGCAAGCAGATCTTCGTCGCGCCAGGGACACGGGGCGGACAGGTGGTGTCGAGGTTGATGTCGTCGGCGGCATCACAGGCCTGATCCTGGGCGTGCTCGTCACCAACGTCTTCGTCACCATGCAAGACCGGGCCATCGTACTGACCTGGGCTTCGGTGGGATTCGACCTGGCCTACTCGCTGCTCATCGGCTCCGCCGTCGGTCGTACCTCGCACTCCGGGCCGACTCAGTACCGCCCGCCGAAGCCCTGCGCAGCACATGACCAGGCACCTCGGTAGGGCCAGTGATTCCGGGCTGTGGTCGCATGCGGTCACCGTTCCCGGGCGGTGGCCCGGTGCCGAAAGTCATGCCCACGGCGTGCTCACGTCAGGAGTGCCAGCGAAGACGCAGCCGCGTTCCCGGGTCGACCTGTACGCGGCGATCCGACGGGATGCCCGATCTGGGATGTCCAACCGCGCGCTGCAGCGCAACCACGGCGTCGGCTTCTGAACCGTGACAGCGGCGCTGGAATCTGCATGGCCGAAGGAGAGAAAGCGACCGCCCAAACGCGGCTCACGGCTTGACGCGTACCGAGTGGTGATCGACGACTTGACCGGCACCGACTCCTACCGTCTGGCCCAAGCCACAAGGCAGCGGACAACCTGACACCTGTCGGGCGCGGGAGCGGTGTCGACGCAAACCAACATCCGCGGCACCGACACGTGCCCCGGCGGTGTCAGAACTCGCCAATGAGCGGTGTCGGACGAAACCTCCGCAGCCAAACGTCCTCACGACACGTTCACCGGCCACCCCACTCGCGACCGTGTGATCAGCGCGTCCCACGAGCACTCACGACA
>NZ_BJVJ01000153.1 GCF_007989085.1 Pseudonocardia sulfidoxydans NBRC 16205
TAAGCGCGTCGCGCGCCCTGGCACCCGTGAGCCCGTCGAGCGCCTCGGCCGGACGGCCCTGGCGAGGTCTTTGGTGAGCTGAATAGCTGAACAGTCCTCCCCGCCTGGAGGTGGGAACGAGACGGAGGAACCCACAGTGGCGAGCACCAACGGCCCTAGGTTGCCCCCGTCCGCTGTCAGCTGCTGAACGCGTCCTGTTCCCCCGTCGGCGGGCTATCGGTCTCCCGTCATATCGGCAGCTGCGAGCAACGTCCAGATGCACGATGGCGACATCGGGGTCGCCACGAGCCCGGCGGCGATCTCCGGGACGGCGTCCGCAATGGCGTTGCCTATTGTCGCGGCCGGCGGCTGGATGCCACTCTCCCCGACACCCTTGAACCCACCGGTGATGTGCGGGCTGGGTGTCTCCATGTGTTCGACCGTGACATCCGGCATGTCCTCAGAGAGCGGAAGCACGTAGTCGAGGTATGAGGTCGCGAGGGGTTGTCCGGTCTCAGGCTCGTAGCACGCCTCCTCTAGCAGCGCGGTCCCGAGCCCCTGGGCAACCCCACCGATGATTTGGCCGTCCACGATCAATGGGTTGACCAGCACCCCGCTGTCGTTGACAGTCCAGTACTCTTCTACGGTCACCTTCCCGGTGTCGAGATCGACGGCGACAGCAGCGCCGTGCGCCGAGTACGCGTAGGCGATTCCCGGCGGATCAAACGACACCGTCTCCTCCAACACGATCCGCTCAGCATCGGGGCGACCCCACCCCATCCAACCGAGGTGCGCCACCTGTTGCCAGGTCACGTCGCTCCCCACCGAGCGGGCCTCGAACACGAGTCCGTCCTGCTTGATGTCCTCCACGACGACGCCGAGCGCGCTGGCAGCGAGCCTGTGCATGCGATCACGCATCTGCCCGCCGGCAGCGATCAGCGCAGCTCCCGCCAGTGGCAGGGACCGGCTGGCCTGCGAGGAGAAGTTCGAGAACGCCGCGGTGTGGGTATCGCCGAGCTGTACGCTGACCAGCTCGATCGGCACGCCGAGCTCGTCGGCAACGATCTGGGCGAGCGTTGTCTCGATCCCTTGGCCCATTGAGTTGACGCCGGAGAACACTGTGACTGAGCCGTCGTCGTTCACCCGGACCGTGCCAGTCTCGTAACCGGACCACTGGATCTGCAGTGCCTGTAGGAGCGCACTCGGGGCGAAGCCGGTGACCTCGACGTTTGCTGTCACGGCGACTCCCCGCCGCACCCTGTCGGTCGACGGACGGCGCCGCTGCAGACCGATCTCGGCGGCCCGCCGCAGCGCTGCAGGGTAGTCGCCGGAGTCGTATGCGAGCGTCGTGTGCGTCGCAAACGGCATGTCGTCGGGACCGATCATGTTGAGCAGACGCAGCTCCACCGCATTTCTGCCCAGCTCACGAGCCGCCTCTTCGACGATCCGCTCCCGGATCCATGCCGACTCCTGCATCCCGTAACCGCGATAGGCCCCGGTAGGCACGGCGTTGGTGAAGACCGCGGTGACCGACGCGCCGGCCGCCTCGAACTTGTACGGTCCTTCGACCGTCAGCGCGGCTACCTGGAACGGCCCCGAGCCGGCGGTGGTGAGCAGCGCACCCAAGTCTCCGAGGATATGCACGGCCAGCGCCGTGAAGTGGCCGTCGGCGTCGAGTCCGAGCCGACACCGGGCACGCTGCCCACGGCCCTGGTAGCACGCGGTCAGATTCTCGGTGCGGTCCTCGATCCACTTGACCCGCCGGCCGAGCACCTTCGCGGCGAGGCAGGCCAGCGCCTCGTCGGCGAGCATCGTGGTCTTGGCGCCGAAAGCTCCGCCCACGTCCGGTACCACAACCCGGATCTGGTCAGCACGTAGCCGCAGGGCGGCCGACAGCTCCTGGCGGACGAGATGCGGGGCCTGACTGCTGGCGTGCACCGTGAGCTGTTCGATACTCGGGATCCATTCGGCCAGCACTCCGCGGGGCTCCATGGGGCTCGGGTTGATCCGTTGGATCGTGAACTCCCGTTCGACCACGTGCGCGGACGCTGCGAGTGCCGCCTCGAGCGCGTCCACGGGTGTGCCGAAGTGGATCTCGCCGGCGATGTTGCTGGCGTGTTCGGGATAGAGCAACGGCGCATCGGCCGCGATGGCGTCGCCGAGCGTGACGACAACCGGCAGCGGCTCGATGTCGACCTGAATCATTTCGGCGACATCCTCGGCGAGCGCCCTGGTCGGGGCGACGACGATCCCGATCGGCTGACCGACGTACCGGACGGTGTCGACCGCGAGTTCGATTGAGCTGAGGTGCTGGCCGGGCAGCTGCCAAGTGAGCGGCAACGGGCCAGCGACCTCGCGAATCTCGTCGGGCCCCAGCACGAGCACGGATGCTCCATGTGCTCGCGCCTGCGACGCGTCGAACCGAGTGATCCGGCCATGCGCCTGCGGGCTGCGCACGATCGCAGCGTGCAACACGCCGGTGTCGTCGATGTCATCGATGTAGCGGCCATCGCCGCGCAGCAACCGCGCGTCGTGACTGCGTGGCATTCTACGGCCGACGAACCTGGACTGTTCCGTCGTGGTGGTCATCGCTCTCCCTCCGACCAGTGTCGTTCGATTGCGGCGCGGATACCCTGGTATCCGGTGCACCGGCAGACATGCCCGCCCAACACCTCCGTGAGGGTGTCGTTGACGCCGCGCCCGTCTCGCTCCGCGGCGGTGACGCTCATGAGGATGCCCGGGGTGCAGAAGCCGCACTGCAGTCCGTGCTCGGCCCGCATCGCCTGCTGGAATCCTGACAGCTCGCCGGCCTCCGCCAATCCCTCCACCGTCTCCAGACGACGACCGTCCATCTGCACCGCCAGTAGCAGGCACGACCTCACTGGAGCGCCGTCGAGCAGAATGGTGCACGCACCGCAGACTCCCTGCTCGCACCCGACGTGGGTAGCGGTCAAGCCGAGGCCGTGCCGCAGGAAGTCGCTGAGCAATGTGCGGACCTCGACAATCGCCGAATGGGTCGTGCCGTTGACCGTCAGGGTCACTTGCCGAGGTGCGTCTCCGCGCGGCGTACTCAACGCTGAACTCCTTGGTCGAATCGTGCCACGGCTCGGCGGAGGAGGGTACGCAGCAGCGCACGCCGATAGCTGCTGGAGCCGTGGGTGTCTGTTGGTGGCTCGACCTCGCTGCTCGCGGCGTCGAGGACGGGTGCGAGATCACTCGGGAGCGGCATTCCCACGAACGCGCTCTCCGCGCCAGCCAGCCGCACCGGTCGTTCAGCCACCCCACACACCGCCAGTCGGGCCTCGACGACGACTCCGTTCGCGACGCGTAGACCGAGGCAGAGACCCACGAATGGGAAGTCGCCGTGGCGGCGGGAGACCTCCTCGAAGCAGAAGCGGAAGCCGGCGTGGCGGGGGAACTCGACAGCCGTCAGCAACTCGTCCGGTCGCCGCGAGGTGGTGAAGACGGTCTGGAAGAACTCGGCTGCCGACTGCTCACGGACGCCAGCACTTGAGCGTAGGTGCATCGTCGCCCCGAGCGCGACCGCCACGGCCGGGAGTTCGGCGGAAGGGTCAGCGTGACACAGCGAGCCGCCGATCGTGGTTCGGTTGCGGATCTGAGGGTGAGCGACCAACCCAATCGCCTCGGGAACGACCGGTAGCACTTCGACGAGGTTACCGTCGTGCTCCAGCACCGACAGCCTTGCCATAGCCCCGATCAGCACAGCCGAGTCCGTGACCGCGACCTGGTCGAGCCCGGCAATCCGGTTGATGTCGACAACAACGTCCGGGCGGGCCAGACGAAGGTTCAACAGTGGTACCAGGCTCTGGCCACCGGCCAGGATTGCGACGTCGCATTCCTGGTCTGCGAGCAGGTCAAGGACTTCGTCGACCGTCCGCGGGTCCAGATAATCAAAAACAGGGGGCTTCACGCCAACTCCTCATCGAGTCTGCTGGTGGATCAGCATCGGGGACCGACACACATACCTATCTGCAGATCCGGGTCCGGCCACCACCATTGCCGGCGGGCAGAGCCT
>NZ_BJVJ01000154.1 GCF_007989085.1 Pseudonocardia sulfidoxydans NBRC 16205
TGGCGCGTTCTCCGGCAAGGACCCGTCGAAGGTCGACCGCTCCGCCGCCTACGCCGCCCGCTACGTCGCCAAGAACGTCGTGGCCGCCGGGCTCGCGCAGCGCGCCGAGGTCCAGGTCGCCTACGCGATCGGGGTGGCCCGCCCGGTGTCGGTGCTCGTCGACACCTTCGGCACCGAGCGCGTGTCGCGGGCGAACATCGACAAGCTCGTCGCCGAGCACTTCGACCTGCGCCCCGCCGCGTTCCGCACCTACCTGGGCCTGCACGCCCCCATCTACTCCCCCACCTCGGCCTACGGGCACTTCGGGCGCACCGACGTCGACCTGCCCTGGGAGCGCACCGACCGTGCCGACGCGCTGCGCCGGGCCGCGGGCCTGTCCGCCGACGCCGCACCCACGCACGCCTGAACGGGGAGACGCGCTGATGCCCGTCGGGACGACCGCCGTCGCGGGCTCCATCGCGACCGACCACCTCATGCACTTCCCCGGCCGCTTCGCCGACCAGCTCGTCGCCGAACGGCTCGACCGGATCTCGCTGAGCTTCCTCGTCGACGACCTGGTCGTGCACCGCGGCGGCGTCGGGGCGAACATCGCGTTCGGCATGGGCGTGCTCGGCCGGCGACCGGTGCTCGTCGGGGCCGCCGGGTCCGACTTCGCCGACTTCCGGTCCTGGCTCGACCGCCACGGCGTCGAGACCGGGGCGGTGCTCGTCGTCGACTCGGCGAACACCCCCCGCTTCACCTGCACCACCGACGACGACCAGTGCCAGCTCGCGTCCTTCTACCCGGGAGCGATGACCGAGGCCAAGAACATCGCGCTCGCCCCGATCGTCGACCGCTTCGGGATCGAGCTGCTGCTCGTCGGGGCCAGCGACCCCGACGCGATGGTCGCCCAGACCGAGGAGGCCCGGGCCCTGGGGTTGGCGTTCGCCGCCGACCCCTCCCAGCAGCTCCCACGCCTGGACGGCGACCAGTGCCGCTCCCTCGTCGACGGCGCCCGCTACCTGTTCAGCAACGAGTACGAGTGGGAGCTGCTGACCCGCCGCACCGGCTGGGACGCCGACGAGATCACCTCCCGCGTCGGCCTGCGCATCACGACGCTGTCCGACGAGGGCGTGCGGATCGTCGGCAGGGACGGCACCGACCTCTCGCTACCCGTCGTCCCGGCCCGGACGATCAAGGACCCCACCGGGGTCGGCGACGGCTTCCGCGCCGGGTTCCTCGCCGGCGTCGATGGCGGGCTGTCGGTCGAGCGGGCCGCCCAGCTCGGCACCCTGATCGCGACGCTGGTCCTGGAGACCGACGGCGCCCAGGAGTGGACCCTCTCGCTCGCGGAAGACCTGGCCCGGCTGCGCGACGCCCACGGCGCCGAGGCCGCCGACGAGATCGAACCGGTCCTGACTCCCTGTGAGTGGCGATAGTCGCTATCGCGACCATCGCCACTCACGACCCCGCTCGCCCCCGTCCTCGACCCTGCCCTCGCCCCCGTCCTCGACCCTGCCCTCGCCCCTGCCCTCGCCCCCCGCCGAGCCCGACATCGCGCCGGGCTCGGCGTTCTCCTGCGCGGGGGCGGACCTGTGCCTCGGGTGCGGGTCCGTCCGGGTCGTCCCGTCGCGCTCGGGGCGCGGCGCGACCGTCGTCACCTGCGGTCGGGCCGCGACACCCGGCTATCCGGACCGGACAATGCCCGTGGGCAGTTCTATCCGCCCGGTCCATCGGCGACGCTGGTGATCCACGGCACTGTGACGGAGGCAACTCGCCGTGTGGCCACGCCACACGGCCCCGCACGGTCACCTGCGGGCGGCATGGCCGGGGCGACCCACCAGTTCAAGGAGGAACATCCATGGCCGACGTGCTGGCCGAGGGCTACAACGTCTTCGACACCGGAAAATCCCCCAGTGGAACGGTGAAGTATCTGGAGTCCCCGGCCGACGTCATCAGCCTGATCCAGTCGGGGAAGCTCACCGAGCACATTCTGCTGGTCCAGGGCGGTACCACGACGTTCCTCGCGCCCGCCCTGAGCATGGGCGCCATCGGCGTGATCACGATGTCCGGCGCCCCGGAGTCGCACCTCGGGATCCTGTCCCGGGAGTTCCAGACGCCCTGCGTCATGACCGCGCACCTGACCTCGAGCGAGTCCCGCTACGTCGTCGGCAACACCCCGCCGGAGCACTTCGACGAGATCGCGAAGCTCCTCGACGGGCGGCGGGTGCGGCTGGACTGCACCGACCACGAGGTCGGCCGCGTCGTGGCGGACGACTGAGGACCGGGGAGGAACCGACGATGACGACGACCGAGGGCAAGCGCGCCACCTACAAGCAGCGCTACGAGCAGGCCGACGACGGCCTGCGCTTCCAGAGCCTCACCTACACCGGCAACTTCGTCGGCCTCGAACCCGTCACGGACGGGATCAAGGGCGACAAGATGCTCAAGGAGCGGGCCAAGAGCAAGGTCCTGGAGAAGGTCTCCAAGGAGGACGTGCTCAACCCGCAGTTCAGCATCGACGAGCTCAACGACCTCAACAACTACCTCGCCTGGAACATCTGGGACGTGCTGGTCATGCGCGCCACCGAGGGCGTCAGCGGCATGATCCCCCGCCAGGAGTACGAGATCCTGGCCTTCATGCACGAGTTCTACCGCTGGCCGGAGATCCTGCGCATGACCACCGACGAGGTCGGGGCCCAGGGCATCCTCGACATCGGCGCGTCGGCCCGCCGCGAGATCGGGACCAAGGTCAACTCGGTGCACGACTGGTGCATCGGCGCCGTCGGGTTCGGCATGGGCCGCTGCGGCCTGCTGGCCCTGGAGGCGATCGGCCCGGACGACTACGTCGCCGAGTCGAACGAGATCCTCAAGTTCATGCAGCGCGTGCTCTGGGGCAAGCGCCAGGACGGCTACATCCTCAACTCCCAGGACCGCTACCGCTGCCAGATCCACGAGCAGGACTTCCTCGACCAGCTCGTCGGCCAGATCGAGCCGCTGGAGCCGGGCAGCCCCAAGCACGGCGCGTTCACGCAGTTCAACGCGGCGGCCGAGCTGCTCGCCTTCCTCCACCACTACGACAACCGGCTCGGCCTGGGCGACACCGGCCCCTACGAGCTGCCCGACGGCAACCTGCTGATCCTGCGTGACCTGTTCGTGAACGAGGAGATCTACCACTGGTCCGACGTCAGCGAGGACGCCGGACTGCCCTACTCGTACACGCTGGCGATGATCATCGACCCGGAGAAGATGGCGCTGGAGGAGATCCGGGTCAACGACATCTCCACCACCTTCACGCGGCCCAAGAACTACATCGAGGCCATCATCGGCGGGGCGGTGTTCTCGCGGCAGAAGTGGAACACGCCGATGGGCGAGGTCAACCCGATCGCCATCGACGACCTGGCCGACCACCTCGGTCGCGTGCAGCAGGCCACGCTCAAGCTCTACACGAAGACGTCGAAGATGTGCCGGCGCGACCTGATCTGGAACGGCCAGTACGTCTACTACGTCGACATGATCCTGCCGCACCTGCGCAAGGCCGGGACGTACGAGAAGGCCTGCCGCGACTACGACCTGTGGGAGATCGACCAGCGCGTCTCCAACTACTACTACGACATCACCAAGCGCGGCTTCGCGCAGGAGACGGTGCCCAGCAAGATCTTCTCCGGCGCGGGATACCTGCCGTTCTCCGACAAGGCGAACCTGCGCAGCTCCAAGGGCCGCTGGCTCTAGTCCGTTCCCACCCCCGGGCGGCGCGGCGGACCCC
>NZ_BJVJ01000155.1 GCF_007989085.1 Pseudonocardia sulfidoxydans NBRC 16205
CCGGCGCCTCATCCGCTGCCGCGCAGTCTCGGTAAGCCCACGACCGGCTCCGCTGCTGGTGGCCGCCCAGCGCCCGTCGACAGCTCGGAGTGCGCCCATGCCGAAAGGCGTTACGACCGCGCAGTCCTCATACTCCACGAACTGCTGGTCATTGTGCTCTCACGAGCCCTGACCTGTGCGCCCCCGGCAGGATTCGAACCTGCGACACCCGCTTTAGGAGGCCGCCGTGATGTGCACCACGTACCTCTTGTGGTCTCCTGAACTGCGGAAACGCCATCATCGGTCACCGGATGTCGCTCTGATCGACTCTGTTTCGCACCACGATTGATGCCACGCAGCCGTCAGGTGAGCATGTGGGTGCGGCCTTGGCTACGGTCTGCACCGCGGGTCCAGTCGATCGACCTTGTCTGCTACGTGAGCCCGTGTGGCGCCTTCCCCCGGTTCAGACGGGCAGTCTCGGCAGGAGCGTTACCGGATGTTCTGGGCGCCGCCGGGGTGAGCGCCCGACACGCTGCACCGCCAGCAGTCCTTTGATCAAGTTCGGGAAGCCTGGTTCGTGCGCGAGTCGAGAACGTTCGGTGCAGCCGTGTACATCGTCACTCGGATCGGCATGGCCGGGTCCGAAGCGAGCCTGCGTTCCATAGTCTGGTCGGGTGAGGCTGGATGAGTGGGCGGAAGCCGTTGCCCGGGAGCATCTCGCCGCGGCATTGCCGAGGCGGTGGGCTCATGTACAGGCAGTTGCTGCTCGCGCGACGGTGTTCGCAGGGGCCCTGCCCACGGATGCGGACCTCCTCCTGGCAGCGGCTTGGCTCCATGACGTCGGCTACGCGCCGGAGCTTGCGGCGACCGGGTTCCATCCTCTGGACGGCGCACGCCATCTCGAGGAGATCGGAGCACCTGCGCGCCTGGTCGGTCTCGTCGCGCACCACTCCGCAGCAGCGGCTGAGGCGGGCGTACTGGGGCTCGACGTCGAGTTGCAGGAATTTGAGAACGAGAAGACCTTGGTTCGTGACCTTCTCTGGCTCTCGGATATGACGACCGGCCCTACAGGCCAGCCGATGACGTTCGTCGAGCGGATGGCTGAGTTGCGAGAGCGGTATCCAGCGGATCACTACGTCGTGCGCTCGCTCGAGGCCGGCATGCCGATGCGTCAACAGGCCGTGGACCGGGCCCAAGGCTGGATCAACCGCGTCGGAGCGCTCGCTCAGGTGTAGTAGGGCTCGGAGCGTTGCTCGAAGCCGTGCTCGATGCGGAGGCGGATCGACGGGTGTATCTCGAGGGCCTTCAGCTCCGGCGGCTCCACCCAGCGAACCTCTGTCGACTCATCGCTGGTCCGAGGCTCGCCGCTCACCGGCCGGGCTCTGAAGCAGATCGAAAACTCCTGTCGTACCTCGCCGTCGGTGAACTGCACGACGTGTGCCGGGTTCGAGTAGATGCCGATGAGCCCGGTGACCTCGATGTCGACCCCGGTCTCCTCGCGCGTCTCGCGGACGGCCGCCTGCGTCATCGTCTCGCCGAGCTCGTGCCTTCCTCCGGGCAAGGCGTGGAGGCCGCTGTCGGTCCGCCGAATCATCAGCAGGCGGCCGCCGCCGTCGATGACGAAGGCGCTGGCGGCGATGACGATGCTCGTCGGGTCAGGCGCGTCGGGGTCGTCGAGGTAGTCCGTGCGTGCCACACCCTGATCAGATCACCACGAGGCGGGTTTCGACAGCGTCCACACGTCAACGAAGCTCTTCGTGTAGATGGAGAACAGGTCGCCCGCACCGAGTTTGCGCAGGTGAAGCGCCGGCGCATGGGCACCGGGGGCTCCGTAGACATGGTTGTTCACGATGAGCTCGTCGTCGAACCGGAAGATCGAGTTGTAGAGCGTCGTCGCGTGGAAGCGAAACTCGATGCCCGGTGTGCCCTGTAGCGGTGAGTACGGCATGAGCCCGTACTTGATCCGCGCGCCCAACGCGCCTTCGCCGAGGCCCTCCTCGTCGCCTCGGAGTTCGACGGCGTCGGAGTCGGGGTCGCCGAACGCGATGCGGACGGTGACGCCCGCAGCGGCCTTGTCGGCGAGGGTGCGGATGAAGTCCGGTCGTTCGACGAGGAACAGTCCGGAGTAGACGAGGATGTCGATGCGGTCGGTCGCCGAGGCCAGCAGGCGATCCCACAGGTCGGTGGGCAGGGCGTTCCGATGGGGGAAGACACCGACGATCTCCGACGCCGCGATGGACGCCTGACGCTCGGGCGACACGGCGGCCGGCCACAGGTAGCTCTCGGCCTGGTGGAGCAGTTTGGCGAGGCTGCGGCGGTGGCGTGCATACGGCGTGCGATCGGTCGTCACCCAGCGCTCGACCGTCTTCGGGTCGGTACCCGTCGCTGTCGCCGCGTCCTCGACGGACACGCCGGCCTCCAGCAGTGCGTCGCGAAGCCTCTCATTGGCCACAACCCACCTCCAGGACCAACTGGGGACGTCTTGATTCTCCCTGAGACGTCCTAAGTCGTCCAGTGCCGTGGTGAAGATGTCCGCCGGAAATCGAGAAAGTGATCTCCACGGACACGCCGCCCGGGCGAGTTCGACAGGTCGGGAGAACGACATGAGTCAGGTCCACCCCATGGTCCAACCCGTTGGGCCGCAGTCAATCTCGGAGTCGGGCCCGCGCTTCTACAGCGTTGGTCAGGTGGCTCGCATGCTGGGGATGTCGGCGATGACGCTCTACCGCGCCATCAACGCCGGAGACTTTCCGGCGATCCGGATCAGGGGACGTCTCATCGTCCCGGCCCGCGCCGTCGACGAGATGGTCGAGACCGCGATCTCGACGCAGAGCGTCGTCGACGCGGCCGGCTGGGCGCCCGAGAAGAACGCGGGCCGGCGATGAGCAGTGTGGGTGTGTTGATCCTGTTCGCGATCGTCGGTGCGGTGATTTGTGCGAAGTGTCGGGTTCCGGCGGGCGCGGTGGTGTTCTCGCTGGTCGCGCTGGTGATGTTCGTGGCGACCCCGGCGGGTCAGGGGTTGCCGGAGGCGGTGGCGTCGTTCCTGTCGACGGTGGACGACTCGACGACTCCCGCACTGAATGGTGAGGCGCCTGCGGGTTCGGGAGCGGTGGGATGACCGCCGCACGCAACGAGGTCCGCAACTGGCGCGCAGACGCATTGTGTGTCCAGGTTGACCCTGACTTGTTCTTTCCCGAGGCCGACCGGGGTACGGCGTTCGATCGGCAGGTCACCGCTGCGAAGCGGGTGTGCGCGGGCTGCCCCGTCCTGACCCAGTGCCTGGACTACGCCCTATGGGCGCTCCCGGACGGGATCGCCGGCGGCACCACCCCGGCCGAACGTGTCAGCTTGCGCCGCCGTCGCGGTGTCGAGCTGCAGGACGTGCTGGCCGGGCTGCTCCCACCGGACGGCCAGCGTGAGCGCGCCGCGGCCGACCGGCGGGCGGCCGCGGCGGGCGCGGATGCGTCGGAGTTGATGCACCGCTTCGGCGTCGTGCGGGAGACGGCGCAGCGCTGGCGTACCGATGCTCGCCGCACCCTCCCGCCAGCACGTCAGGCGGGG
>NZ_BJVJ01000156.1 GCF_007989085.1 Pseudonocardia sulfidoxydans NBRC 16205
TCGCCGGGCGATCGGCGGGACCGGCGCGTCGGGCCGCTACGCCCGCCGCGGGCTGCTCAACGTCGGCGTCTTCCAGGTGGTGCTGCCCCTGCTGGCGCCTCTGATCGACATCCTGCTCGTCTACGGCTTGATCTTCGACGACGTCGTGCGCACCCTCGCCGTGTGGGCGGCGGTGCTGGCCGCGCAGACCGTCGCCGCCGTCGTCGCGTTCCGGCTCGAGCGCGAGAAGATGGCGATCCTGTGGCTTCTCCCCTTGCAGCAGTTCGCCTACCGGCAGCTCATGTATGCGGTGCTCATCCAGTCGGTCGCGACGGCCGTCACCGGCATCCGGCTGGGCTGGCAGAAGCTGCGCCGCCTCGGTCAGTTCGAGACCGTCCCGACCGAGGACCGTGAACGGGCACTGGCCGCGGGACCCGCCGAGCAGGTCGCGGGGCGGTCCGGATGACCTCGCCACGGCCGATTCAGCCTGCTTAACCCGTTCGGCCCAATCATCGCTGGTTGATCACGATCCGTACATCAGACTCACAGGCCCCACGAGGCAACCTCCGAGCCCTCCGAACGTCGCCCCGCTGCGTCGACGACCGTTCGTCCCGACAGGACCGCCGCCCGCGGAATCGCGATCTACCTGCCGTAACCTCGCAGAGCACGGACGCGACATTTCCAGGGGTCCGCCAGCCAGGCGGGCCCCGCGATCTTGCGAGCACCCGTCGGAGAAGGCGCGCGCAGGATCACCACATATCTACCGAAATCGCCCCAAAACGGGCGTCAATACCCTGACCGGAGGAATCAGTGCCACGGAGCGTGGTCACTGCAGGTCTCGTCGGCACGGCGGCACTGCTCGTCGCGGCCCTGACCGGATGCACCTCCGGGCCGCCGCCCCCCGTCACCGCGAGCACCTCCTCACCACTGCCCGCCGGCGCCGTCGTGACCCCCTACGTCGACGTCTCCGCCCCGGAGCCCCCGATCGCCGCCATGTCCGACGCCGGCGCCGGCAACGACGTCGCGCTCGCCTTCGGCCTCGCGACCGACGGCGACTGCGCGCCCTCCTGGGGCGGCCACGTCGCCGCCGACGACCCCACCCTCCTCGCCCAGCTCGGCCCGCTGCGCGACCGCGGCGGCAGGATCACCGTCGCGACCGGCGGGGCGACCGGCGAGTACCTCGAGAACGTCTGCGGTTCGTCCGCCGACCTCGCCGACGCCTACGGCGCGCTCCTCGACGCGACGAGCTCCACCCGCCTCGACGTCGACATCGAGACCGACGTCGACGTCGACCGGGTCGCCGACGCCCTGCGCACCCTGCAGAGCAGCCGCGACGTCGACGTCAGCCTCACACTCCAGGTCTCGGGCGCCGCCCAGGGGCTCGACTCGCGGGCCATGTCGGTCGCCCGCGCCGTCGCCGCCGCCGGGGTGCGGTTCGAGGTCAACGCGATGGTCATGAACTTCGCCTACGACGGCACCTGGCTGCAGGCCATGATCGACGCCACCCACACCGTCCGCACCCAGGTCGACGCGATCTCGCCGAAGCCCGAGGGTCTCGCGGTCACGGTCATGATCGGGCGCAACGACACCGGCCCCGTCACCACGCTCGACGACGCGCGCGCCCTCGCCTCGGCACTCCCCGGCCTCGGGGTCCACGACGTGCGGCTCTGGTCGCTCACCCGCGACAACGGCGGCTGCCCCGGCGCCACCGAGGCCCGCTGGGACTGCAGCGGTGTCGACCAGCCGGACTTCGCCTTCACGAAGCTCTTCCGGGACGCCGCGAGCGCCCCCACGGCCACGAACGGACGGAACGGGTCATGAACGACGACGTGGATGCGACCGTTGTCCTCGCGGCGGTCCGCGACGCCGACGGCGGGTCCGCCGTGGAGGCGACGACCGTCATCCGGCCCAGCGGACCCGTGTTCGTCGACGGGACGGGCAGGCGCCGGCGACGCATCAAGATCGCCGCGTACGTCGCCGGCACGGTCTGCGCCCTCTACGTCGGCGTCGTCGGCGTGAGCCTGGCCGCGCACCAGGAGACGTCCCTGCTCCCGTTGCCCGGCCTGGGCGACGTCGCCGGGGGCGACCCGGGGACCGCCGGAATCCTCGACGCGCACGACGGCGAGGCGCAGCCCACCCGAACCCCGACGACGACGGTCGCCCCGCTGGGCGACGCGCTGAAGCGGGCCGTGGCACCCATGGCGTCGACCGTGCCCGAGACCTCGACGTCGGCACCCCCGACGAGTTCGAGCGCCCCGACGACAAGCCGGACCTCACGCCGCGGCAGCGGTACCGGTGGCGGCAACCCGAGCGCCGGCAACCCGAGCGGCAGCAACCCGAGCGGCAGCAGCGGCAGCGGCAGCGGCAATACCGGTGGCGGCACGGGAACCGGAACGGGCACCGGCCCTTCGGGAACACCGTGAGCAGCCCCGAGCGTAAGGCCCGCCGCGGGCGCGTCCCCAAGCCGAAGTGGTTCCTGCTGGCGATCGCGGTCGCGATGATCGGGTCGATCCTCGCCCTCAACGGCTGGGTCAACCCCAAGGTCGGATCGGACGCCGAGCGGCAGGCGCCGCGCGCGGCCGTCGACAAGGTGCCCGTGTCCGTCCTCGACGGCGGCTCCGTGGTCGACGCGACGCACGGCCAGGTCCGCAGCATCGGCTACCCGTCGAAAACGGTGGCCCTCACCTTCGACGACGGCCCCGACCCGACGTGGACGCCCCAGATCCTCGACGTCCTGGAGCGCAACGACGTCCCGGGCACGTTCTTCGTGCTCGGCTCGCTGGGCGCCCAGCACCCGGGTCTGTTGCGCGACATCGTCGACCAGGGTTCCGAGATCGGCATCCACACGTTCACCCACCCCGACCTGACGACGGTGTCGCAGGACCGGCTGACGCGTGAGATCGACCAGACGCAGCTCGTGATCGCGGGCGCGACCGGCCAGGTCAGCTACCTCGTCAGGCCGCCGTACTCGTCGGAGACGCTGGCGCTGGACAACAACCAGTTCGAGGTCGTGCGCGCGCTCGGCGACCGCGGCCTCGTCGCCGCGTTCACCGACGTCGACTCGTTCGACTGGGAGCGCAAGGGTGTCGACGCGATCGTCGCCGCGGGGACGCCGAAGGACGGTGCGGGCGGCGCGATCCTGATGCACGACGCCGGTGGCGACCGCTCCCAGACCGTCGCCGCCCTGGAGCGGCTGATCCCCGAGCTCAAGGCGCAGGGCTACACGTTCACGACGGTCAGCAATGGTGTGGGCCTGCCGCCGGCGGACCAGGCGGCGTCGGCGAGCGACCACAACCTCGGCTGGGGCCTGGTCACGAGCGTGAGCGTCGCGACCTGGTTCGTGCGCACGTTCGAGGTCGCGCTGCTGGTGCTGGGGCTGCTGGTGATCGCTCGGCTGCTGCTGATCCTCGTCGTCGCGATCGTCCACAAGCGGCGCGCGCGCCGCGCCGAGGCCCGGCCGCCGACCGCACCGGTGACGGACCCGGTGTCGGTGATCATCCCGGCCTACAACGAGAAGGAGTGCATCGCCGCGACGTTGCGCTCGGTCGCGGCGAGTGATC
>NZ_BJVJ01000157.1 GCF_007989085.1 Pseudonocardia sulfidoxydans NBRC 16205
GGAAGGACACGACGCACGATGGCTCTGGACCCGTTTACCCTGCTTGAGTAGTCCGTCGGGGTAGCCTGCTGTTGGCGACGGGCCGTGCTGTGAGTCGCCCTGGGTCTGATGGAGGCCCGGCTTATGGGATTTCGACCGACTGCGGGTCGTCCCGGTGGGCAGCGTAGAACGCCTGCTCGAATTCGACCGGTGGGCGGTCGTTGAGGTAGCCGTGCAGCCGGCTCGTGTTGTGCCAGTGCACCCAGCCCAGCGTGGCGAGCTCGACGTCCTCAACGGTCTTCCACGGCTGCTGACGCGCCGGTCCGCGGATCAGTTCGGCCTTGTAATAGCCGTTCACGGTCTCGGCCAGGGCGTTGATGTCGTAGGAGTCCCCGACGCTGCCGATCGAGGGGACCGCGCCGATCTCGGCCAGCCTCTCCCCGTAGCGCACCGACGTGAACTGCGACCCGGCATCGGAGTGACAGCGCAGCCCGTCGAGCCTGGTCCCGCGTGACCAGCGGGCCATCTCCACTGCGTCGAGCACCATCGACGTTCGCATGTGCGCCGCGACCCGCCACCCGACGATCGTGCGGGAGAACGCGTCGACACCAGTAGAGGAATCGCTGGATATGTTCGCGGGTGCCCGGTCCGCCGGCGTGCCAGGAGTCGATCTCGTGTTGGGACAGCTCGGCCAGCGTGGTGCCGCGCCGGTCGAGCCAGCCCAGGAACTCGACGGTGACGGTGATCGACTGCTTGGCCCGCAGGACCGGGCCGGCCTCGACTGGCCCGTGCTCGGCGTGGCGGCGCAGATCGCGTAGATGGTGCCAGCGGGCGAAGCGGTCGAGCAGCTGCTTGTGCTCGGGGTGATCGACCCGGGCGAGGGTGGCGTCGAGCCAACGCTGGAAGGTCGCGAGCCGTCGATCGCGTGGCGGCAGGGCGTGGTGGGTCACCAGTAGCGCGCGCAAGTACTCGACGGTGCGGCCGGCGGGCAGCGCGTCGAGGGCGTCGTGGGACAGCTCGAGGTTGCCGGTGCCGAGCGCGCGCAGCAGCTGGCCGACCTGCGGGTTGGCCCGCATCCAGGTGACGCCGCTGTTCGCCCGGGGCATCGAGCAGAGTGCCTCGGCCATCGGCTGCAGCGCCGGTGAAATCTGGCCGTCGGGTCCAGCGAGGTGGTCGTGGACCATGTCGCGCAGCAGGCATCGCCAGCAGGTAGCACCTTTGGCGAGCCAGGCTTCCTGCCCGCAGCCAGCGCAGGTCAGCGTGAGCGGAACGCCGCTGCAGCGTAGGCAGGTCGGCTCCTTGGCGGTGTTGAGCCCGGGGACCATGCCGACATGCCCGCAGTCGGCGCAGACCCCTTCGCGTCGTCGGGCGGCGTTGTAGCAGTGCATGCAGATCGGCCCCTCGGGCCAGCGAGCGGCGAGCTGGTAGCAGTGCCCGCAGCGCGAGCACTCCGGCCACCGCTTCGGGTCTGGCGCGGTGCTGCGAGCTCGGGGCTTGCGAGGCGGGCTCACCGGTCCCCGCCGTCGTCGTCGTTCTCGTCGAGGATGCGAGCGCGTTCGGGCCTGAACGTCTCCGGCATCCTCACCACGTCTGGTCCGCTTGCGCTGGCCGCAGCCTTGGGGACGGTGGCGGCGACGACGTGCGGGGTGATCAAGTCGTTGGGGGAGCAGCCGAAGATGTCGCAGAGCGCCACCAGTGTCTTCATCGACAGCCGCTCGGGCTTGTCGGTGACCAGGCGGTAGATCTGGGCCGGGGACAACTTGACCCCACGTTCGGTCAGTAGCGGAGCAAGCTGGGTCGTCTTCCACATTTGATGCGCGGCCATGAGTTGACGCAGGTTCCATTCGAAGTCCAGCCGGCGACGGGTGGCCATCACAGACCACCTCCCGTCGTCGTGGGCCCGGCGGCAGGCCGTCGCCCGACGGGGTGCTGGTCAACAACAACGGAGTGCTGGTCAACAGGGGGGTGCTGGTCGATGCCGTCAGCGGTGAGCGCCAGGGCGCGCCCGACGCTGGCGTCGAGGACGCCGCGCAGCGTGCGGGTGCGGAAATCCGAGGACACCGAGGTGTAGAGCGCCGTCGTCGAGGCGTAGGAGTGCCCGACCTGGTGCTGGACGAACAGCGGGTCGTAGCCGGCCTCCAGCAGATGGGTCACGTAGGAATGGCGAAGGCAATGCAGCGTCAGCTCGGGCGCGAGCCCGATCGCGTCGCGGTAGGCGGCGAACCGGGCGCTGAGCTTCTCCTTGGACAACCGTCCCGAGCGCTCGCTGGGCCACAACGACGAGCTGCGCGCCGCGGTCGGGGTCAGCTCCCGGCATTGCTCAACCCACTGCGTGATCACCCGGACCGACCAGGGAAAGACCGTGAGAACGCTGCGGCGCTTCGGGACGCTTCCCTTGCCCGCCTTGCCCCACCGGACATAGAGCACGCCGTGTGCACCGAACTCCGAGGCATGCGGATTGGTACCGAAGTCGGCCAGCTCCAGCATCGCTACTTCCCGCCGCCGCAGCCCCCAGGCGTAGGTCGTCTTCAATGCCGCCGCGTCACGGACCGCGGTGAACCACCCCTTGTGTCCGCTACGGCGCGCTCGTTCGACCTGCTCGTCGGCGTAGTCGAACAGGCGCTGCAGCTCCTGCTTGGTCAACGCGCGACGCCGCGGATCACTCTCGTTGTCCTGGACGTGGACGGCGGTATTCCACTCGAAACAGATCTGAGCCGGATGCGTATCGAACAACCGTTCGCATACCGCCGTCCACTGATAACGCGGGTCGGCGACGTAGTCGCAGAACAATCGGATCGCGCCCTGATAACCCCGCACCGTGGACAACGCGCAGCCATCGCCGCGCAGCTCAGCGGTGAACGCTTCCAACTCGACCGGCCGCCAGTCCCACGGGAATTCGTTAGCGAACCGCTGAAACCTCCGGATCACCATCAGGCGCCCGTCCACGGTGTCGACGCGCAGGTTGCGACTCAGCTGCTGATCACGCCAGCCGGCCAGCATCGCCTCGAACACCTGCTCGTCCGGACGCAACAGCCGGGAGGTCCCCGCGAGGAACGGCTCACCCGCCAGACCGACCGGGCCAGGACCCCGCGGACCGCCCGTCACATCTGACATAACGACCTCCACGGCAGCACCCGAAGACCCACTCGACGACGCGCGAATCCTGCATCAGGTGAATGATTCCTGGCAACAGCGCACGTCCGGGCGTCGCCGAGCGTCACAAGGTGAGCCGTCAGCGGACAGCCGATGGG
>NZ_BJVJ01000158.1 GCF_007989085.1 Pseudonocardia sulfidoxydans NBRC 16205
GGGAATATGGCAGACAACTGCACATCTCCCCCGAGACCTGGGAGCCCTACGACCACGTCACAGCCAGCCTCAACCAGTTCTCCGTCGTCCAGATCTTCGGGTCTACGGAGGTCGTGCGCCTTGCCGGCGAGTGCTGGAAGCACATCGTGATAACCCACATCGCCGCCGCGCAGGTAGACAAGGAGCCTGACGAGGCTGTCGAAGACCTCCGACGGGAGATCGTCGCTCTGCACTCCGCCCAGCAGGAGTTTCTCATGGGGGTCCGGGCCGATCTCGGCATCGCCCGACTCCCGACGACCGGGTAGGAGCAGCACTGATGCGACCGGCCAGGTCAGACTACGAATACTGCAACGATGGCCGGCACGGCCATCAAGACGGTGCCGCAGCCGACCAGGATCAGTCCCCATAATTGCAGCCGGGCCGTGGATACAGCCACAGACTTTGCGAGTGCCCGCAGCCCGGCATCCGCGACGTCCAGACGGTCACCCTGCTCGACGATCCGCTTCGTCGCGCGGTCGAGTTCGCCCTGGACTTCTGCTCGGCCTGCGATCATCTGAGCGGCGAGCTTGGCGAGCCCCGCCTCGAGACGTGCGAAGCGTTCGTCGACGCTCTCATCTGCCTTGCCGACGGTGAGATGGGCGCCGCCGCCACTTGTGACCGTGACGGTGGCCTGTCCGGTCGACGTCATGTGGACCTCAGCGGCGTGCACTCGCTTGCGGCGCTGGAGTAGTGCTCGCGCTCGGTCGAGCTGGCGCGCGGCCCCCGGGAACACCGGCGTCGGGTCGTGCTCGTGGAGCGTCTCGACGAAGGCCTTCACGCCGCACACCACACCGCCGACCGCCAGGGCCAAGCCGATCAGCGTGACGATGCCGCTGTACGTCGTGCTCACAGCCCAGGAGGATCTCAGCTCGGGCACGCCTCATCCGCCGAGGGTGTGAACGCACGCTCCGTTCTGTACGGGTTCAGTGCGGCGGGGGCCGTCGGGCTGGCTGCTGTCGGTGTTCGGCGCGGCCAGTTGCTCGTCCCGGTCGCGCCGCCAAGCCAGGTTGGCCTGCATGGCCTGGCGCCTGTCTCGATCCTCGCCCACCCCCTATTTGACTAAGACCTCTAGTCCTCTGATAACTTGAAAGACATGACGGCAACGGAAGGCCCGCGCTACCGGCAGATCGCTGACGACCTCCGGCGCCGCATCGCCGCCGGCGAGTGGCCGATCGGGTCAGCCATACCGAGTATCTCGGCCCTGCAGCAGGAGTACGACGTGTCGGGACTCAACACCGTCCGCAGTGCTCAGAAGCTCCTCCAAGAAGAAGGCCTGCTCGAGCCGAGGCAGGGTTACGGCACGTTTGTGATCGCGGCGCCACCACCCCAGGATCCGGCGCGGGCGGGACTTTTTGCGATCATCACGGAACTGCGCCGCGCGCTCGATACCAGCCAAGCCGCGCTCGCTACCGCGATCCGGCGGCTCGATGAGCTCGCTGACATCGACCGCTGAGCCAGTGCCTGGGGTTTGCGAGCGGGTCGAAGAACAGGTTCAGTGCGGTCAACCAGCGCGCCGCAGACAGTACAAAGCCCCGGCGACATGACCCTCGCGGGTCAGGGGCCATCCGGGGCTATTCGTTATCCATCTTAGCAGCTCACTTGCAGAGAGGACGAGATGACTGCTGCGAGTGACGATGACAGCTGGCTTGAAGACTGGTTGTCGCCGCCGCGGTTCGCCGTCTACGTCAACGCTGCCGACGGTGACCGCGGCCGGGCGCGTCAGCTCTACGAGTGGAACGCAGCTGTCTCTGCGGCGTTCCACCACGACCTGGGGCACCTTGAGGTCGCGCTGCGCAACGCCTACGACCGGGCCCTCAGCCAGGGAGGCTCCGATCGCCGACACTGGGTGTTTGACCCGTTTCGGCACTTCCCGCCGCAGATGCGGAGGGCCGCCAACGGGCGGCGCTACGACGCCAACGAGACGTCACGCGTGATGATCCAGCGAGCCGTCGACGAGGCAAGCAAGGACTCGGCTGGCGTGCAGCCGGCCCCGGGCAAGGTGATTGCTGAGCTGAACTTCGGCTTCTGGCGCTTCCTCTCGGTCCGCCGGCTTCACGAGTCGCTGTGGGTGCCGCGGCTGCACACCGCCTTTCGACCCGGCACCAGCCGACGTGAGGTCGACGACCCGGTCGTGCGGCTCCATAAGCTGCGTAACCGCGTCGCCCACCACGAACCGCTCTTCGCGCTGGACCTGGCGGCACGATGTACAGACGTGCTCACGGTCGCGAGCCTGCTCTCGGAGCCGCTCCACGCATTCATCGAGGAGCACAGCAGCTGTTGGAAGTTCCTCGCGGAACGACCCTGAGCGAACGATCTGCAGATCGGGGCAAGGAGACAGGCCGCCGAACTGTCGGGGCCGGAGGCCTGGTGGCCCGGTGACCGGCCGGGTCGCGTGAGGGAACCGGGTCAGTGTGGCGATGCGTCGCCGCCGGGAGGCTGCCCGGTCTCGGTGTCCTGCGCAGCCAGTTGCTCGTCCCGGTCGCGTCGCCAAGCCAGGTCGGTCTGCATGGCCTGGGTGAAGTACCCACCCCAGTAGTCGGCCCGGATCACTTCCTGTTCTGCCCAGTCGGGCGATCGCAGTTCGCTCTGCGGCCGCGGCGCGTACTGCTGCTCGTAGGGGTTCGGGTAGGGCGAGACCTCACTGGCTGGTGGGTACGGCAGTCCGGGACCACCGGCGCGGCCTGTCTGCTGGGCGGTGTCGAGGTGATCGACCAGGTGCTCGCCGGGGCCGCCGGTGACTGCGCGGCAGCGTGATTCGGGGATGTGGCGGCGCACCTTCTCCAGCGCTGCGTCGAGCCAT
>NZ_BJVJ01000159.1 GCF_007989085.1 Pseudonocardia sulfidoxydans NBRC 16205
GGTCAGCGCCAGTATTGCAGTCGAGTATCGCCTTGGCCCGCCTCATCCGCGGTCGTCAGCCGAAATCCGCGATCTATCTGCTGCGCGGCGGCGGCCTCGACGAGATCAGTGGCGGCATCACCGGTGAGGGCGGCGGCCCAAGTAGATGGTGTGCCGGCGGCGGTAGGCCTCAACCTTCTCTGGGTCGTGCTCGTGGGTTCGCTTGCCTCGAGTTCGCCGCCGACGAGGCTGTCGGTCGTGCCGTCGATGCCGTCGTAGAGGTCGAACTCGTCCCGTAGCGGCTGGGAATGTCGGTGCCGACGGGGGATGACGCCCAGGTCGACCGTGGGCAGGCGGGAAAGGTCGGCGAGTTGTCGTAGTTGCTCGGCCATGATCGCCTCGCCGCCGAGGCGGCGCCGCAGTACTGCCCGGCCTTTTGCCGGCTCTTCTGTCACAGAGACGCGACGCGCCGAGATGCTTCAATCATGCCGCGGGGGGCCTGGCCTTGCGGGCCAACGGTCGCGCAGTTCTGGCGGGCGTCGAGCCCGCCTTCGGTGAGGTAGGCGATGCAGGGCGTGTAGTCGCGCTCTCTGCGTTATCCACAGCCCGGCCGGTTCTGCCCGGGTCACGGGGAGTTCTTCGCTAGCGTGATCGTTGCGGCCCTGACTTGGGGCTCCGGCAGGTGTTCCAGCACCTGCCGGAGCAGTGGACCGCCTACCTCGCCCTTCACGACCAGGAGAGACGATCCATGCGCATTGTCCGCTCAGCGTTACTTCATGCTCTCATCGACCCGTGGTTGCGCTGCCTCGCCGAGCAGGACGCCGCCGCGCTCAATCGCGGGTGGACCGTGGACTGCGGGCGGTTCGGGTCCCGGATCTACCGTGATCCTCGCTGGGACGACGTCGAGCAGCTGCGTGCCTCGCACCTGTGCGAGGACAGCGACACCTCCGAGCACAGCACTGCGACGACCGCTCTCAACGACCCGGCCACCTCCTCGCGAGGACGGGCGACCCCTCGTGATGCGCGGGTCATTGGCCACCAGGCGGTGACGCGGTGAGCGCGCCCGTTACGCGGTCTGTTCGCGGCGCCCAGGTCTTGATCACCTCGGCGGTCGACGGGCTGGCCCACGACATCGAGGAGTCCGAGGTCCTCGTCGGCCACGGCCGCTACGTCGCGATGTGCGGCGCAGTCGTGCTCTCGGCTTCGCTGGCCGCGCCGACGGGGCGGGTGTGTCGACCGTGCGCGGCGCTGCGCTGTCCCGACCTCAGCGAGGAAGTGGGGGAGCGGCGGCCGGCGCGTGCGGCGCGGCGCGCGCAGTCGCGGTGGCTGGCAGTCTGCTCCGTGATCATGCGGGGCACGTTGCGTCACCAGGCGGTGGCCTAGCCATGACCACCTTCGATCCCGCCAGTGACTACCTCCGCGACTTGGACGACACCGCACCCCTCGACGTCGTAGACCGCCCCGGGGCAGAGCACAGTGACCCGCGGGCGGTGGTGCGCGAGCTCAGCGAGCGCGTCGAGGTCGCCGAGGATGTCGTCAAGCTGACGTCCCGCCGCGCTCTGATCGAGCACATGACCCCCGACGAGGTCGACGCCGAGCGAGAGGTGCTGCGGCTCGGGCGCGAGCTGGACCGCGAGTACACGAAGTGGGAGCTCACGCGTGAGCTGCGAGCCCGCAAGCGCCGCCACCGCCAAGCGGGTCTGCGGCGCTGGCTCGACGAACGCGCCGATCTCAAGGACCGCGCCGCCACGGTCAATGACCGGCGCTGGCACCTGCGCGCCCAGCGGGTCCGCAAGCGCCTGACCAGCCTCGACGCGCGGATCGCGACACACATCCGGGCGGCGGTCCGGTGGAGCAACCTGCTGATCGGGTTCGTGATCGTCGGTCTGCTCTACACAGGGTTCGTCGTGCAGCACAACTTCGTGCCCAGCGGTGACAAGACCGACCCGCTCTACTGGCTCTCCCTGGGGTTGGAGGCGCTGGCGTCGGTGGCGTTGATGGCGTTGATGCGCCACGACGCTCGCGCCTCGCTCGCCGGTCTCGTGCGCAAGGACTCCGACACGCGGCGGGCGTGGCTGATCAAGGCCGGCTTGTTGGTGGCCTCGCTGGTCGCGGCCGCGGGCCCCTCGATGCAGGCCGGTGACCTCATGGGGATTGTGCGCACTGGTTGGGCGCCGGTGCTGGTCGCGGCGGTCGTGCTGATCCATGACCGGATCTCCCGCGGTGACGCGCAGATCCTGACCAAGCTCCACGCCGAGGCCGACCGCGCCGAGGTGCACGACCTGGCAGTGATCGTGGAGTGGGCCCTGGCCCGTGAGCTCGTGGCGCCGTCCCAGGAGAACAAGCCCGGCGAGATCGCCCCGTCCACGTCCAAGATCGCGTCCTACTTTCACGTGAGCAAGACCAACGCGGCCGCGGTGCGCGCCGAAGTGAACGCCCGCGCAGCCGCCGCGGTCTGATCCCCGGCCGCGAACGCCGAGAACGGATGTTGCCCGTCGCGGTCGAGCACGCACCCCTGTGGTGCTCGACCGCGGCGGGGTCCACCCGGGCCAGGCACGCAGCGCGGCAGAGGCAGGACTAGGCCTCCCGCCCCTGCCGCTAGACACAAGGGAACGGAGCCCTCATGTCCGCGGACAAGGATGCCCGACACCACGAGGTCAAAGCCGGTGGA
>NZ_BJVJ01000160.1 GCF_007989085.1 Pseudonocardia sulfidoxydans NBRC 16205
GCCGCACGCCGCACCCCTGCTCCGGCACGCGTTGCAACAGTTGCAGGGCACGCGGAACCGGTGAAGCCGCACCTCTACGGCCAACAGCGGTCAGCGGCGGCCCACGCCGATCCACGAGAACCCCGCGCGGCGGAGGATGTCGGGGTCGAGGAGGTTGCGGGTGTCCACGACGACCCGGCGGCCGACGACGCCGCCGAGGGCGGTCCAGTCGAGCTGGCGGAAGGCGGGCCATTCGGTGAGGACGACGAGGGCGTCGGCGTCCTTGGCGGCGCGCATGGGGTCGTCGACGACCGTCACCGCGTCGGTGAGGCCGGGGACGGCGGCGGGGCAGCCGGGGTCGTAGGCGGTGAGCTCGGCGCCTTCGGCGGCGAGGAGGTCGGCGACGGCGAGGGCGGGTGAGTCCCGGAGGTCGTCGGTGCCGGCCTTGAAGGTCAGCCCGAGCATGCCGATGCGGGCGCCGGTGAGGGGGCCGACGGCGTCGCGGATCTTGTCGACCATGATCGTGCGCTGCCGCGCGTTGGTGTCGATGCCGGCGCTGACCAGGGGGAAGTCGAGGCCTGCGGCGGCGGCGACCTGGACGAGGGCGCTGGTGTCCTTGGGCAGGCAGGAGCCGCCCCAGCCGGGGCCGGGTGAGAGGTAGGCGGCGCCGATGCGGCGGTCGTGGCCCATGCCTTCGGTGACGTCGGCGACGTCGGCGCCGAGGACGTCGCAGAGTTCGGCGAGGGCGTTGACGTAGGAGAGCTTGATCGCGAGGAACGCGTTGGCGGCGTACTTGACCATCTCGGCGCTGGCGGCGTCGGTGAGGACGGTGGGGGCGCCTAGGCGGGAGTAGAGGGCGGCGACGCGTTCGGCGGCGTCCTGCTGGTCGCTGCCGACGACGATGCGGTCGGGGTTGAGGAAGTCGTGGACGGCGGTGCCTTCGCGCAGGAACTCGGGGTTGGAGACGACGGCGATGTCGCGGCGGCGGAGGAGGGCGCGGGTGCGGTCGGCGGTGCCGACGGGGACGGTCGACTTGGTGACGACGACGCAGCCGGCGGGGAGGAGGTGGCGGACCTCGGCGGCGACGGTGTCGACGGCGGCGAGGTCGGCGGCTCCGCCTTCGCCCATGGGGGTGGGGACGCAGAGGAAGAGGACCTCGACGGGGTCGCCGTCGCGGCGGGCGACGGCTGCGGCGGCGCCGACGCTGAATGTGAGGCGGCCGGCGGCGGCGCCTTCGGTGACGAGGTCGGCGAGGCGGGGTTCGAGGATGCCGATCTCACCGGCCTGGAGGCGTTCGATCTTGGCGGCGTCGATGTCGGCGCAGACGACGCGGTGGCCGAGGTGGGCGAGGCAGGCGGCGGTGGTGAGGCCGACGTACCCGGCTCCGACGACGGCGATGCGGCGTGCGAACACGGCGTGCTCCTCGCGGTGGCGCGTGGGCTGCCGGTGGGCGGGCCCCTGTCGACTCGATGGTCGGCGGAGCCGGGGGACGCGAGGTGAACGGAGGCGGGGCGCGTCGGGGGCGGTCGCGTGAACCCGGGGGGCCGGCTCAGAGTTCGGTCGCGAGCGGGACGTCCTGGATGGCGGGCGAGGTCATCCATTCGCGCAGGGCGCGGGTGGCGCCGACGTCGTCCTCGTTGTATTCGAGCAACCTGGTGCGCTGCAGCGGGTCGGGGGTGCCGCCGTCGAGGGCGACGGCGTCGCGGTACCAGCGCATGGAGTTCTCGCCGCCGGCTTCGGGGTCGCGCCAGGCGAACCCGGCGGCGGGGGCGATCCGTTTGAGGCCCTTGCCGTGTGCGCAGAGGAACCACTCGTTGACGACGGCGAAGAGGTCGACCCAGGAGTCGGCGTCGATGAACGCCTGGACCTCGGCGATCGGGGGGATGCCGGGTTTCCCGGCGAAGCGTTCGGCGGAGCCGAGGAGCCAGCGGTTCTCGGCCTGTTCGTTGTAGCAGTAGGCGGCGAACGTGCGGCCGCTCGCGTGGGCGGCGTCGCGGACGCCGGTGATCCAGGTCCAGAACTCGGCGAAGGAGCGGGCCTCGTCGTCGGTGGGGACGGGTTCCCAGGTGGCGAAGGCGCGGTAGCCGGCGGGTTCGTCGCCCGGGCGGGCGCCGCCGGGGTGGGACAGGAGCACGCCCCACATGTAGGCGCCGGCTTCGCCGAAGCTCTCCATGTCGACGTCGACCTCGACGTCGGCGCGGGTGACGGGCACGGACGGCACCCGGCGGACGACGGACAGGCCGCGCAGCCATGCCCTGGCGAGGACGACGGTGTCGGCGAACGCCATGCCCGGCAGCGGGACCGGCGGTTCCTGGGTGGGGTCCATCGCGGCGAGCTGGGACACGGTGAGGACGTCGGCGGTGCGCAGCGCGGTGGCGGACTCGCCGCGGACGACGAGGCTGACGTCCTGCCCGTCGGCGAGTTCGGCCTCGCAGGTGGGCCACCAGGGGCAGCGTCGGCACTCGGTGACGCGTGAGGGCAGCGCGAGTGCGGGGCCTCCGGTGGCGGCGGCGACGGCGACGGTGACGCGGTCGGCGAAGCGGGCGTCGTACTCGGCCATGGTGCTGCGGCCGCCGGGCCAGTGTTCGGCGCTGAGGTCGTGCCAGACGACGACGTCGCCGTCCATGCCGACGACCCCGCCGGACGCGGCGGCGGCGACGTCGGC
>NZ_BJVJ01000161.1 GCF_007989085.1 Pseudonocardia sulfidoxydans NBRC 16205
CCGCGGTCCACGGCCTCGACGCCAAGGTCCCGGACTCGGTGACGGAGAAGGTGCCGTTGTTGGGCGCGGAGGGTTTCAAGGCCCTGCTCAACGCCCGGCACCGGCTCGCGGCCGAGCACGGCCTGCACGTCGCCCGGATCGAGCACCTGCTCAGCCGGTACGGCTCGATGATCGACGAGGTGCTCGCGCTGGTCGACGAGGACCCGACGCTGGGCGAGCCGCTGGCCGGGGCGCCCGACTACCTGCGCGCCGAGATCGTCTACGCGGCCTCGCACGAGGGTGCCCGGCACCTGGAGGACGTGCTGGCCCGCCGTACCCGCATCTCGATCGAGACCTTCGACCGCGGCGTCGGGTCCGTCGAGGAGGCGGCGCGGCTGCTGGCGCCGGTGCTCGGCTGGAGCGACGAGCAGGTCGAGCGCGAGAAGGAGCACTACCGCAAGCGGGTCGACGCCGAACGGGAGAGCCAGAAGATGCCCGACGACGAGACCGCCGACGCCGCCCGGATGGGCGCACCGGAGGTCGTCCCGCTGCAATTTCTGGCAACCCCTCGACCGGCGCGCGCGATAGCTCCGCAGAGAAAAGCGCAGTGAACAACAGTGTGCGCCGGGAATGAGGTTTCGGTAAGCCTCGTGCGAAATAAGAGGACTTGACACAAGGCTACCTCGGGACGCACAACACCGAAGGCCGGATCGGAAATCCACTCGATTCGCGGTCCAGTAAAAGGGCGTGTCGGCTCACGTATGCACGTTTCTGAAACAGGTATATGCCGCAGGTCTGCATGACGATGACAGCCGTGCTCTCCAGGCGGCCGGCGCCGAGACCACTCTCGGCAGCACCGTCGCCTAGACCTCAAATAGCGCCGGCGACGCGCAGAATTGCTATTTGGTCGCCTTGATCCACGCAGCTTGGCGACCTCAGCGTCCCCAGCTCGGGGTTTGATGCAGCAACCGGGACTCGACGCCGTCTCCTGCGCACAGACAAGTACAGCCCTGGACCGTGGGCGAGGGTCTGCCTTGCTCACCCATCGAGTTGCCCTGTTGGCCGAGGCGCAGCACTCCCGGGAACCATCAGCTCCCAATCCGCCGAACAGCGAGGGGATCGAATGACATCCACCCAGCCGAGGGTCGCCGTGATCGGGGCAGGCCCGTCCGGCCTCTACGCCGCGGCCGCCCTGCTCGCCTCCGCATCGGAGACGGGCGTCGTCGTCGACGTGCTCGACCGTCTGCCCGCGCCGTACGGGCTGGTCCGCTACGGCGTCGCTCCCGACCACGTGAAGATGAAGTCGGTCATCCGGGTGCTGCAGCGCCCGTTCGACCCCGCAGAGGTCCATTTCCTCGGCAACGTCCCCGTCGGCCGTGACGACGGTGGGCTCCCGCTCGACGTGCTGCGCGAGCACTACCACGCGATCGTGTGGGCCACGGGCAGCTCCATCGACCGCGGCCTCGGCATCCCCGGGGAGGAACTGGCCGGCAGCGTCGGCTCCGGGCAGGTCGTGAGCTGGTACTCCGGGCACCCCGATCACCTCGGGTCGGCGCCGCCGCTCGACCATCCCGGAGTCGCCGTCGTCGGGGCCGGCAATGTCGCGCTCGACGTGGCCCGGGTGCTCGCCAAGAGCGCCGACGAGATGGCCGCCACCGACATCCCCGACAACGTGCTCGCCGCCCTGCGCGAGAGCGCCGTGCGCGACGTGCACATCCTGATCCGGCGCGGGCCGCAGCACGTCAAGTTCACCCCGGCCGAGCTGCGCCAGATCGGTGAGCTCGCCCACGTCGATGTGGTCGTGCACGACGACGACCTGCTCGCGGGGGAGCGGCCCGACCGCAGCGGCATCGACGACCGGCGCCAGCACCAGAACCTCGACATGCTTACCGAGTGGGCGGCCGCCGACATCCAGAAGGGCCGGCCGCGCCGCATCCACCTGCGGTTCCTGCGCAGCCCGGTCCACATCCTGGGCACCGCGGGCCGGGTGAGCGGGCTGGTCGTGGAGCGCAACGAGATCGTCGACGGTCGCGTCGTCGGGACCGGTGAGGAGGAGACGCTCGACGTCGGTCTCGTCGTGCGGGCCATCGGGTACTCGGCCGAGCCGATTCCCGGCCTTCCGTTCGACGAACGTTCCGGCACCGTGCCCAACGAGGGTGGGCGCGTCGTGCAGGACGGGCATCCCGTTCCGGGCGCCTACGTCACCGGCTGGATCAAGCGCGGTCCCAGCGGGGTCATCGGCACCAACAAGGGCGACGCGGTCGAGACGGTCGCGAAGGTCCTGGAGGACCTACCCGACCTGCCCGACCCGACAGCACCCGCCCGGGAGGACTTGCTGGCCTCCCTGGCGGCCCACGGCATCGAGCCCGTCGACTGGACCGCGTGGCTGCGGCTCGACGCCGAGGAGGTTCGCCTCGGCGGCGTCCGCGGCGGCGCCGACCGGGTCAAGGTCGCAGAGCTCGCGACCATGCTCGCAGCCTGCCGGGGCACTAGCCCTGGTGATTCATGAGCCCGTGGGCGGGCCTCTGGTCCACGATCGTGTTCGAAGTCTTCACCCTAGACTAGGCACCGACGGCGCCTCGGTCTGCTCGGCCGGGCTGACCGAGATCCAGCCCCAGCGGACCGCGCGGGCGAATGCGCCGTGAGG
>NZ_BJVJ01000162.1 GCF_007989085.1 Pseudonocardia sulfidoxydans NBRC 16205
CCCATCTTGTCGTTCGGGCGGATCGGGGTTCGCTCTGTCGGCTACCTCGACTGCGGTGCGTTGGGGGTGTGTTGGTGTCGGTGTGCAGTTCGCTATAGGAGCGGCCTTGGTCCGCTCCCGTGACACCAACCTTTGCGCTGGTCGGCGACGGCAATCTGGGGTGCAGTTCTATGGAAGTCGACACTGCCGTGCGGCACCGCGCGAACCTCGTCGTGCTCGTCGCGAGCGCCACGATCCCTTGAACGCTACAACGGGCGGCTCGTCCGCGTCGAGCTACCAGGAGTTCGGTACGACGCTAGGCCTGCAGCCTCGGAGCTATGGCGAGGGGATCGAGGTCGCGGCTGACTTCCCGGGCGCTCTGGACCGCGCGCTCAACGCCACTCCGGCCGTGCTCGACGTAATGGTGACTCGCGACGCCAAGTCGCCGGACTATCTCAAAGGGATCACGCCGTGCCGCGCCGGCATGCCCTCTCAGGGTGTGATGAAGCCGAACGCAAACGGTACGGCTCGGGTTGACCTACTCCGCGGACAGCCCCTGCCCTCACCGCGAACGCGGTGAGGGCAGGCTGGCGTGGCTGCAACGGGGTTTCCCGGCTGTGGGCCCCGGGGTCGCGCTAGACCTCCGTGGTTGACTCCGCGGCGGCGGGGGCGCCGGCCTTCATCGCAGGCAGTCCGAACGATCCGAGACACACGACGTAGAAGAGCGTGAACATCACCATCCAGTCGATGAAGCCAAGCGCGTTTCCATAAACGGAACCGACCAACTGTGGTTCGTGAAGGACATTCTGGGCCGCCCAGTACGAATAGACGGCGAAGGTAAGCACTCCCAGAACAAATGTCACCACGATCCGGACCACATAGTTGACGACCGGCGTGAACTTCGTCGGCCAGTTGCCGAACGCATTCGCCCACAGAATCATCCAGAACGCCCAGCACACACCGATCTCAGCTGCCATGACTCCGACGCCGGATCCTAGTGCGGCGATATCGGCCGGACTCATGATGAGATGTGCGATGCCGAGGAGGATAAAGTAGAGGACTGTTCCGAGTACCAGGTTACCGATCGTGGACGCGAGCGCTGTCCGGCCTCCCGGCCCAGCGAGTCGCCACGGCCAGTTCTCGGTGAGCAGTCCGGTGATGATGACGGAAACGACGATGCTGTAGAAGAACCCGATCGTAGTGTTGACTTCCATGATCACGTGACCTGGCTGCGCCCACGACGCCAGGCCTGGCAGCGCGAAGAAGGCGAACAGGATGAACGTCGGGATCGTCATCACGCCGATCTCGGCGATACCAAGCCATGGCTGCTTCAAGCCGACCGCTGACCACGGCCAGTGACCCCAATTGATGACCGCCATGACGAAGATCAAGAACCCGAACAGTACGAACAGGGATGCTGTTTGATATCCGAGGCCCCCCTCGCGTCCGGCGGCGAACGCCGGGTCGAAGGTGCCCCAACCTCGGGCAAATATGATCAGAATGAGCACAGCCACAACAATGATGACCGCGATCGCGGCGACCCCGCGCACGGGTTGCTTGAGACGGCCGAACCCGGCGAATTCAAGATTGAACCCAACAAAAACCGTGACGAGGATCACCCAGAAGAGTGCGGCGGTGATCGGTTGAGGGTACAGCCCCAGCGGGCTCCACTGTGGATCTGCCAGGAGCCACCAGAAGGCCAGTGACAAGACTAGGATCACGGCGAGGTTCGCGAGGCCGAACGCGTACCATGGGAGTCCGCGGCGAACCGCGGATGACCGCTCGGACTCGGATTCGACTACCATTGGTGAGCTCCTTTGCTCAGGCGGGCAGTTGACTTGTCGATGGCGACCGCTATCTGTATATAACTGGCCGCGGCCGGTCATGCATCCCCATGGCGACGATATTGTCATCGGTACGATTGATGGCTGTTCGATGCCCGGAAATAGGGGCTGGTCGGGAGCAAACTGGGGGGTAACCAGGAACGGACGAGTCAGGCCTTGGGCCGCGTCGATGCGCAGGAGCTGAATTAAGGACGCCCGACACGCCAAGGCATTTTAGGGCAGGCGGCTCAAGTCAGCGTCGCGCGAGGTTGAATTGATCACGTGCTGTAAACCGAACGTTCTCGGCGCGGGCCGTAGCTAGTTCTTCTATGCCCGATGTGTGATCCCTGCTTTAGTCGGGCCACGCCACTGAGACTCTAGATACGATCGGTATTATTCGACTCAGAAATATGCCCTGCTTTCCTCAGGGGTTGTTGTGTCCGACCGTGGAAGCGCCGACTCGGCTCGTTCGTTACGCATCCAGAGGTTGGCCGGTCGCGGCACCTCCAGCCGTGTTTCTGTGCATCCGACCGCGTCGGCCGGTATGGGCCAGGTCATCTTGTGACCGGGCCCGGCTCGCACTGGCGGGTGCAGACACGATCGAGTCGGCAACCCGTGATGCGGGCGCGCTTGCTGGTAGCGCGAGCGCCCACCGTACGTCAGGCGTGGTTAAGGATGACTCCTGGATTTTCAACGCGTTTACAATACGGTGGGTGGTGCCGACTGTGAGTTCTACAGGCCATCCTCCACGGTCGAGCCCCAGACTGGGAGGCCGAGTGCCCAAGAACATCGAGTTCGCGACT
>NZ_BJVJ01000163.1 GCF_007989085.1 Pseudonocardia sulfidoxydans NBRC 16205
TGATGCCGCCAGCCCGTCAGCATCTCGTCGGCACGGCTCGACGGGGCACGGCCGCGCAACGGGGCAACACGGCCGGTCTCGTCCTTCGCCAACGCACACCATCCGATCACCCGATGACCGAATCTTGCATCCGATGACCGCATCATGCAGACCAGCAGCTCACGACATCCACATGAGTCACACACCGTCAGCGGATCAGCCCGATGCCTCGGCAGGGCATCCACTGCGACGCGCGGGTTACTGGAACGACCCGCAGGTCAGGAAGGCAGCGCCCAACGCTGATATGCGTCCTCGTAGAGAAGTACTGCGTCGTGCATCCGATGCAATAGATACCCACTCCCGACTGGCGGGGTCACCTGTTGAAGAGTCCTCAATCTGCTGTTGGCGTTGGTCCGTCGAGGTAGCCTGGTGTCGGCGGCGGGCCGTTCTGTCCGGGTGTCCTGGACGAGTGGGGGTCGTAGATTCTCGCCGGCTCCGCCGCTCTATCGGCTGCAGGCGAAAGCGGCGCTTGAGTGCTAGTCCACTGGTCCGGGACGAGTTGCGTAGGCGCTGAAGCCGGTCCCTGCGAGCCTCGCGTAATGCATCGCCGCTGTGGGGGAGAGGCCGAGCGCGTCGGCCAGGACGGAAGGCGGGGCCTGTCGGACAAGCTGTAACCAGGTCCCTGCGCGGGCAGGACGAGGATCGATCCCGATGTTGCGCAACATGTTCTGCAGCGATTGGGGCCGGATCGGGCAGCCTGGCGTGGCGCCGGGGAACAGCCAGCGGCTGCGTGCGTTAGCCGCGGTGTTGCGCCGGTAGCGGGGGTCGGCGATCAGCCGCCGAACGAGCTCGGCGAGCGGCTCGGGGAGCAGAACCGGGTAGGGCCCGAGCCGAAGGCAGGTCCCTTCAGCGTTTCTCGATGACGTCATCGAGGGTGAGCGAGGCGATCTGGCTCAGCGTTGCGCCAAACAGCAGGACCAAGGCTGCGGCGACTCGTGGCGCGGTGCGCAGAGTGTCATCGGTCAGGACCTGGCGGAGCTGGTCGAGGCGAAGGCGTGACCCGATAGGCGTCGCGTTGCCGGTCCGGGGGATCGGGACGTGGATGCGCTCGACGAGGCGCTGGTCGCGGGCCCAGTAGAGAAACCGGACCGCGTGTTTTCGGGTCGTCGGGCCGGCCGCGAACCATGCGTCGACGTCGTGCTGGGTAACCCCGCCCAGAGGTGTGCCGCGATGATGGAGCCACTCGAGGAAGCCGATGGTGACCGTGGTGGCCTGTTTGGCGTTGAGGAAGGCGCCGGGCGAGATCGGTCCGTGCCGGCTTTGGTCGCGGAGTCGGCGCAGCAAGTGCCAGCGGGCGAAACGCTCGATGCTCTTGCGGTCATCGGCTCGCTCGAGAGCCTCGAGTTTCGCGGCCAGCCAGCGTTCGTACCGTGCGAGATGCGGATCTCGTGGCGGCAGGCAGGACTCGGCGACGAGCAGGCCGCGCAGGTATTCGACCGCCCGACTGCCAGGAAGTTCGTCGAGCGCTGAGTGTGTGAGCGCGACCTGTCCGGCGGCGAGCTGGGCGAGCAGGGTCGCGACCTCGGTATTGGCCAGCCACGCGTAGCCGCTGTTCGCGCGTGGCATGGTGATGATGGCCTGGGCCAGGGGAGTCAGGGGAGCAGGAACGACGTCGTCGGGCCCGGCGAGCAGGTCATGAACTCGTTCGGTGAGCAGGCATCTCCAACAGCGGGCCGAACGCCCGAGTGGTGCTTCGACTCCGCAGCTGCGGCAATAGACGCTGATGGGAATCCCGCTGCAGGACAGGCAGATCGGTGCCGCGTCGGTGTCGAGACCGGGAACGATCCCGACGTGTCCGCAGCGGGTGCAGCGTCCTTCGCGGCGTCTGGCCGCTTCAGCGCAGTAGTGACAGACCCGCCCTTCGGGCCAGGACCTCCCGCATGCGTAGCTGCCGCCGCAGCGGACGCAGGGCGGGAACCGTGTCGGGTCGACCGGGACCGACCGAGTTCTGGGCGGCGGGTGCTCATCACGTCATCGGCTCAGCAGGCGTCAGGGGGAGCGGGTCAGGGGGAAGGGTCAGTCGGCGTCGTCGATGATCCGTGCGCGGACCGGCCGGAACTGTGGATCGACCCCGACCAACCGGCGCCTGACCCGGCGAGGGCTCCGCAGAGGCGCCCGCGGCAGAGCCGCTCGTGCGACGCGCCCTGGTCTCGACATAGGGGGTGATCAGGTCGGACGGAGTGCAGGACAGGATGTCGCAGAGAGCGACCAGGGTGCGCATGGACAGCCGTTCTGGTTTGTCAGTGACCAGTCGATGGG
>NZ_BJVJ01000164.1 GCF_007989085.1 Pseudonocardia sulfidoxydans NBRC 16205
TGCACGTCACCGACGTCACCAACGCCAGCCGCACGATGCTGATGAACCTGGAGACGCTCGACTGGGACGACGAGCTGCTCGGGTTCTTCGACATCCCGCGGCAGATGCTGCCCGAGATCAGGCCCAGCTCGTTCACGGCCGGCTACGGCAGCACCCGGGTGAACGGGCCGCTGGGCGGCGAGGTGCTGATCACCGGCGACCTGGGCGACCAGCAGGCCGCGACCGTCGGCCAGGTGTGCTTCTCCCCCGGCGAGGCGAAGAACACCTACGGGACCGGCAACTTCATGCTGCTCAACACCGGTACCGAGCTGATCCGCTCGAAAGCGGGCCTGCTGTCGACGGTCTGCTACAAGTTCAACGACGAGGACGTCGTCTACGCGCTGGAGGGCTCCATCGCGGTGACCGGTTCGGCCGTGCAGTGGCTGCGCGACCAGCTGGGCATCATCTCGGGTGCGGCGCAGTCGGAGGCGCTGGCCCGTCAGGTCGACGACAACGGTGGGGTGTACTTCGTCCCCGCATTCAGTGGTCTGTTCGCGCCCTACTGGCGTTCCGACGCCCGCGGCGCCATCGTCGGGCTGTCCCGGTACAACACGAACGCGCACCTGGCGCGGGCGACGCTCGAGGCGATCTGTTACCAGAGCCGCGACGTCATCGAGGCCATGGAGAAGGACTCCGGGGTACACCTGGAGGTGCTCAAGGTCGACGGCGGCGTCACGATGAACGAGCTGTGCATGCAGATCCAGTCCGACGTGCTCGGGGTGGACGTCAGCAGGCCGGTCGTCGCGGAGACGACGGCGCTGGGCGCGGCCTACGCGGCGGGCCTGGCCGTCGGGTTCTGGAAGAACACCGACGAGCTGCGGCAGAACTGGAACGAGGCCCGGCACTGGTCGCCGGAATGGAACGACGAGCAGCGCACCGAGGGCTACGCCAAGTGGAAGAAGGCCGTCGAGCGGACGTTGAACTGGGTGGACGTCGACTGACGGCCGTCGAGAACCGAGGAAGGACACTCATGAGATCGGTCGCGCTCTCCCCCCAGGCCCGGGCGGACGCCCTGGCCGCCATGGCGGGGACCGAGCTCGACGTGCTCGTGATCGGTGGTGGCGTCGTGGGTGCGGGCAGTGCCCTCGACGCCGCCACCCGCGGGCTGACCGTCGGGCTCGTCGAGGCCCGGGACTTCGCGTCCGGGACGTCGAGCCGTTCGAGCAAGCTCATCCACGGCGGCCTGCGATACCTGGAGATGCTGGACTTCCGGCTCGTCGCGGAGGCGCTGCAGGAACGCGGGCTGCTGATCCAGACGATCGCGCCGCACCTGGTGCGCCCGGTGCCGTTCATCTACCCCCTGCAGCACCGGGTGTGGGAGCGGTTCTACGCGGGTGCGGGCGTCGCGCTCTACGACACGCTCGGCCTGCTGTCGGGCCGGGCGCGCGGGGTGCCGCACCACACGCACCTGACGCGGTCGGGCGCCAAGCGGATCATGCCGTCGTTGCGCAAGGACGCCCTGGTCGGCGCTCTGCAGTACTACGACGCGCAGGTCGACGACGCGCGGCACACGATGTTCGTCGCCCGCACGGCCGCGGCCTACGGCGCGCACGTCGCGTCGCGGGCGCGCGTGGTCGGGCTGCTGCGCGAGGGCGAGCGGGTCACCGGCGCCGAGGTGCTCGACCTGGAGTCCGGCGAGACGTTCAAGGTCCGGGCCAAGCAGGTCGTCAACGCCACCGGTGTGTGGACCGACGACACCCAGGGTCTCGTCGGCGAGCGCGGGCAGTTCAAGGTGCGGGCCAGCAAGGGCATCCACCTGGTGGTGCCGCGCGACCGCATCCAGGGCGACTCCGGGCTGATCCTGCGCACCGAGAAGTCGGTGCTGTTCGTCATCCCGTGGTTCCGGCACTGGATCATCGGGACGACCGACACCGACTGGTCGCTGGACAAGGCCCACCCGGCCGCCAGCGCCGCCGACATCGACTACCTGCTCGACCACGTCAACGCCGTGCTGGAGCAGCCGCTCACGCACGCCGACGTCGAGGGCGTCTACGCCGGGCTGCGGCCGCTGCTGTCGGGCGAGTCGGAGTCGACGTCGAAACTGTCGCGCGAGCACGCCGTCGCGCACCCGGTGCCGGGACTGGTCGTCGTCGCGGGCGGCAAGTACACGACCTACCGCGTCATGGCCAAGGACGCCGTCGACG
>NZ_BJVJ01000165.1 GCF_007989085.1 Pseudonocardia sulfidoxydans NBRC 16205
TGACGTCATGAACGTGTCGGGGCACCGCATCTCGACGACCGAGGTGGAGTCGGCGCTGGTGTCCCACCCGACTGTCGCGGAGGCGGCGGTCGTGGGGGCGTCGGACCCGACGACGGGTCAGGGCATCGTGGCGTTCGTGATCCTGCGCGGCAACGTCGCCCAGGACGAGGCGAAGGGCGCCGACGCGATCAAGGCCCTGCGCGACCACGTCTCGAAGGAGATCGGGCCGATCGCCAAGCCGCGCCAGATCATGGTCGTCGACGAGCTGCCCAAGACGCGTTCGGGCAAGATCATGCGCCGGTTGCTGCGTGATGTCGCGGAGAACCGTGAGGTGGGTGACGCGACGACGCTGGCCGACTCGACGGTGATGGACCTCATCTCGTCGGGCATGAACGACGGGAAGGGCGAGGACTGAGCTGCTTCTGCCCTGGTCACCCGTGGCACTTGCCCAGCCCCGGTTTGCTCCAAGTTGTCGCTCGCACGCATTTGGCTCCGCTGCGGTCCCGGGACGAAGCAGCTATTTCGAAGCGGTCGCTACTATTCGGTGGCGGCACGTAGCAAACTTCGTGTACGCGTGGCGGTACAAGCATGACGGTCTTGCAATAACTGATTCGGTCCTACCCCGAGGTGTGTACGAAGTTCTACAAAACAGATTAGGCGACTTTTTGGGTGCGCCAGACTCCCGAACCTGCTGCCACCGGCTCGAAGTCTTACTAATGTACCAACACTCTCTGTGTTCGCGCACGGTACTGAACTTTAGCTGCCTTCGCGCCTGCAAATGGACAGCTGAATTGACGGCGATATCCGGTACGGTGAGCTTGCTATTATGTCAAACTCAACGCTACTCCGCAGCTTAGCGATTTCTGCGCGCACGGAGCTAGCATGGCCAGGCGAACCGTACAAGTGACTGGAGAGTTCTGGAACGGTGAGCCCTGTCGGATGTTCCACGAGTCGCTGCAATATCTCGACCTGCCGCGGCCTGATAAGAGTGCAAACCCGACCGCGCGGCGATTGATATGTTAGATGCCCGTTGGCTCCTGGGCGTGCACTGTTTAGCACAAGCACAACTTCGGCCGCCGTTCGTCCACTATCCGAGTAGGCGATCCAGCCGCTAGCGGTGCGTGTGAGGTGCAGCAAGCCACTGCCAGGTACGTGCAATTTTCCTGGTCGCAATGTTGCTGGATCGAGTTTTCGTACCTGTAAAGGGACGCGTGACTCCAAGATCCAGCCGTTACGGTCAATAGCCAGCGCGGCTGTGCTGTCGCGAGACATCCAAGCGGCTGACCCAATCAGACGTGCAGCGCGGCGGAGGCATTGAAGCTCGACTTCGCGCTTGATAAGTTCACCCATAGCCTGAATTTGGCTGACCGCTTGATGAATATCGGAATTGTGGTGCGTGGTGATGTTGACCGAGCCGAGAAGGCCGGGGAGGAACGGGTGTTTGATTGGATAGGCAGCACATGCAAACTCCTCGAAGACCGCTGCAATGTGTTCTGGCCCGATCGTAACTACTGGTCTGTGAGTTGCTAAGGCGGTGCCAATCGCATTCGTTCCGGCGACACGCTCCGAGAGGTCGCACCCCGGGTGGACGCCTAGGCATCGCAGCGAGCTCGAGATTCCACGGTTGCCTGCCATGACAAGTACAGCGCCGGACTCATCCGTAACAGTGATGGCAGACTTGGGTGCAAGTGGTGCAGCAAAATTTTGCACCTTGGCCCACCCTTCGAGAATCATCGCCTGGTCTCTCCGCCGCTCCAACTCGAGAGCGTCTAGCCGTCCCGTAGAAATCGAGGCTTTCTGAACACGTCCGACGCGCTGCCATGACCGAAGAATGGTTGGTCGAATTTCGTTAGGGCGATGCCCGTCGAGCCATGCAAGACGCGCTTGTCGGATGGCGTCCAACTGGGACTGCCCGCTTGGCATCCAGTCGCTGTTGTGAGGCGTGCCGTACTTCGGCATGTGCTCTCTCTTTGCTTGATCTAGGGCGGCGCATTCTCTGCATAGAGAGGGCACATTGTAGAAACCAATTACACCCGTGTCAAGTCTTGAGCTGGCATCAGAAGCATTTCGGCAACGTTTGGCGACGGCGTCCTTTGTCATGGTTATCAATTGAGGCGAATGGCGTGCGATTCCACAAGCTTGAAATGATCGCTTCAGTCTTTGTCGGCCCAG
>NZ_BJVJ01000166.1 GCF_007989085.1 Pseudonocardia sulfidoxydans NBRC 16205
TGGGTTCCGCAGCTAACGTGTGATCTGGTACATGATCACGGGTGTTGGCCCAGGTCAGCGCGGTGAGGCCTGGTCCAGAACGTGAAAATCCCTAGTAACACGACTCGGCTGAATCTGGTGCTGTGAGCTGCAGCGGGTCGTGTAAGGTCTGGTGGCGTGTTCGTGCGTACGTCGACCCGGCGGAACCGGGACGGGTCGAAGGTGTCGTATCTGCAGTTGGCGCACAACGAGTGGGACCCGACCGCGAAGACCGCGCGGACGAAGGTGCTGTACTCCTTCGGCCGGGCTGATCAGCTCGACCGGCCGGCGATCGAGCGTCTGATCTCCGCGCTGACCCGCGTCGTGGGCGTCGAACCAGCCTCCAGCGGGCCGGATCGGGCGCGCGCGGTCGGGGTGCCGGGCCTGGAGTTCGTCGAGTCCCGCCCGCTGGGCGGGGCGTGGCTGCTCGACGGGCTGTGGCACCGGCTCGGGATCGACACCCTGCTGCGTCGCCTCGCGGCCGGGACCCGGCGGGATCCGATCGTGGAGCGGGTGCTGTTCGCGCTGGTGGCGAACCGTGCGCTGGCGCCGTCCTCGAAGCTCGCCGCCACCAGCTGGGTCGCCCACGACGTGCACGTTCCCGGGCTGGATGCGGTGTCGGATGACGCTTGCTACCGAGCCATGGACTGGCTCCTCCAGGTCGAGGACCAGCTCGCGCGCGGGGTGTTCGACCAGGTGGCACACCTGCTCAACCTCGAAGTCGACCTGATCTTCTTCGACACCACCTCCACCTACTTCGAGACCGAGGACCCCGACGAGCCGGTCTGGCGCGACGACCACGGCCGGCTCGTCGAGCACGACGACACCCACGCTGACGACGGCGCGGCTGCTGACAGCACGGCTGACGCGGAACAGCCGCCGGCGGGGGCGACCGGCCGAGCCGGGTTCCGCAGCCGCGGGAAGTCGAAGGACTCCCGCGACGACCTGCCCCAGGTGGTGGTCGGGATGGCAGTGACCCGCGACGGGATCCCGGTGCGGGTGTGGTGCTGGCCCGGCAACACCTCCGACTCGCCGTTGATCCGCCAGGTCCGCGACGAGTTGCGGGACTGGACTCTGGGCAAGGTCATCTGGGTGGCCGACCGTGGGTTCACCTCCGCGCAGAACCGCCGCCATCTGGCTGCTGGCGGCGGGGGCTACATCCTGGGCGAGAAGCTGCGCTCTGGATCCGCCGAGGCGACCGCCGCCCTGTCGCGCCAAGGCCGCTACCAGGAGGTGAGCGCGAACCTGCGCGTGAAGGAAGTGAAGATCTCCGAGTCGGAGCGGTTCGTGGTCTGCCACAACCCCGACGCCGCCACCCGTGACGCCGCGGTCCGCGCGAACCTCGTCGAACGACTCGAAGCCATGATCTCCACCTCGGATCGGCTCACGCCGAGGAAGCGGGCCGAGCTGCGCGGGGTGATCTCGACCAAGCCCGGGCTGAACCGGTTCCTACGTGTCACCCCGGGCGGACTGCTCCGTGCCGACGCCGCGAAGATCACTGCCGACGCGAAGCTGGACGGGAAGTACCTGCTGCGCACCAGCGATCCGCACCTGTCGACCGAGGACATCGCGCTGGGCTACAAGCAGCTCCTCGAGGTCGAGCGTGGCTGGCGGGACATGAAGCAGGTCCTGGACCTGCGCCCGGTCTATCACCGGCTCGAGGACCGCATCCGCGCCCACGTCCTGCTCTGCTGGCTCGCGCTGCTCCTGGCCCGCATCGTCGAGACCCGCGCCGCCACAGCTGACATGACCACGACCTGGCCCCGCGCCCTCGACCAGCTCCAACGCCTGCACGTCGGCACCTTCACCGGGCCGGCCGGGCTGTTCCGCCAGACCACCCCACCCAGCCCCGAGGTCCGGCGCCTGCACACAGCCCTCGACCTCGCGCTGCCCCCGCGGATCCTCAACCTCGACCCCGAGCCCGCAACGCGCTGACCAGCAACAACACCCGCGCCTAGTGACACGACACGTCACCAGGCCGACACCCGTTTGCCCAGCTCAGACCCCATATTCGGGCACTTTCAACTGAGGTCAGCTGCGGAACCCAGG
>NZ_BJVJ01000167.1 GCF_007989085.1 Pseudonocardia sulfidoxydans NBRC 16205
CTTCGAGCCGAACGAGTTCGACCGGTACACGATCAACAGCGAGCTTGCCTCAGCGAATGCGGATGGTTCGTACACGATCCGATTCGTCCACGGCACTCCGCAGGGTCCGAACGACATCCCCGTCCCTGCCGGCTGGAACATCCTCGTGCGCTTCTACCGGCCCCGGTCTGAGTTCTTCGACGGCACCTGGACCCTCCCCGAACTCGTACCCACCACACACTGACCACCAGCATCCACCCGTCGGACATCACGCAGATCGGCAGAGTGGCAGCGCGGCGGGACTGTTTCCAGATCGGTGTTCCCGGCTCGACGCGCCGGACTGGGTTCCGCGGCGATGCGGCCGGCTACGTCGCGCATGTCGTGGGGCACAACCGCGGTGTTCGGCGTCGTGGAAATGGTCCTCGATGTCGGTGCGGTCCGATGCCACGCCTCGACGGCCTCGGCCGCGGTCTGCGCGTGCTGGGCGGCCATGTAGCTCGAGTCCGAGCGAAACCGTGGTCGAGGCGCGCTCGGACCGGCGGGCCGGTCGGCCCCGATCCGGGCACCCGGACAGGCCGCGCGTTCAGGTCGAGCGACCCGCCTTGCGCCATGCTGCCGGCGGGACGCCGTGCTCGGCGCGGAACCGGCGCACGAAGTAGCCCGTCTCCCGGTACCCGACGCGCCTGCCGACCTCGGCGATCGTCAGGTCCGAACCTGCGAGAAGTCGCCGCGCCTCCCGCATGCGGCGCTCGGTGATCCACTGTTGCACGGTGCGGCCGGTGCGCCTGCCGACGACCGTCGTGACGTGCCCGGGCGTCAGGCCGACCGCGGACGCCACGTCGCGCAACGAGATCGGCTCGTGGAACCGTGTCTCGACGACGTCGAGCACCGCCGCGAGCAGCGGCTCCACCCCGGGGTCCTCCGGCGGGCCCGGCTGCAGCCGGCCGAGACGTACGAGCAGCAACGTCAGGTGCGCGCGGACGGCGTCGGCGTACCCGTCGCGGCGGCCGCGGAGCTCGTCGTCGAGGTTGTGCAGGTGCTCGGTCCACGCGGCGCGTTCGTGCTCGGGGACGCGGAGCCGTTGCGCCCCACCGCGTCGGTGCCCGCCGAACGGCGCCAGCAGCGGATGGGACCGCCATGAGGCGAGTGGGGCGGCGGCGGCGGGGTCGACGGCGTCGGCGGGGAAGAACACCGCCCACATCTGGGCGTGCCGGTCCGGCTCGGGGTGGCTGGTCACGACGGCCCCGGGTGCCATCACGAACGCGTCGCCGGCGCTGAGGGGCCAGTCGCGGCCGTCGACGCGCATGACGTCGGTGCCTTCGACGACGTAGAGCAGGACGAGGAAGTCGTGCGCGTGCGTGCCGAGGACCACCGCCTCGTGCGGTGTGCCGTCCCAGCTGCGGACGGTCACCGGCGGCACCCCGGCGCGGCGGTCGTAGCCGACGAGCTGGACACCGTCGGCGGATGTTACCGAAGAAAGTCCCATTGACCCCACGCTTCGTCGCTTGTCCGCAGATCGGAGTCTATCCAGACTGGAACGGGTAATCGAACTTCGTCTCCTGGAGTGAATCATGAGCACTGCCACCGCCGCCCGCGAGTACCTGCCGGCGCTGGTCAACCCGCACCTGCTGCCGTTCTACGACCGGTTCTCCCGGTTCCTCGGCGCGCGGGACGCGCACTGGCGGCTGCTCGTTCAGGCCGGGATCGAGCCCGGGACGCGGGTGCTGGAGATCGGCTGCGGCACCGGGAACCTCGTGCTGTTGGCGGCGGGCGCGGAGCCGGGTGCTGTGATCACCGGCATCGACCCCGATCCGGAGGCGATCGCGTGGGCCCGCCGCAAGGCTGCCCGCGCCGGTTCCGCGGTGGCGCTGCAGGAGGGGTTCGCCGAGGAGATCCCGATGGCCGACGGCAGTGTCGACCGGGTGCTGTCGTCGTTCATGCTGCACCACGTGTCGGCGCCCGACCGGGTCCTGGCGCTGCGGGAGGCGCGCCGTGTCCTGGCCCCGGGCGGGCGGCTGCACCTGGTCGACATCGACCGCGGCGAGCCGATGCCGCTGGCCCGCGCGGTGTCGCGGCTC
>NZ_BJVJ01000168.1 GCF_007989085.1 Pseudonocardia sulfidoxydans NBRC 16205
AGACTGCTGAACTATGGGCTGTTCCGGGTCCTCGGGTGGATAGTCCGGAACGCTCGGGCCTGGCCGCCTGGGAGGCGGTTGTGGGTGCTCGGGCGCGGGGTCTGGGGAGCGGCCGGAGGCCGGTCAGGCCAGGGCCCAGCCACCGGTGGCCGATCGGTGCAGCCCGAGGACGAGCAGGCGGCGCAGGTTCAGTGCGGCGGCGCGGTGGGACAGCCAGAGATCGTTGAGCCGGACACCACGGAACCGGAGGCGCCGGTTGCCGCGGGCCAGCCAGGCGATGCTGCGTTCGACCTCGGCCGGTGCCGGCGGTAGCCCTCCACGAACTCAGGGTCGCGGGCTGCGGCGCGGTGAGCGCGGTGCAGGGCGTCGTGGGGGTGCAGCCGCAGGGTCCGCCCCGCCGCCGAGGTGGTGCAGCGGGTGGCGAGTGGGCAGCCGCGGCAGCGGGCCCCGAAGACCGCGTAGCGACTCGGGGTCCAATGGGTGGTGAGCCCGTTCGGGCAACTCACCAGGCCCGCGGCCTCGTCGATGGTGAAGTCGTCGATGCTGAACCCGCCCTCGACGGTCGGGCGTAGCGGGCAGGGTTTGATGACCGCCCGATGCCCGGCGGTCGGCGAGGGCGGCGAGCATGTCTCCGGTGCCGTAGGCGGAGTCGGCGAGGACCTCCACCACCGGCTGATCTGCCTCGTCCGGGTGTCGCTCACCCGTCTCGCTGGTGGTGTCGGGGAGGGTCTGGTCTCGGGCAAGGAGCTCAATGCCGACCGCGGCGTCGGAGTGCTGCGAGCCCGAGGCCGGGGTCAGCGCGGTGGCGGTGATGATCCCGGTGTCGGGCTCGACGACCAGGTGGGCCTTGTAGCCGTCGCGGCGCTGGTTACGGGTCTTGTGGGCGTGGCGGGTGTCGGGATCCACCGTGGAGATGACCCGGCCCGGGGCGGTGCGCGGGGCGATCCGCAGCCGCTGATCACCCACCGCCCGTCGCGCCCGTCGGAGTCGGGCGCGGGTTCGACGTCTTGGCCGGCCACCAAAGCCAGTAGCCCGACCGCCTCGGCCGCTGCGGGTCCGAGTTCCTGCTCGGGCAGGTGCCCCAGAATCCGGTGGGCATCCCCGACCAACCCGTCGACGAGCTCGGCGCGAGCGGCCTGGTCGTCCCAGGCGATCCGCGGTTTCCCGGCCTGGGTGTAGCCGTGCGTGCGGGCCTGGACCGCCATCACCTCGGCGGCACCGGGAACCTCCCGGGCGACCCGGCGGACCGCGGCGATGATCTGGGTGACGGTGTCCTGGGCGGCCACCGCGTCGTCGAGGATCGTGGAGTCCAACGCCCGCCGACGCCTCCCGGCCAGCGCGCCGGTCGCGGCGACGACGGCGCGGACGGCGTCGAAGATCCGCTCCGGACGCTCGGACGCGACCAGGGGCCGTCGCCAGTAGGTCAACGTCGTCGGGTGGAAACCGGCGTCGGTGACCGCGAGTCCGCACGCGGCCTTCCACCGCAGATCGAAGGTGAGTGCCTCCACCGCCTCCCAGTAGGAGAACCCGTGCAGGGTTTGCAGGACCAGCACCGAGGCGACCACCTCGACCGGTACCGACGGACGCCCCCACCCGGCGGCGAACAGGTCGGCGAACATCTCGTCGGGAAACAACTCCCGACGGTGCCCGGCCAGGAACGCGAACACCCCGCCCTGCGGGAGCAGATGCCCGGTCACGGACTCGACATCGAGCAACTCGCGCTGCGGATCAGACCGTCCCTGCATCCGCCCAGCCTCCCAGGCGAGCCAGATCAACACCTCAACCCAGGCCGCGAGCTTTTCATCAGTCTCCTAGCGTG
>NZ_BJVJ01000169.1 GCF_007989085.1 Pseudonocardia sulfidoxydans NBRC 16205
AAGCACGTGCTCGCGACCCGGCATGCTCACCCGAGATTTGGACGCCGCCATGCGCTCCCGCGGGCGGAGGCTTTCCTACCCCTGGACAGGGCAGCGGTCGAGGACGATCGCGAGGCCTGCGCGGTCGTCGTCGCCTGATTGTGGTCGAGTCGCATGATCAAGCCGGTGATCTGGCGAGGTGAGGGCGTGATGGGGCGAGACGCCCGCGCCGGTCGGAGTCGTGTCGTCGGTGCACCATGTCTGCAGCAGACGACGCACAGAGTGTTCCGAGCCCCGGTCGCCGCGTTCGCGCAGTTCCCGGGTGAGCCGATCGGCGTGCCGCAGCCGTCCTGCTATCGCTGAGCGAGGAAGGACAGGCGTTCGTCGAGCTGGGATCCCGGGTGGCGTTCGGGGGGAGGAGCTCGTCTGGGGTCGCGGCTCTGGCGTAGCGCGCACGGTCTTCACGTCCAGGCCCGGGGGCCTGCTGATCGACTTGAGCCGGACCCGAAGTATCACAAGCTCGTGGATCTCGGCTGACGTCGTCGGGTGTTGAGTTTCTCGCCGTCCTGCAATCGTTCGTCGTCGGCGATCTCTGTGATGGTGAGCGCGGAAAGGACTACTCGAGGTCGGTGCGTCCACCGATCGGTGGTCGTCCGGCCCGGTCGGATCCTTCAGGCACGCCCGGTGGGCGCGGGCGACACGGTTGGCGGCGTCGCTGAGGTTGTGCAGCAGGTGCCAACGTTCGGCGACTTGGATCGCACCTGGTGCACCACCTCTCTGGCGCCTTCGGCGTAGCCGCCGGCATGGTCACGGCAGATCACCGCGGTGCCGAGGTGCGCGCGCAGCCACGCCGAGAACGACTCGACGGTCCGATCAGGCAACATCCCGACCGGGCGGCGGGTGTCCATGTCGATAGCACGGTGCCGTAGGTGTGACCGTGACGCAAGGGAAGTCTTCCATGCCGAGCACGCGCACGAGCGCGCTACGCACGCCGTCGCGTCGATCGAGCGCACCAACGTCATCCGCGAGGTGGGCACGCCCAACCCGCCGGACAGGCGGGCCTGGGGAGGGCCACCGAGGAGAGACCGAGACTGCGCAACATCGTCTGCAGCGCATGGGTGCTGCGCCGATAGCGGCCGGCCAGCTGCGGGAACAGCTCGGCGAAGGTCTTGCGAGGACAGGAGCTGTGGACGCAGATGAACCGGCGCAATCTCACACCGGCGCAATCTCACATGCAAGAGCGCACCGGCCGAGGTCGCCTCCCCTCGGGTGGTGTAGCTCGTCTGCGAGGGTCTCTCCGTGTCAGATCATGCCGTGAGCTCGGATGTGGCTACGTCCGTGGCTGAGGACGGGGTGAACAACACGGCCATGGTGTTCTCGCCGAGGTAGCGGCGGTCGGTGGTCTGCCATTCGGCGTGCGCCTCGATCAGGCTGGGTCGGCCAGCCGCAGCAGCGCTTCGGGATTCCGTTCAAGGCCTGCTAGACCGTTGTCCGCGGCCTGACGGACACGGTCACCGACATCAGCGGCCTTGAATGCATCGAGGACTTCGAGCAGGGCAGACTGGTCCAGGGCCATCTCGTGGCGCCGTTCTACGAGTTCCTTGGCGGGTACTCGCAGAGACTCACGCGGTGGCCCTACCCGCGTGCTCAGCCACGCCGAACAGCGCT
>NZ_BJVJ01000170.1 GCF_007989085.1 Pseudonocardia sulfidoxydans NBRC 16205
GCCGCGGCCCGGTGCACGTGTTCAACCCGGCCAACATCGGCGGGCTCGCCAGCTCATTCGGCTGGGACCCGGTGCAGGGCTGCGGCGACCAGGCCGTCGCCGACGCCCAGGCCTGGGCACTGGTGCGCGGGGGCGGCGGCGCCGCTGGGATCGAGCGCTCCGACTTCTGGGCCCAGAAGGCCCAGGAGATCATCCGCTGCTACCTGATGGCCGCCGCCCTGGCCGGCTACGACATGGGCGCGGTCCACTACTGGGCCACCAAGCCCGACGACCCGACCCCGGTCGGCATCCTCGAAACCCACCCCGACCGCGCCCCGAACGCATGGGTCGGCACCTTCAAGACCCACCTGGCCGCCAGCCCCAACACCCGCACCGGCTACTTCGCCACCGTCGTGAGCTGCGTCGGGTTCATGGACAACCCGACCGTGGCCGCCGCCTGCCGGCCCGCACCCGGGCAGACCTTCGACATCCACGACTTCCTGCGTGGCGGCGCGCTGTTCGTGATCGCCGGGGACGACAAGCGGCTCTCCCCGCTGATCACGGCCCTGACCGAGTACGTGTTCCGGCAGGCGAAGATCGTCGCCGCGGGCTGCCCGGGCGGGCGCCTGCCCACGGGGCTGGCGATGATCCTCGACGAGGTCGCCCAGACCACCCCGGTCCCCCTCGACAAGTGGGCCGCCGACAGCCGCGGCTGGGGCATCGACGTCACCGCGGTCGTCCAGGACCTCGCGCAGCTGCGCACCACCTGGGGCCCCGACCGCGCCAAGACGATCTACGCCAACCTGCCGACCAAGGTCGTGCTTCCCGGGGTGGCGGGCAAGGACGACCTGGAGGAGCTGGCCTACCTCGCCGGGCGCCGCCACGTGCAGAAGCTCTCCCACGGAGAGTCGGTCCAAGACGGCGGCGGGCGGCTGGGCCGGCGGTCGGTGAGCACCAACCGCCACGTCGCCGTCGAGCCGGTCATCAGCGGCGAGACGATCTACGGGCTGCCGCCCTGGCACGCCTACGTGCTCGGCCTGGCCCGCCGTGCTGTCGTGGTGAAGTTCGAACCCGGCCACAAACGCGCCCGCCGCGTGCAACGCCAGCTCAAGCAGCCCACCGACGACCAGCCCCACGACCCCTTCCTGCCACCGCTCGACCACGCCGGAGCCACCACATGACCACCGCACCCGACGGAGGACCAGCCAACTCGCGGGCTGGCCGTGACAGCCAGGTCCTCGACCTCGCCGCGGACGTGCGCCGTGTCCGCGACGACGTCAACCGGCTCCGGGAAACCATGGGCGACCTCGCCAGCACGGTCTCGGAGTTCGGACCCCAGCTCCTCGATGTCCAACGCGACCTCAACGGCGTGCGCGGCCTGGTCGACGAGCTGACCGCGGCCACGGAGACGACGCAGACCCCGCCCGCGGACTGGTTCACGATGACCGCCGACGCCGCACAACAGGAATGGGTCGCACTTGGGGACTGGGTCCACCACGTCCTCGCCGGCTGGTACCAGATCGCCCGCGCCCAGCTCCCGGACTGCTGGGCGCTGCACCGGCCCGCGTTCCTGCAAGTGGCGTGGCTGCACACCAGCCACACCCAGGCCTATCTACCGGCCAGCCACCCCAACCAGGCCGCCGAGTGGAACACCCG
>NZ_BJVJ01000171.1 GCF_007989085.1 Pseudonocardia sulfidoxydans NBRC 16205
TACATCGTCACACCCTGCTCGACCTCGGTGGCAGGGCCCGGCGCCGGCCGGGTCCTGCCACCGGGGCGGGTTGCTCCTTCGAGTCCGGGGAGCTGACCAGAACGGCACCCCAGTGGACAGCCACCAGGCACTGGACGTGGCCCGGACGCGATGGCGCGAAGCCGAGGAGCGTCTCTACCCGACCCTGATCGCCGACCCGGCGGCCGCGACGCGCGCCGTCGACGCGATCCGTCGGGTGCTCGTCGAACTCCGAGGACGCGGCGACGACCTCGCCACCCTCCTGGCGGCCGACGCGGATCCCCGCGGGCTCGCCTCGTCACTCTCGTTGTCCTGCAGCGGGTTCCCGATCGAGCTACTCGTGGGCGTCGCCTGCGGGGCCCGGTTGCGGGAGATCGTCGCCGACCAGGACGACCGCAGGATCGAGCAGCTCCTCGCGAACAGCGCCGCCGCCGGCGCGGCGTGGGTCGTGCTCGACGGTCCGGACGACCCGGACGCACTGACCGAGGGCCGCCACGTGATCGTCCACGTGACGTCGCGGACGGTCCTGACCGCCACGGTCGACCCGTGGACGGACGACCACCCCTACGAGCTGCAGGTCCTCCCGCACGCCGGGGACCCCCTGTCCCGCAGGTTCGGCGACCGCGCCGAATGGCTCGGCGAGTTCCGGCAGTGCCGCCGCGACGTCGAAACCCTGCACGGGACCCCTGCCTCGACGGGCGCGACGCGGACGGGAGCACGGTGACCACCACCGACATCACGACGGGATCGGCCACGCGGCGCACCGGAGCGGCCACCCGGCCGCGTCTGGAGTGCAAGTTGGCCTCCGACGACGCCGACCTCGCCTACCACCACGCCATCCGGTGCTCGGTGTTCGTGCTGGAGCAGCGCGTCTTCGCCCGCTCCGACCACGACATCCGCGACGAGGACGCGTCCACGATGCGCATCCTCGGCTACGTCGACGGCGAGCCGGCGGGCACCGTCCGGCTGTTCCCGATCGACCCGGGCAACCCCGGCGGCGACTGGCAGGGCGACCGGCTGGCGGTGCTGACGCAGTTCCGCAGCACGCTGCTGGGCCTGCCGCTGGTCCGCGCCGCCGTCGCGACCGCGGCCGCGCGTGGCGGCAGCCGGATGATCGCGCACGTGCAGCCGGCCAACCGGACGTTCTTCCGCAGGCTGGGCTGGACCCAGGTCGGCGAGCCGGAGGTCTACCTCGGCCTGCCGCACCTGCTGATGGAGATCGACCTCGTCGCGGCCCGCGCGGTGCGCACCGACTGACGCACCCCGCCACCCGCCGAGTTCGACGTCAGACCGCTCCCGGAACCCGCCGGAGCAGTCTCCTGTCGAACTCGGCGTTTCTCGTGTCCGGGGTCAGGACGTGCGCACGCGGTCGGTGACCAGCCGGCCCGACCGTCCGAACGTCTCCCGCAGCTCCGCCGGCAGCGCCGACGCGATCCGGGCCGTCGCCGCGCGGCGGTCCGCCGGGTTCCCCAGCATCCCGAGGACCAGGTCGGACCTGGTGCGGGCGGCGACCTGC
>NZ_BJVJ01000172.1 GCF_007989085.1 Pseudonocardia sulfidoxydans NBRC 16205
ACAGGTCGCCGCCCGCACCAGGTCCGACCTGGTCCTCGGGCAGCTGGGCACGCCGGCGCAGCGCGGTGTGGCGCTGGCGCGGATCGCGGAGTCGCTGCCGGCGGAGCTGCGGGAGACGTTCGGACGGTCGGGACGCCTGGTGACCGCGCGCCCCCGCACGTCCTGACCCCCCGCACAGCAGCGCCGAGTTCGACACCGGAGTGGTTCGATCATGGTCGTAACCAGTCCGTCGTCGAGCTCGGCGCGGTCCGGTCGGCCGCCGGGGTCAGGAGGCGGTGCGGGCGGCCTGCAGGTCGATCTCCATCAGCAGGTGCGGCTGCCCGACGTAGATCTCCGGGGCGCCGACGCGGGCCCAGCCGAGCCTGCGGAAGAACATCTCGTTGGGCATCTGGACGTGCGCGATCATCCGCGCCCCGCCCAGCTCGCCGGCCGTGGCCACGGCGAAGCGGACCAGCGGGGCGCCGAGGCCCGACGACCGGAACCCGGGCAGCACCGCGAGCCGGTCGCCCTGCCAGTCGCCCTCGGGGTGGCCGGGTCGGAGCGGGTAGAGCCGGACGGTCCCGGCCGTGATCCCGCCGACGGTGCCGACGACGTGGATCGTCGTGGGGTCGTCGTCACGGTCGTCGAGGTCGGAGCCCTCGAACAACGACTGCTCCGCCACGAAGACCGTGCGGCGGATCGCGAACACCTCGTCGCGGTCGGCGGCGGTGAGGGCGGCCCGGCAGCCGGTGGGCGCCAGGTCCGGTGCGGCGCTCACGTACCGACCGTCCCGGCCTCGACGGCCGCGCGCTGGCGTGCGATCTCGGCGAGCCACTCGTCGCGGTCGGTGAACGAGCCGGTCACGAGCAGGGTGCCGGTCTCGCCCGCGGTGACCTGCAGCTGGAAGGGGTCCTCGCCGGACCAGGGGTCGACGGCGATCTCGACGACCGTGCCCGTCGGCAGGTGCAGCTCGGGGCGGCGGCCGTCGGTGAGCTCCTCGGCCGTCTCCGGCCCGCTGACGACGACCCATGCGCGGCCCTCGGCGCGGGCCGCCTCGATGGCGGCCTCGCGGCGGCGGCGCTCGACGTCGGAGCTGATCTCACGGTCGGCCATGCCGCAGGCCACGCCGAGCAGCAGGTCGGCGGGGACGGCGCTGCCGCCGGGGAGGGCCGCGGCGATGAGCTCCTCGGGGGCGGACTCGGCCGCGATGATGTCCTCGACGCCGGCGCAGCGTTTGCGCAGCTCGGCGACGACCGCCTGGATCTGGTTGATCGACCGCTGGTAGGAGCCGGGATCGGCGATGAGCGTGGGGTAGAGCCTGTCCTCGGCCGCGCGCCACCGGTTGCGGGCCATCGCGACGTTGGGCGAGAACGTGCCGGCGTCCGGCATCGGGAGCTCCCGTGATGCTGCTCGGAGGGTTGACGTCGGCCCGGCGGGTCGGTGCGACCCGGGCCGACCGGAGGTCGGGAACGGCAACGGGCGGGCCGGGTCCGAAGTGGACCCGGCCCGCCCGTCACCTGGGGGCTGAGACGATG
>NZ_BJVJ01000173.1 GCF_007989085.1 Pseudonocardia sulfidoxydans NBRC 16205
CCCGTCGGGCAGGTGCAGCAGCATCACGAACCGGGTCGTCCGCTCGACCAGCGTCCCGATCGCCGACCCGTTCGCGGTCCCGAGGATCAGGTCGCCCTCCGTAAGACTGTGCGTGCCCGGGAGGGTCGGGCGTGGCTGAGGTCTCCTTGCGCTGTGGTCGCTTACTGGGAATGTCCACCCGGCCCTCCGGGCGTCCTGGCTGCTGATTGAGATCTGCGCTCGGTCGCTGGTTACGGATGCGTCAGCGGGATGCCCATGGGCGCTGTCAGCATGAGGCCGGCCAGGAGACGGAGACGCGTGTGAAGCATGATCGGGACCGGGCGTGGGTGGGGATCGACGTCGGCAAGGCCCACCACTGGGCCTGCGTGGTCGACGCCGGCGGCGCGACGCTGCTCTCGGTCAAGGTCGCCAACGACGAGGCCGCCATTGGCGAGCTCATCTCCGCGGTCGGCGCCTTGGCCGCGCAGCCGGTGTGGGCGGTGGACATCATCGGCACGCCCTCGGCGCTGCTGCTGGCGTTGCTGGCCCAGGCCGGGCAGTCGGTGCACTACGCGTCCGGCCGGATCGTCGCGGCGATGAGCGCCGCGTTCAGCGGGGAAGGGAAGACCGACACCAAGGACGCCTTCGTCATCGCCGAGACCGCGCGCTTGCGCCGGGACTTGCCCGTCATCGGTCCCGGCACCGACCTGGTCCGCAACCTGGCCGTGCTCACCGGGCACCGGTCGGACTTGATCGCCGACCGGGTGCGGATGCTCAACCGGCTCCGTGACCTGATGACCAGCGTGTTCCCCAGCTTGGAGCGCGAGTTCGACTACTCGGCCTGCAAAGGCGCGCTGGTCCTGCTGACTGGCTACGCCAGCCCGGATCGGATCCGCCGCGCCGGGCAGAGCCGGCTGACCGGGTGGCTGCGGGCCCGCAAGGTGCGCAACGCCGCCGGCGTCGCCGCCCGGGCCGTCACCGCCGCAAAGGCCCAGTCGATCACGCTCCCCGGCCAGGACGTCACCGCGAGCATCATCAGCGAGCTCGCGACCAGCCTCGTCGCCCTCGACGAGCGGGTGAAGACACTGGACGCGCAGATCCGCGAGCTGTTCGCCCAGCACCCGCAGGCCGCGGTCATCGAGTCCATGCCCGGATTCGGACCGTTCCTCGGCGCCAGCTTGTTGGTCAGCGCCGGAGACCTGCGCGCGTTCCCCAGCGCGGGTCACCTGGCCGCAGCCGCCGGCCTGGTGCCGGTCCCGAACGACTCCGGCCGCCGCACCGGCAACCTGCACCGCCCGTTGCGCTACAGCCGGCCGCTGCGACACGTGTTCTACCTCTCGGCGCAGACCAGCATGATGCGCGCCGGACCCAACCGCGACTACTACCTCAAAAAGCGCAGTCGCGGCGCCACCCACAGCCAAGCCGTCATCGCCCTGGCCCGCCGCCGCATCGACGTGCTCTGGGCGCTGCTGCGGGAGAAC
>NZ_BJVJ01000174.1 GCF_007989085.1 Pseudonocardia sulfidoxydans NBRC 16205
TCGACGCGGCCGAGCAGCCAGATCGCGCCGTCGTCGTCGTACTTCGCGCCGTCACCGGCGAAGTAGTAGCCCTGCTTCGCAAACCGCGACCAGTAGGTGTCCTTGAAACGCTCCTCGTCGCCCCAGATGCCGCGCAGCATCGACGGCCACGGCTTGTCGAGCACCAGGTAGCCACCGTTGCCGTGGCCGACCGGGTTGCCCTCCTCGTCGACGATCTCCGCGCTGATTCCCGGCAGCGGCCGCATCGCCGAGCCCGGCTTCGTCGCCGTCACACCCGGCAGCGGGGCAATCATGATCGCGCCCGTCTCGGTCTGCCACCACGTGTCGACGATCGGGGTCGCGTTGGCGCCGACGTGCTCCCGGTACCACATCCACGCCTCGGGGTTGATCGGCTCACCGACGCTGCCCAGGACCTTGAGCGAGGAGAGGTCGAACTTCGCCGGGATCTCCGTGCCCCACTTCATGAACGTGCGGATCAGGGTGGGCGCGGTGTAGTAGATCGTGACGCCGTACTTCTGGATGATCTCCCAGTGGCGGCCCTCGTGCGGGGTGTTGGGCGTGCCCTCGTACATCACCGACGTCGCCCGGTTGGCCAGCGGCCCGTACACGATGTAGCTGTGCCCGGTCACCCAGCCGATGTCGGCGGTGCACCAGTAGACGCTCTCGCCGGGCTTGTGGTCGAACACCGCGTGATGGGTGTAGGCCGCCTGGGTGAGGTAACCGCCGGACGTGTGCAGGATGCCCTTCGGCTTCCCCGTCGTCCCCGACGTGTACAGGATGTAGAGCGGGTGCTCGGAGTCGAACGACTCGTACTCGTGGGTGGCGGCCTGCCGCTCGACGATCTCGTGCCACCACACGTCGCGGCCGTCGGTCCACGGCACGTCGGTCTCGGTGCGCTTCACGACGAGCACGTGCTCGATCGTCGGGGTGTCCGCGACCGCCTGGTCGGTGTTCTCCTTCATCGGCGCCGGCTTGCCGCGGCGGTACTGCCCGTCGGAGGTGATGAGCAGCTTGCACTCGGCGTCCTCGATGCGGGACTTCAATGCGGACGGGGAGAACCCGCCGAACACGACGCTGTGGAGCGCGCCGAGCCGCGCGCAGGCCAGCATCGCGACCGCGGCCTCGGGAATCATCGGCAGCTGGATCGCGACCCGGTCGCCCTTGCCCACGCCCAGCTCCGTCAACGCGTTCGCCGCCCGGCACACCTCGCGCTGCAGGTCGGCGTAGGTGATCGTGCGGGTGTCGCCCGGCTCACCCTCCCAGTGGAACGCCACCTGCTCACCGTGCCCGTCCTCGACGTGGCGGTCCACGCAGTTGTAGGCGACGTTCAGCTCGCCACCCACGAACCACTTCGCGAACGGCGCGTTCCAGTCGAGGATCGTGTCCCACTTCTTCGACCACGACAGCCGGTCGGCCTGCTCGGCCCAGAACGCCTCGCGGT
>NZ_BJVJ01000175.1 GCF_007989085.1 Pseudonocardia sulfidoxydans NBRC 16205
TACTCCAGCCGCAGTTCGTTAAGTATGTCGTTCGCGGCGGCGGTAGTGGGCTTCGCGGGCTCGGTGTTGGTGTCGGCGTCGCCAGGTGGACCAGGCCCATCGCAGGGTGTGGGTGGGGATGTGGGTCAGAGGTGCCAGGAGACGTCGGATCTCGGCGAGGGTGAGCGCGATGAGGCCGCTGCCAGGTCTTTTGGGGCGATCGCGGCGGTGACCGAGAGGTAGGCGTGGGCGAGCAGGGCGAGGGTGATGTGGCGGTACCAGGCGTCGTAGCGGCGGACTTGGTACTGGTCGAGTCCGACTTCGTTCTTCGCGGTCTGGAAGCATTCCTCGATGGCCCAGCGGGTCCCGGCGACTCGGATGAGGTCGTCGTCGGTGGTGCCGGGTGGGCCGGCGCACAGGTAGTAGGCCAGCTCGGGTTCGACCCCGGTCTGGAGCTGGTCGGGGTCGAGGATCTGGCGGCGTACCATCAGCCATCGGCCCCAACCGGCAGGGGCGTTCTCCGGTGGATACAGCGTGGCCACGGCCCAGTCGTAGAACCGCTCGCCCTTCACCCCGGGACCGGCCGAACGCCGCTTCCACGCCTGTTCTGGGGCTCGGGCGACGAGGTCGTCGGCTCGGCGTGAGCCGGTCATCTGGGCGAGGTCGCCGTCGATCGACAACGGAATGGTCTGACTGCGAGGCACGGCAACGACGTAGCCGATCCGGCGCTGCTCGCACCAGGAGCGGAACTTGTAGTCCTGCCCGTAGGCCTCGTCCGCGGTCACGAAGGCCGCCGGAACTCCGGCATCGAGGGCGCGTCCGAGCATGTCCTTGGCCAGAGCGGTCTTGGTGGCGAACTCGATCTCGTCAGGCACCGCCGCCTCCCGGCAGCGTTCCCGATCACCGGTCCACGACTTGGGCAGGTAGAGCTCGCGGTCGATTAGGGTGCGCCCCTTACCAGTGGCATAGGCCAAGAACACCCCGAGCTGGCAGTTCTCCACACGCCCCGCAGTGCCGGAGTACTGCCGCTGCACACCCGCGGACTTGGTGCCCTTCTTCAGGAACCCGGTCTCATCGACGATCAGCACCCCGCCCGGCTCGCCGAGGTGCTCCACCACGTAGTCCCGCACATCGTCGCGCACTCCGTCGGCATCCCAGGTGGCGGCATTGAGCAGGCGCTGCATCCCGTCCGGCGTCGCGTCCCCGGCGACCTCGGCCAGCGTCCACCCGTTCTTCCCGGCCAGCGGCGCCAGCAACCCCCGCACATACGCCCACGCTCGCCGCCGTGGCTCCGCACGGAAGAACCGGCCCGCGACCAGCCCGAACAACCCGTCCAGGCCACCGGCCCATGCCTCGACATCCTCCGACAACTCCACAAGATCGAAGCCTATCGGGAGATCACATAACGAAGTGCGGCTGGAGTACTAG
>NZ_BJVJ01000176.1 GCF_007989085.1 Pseudonocardia sulfidoxydans NBRC 16205
CCCTGACCCCGTTCCGTGGACACGCTGATCCCCGCACGGTCGGGGGAAGCGAGATGATGTCTGACCATGGCCCGCAAGAACTACTCCGACGAGTTCCGTCGGCAGGCCGTCGAGCTGTACGAGTCCACGCCCGGGGCGACGGTGAAGGGCATCGCCGCCGACCTGGGCGTCGAGCGGGCCACGCTGGCGTTGTGGCTGGACAACCTCGGGACCGGGACCCGCACCGCCCCCGACGGCACCCGCACCCGCAGCGCACGTTCGGTGCGTGCGCCACGCCAGAACGCCGGTGTCGTGCCCGTCGCGGATGAGACGCCCGAGCAGCGTCTGGCCCGCCTCGAAGCCGAGAACAAGGCACTGCGGGCGGAGAAGACCAAACTCGAGACCGAGCGGGAGATCCTTCGCCAGGCGGCCAAGTATTTCGCCGGGGCGACGAACTGGTGACCCGCTTCCAGTTCGTCGCCGACCACTCCGACACGACCTCCAGCCCCCGCCGGGGCTGGACGGTGAAGCGGCTGTGCGCACTACTCGACGTGCGACGTTCCTCGTTCTACGCCTGGCTCGCCGCCGCGCCCGCCCGCGCGAAGCGCACTGCCGCGGACACCGCCTTGGCCGAGCGGATCCGCGCCGTGCACGACGGAGACCGCACCTGCGGGCGGCCGCGGATCACCGCCGAAATCAACGACGGCGTCGAGCCGGCGCAGCGGGTGAACCACAAGCGGATCGGCCGGGTCATGCGCGAGCACGGCATCGCGGGTTACCGCCGCCGTCGCCGGGTGCGCACCACCATCCCCGAGCCCGCCCAGAGCCCGGTGCCCGACCTGCTCGGGCGCGACTTCACCGCGCCCGCCCCGAACATCGTCTATGTCGGCGACATCACCTACCTACCCCTGGCCGATGGCGGGAACCTCTACCTGGCCACCGTGATCGACTGCCACTCCCGGCGCCTGACCGGGTGGGCGCTCGCCGACCACATGCGCACCGACCTCGTCGCAGACGCCCTCCGAGCGGCGGCCGCGGACCGCGGCTCCCTCGCCGGGTCGATCTTCCACTCCGACCACGGCTCGGTCTACACCAGCCGCGCCTACGCCAACCTCTGCGACCGACTCGACGTCCAGCAGTCGATGGGTGCGGTCGGGTCCAGCGCCGACAACGCCCTCGCCGAGTCGTTCAACGCCACCCTGAAGCGGGAAGTGTTGCAGGACAACGCGTTCTGGCCCGATCAGGCCACCTGCCGTCGGCAACTGTTCCGATGGTTGACCCGCTACAACACCCGACGCCGCCACTCCTACTGCCGCTACCAGACCCCGAACACCTACGAGGCAGACTTCGCAGCTACCGTTCCGGACGCCGCGTAATCCACCCCGTGTCCACTATCCGGGGTCAAGGCCCG
>NZ_BJVJ01000177.1 GCF_007989085.1 Pseudonocardia sulfidoxydans NBRC 16205
TACCCACACCGGCCCCCGCTCCCCTCGACTGCTCGAGGTGAGGTCGTAGAGATCGCCGCGCGTGGAGGCGACGAGGGCGGCGCCGGGGGCGTCGAGGATCTGCCCGGCCAGCCACCCGGACTTGCCGGTGCGGGGGCCACCGAAGATCAGGGTGACGTCCTCGACCGAGGACCACACCCACAACAACCCGCTGCGGCACAACCGCACCGCCACCTCCGGCACCGGCAACCGCCACCGCTCCCGACGGCCCAGACCGGCCAACGACGGCCGGACCGCGGCCGCGCGGCGGCGCATCGCACCGCTCCCGGCGTGACGGACGACGTCGAGGGTCGAGGCGACACCGGACTTGCGCCGAGTGCGCGATCCCCACCGGTTCACCGTCGACGACGACCGGGTCCACCGGTGCCACACCCACACCCCGCCCGCACCGGCGGCCAGTGCGAGGACCGGCAGTCCGACTGCAGTGGCGAGTGCGGCGAGGGGCAGCAGGGCGACTAGTCCGAGGCAGATCGCGAGCACGGTCGCGCCGCGCTTGGCCGCGACCACGGTGCCGGCGACCGCCGCGACCGGGATCAGGAACGTCCAGAGGTTCATCGCAGCATCCCCAGGGCGTAGGCGACGGTGTCGGTGATCGCGCGGGCGTTCGCCGGGCCCATCCGGGAGAACCGGAACCGGTCCTCCCCTAACGCGATCGCCAGGTCCAGCACCGCGACCTCACTCGTCGACGCCCTCGCGAACACATCGGCGTCGAGTGCGGTGCGGGCAGCGGTCCAGTCGATCCAGCAGGTCCCGTCGCGGTCCCGCCCTACACACGCGTCGCGGAACTCCGCACGGGCCGGCCACGTCTCGTGCACGATCAGCAGCCCGACCGCGGCGGCGACGTGCGGGCTGTGCCCGCGCGCCCACCGCCGCAGCCCGATCACCGCGGACGTCGTTGACGTCGGCGCGCTCACCGGGTCACCTCCGCAGGGGTCTGCGCGTCGGCAGGGTTCGTGGCGGAGTCGTCGACGCCGATGTGGCCGATCCGCGACCAGAACGTGTTCGCGATCCGGTCCGCACTCCGCAGGCTCGCGGCGAGCTCGTGCAGGTCCATCGCTGCCATGTCCAGGCGCTCACGCGGATCGACCACGCCCGAGTCGTCGTAGACCGGGCGGGTGTCGCCGTAGTGGGCGACCTGCCAGGCCAGCACCTCCGCCAACCCCGCGACCGCGGCCAGGGCGTCGACCACGTCCGCGGTCATCGCGTAGAAGTCGCTGTGATCCGGGACGGCGGTGCGCTGGGCGTGGACCGCGGCGCGCCAGGCCGTCGCCCCCGCGGCCGTCTCGCGGACCGCTTCCGGGCGTGTGTCGTCGTGGCTCGTGTGGGTGTTCATTTA
>NZ_BJVJ01000178.1 GCF_007989085.1 Pseudonocardia sulfidoxydans NBRC 16205
GCGACTGTTCAGTCTCGTGAGACGTGTCCTGCGGCGTGTCATGGGACATGTGTCATCGGTTGAGGCTATGGCCGTCGTTCATGGCCGTGAAGCAGGCGATGATGTACTACATGGACGCGGCACTGATGGCCGGAGCGCCGATCACCAACGTGGCCCAGTGGTGCCGCGACAACGACATCAACGTGCGCACCTTCTACCGCCACCGCGCCAGGATCGCTGCCGAGGGCAAATGGGTGGAACGCTCGCGCCGCCCACACACGAGCCCGACCGCGACCCCCCAACCTGTGGTGGCCGAGATTCTGCGGCTACGGCAGGTGCTGGCCCCCGACAACGGGGCCGACTCGATCAGAGCCGAGCTGATCGAGCTCGCCACCGGGCAGGATTGGGCCGGGCAGGACCTGACGGTGCCGTCGCGGGCCACGATCAACCGGATCCTCGACCGGCACGGGTTGCTGGCGAAGAACCCGGCCAAGAAACCCCGCTCGGCCCATCGCCGCTTCGGTTTCGCCCGACCACGGGACTGCTACCAGATCGACGGCACCGAACACCGCCTCGCCGACGGCAGTGTCGTGGTCGCGATCGACATCATCGACGACGCCACCAGGGTGTGGGTCGCCTCTTATGTCTGCGCCGGTGAGACCACCGATGCCGCGCTGGCCGCGATGGCCGCAGCCGAGAAGGAATGGGGGCTGCCGGGGCTGGTCCTGGCCGACAACGCGACCGCGTTCGCTCACCCGCACCGGTTCCTGGACAAGACCCTGACCAGCCGCTTCTCCCGCGCCCTGGCCGCTAAGGGCACCCGGGTCATCCATTCCAGCCCCTATCACCCGCAGACCTGCGGCAAGTGTGAACGCCTGCACGGCACCGCGAAGAAGTTGCTGGCCCATCACTACCCCGACCCGCCCGCGGACCTGGCCGAGTTGCAGGCTCGTCTGGATACCGTGCGCGAGCACTACAACAACACCCGCCGCCACAGCGCGATCGGGCGCATCCCACCCCGGCAGGCCTGGGAACGCATCCGTGACCACGGTGGGCCCGCGGACCTGCCCCGCCAGACCGATGCCACCGTCCATGTCCTGACCGTGATGGCCAACGGCACCGTGACAGTCGGCCGCCACATCGTCTCGGTCGGGCGGGGCCGGGCAGGAGCCACGGTCACCCTGCTGCGAGCGGGGGATCACCTCACCGCCTACGCGGCCGAGGGTGAGCCTCTCGGGCAGCTCCTCCTCGATCCCGACGGGCCCCGCTACCAGGGCGCGTTCCGCGCCCCGGCAGCGTGACCATGCAAGATCGTCGGGATCAGACACGACTCCTGAGACACAACCTTGACACGTCAGCAGAGACATGACAGTCGCT
>NZ_BJVJ01000179.1 GCF_007989085.1 Pseudonocardia sulfidoxydans NBRC 16205
TCGAGGTCGGCGCCCAGCTGGCCACGATCGGCGACGCGTCCGCCGCACCGGCCGCGGAGTCCAAGCCTGCGGAGTCGAAGCCCGCCGCGGAGTCGAAGCCTGCGGAGTCGAAGCCTGCCGAAGCGAAGCCCGCCGCCGAGGAGAAGCCCGCCGAGGAGAAGGCGCCCGAGATCGCGCCGTCGGCGGAGAAGGAGTCCGCCCCGCAGGACGAGCCGCGCCAGGCCCCCGCGCCCGCGAGCAGCAACGGCGACGGCGGTGAGGGCGGCTCCGACCGTCTCCCCTACGTCACGCCGCTGGTCCGCAAGCTCGCCGCCGAGCACGGTGTCGCACTCGACTCGCTGCAGGGCAGCGGCGTCGGTGGCCGCATCCGCAAGCAGGACGTGCTGGCCGCGGCGGAGAAGTCGGCCCCGGCCGCGCAGCCCGCCGCCCCCGCGGCCGCGCAGCCCGCCGCCCCCGCGCAGCCGGCGGCCGCCCCGCGGTCCCCGGCGGCCGTGCCGCAGCGCGCCGAGGGCGCCCCGCAGCCCGGCTCGACCGTCAAGATGCCGCGCCTGCGCCAGGTCATCGCGCAGCGCATGCGCGAGTCCCTGGCCGTGTCGGCGCAGCTCACCACGGTCCAGGAGGTCGACGTCACCCGCGTCGCCCGCCTCCGGGCCCGCGCCAAGGCCGAGTTCGAGGCCCGCGAGGGCGTCAAGCTCACCTACCTGCCGTTCTTCGCCAAGGCCACCGTCGAGGCGCTGCGGGCGTTCCCGCAGGTCAACGCGTCGATCAACGAGGAGACCAAGGAGGTGACCTACCACGGCGCCGTGCACCTGGCGATCGCGGTCGACACCCCCCGCGGCCTCCTCGTCCCGGTGATCAAGAACGCCGAGGAGCTCAACATCGCGGGCCTCGCCCGCAAGATCGCCGACGTGGCGGCCCGGACCCGGGCCAACAAGATCGGCCCCGACGAGCTCTCCGGCGGCACCTTCACGATCACCAACATCGGCAGCGCGGGCGCCCTGTTCGACACGCCGATCATCAACCAGCCGCAGGTCGCCATCCTCGGCACCGGTGCGATCGTCAAGGAGCCCAAGGTCGTCGCGGGCGCCGACGGCGAGGACGTCATCGCCGTCCGCTCGGTCTGCTACCTGCCGCTGACCTACGACCACCGCCTCGTCGACGGTGCCGACGCCGGCCGCTTCGTCAGCGCCGTCAAGGCCCGCCTCGAGGAAGGCGCGTTCGAGTCCGAACT
>NZ_BJVJ01000180.1 GCF_007989085.1 Pseudonocardia sulfidoxydans NBRC 16205
GCTCGTAGTCGACAATCGCGTCGCCGACCTGGGCCTGGGTACCGACAATCTGAGCCACAGTGCACTCCTTGTTCTTCGTCGCCCGTGGGGCGCGGGTGTGGGCCTGAGCGGGGGGTTCGGCGAACTCGGTTCTCGCCGAGCACGCGCTCCGCCGACCCGTAACTGGACTACATATTCCACTGTACGTGGAGACGGGTCCGCGCCGGTGTGTCGACCGCCACTCACGGGTACACGTCGGCCTGAGCGCTCGACGAGGACGTGGTCGTGGACCACCCGCGCCGCGGGTTCGCGGGGGCCTGCCGGACAGAATCGCGACTGCAGGCCCACCCGCCACGCGCGAGAGTCCTATAGTAGGACCAACCGGTCTAGTTGCACCGCCCCGCGGCCGCTGGCTGCGCGGCAGGAAGCGACTCCGGTTCAGGAGCGCGCGGGGCCATCCGCTCGTCGGGCGGCACCCGCGGCGCCCTGTCGGCACAACTGAGCACGACGGAGGAGATGACGTGGAGCCGAACTACGCCAAGTCGCAGGATGCCATCGCTCGGTTGACCCCCGAGCAGTTCCGGGTCACCCAGGAGAGCGGAACCGAACCTGCGTTCGCCAACCCGTACTGGGACAACAAGGAATCGGGCATCTACGTGGACATCGTGTCGGGAGAGCCGCTCTTCGCCTCCGTCGACAAGTACGACAGCCGTACCGGCTGGCCGAGCTTCACCAAGCCGATCGTCGACGACAACGTCGTGGAACGCGAGGACCGCAGCCACGGGATGAACCGGGTCGAGGTCCGGTCCACCCACGCGGACAGTCACCTGGGACATCTCTTCAACGACGGCCCGCGCGAGAAGGGTGGCCGTCGCTACTGCCTCAACTCGGCCGCACTGCGGTTCGTGCCCCTCGCCGACCTGGAGCGCGAAGGGTACGGCGAGTTCCGTGAGCTGTTCGGCACCCACCCCGCGGGGGGTCCCGAGGAGCCTCGGTCGGCGTGACCGGGGGGGCGCAGACCCCGTCCCAGCGGGTGGGGCGACGTGGTGGCGCGCCCGAGCGTGACCCGGGGAGGGCCCGCCGCCGGGCACGAGCGCGTGTCAGAGCAGCGCCTGATAGGCCCCGCCGTCGATCGGCACCGACGCGCCGGTGAGGAAGCCCGCCTGCTGCGAGCACAGGAACGCGACGA
>NZ_BJVJ01000181.1 GCF_007989085.1 Pseudonocardia sulfidoxydans NBRC 16205
GCCATGTCGCAACAGGTCCGCGCGGTCGTCGCCCACAGCAAGGGCGCACCCGTCTCCGTCGAGACGATCACCGTCCCCGACCCCGGCCCCGGCGAGGCCGTCGTCGCGATCCAGGCCTGCGGGGTGTGTCACACCGACCTGCACTACCGCGAGGGCGGCATCAACGACGAGTTCCCGTTCCTGCTCGGCCACGAAGCCGCGGGCATCGTGGAGTCCGTCGGTGACGGCGTCACCGACGTCGCCCCCGGCGACTTCGTCATCCTTAACTGGCGCGCCGTCTGCGGCGAGTGCCGGGCCTGCGCCAAGGGCAAGCCGCAGTACTGCTTCAACACCCACAACGCCACCCAGAAGATGACCCTCGCCGACGGCACCGAGCTGTCCCCCGCGCTCGGTATCGGGGCGTTCGCGGAGAAGACGCTGGTCGCCGCCGGGCAGTGCACCAAGGTCGACGCCTCCGCGCGCCCCGCCGCCGCCGGGCTGCTGGGCTGCGGCGTGATGGCCGGCATCGGCGCGGCCATCAACACCGGCGGCGTGTCCCGCGGCGACTCGATCGCCGTCATCGGCTGCGGCGGCGTGGGCAACGCCGCGATCGCGGGCGCGAACCTCGTCGGGGCGACCACGATCATCGCCGTCGACGTCGACCCCACGAAGCTGGAGTGGGCCAAGGGATTCGGCGCCACCCACCTCGTCAACTCCCGCGAGGTCGACGCCGTCGAGGCCATCAAGGAGCTCACCGGCGGCAACGGCGCCGACGTCGTCGTCGACGCCGTCGGCCGGCCCGAGACCCTCACGCAGGCGTTCTTCGCCCGCGACCTCGCCGGCACCGCGGTCCTGGTCGGGGTGCCCACCCCGGAGATGACCTTCGAGATCCCGATGATCGAGATCTTCGGCCGCGGTGGGGCGACGAAGTCGTCCTGGTACGGCGACTGCCTGCCCTCGCGCGACTTCCCGATGCTGATCGACCTGTACCTGCAGGGCCGGCTGCCGCTGGACAAGTTCATGTCCGAGGAGATCGGGCTCGACGCCGTCGAGGAGGCCTTCCACCGGATGGAACGCGGCGAGGTCCTGCGCTCGGTGGTGGTCCTCTGA
>NZ_BJVJ01000182.1 GCF_007989085.1 Pseudonocardia sulfidoxydans NBRC 16205
CCTCAGCGGCCTTTTCCTCCTCGGAGTACCGGCGCGTGGTCGGCTTACCCGGCGACTGCTCTCTCGGCATGGCTCCATCCTCGTTTCCAAGGTCGGGAGCCTCCACCGAACCCAGGGCGACTCACTTCCCGTTCGTCCGGGGCCGGTAGGGCCGGGTCCGGCGTGGGTTGATCCCCAGCTCGGCGCAGGTGTCGCGCCACAGCTGTGAGCGGTAGGCCGGGCCGTTGTCGGACAGCACACGGACGGTTGGGACGCCGCGTTCGGCGTACCAGGCCGGATCGGCGAGTACCGCGGTGGCGGTGGTGGCGGTCGCGTCGTCGTGGATCTCGGCGTATGCGACCCGGGAGTGGTCGTCGATCACGGTGTGGACGAACGCGGTGCCCATCTTCACGTTGCAGTGGGGGTTTCGGGACTTGCATGGTGTCGCGCCGCGGTGACGTTCGCCCTGGGCTCGCCCCGACGAACGGTGGCCGCCGCCGTAAGGGAGGTTGCCCAACTTCTACACATCGACTTCTTCATATCGACGTGGAGCATGTCCGCGGGTGCGGGGTGCTCGTAGCGGCGCACCGGCTCACCGGAGGCCCGGTCCACCCCCGGCGAGCGGTTGATCCGGCACCGACGCAGTACCTCATGGGCGGTCGAGGCGGCCATTGTGACCCGGGCGGCGATCTCGACCGGGCCCAGGCGCTGCCTGAGCCGAAAGTGCACGATCTTGCGCTTGACCGGTTCCGGGGTCTTGTCCGGGCTGTGGTGTGGGCGCGAGGAGCGGTCCATCATGCCCTCTGATCCCTCGGCGCGGTAACGGTCGGCCCAGCGTTCCGCGGTCCGCCACGAGACCTGGAAGCGGGCTGTCACCGCCGAGACCGGCCAGCGCTCGTCGACGATCAGACGCGCCAGCCGTATTCGGGCACGCGGGGTGAGAGCGGCGTCAGCGTGGCGCACGAGGACCTCCCGGAGTCGTGGCGGATGCCGTCAGACAGCTCCACACCACTCCGAGAGGTCCTCACCCATCACGATCAATCAGATCGTGTCGTCACACGCCCCCGGGTCGACGGG
>NZ_BJVJ01000183.1 GCF_007989085.1 Pseudonocardia sulfidoxydans NBRC 16205
CGTAGGCCCATTCCTGGGCGAGGGTGCGGTTGAACCGTTCGGCCTTGCCGTTAGTCCAGGGGCAGCGGGGCTTGGTGAAGCGCTGTCTGATGCCGAGCTCGGCGCAGGTCGCGGCGAACAGGCGGCTGTTGCGGTAGGCCATGGCGTTGTCGGTCATGATCCGTTCGACGACGACGCCGTGGTCGGCGAAGAACGCGGCTGCATGGCGGAGGAACCGGGTGCAGGCGTGCTGGTTCTCCCCGCCCGTCGCGGTGTCGATGACCTCGACGTAGGCCAGACGGGAGTGGTCATCGACCGCGACATGGACGTAGTCGTAGCCCACCCGCGCGCCACCGCGGGCAGCGCGTGCTTGGGCGGAGCCCCGGCCGTGGACCCGCCAGCCGCCGCCGTCGCGGATGTGACCGAGTTTCTTCACGTCGATGTGGACCAACTCGCCCGGGCGGGCGCGTTCGTAGCGTCGCCACCGGTTCGGGCCGTGGGTGTGGGTGGCCGGATCGGCCTCCCGGAGCTGTTCGCCGGTGGGCGGATCGAGATCGCGCAGCCGGGAGATCCCCAGCCGGAGCAGCACCCTGTGCACCCCGGAGGCGGAGATGCGGGTGCCGTCCTCGCGGCGTAGCTCGTGGGCGATCAGCGCCGGTCCGATCTTGCGGCCGCGACGGAGCCGCTCGATGCGTGCCTCCACCTCGACCGGTGTGCGCCTGGGGCTGCGGTGCGGACGTGAGGACCGCTCGACCAGCCCGGCCTCGCCCTCGGCCTGCCAGCGGGTGTGCCACTTGTGCAGACACTGCCGCGAGATCCCCGCCTCCGCGGCCACATGGCACTTCGGGCGCCCACGGTCGACGCGCAGACACAACCGCCGCTTCCCCTCGAACGTCAGCGGGGCATTACGGTGCGACACGAGGACCTCCAGGGTCGACGGTGTGGGTGCCTTCAGCAGCTCCACACCTCGCCCGGAGGTCCTCCCTACTTCAAGATCATCGATCCCGGCGTGTCGCCGGACTCCGCGTCACCAACCTCCGTGAGTGGGACA
>NZ_BJVJ01000184.1 GCF_007989085.1 Pseudonocardia sulfidoxydans NBRC 16205
TCATCGAGCGGGTCGGATCGACCGCCGTCGTCGAGAAGCCGATCCCGGAACCAGGCCCGGAAGAGGCGATCGTCCGCACCACCGCGGCACTGATCTGCACCTCCGACGTCCACACCGTCAAGGGAGCCCTGCCCGTCCCCGACGGGCGCACCCTCGGCCACGAATCCGTCGGCGTCATCCACAAACTCGGCTCCGCGGTCACCGGCTGGACCGAAGGCCAACGTGTCGCGGTCAACGCCGTGACCCCCTGCTACCGCTGCGCCTACTGCCAGCGCGGCTACACCAGCCAGTGCGGCGGGGCGTTGGGCGGCTACAAGTACACCGTCCAGATGGACGGCAACATGGCCGAGTACTTCGTCGTCCCCGCCGCCGCGGCCAACCTCACCGCGATCCCCGACTCCCTCACCGACGCCCAAGCCGTCTACAGCTGCGACATGCTCTCCACCGGGTTCATGGGCGCCGAACACGCCCGCATCAACTTCGGCGAGACCGTCGCGGTCTTCGCACAGGGCCCGGTCGGGCTCTCCGCCACCCTGGCCGCCAACACCCTCGGCGCCGGGCGCATCATCGCCGTCGAGTCCCGCCCCGAACGCCAGGCCCTGGCCAAACGCTTCGGCGCCGACGACATCGTCGACTTCTCCGCGGGCGACCCGGTCGAGCAGATCATGGACCTCACCGGCGGTGAGGGTGTCGACGCCGCGATCGAGGCCTTCGGGTTCCCGCAGACCTTCGAGGCGTGCCTGCGGGTCACCAAGGCCGGTGGGCGGGTGTCCAACATCGGCTACCACGGGGAGAACCCGGCCCCGCTGCAGCTGCCGCTGGACGCGTTCGGTCTCGGGATGAACGACAAGGCCATCCACACCGGTCTGTGCCCGGGCGGCAGCGAGCGGATGGGCCGGATGTTCCAGCTCATGCTCTCGGGCCGGATCGACCCGACCCCGATGACGACCCACACCTTCGGCTTCGACGAGGTCTCCCGCGCCTTCGA
>NZ_BJVJ01000185.1 GCF_007989085.1 Pseudonocardia sulfidoxydans NBRC 16205
AAGAGCGTGTTTGAGAAGGGTCGGCGTGTCTGCGTCGGGTGGCTGCGGGTGTGGTCCATCGTGGACAAATGGCTCGGCGTAAGCGGCGGTACCCCTCGGACACCAGCGACGCCCAATGGGTGCTCATCGAGCCGCTGCTTCCGGCGGTCGGGGCCGGCGGGCGACCGGAGAAGCATCCGCGTCGTGATGTGGTCGACGCGATCCTCTACGTCGTGCGGGCGGGGTGCGCGTGGCGGGCACTGCCTGCGGACTTTCCGCCCTGGCAGACGGTGTACTGGTACTTCAACCGGTGGGAACAGCAGAAGGTCACCGAGCAGATCCTGCCGATCGTGCGCCGACAGCTACGCGCCGACGAAGGTCGTGACCCGGAGCCCAGCGCCGGCATCATCGACTCCCAGTCCGTCAAGGGTGCCGACACCGTCGGGCAGGACTCCCGCGGCTACGACGCCGGGAAGAAGATCAACGGCCGCAAGCGGTTCATCGTCACCGACACCCTCGGCCTGCTGCTGACCACGATGGTGTGCTCGGCGTCGGTCCAGGATCGCGACGGCGCCAAGTCGATCCTGCTCGACCTGTACCTGCGCACCCGGGTGCGGTTCGTCTACGCCGACGCCGGGTTCGCCGGGCGCCTGCTGGAGTGGGCGACCACGATCCTGCGCACCACCGTCGAGGTCGTACGCAAACCGCCTGAGCAGCGCGGATTCGCTGTCCTCCCGCGGAGGTGGGTGGTCGAGCGGTCCCTGGCCTGGCTGACCGCGCACCGACGTCTGGCCCGTGACTACGAGCGTCACCCCGCCGTGTCCGAGGCCATGATCCGCTGGGCGGCGATCAACACCATCACCCGCCGCATCGCTCGCGGCAAGCCGGCGGTCCGCCAGCAAAAGGACGTAATCACGCCCGCAACTTGATCTTCTCAAACACGCTCT
>NZ_BJVJ01000186.1 GCF_007989085.1 Pseudonocardia sulfidoxydans NBRC 16205
TGGATTCAAGGGATTGTCGCAACACCCTGATTGTTCAGGGGTGATGAGCATGATCGGTCCGCCGAGAGTGCCGCGTGAGCGTGTCCGCAGATTCTGGAAGGCCCGACTGGCCGGGGCCACGATCGAACAGGCCGCCACCGAGGTCGGGGTGTCGGCATCGGCCGGGCGGCGGTGGGTCGTCGAGTCTGGCGGGATGATCCCGTGTCTGGACGAACCCGGCGGCCGCTACCTGTCCTTGGCCGAGCGCGAGGAGATCGCTGTGGGCTGGGCAGCCGGGCTGTCCCGGGCCGAGATCGCCCGCCGCCTGGGCCGCCACCGCGCCACGATCGGGCGCGAGCTGACCCGCAACCACACCGTGCGCCACCCACGCCCCCACGAACGACTCCAGCAGCACGAGCAGGCCCAGCAGGCCCGACCCGAGCAGGCCCAGCACCGGCGGTTGCGGTATCGAGCCGTGCTGGCTCAGGCCAAAGCCGAGGACCGTGCGCGCCGCCCGAAACCCCGCACCCTCGCGACCAACCCGGAACTGGCCGCGACGGTGCACGACTGGCTGGTCGAAGATCAGTGGAGCCCGGAACAGATCAGCCAGACTCTGCACCGGAGTTTCCCCGACCGGCCGGAGATGCGGGTGTCCCACGAAACGATCTATCAGGGCATCTACCAGGGCCTCTACGTTCAGGGGCGGGGTGAGCTGCGTCGTGAGTTGGCCGCGTGTCTACGGACCGGGCGGGCGTTGCGGCGCCCGAACCGGCTCCCCGACGCGCGCCGGGCCCGCAACGACACCCGCATCCGGGACAAGGTGATGATCTCCGACCGGCCGGCCGAGGTCGATGATCGGGCGGTGCCCGGGCACTGGGAATCTCAATGATCTTGTCAAGCCGCCAGGGCGGTGGGTGGCGGTGCCGGGGTCCAGGTCC
>NZ_BJVJ01000187.1 GCF_007989085.1 Pseudonocardia sulfidoxydans NBRC 16205
ATAGACCTGGGCCGTGGACAGTTTCACTCCGGGTTCGGCCAGCAGCGGGATCAAGTCGGTGGTCTTCCAGATGTTGTGAGCGGCCATGAGCTGACGCAGCTTCCAGTGGAACCGAGCGTGCGGGTCATGAGACCTCCCGGATCATCGGCTCAGCGGTGGCGGTGCGGACGGCTGCGAGGTCAGAGCGGCGGCGACGGTGCCGTCGAGGACCCGGCGCAGTGTGCGCGTGCGGTGTTCCGAGGACACCGAGGTGTAGAGCGCGGTGGTCGCGGCGTAGGGGTGTCCGACCTGCTGCTGGACGAACAGCGGGTCATAGCCCGCCTCGATCAGATGTGTGACGTAGGAGTGGCGCAAGCAATGCAGACCGAGTTCCTCGGGCAGTCCGACAGCCGCGCGGTACTTGGCGAACTTCTCACTCATCGCCTTCAACGCGATCCGCGGCCGACGTTCGCTGGGCCAGAGCCAGCCGCCGCGGACGGCCGTGTCGAACAGCCCCCCGGTGGTCTTCGAGTGGCGCGGCGCGAGACGGATTCGGGTGGCGAGGGTGCCGGCGAACGCCGCCGCGGGGGCGGTCACCCGACCGCTGCCGCCGATCCCGGCCTCGCGGTCCCAGACCAGCATCTTCGTCACTCGTCCGACCTGGGCGATCAGCTGCCACATCCCCGACAGCAGGTCCCCGGCTGGCGCGAGGGCAGCATCACTCCCGACAAGAACCGGAGTAGCCCTGGGCCATCACCAGCACCGGCAGTTGGCGGGCCTGCCCCGCCCCGACCGGGATCACCGTGTCGGGAACCACAAGTCGCACTGGGTGATCTCGCCCGGCTCGTAGGTCGTGCGGTCCGCCGGGTCGACCCCGACGTACTCGGGCCGGATCTGGCGGAGCCGGTCTTTGAGGATGGTCAGCGAGTGTGAGG
>NZ_BJVJ01000188.1 GCF_007989085.1 Pseudonocardia sulfidoxydans NBRC 16205
GACCTGGTCTCAGAACTCGGCGTGTCGCTACGCGATCTCCGTGTGCTGATCGGTGATCGTCTTCGCTCGTGCGCACGACGGAGCAGCAGCGGCTGGTCGAGGACCGGCTCTGGGAACTGATCGAACCGCTGCTGCCCGGGCCTCCGCCGCCGCGCGGGCCGGGTGGCCGGCCTCGGATCGACGACCGGGCCGCCCTGGAAGGAATCCTGTTCGTACTCTCCACCGGCTGCCGGTGGCGCGACCTACCGCCGCAGCTGGGCTGCGGATCCGGGCACACCGCCTGGCGGCGCCTGCGCGCCTGGCAGGACGCCGGCGTGTGGGACCGCCTGCACCGACTCGTGCTCGACGAGCTGTCCGACGCCGCCGTGCTGGACTGGTCGCGGGCGTGCATCGATGCGGTGTCGGTGCGCGCGAAAAGGGGGGCGAGCTGACCGGCCGCAACCCCACCGACCGGGGCAAACACGGCTCCAAGTACCACCTGCTCTGCGACGCGAACGGCCTGCCGCTACACGCGCTCATCTCCGGCGCGAACACCCACGACAGCATGTTGTTCGAGCCGCTGCTCGACACCAACCCGGCGGTCCGTGGCCGCCGCGGACACCCGGGCCGGCCGCGGCGACGGCCGGACAAGCTGCACGCGGACAAGGGCTACGACTACCGCCGGTGCCGCACCTACCTGACCCGCCGCGGAATCCAGGTCCGGATCGCCCGCCGCGGGATCGAGGACAAGTCCAAGCTCGGCCGGGTCCGCTGGGTCGTCGAGCGCACCATCTCCTGGCTGCTGCGGTTCAAGCGCCTCGGGCTGCGCTACGACCGGACCGAACGCACACTCGCTCCGCTGCTCACCCTGGCCATGGTCCTGATCAACCTCCGACGTCTCGTCCAGAAGGAGTTCTGAGACCAGGTCTTA
>NZ_BJVJ01000189.1 GCF_007989085.1 Pseudonocardia sulfidoxydans NBRC 16205
ACCTGGTCTCAAAACCGGGCGTGTCGCTACGTGATCTTCGGGTTCTGATCGTTGATCGTCGTCGGTCGTGGCGAGGAGCAAACAACAGCGGCTGGTCGAGGATCGGCTCTGGGAGCTGATCGAGCCGTTGATCCCGCCGCGGCCGGTGGCTCGCGGCCCGGGTGGGCGGCCGCGGATCGATGACCGTGCCGCGCTGGAAGGGATCTTGTTTGTGCTCGACACCGGCTGCCGCTGGCGCGACCTGCCCGAGGAGCTGGGGTGCGGGTCCGGGCACACCGCGTGGCGTCGGTTGCGTGAGTGGCAGGCCGCCGGCGTGTGGGACCGGCTGCACCAACTCGTACTCGACGAGCTGTCCGATGCCGAGCTGTTGGACTGGTCGCGGGGCTGCATCGACGGGGTGTCGGTGCGGTCGAAAAGGGGGGCGAGCTGACCGGGCCGAACCCCACTGACCGGGGCAAAGCCGGATCGAAGTACCACATCCTCTGCGACGCCAACGGGCTCCCGCTACACGCCTTGCTCTCCGCGGCGAACACCCACGACAGCAAGCTGTTCGAGCCGCTGCTCGAGACCAACCCGGCCGTGCGCGGCCGCCGTGGGCGCCCCGGCCGGCCTCGTCGTCGCCCCGAGAAGCTGCACGCGGACAAGGGCTACGACTACCGCCGCTGCCGCGCTTACCTGCACCGGCGCGGGATCAAGGTGCGGATCGCGCGGCGCGGGATCGAGGACAAGTCCAAGCTCGGCCGGGTCCGCTGGGTCATCGAACGCACCATCTCGTGGCTGCTGCGGTTCAAGCGCCTCGGGCTGCGCTACGACCGCACCGAACGCACCACGCTGCCGCTGCTCACCTTGGCATGCGCCGTGATCAACGTCCGTCAACTGATCAAGACCGAGTTCTGAGACCAGGACT
>NZ_BJVJ01000190.1 GCF_007989085.1 Pseudonocardia sulfidoxydans NBRC 16205
CCGACCACGAAGCCGGCCCCGACACACCATCCAACTCGCCGACCTCGACCCGCCTCCGCACCCAGCGCTGGTCGGTTGATCTCACCGCCCAGATCCAGGCCAGTTTCACTGCCGCGGCGATGGAGCGCAGGTGCCGCAGCGCCGCGCTGCACTGACGCCGCGACGTCATGGCCTACTTCGACCACCGAGCATCCAACGGGCCCACCGAAGTCATCAACGGACGCCTCGAAGCACTTCGACGCAACGCACTCGGCTTCCCAAGCCTGATCAACTACCGGATCCGGTCGCTACTGCATTGCTGCGCCCTCGCACTCTGATGACCTGAGTCGGGCGACCAATTGGCAACTTTGCGCGCGCACTGGCGTCTGTTGTTGACCTATGACACGACCTCAATTGATCATGTGTGAAGCGGTGTAAGCCAGTGACCTGCGGAAACAGGGACAGCTCACGTGGCGACATGGCTCGGCGCATGCCTGATCGTCAGCTACAAATCGTCTGCATGGGCGCCCGCCGGCCGCGTTCATGGTAACCATCTGGCGGCTGTTCTCGGGAAGAAACTATAGGTCAGCGCGTTTCGGTCAACAATTTGCCGACGAGTTGTCCTGACTCGGGTCTGAAGCCGGAAGAGCCAGTAAAGTACGTGAGTATGAGCGTCCTCGTGAACGTCGACAATTTCGTCCGCGCCGAGACCGACCGGATGTTCTTCGACATCCAGCGGGATGCAGGTGGTGTGAATGTGCTCCAGCACAAGCGGATGCCGGCGCCGATCGATGAGTAGACGGTGGTCCGCTTGAATCGCGACACCCTCTACGGCTTCGCGATCGTGGACCTGCGCGGCGGTGTCACGCTCTG
>NZ_BJVJ01000191.1 GCF_007989085.1 Pseudonocardia sulfidoxydans NBRC 16205
ACCCCATTGATGCGAGTATCCCGTGATCTTCGAGACGCTGACCGAAACGCAGAGACGTATAGTTCGACCCCCTATCGGAGTGGTGGACTATCTGCCCACCATGGACGTTGCGGGTCCAGACGGCGTACTCGAGCGCGCCGAGGATCAGGTCGGTGTCGCAGCGGTCCGAGCAGCGCCACCCGACGATGCGGTTGGAGAAGGCGTCGCGGACCGCGGCCAGCCAGAACACCCCCTCCCCGCAGGGGATACGGGTGGCGTCGGCAACCCACAACCGGTCCGGCGCCGGGGCGGTGAAGTCGCGGTTGACCAGGTCCGGGGCCGGGACAGCACGCGGGTCCTGCCTGGTCGAGGCCGTCCGCCAGCGTTTACGCAGGAACGCGCCCTGCAGCCCGTCCTCGCGCATCAGCCGCTCGACCCGCTTGCGTGACACGTGCTGGCCCCCGCGGCGCAGCGTGGCATGGACTCTGGGTGCGCCGTAGGTGCCGCCGGAACGGTCGTGGATCCGGCGGATCTCGGCGAGCAGTCCGGTATCGGCGCGCCGGCGTTCAGACGGGTCGCGCTGTTGGGTGCGCCATCCGTAGTAGGTTGACGCGGCGACGCCGAGGACCCGCAGAATCGGGCTGATCCCGAAACGGTGCTGCAACGCCTCGACCGCTTTCACCACCTCTTCCTTGTCGGGTCCATCTCCTGGGCGAAAAAAGCACTCGCCGCCTTCAGGATTTCGTTGGCCCGGCGCAGCTCAGCATTTTCCTTGCGGAGCCGGCGGAGTTCCTCGGCCTCGGCGGTACTCGGGCGGTCGTGGCGCTCGCCGTGATCGGCCT
>NZ_BJVJ01000192.1 GCF_007989085.1 Pseudonocardia sulfidoxydans NBRC 16205
GAAGCAGCGCTCGACCACGTTGCGGTCGGCGTAGCGGTCAGGATCGAACGCAGGCGGGCGGCCACCGCGGGAGCCCTTCGCGCGACGTCGTTGAATCTGATCGATCCGCTCCGGGCTGGTGAACCCGATCCCCCGCGCTCGCAGCGCAGCCCGGGTCGAGGGGTGGGAGTAGGCCTTGTCGGCCAGCACCCGCTCGGGTCGGGTGCGCGGCCGGCCGGGCCCGTCGCGTCCGACCGCGATCTGGTCCAACAGCGGCAGCAGTTGCGGGTTGTCCCCGGCCTGGCCCGGGGTCAGGATCACCGACATGGGCAGGCCGCGCCCGTCGACGGCGAGGTGGATCTTGCTGGTCAAACCTCCGCGGGACCGTCCGAGGGCTTCCCCGTCGACGGCGAGGTCTTCGATCCATCCGGTCGTGCAGCCCCCTTTTTCCGGGCCCCGGCGGAGTGCTGGTGGGCCCGGACGGAGCTGGAGTCGATGCTGAAGGTCCACTCCACGTTCCCGATGGAGTCGTCTTTGACGATCACCTCGTCGAGGATGCGTTCCCAGGTGCCGTCCGCGGTCCAGATCCGCAGCCGCTCATGCGCGGTCTTCCACGGCCCGTAGCGCTCGGGCAGGTCCCGCCACGGCGCCCCGGTGCGCAGCTTCCACAGGATCGCGTTGATCACCTGCCGGTGATCACGCCACCGCCGACCCCCACTCTCGACCGGCGGCAGCAGCGGCTCGATCCGGGCCCACGCCTTCTCCGTCAGCTCCCCACGCCCCACCACTCGAGCATGATCACCGACCGCAGCTCAGAACCCTTACAGGACACG
>NZ_BJVJ01000193.1 GCF_007989085.1 Pseudonocardia sulfidoxydans NBRC 16205
TGCGTTGTCGAGCGCGTCGCCGACGGTCCCGATCGAGCCGGCGATCCCGGCCTCGGCGAGTTGCTCCGTGAACGCCAGCGACGTATATTGAGACCCGGCATCGGAATGATGTATCAAACCTTCCGCGGTGAACTCGCTGATCGCCCGTTGCCGAGTGGACAACGCCTGCGCCAAGGCTCCTGAGACGAGATCGGTGGTCTTGCTCATCGACGCCTTCCACCCGAGGATTCTCCGCGAGTAGACGTCGGTCACGAACGACACGTAGCAGAATCCGGACGCGGTCCACACGTACGTGAAATCCGCGACCCACAGCGCATCCGGTCGAGTCGGCGCCGCCCAGGCCCGCTTGACCAGGTCAGGATGCCTGGCAGCGCGCTGGTCACGGGTCGTCGTGGTCGTGTGATGCACCCCCCGACGCACACCCTGGATCCCGGCGACACGCATCAGCCGACCCATCTGGTCACGGCCGATCCGCAGTCCTTCCCGCCGCGCCGCACGCCACATCTTCCGCACCCCGTACACACACCTGTTCTGTCGATAGAGGTCCACGACCCGGTTCACCAGATACGCCTCATCCAACTGACGGTCCGTCACCGGGCGGGCTCGCCAGCGATAATACGTCTGCGGGGCGATCTGCACCCCGTGCTCCGACAACACGGCACAGATCGGCTCGACCCCGAAACGGCTTCGATGCTCGTGAACGAACAGAAGTCTTACTTGAGTCGACGGTCCAGCTCCGCCTGAGCGAAAAA
>NZ_BJVJ01000194.1 GCF_007989085.1 Pseudonocardia sulfidoxydans NBRC 16205
AAGGGCGGCGCGGGCGAAGGGCGGCGCGGGCGAAGGGCGGCGCGGGCGAAGGGCGGCGCGGGCGAAGGGCGGCGCGGGCGAAGGGCGGCGCGCGGAATCCCTGTACGGCACCGGGGCTGCAGATCGAGCGTCGGGCAATGAAGGTGCGCGGTGTCGGCCGAAGGTGCGCGGTGTCGGTAGGAGCCGTCGACCGGTTTCGCGCGTGGCGGGCCCGGCGCGCGCGTGCCGCGACGGGGCCGCGAGCAGCACGATGTGCGACGTCGGAGAGAGGGCGGTGTCGGGGGACGTGGCGTCGGACTGTCGGTGCGGTGTGCACAACCTGTGCGGCGACGACGAACTCCGCGCGGGGCGCACACCATGTGCGGTCGGCGCGCGAGTTCTCCGGTCCGCACCTGTCCGGCAGGCTGAGCAGCGACGGTGGAAACCGAGCGTTGCGGGCGAAACATGCGCGCCAGGTGGGCGGCGCTGGCGGGCCGGGCGGTTGCGGAGCACGATCTGTCGGCTCGCATGGCTCGCGGCCAGCTCCCCGCCCGTGACATTGCGCGACTGAGCCGGAGTGCCCCCGACGCCGAGCCGGCCGGGACGTCATCCGGTGTCGCTCCCGGGCGCGGCGACCGGCTACTCGGCCAATCCTCGCCGGAGCCGGAGCCGGAGCCGGAGCCGGAGCCGGAGCCGGAGCCGGAGCCGGAGCCGGAGCCGGAGCCGGAGCCGGAGCCGGAGCCGGGG
>NZ_BJVJ01000195.1 GCF_007989085.1 Pseudonocardia sulfidoxydans NBRC 16205
CCCGACGAGCGCGGTGATGTCGGCGAGGCGGTTGGAGTAGCCCCACTCGTTGTCGTACCAGCCGACGATCTTCACGAGGTTGCCCGACACCTTGGTCAGCCCGGCGTCGAAGATGCACGAGTGCGGGTCGGTCACGATGTCCGACGACACGATCGGGTCCTCGGTGTACTTCAGAACACCCTTCAGCGGCCCCTCGGCGGCCGCCTTCATCGCGGCGTTGACCTCCTCCGCGGAGGTCTCCCGCCCGACGGTCGCGGTCAGGTCGGTCGCCGAACCCGTGGGGATCGGCACCCGCAGCGCGAACCCGTCGAGCTTGCCCTTCAGGTGCGGCAGCACCAGCGAGATCGCCTTCGCCGCACCCGTCGAGGTGGGGACGATGTTGAGCGCGGCGGCGCGGGCCCGACGCAGGTCCTTGTGCGGACCGTCCTGCAGGTTCTGGTCCTGGGTGTAGGCGTGGATCGTGGTCATCAGGCCACGCTCGATACCCACCAGGTCGTCGAGGACCTTCGCCATGGGCGCCAGGCAGTTCGTGGTGCACGACGCGTTGGAGATGATCGTCTGCGAGCCGTCGTAGTCGCCGTCGTTGACACCCTTGACGATCGTGATGTCCTCGCCGGAGGCGGGCGCGGAGATGACGACCTTCTCGGCCCCGCCGTCGAGGTGCTTCGACGCGGCCTCGCGCTTGGTGAACAGGCCGGTGGACTCGACGACCACGTCGACG
>NZ_BJVJ01000196.1 GCF_007989085.1 Pseudonocardia sulfidoxydans NBRC 16205
CCCGGATGCGCCTGGCGGCTGGTCCCGCACCATCTCGTCCCGTGGAGTACCGCCTACCGCTGGTTCTCGGCCTGGACCGCCGACGGCACCTGGGCCCGGATCCACGACGTGCTGCGCGCGCAGGTGCGCCTGGCCGACGGGCGCGACCCGCAGCCCTCGGCGGCGGTGTTGGACTCCCAGTCGGCCAAGAGCGCCGAAGGCGGCGAAGCCATCGGCTACGACGCGGGCAAACGCGTCCGCGGCCGCAAACGGCATCTGCTCGTCGACACCCTCGGGCTACTGCTGCGGGTGGTGGTGCACTCGGCATCCGTGCAGGACCGGGCCGGGGCGAAACTCGTGCTCAGTGGCCTGCGGGAGCGGTTCCCGCTGGTGGGGCTGGTCTGGGTGGACGGCGGTTACGTCAACTCCGTGGACGCCGGTCTGATCGACTGGGCCCGCCGCCATGAGGGGATCGAGGTCGTTGCGGTGCCCCGCGACGCCGACGTGAAAGGCTTCCAGGTGCTGCCCCGCCGGTGGGTGGTCGAGAGAACTTTCGGCTGGTTGACGAGGTGCAGACGGTTGGCGCGCGACTACGAACGCAAGACCGCCCACGCCGAGGCGATGATCCAGGTCGCGATGATCCGGCTGATGGCCGCCCGGCTGGCCGGTGAGGAACTTCCCGCACCGACCAGCCCGGTCGAGATCGAAGCAGCTCGCCGGCTAGCAGAGGACCTCGACAA
>NZ_BJVJ01000197.1 GCF_007989085.1 Pseudonocardia sulfidoxydans NBRC 16205
TCTCGGGGGCTACGTCCCAGTCGGTCTCCGAGGCCGTGACGTGTTGCGGTGCCGGGTCAATCCGCGGTGGCGCACAAGTCGTCGGAAGACACAGAACTCATCACCCAACCGGAAGACGACCAGTTGTTGACCCATCAGGGTGGCCGACGTCGGATCGAACTGCAGGTTTTATGGAGTAGGCGACCGGACACCGGAGAGTACCGGAGCAACCGGCAGATCCGGGCCCCTTGGCAGTGAACTCATTCGTTCGTGAGTTAAAGGGCGCGTCTCGTTGGGAAGCCCTACGACGAACTCCGAGCGGTCCGTGACGGCATCGTCTTCTTCGTTCTCATCGATGAGGGTGGGAGTTGAATCGCGACAGGGCTGATCGGACCTACGAGGAAGCCGTTGTCTGGGTGCCCGGGTCAGCGCACGCTCAGCCCACCGTCCGGGCGCAGGACCTCACCGGTCATCCCGCTGGCGCCGGCGCCGGCGAGGAAGAGGTACGACTCCGCCAGCTGTTCGGGGGTGAGGGCTAGACCAAGCGGATTGAGCCGGCGGACTTGCTCGCGGACACCGTCGGGATCGATGAAGACGTTCCGCACACCACCATCCGCGTCCACCGCCCGCAGCCCGGTGATCACGCCGCCGGGGGCCACGGCGTTGACCCGCACTCGGGGTGCAAGGTCCGCGGCTAGGTGCCGCACGAGCCCGAGTGCCGCGTGC
>NZ_BJVJ01000198.1 GCF_007989085.1 Pseudonocardia sulfidoxydans NBRC 16205
CGGCGCCGAAGTCGGCGGGGCTGCCGAGCCGGCCGGCGGGAACCTCGGCCAGCGCGCCGTCGAGCGCCGGGCCCTCGGAGCCGTAGACACCGGTGACCCGGTCGGTCTCGTGCAGGCCGGGCTGCACCGAGTTCACGGTGACGCCGTCGGACGCGATCTCCCGGGCCAGCGTCCGCAGGAAGCCGGTCGCGCCGGAACGCGCGGTGTTCGACAGCGCCAGGTTCATATACGGCTGGCGCACGCCCAGCGACGTGATCGCGACGACCCGCCCCCACCCGCGCTCCCGCATACCCGGCGTCGCGGCCAGGCACATCGCGACGACCGCGAGCAGGCTCCGGTCCAGCGCGGCCTGGTAGGCGTCGAGCGGCACCTCGGTGACGGTCCCCGGGCCCGGGCCGGGGCCGTTGACGACGAGGATGTCGACCCCACCCATCCGCTCGGCCGCGCCCTCGACGAACGCCGTCGCCCCCTCGGGGCCACGCAGGTCGGCGACCAGCCACCCGGTGGCACCGCCCAGCTTCTCGGCGGCGGCGCGCGCCCGGTCGGCGTCGGAGCTGCAGATGGTCACCGTCGCGCCCTCGGCGACGAGCGCCTCCGCGCTGGCGTATCCCAGCCCCGTGCTGGCCGCGGCCACGGCCGCCCGCTTCCCCGCGATCCCGAAGTCCATGCCCTCATCCTCCCG
>NZ_BJVJ01000199.1 GCF_007989085.1 Pseudonocardia sulfidoxydans NBRC 16205
TAGATGAGTAAGTCCTAACTCGGTCAGTGGTCGTAGGCGGTCAGGGATCGGGTGGTGGGCTGGCCGGTGGCGCGGTTGTGCCAGATGGCTGCGGTCATGGCGAGGAGACGTTGCCCGATGCGGGCGCCGACACCGTCGATGCTGCGGCCGCCGTGCAGCTCGAGGTCGAGCTGGCCTTTGAGGGTGTCGAAGATCGACTCGATGAGTTGGCGGATCGGTTTGAGTAGCTGCTCACCCGGGCGTGGGGTGTGATTGCGGTAGGACGGGCGCAGCAGGCGGACGCCGCGCTCGGCGAGGTAGGTGTCGAGCTCGCGGGAGACGTAGCCCTTGTCGCCGATGATCGTCAGGCCGGTCCTGTCCGCGGTGAGGGTCCGGTCGTGGTCGAGCGCGGCGATCAACACCTGCCGTTCGTCGATCTTCGGGTCGGCCAGTACCCAGGTGATCGGGAGCCCGGCCGGGGTCGCGATCAGATGCAGGCGCAGGCCCCAGAAGAAGCGGGAGTGGCTGGCGCAGTAGCCGTACCCGGCCCATCCGGCCAGGTTCGAGCGCAGCGCGGTGGGCCGCGAGCGGGCACACTCGACCGGGGTCGAGTCGACTACCCAGACCGGGTCGTGCCACAGGTCGGTGTCGGCGGCCAGGACCCGGATCAGGCGCTTGATCAGCGGTACG
>NZ_BJVJ01000200.1 GCF_007989085.1 Pseudonocardia sulfidoxydans NBRC 16205
CTAGGTGGAGCAGGTTCACAACGCAAACCACGTCCTGCGGCGCATGGATTCAGTCATCGCGGCTGCGCTCGGTGGAGGGGGTCGGCCGAGTGCACCCCGTCGACGCCTCGGAGGGAGCGATGAGTCGGCGCACGCCGCACCTCGCGCGACCCGCCGCCGGTTCCATCGCGGCGGTGACGAAGCTGGTTCGAGGTGCTCGAAGAGTGGTCCTAATCGGCGTCCGCCCGGTCCGCGTGGCAGGCAACGGACTGTGCTCGTTCCTCGATCAGTGCGGGGCGTTCTACCTCGACACAGGAGAGTGTCGCGGCGTCATCCGCGATAACCACCCCTCCTTCGCGCTCGCGATTCGGGGGCGACTGATGGCCGAGGCCGACCTGTGTTTCGAGGAGAGCGTGTGAAACCGGCGCGGCGATGTCGAGCTGATCGGCTCAGTCGGCGAGACACTTGCCGCACTGTCGAGGCGGGCGCGGCACCCGACGATCCAGACGAGGACTGGGCTTCGGCGATCAGAGGGACTAACGCTCGCCGTTCGCCCCAGATGAGGGAGCGGATGAGTACCGCGCCGATCGGCGCCGATGGTTGGATGCATGCGTACCGTCTCATCATCGCGTTGATCGATCGATTAACCTCCGGCTCGGTGGTTGTAGCCGACGGCAGCGACAT
>NZ_BJVJ01000201.1 GCF_007989085.1 Pseudonocardia sulfidoxydans NBRC 16205
CGGTCCTGGGCACGGCAACGGTCCTGGGCACGGCAACGGTCCTGGGCACGGCAACGGTCCTGGGCACGGCAACGGTCCTGGGCACGGCAACGTGAACGGGTACCGGCAGGGTGGGCCGCCGTCAGCCGGTTCGCGTGCTGACGATCCGCGCGCTGACGGTTCGCGTCCTGCTGGTTCGCGCGCTGACGGTTCACGGCTCGACGGTCCGCGCGCTGACGGTTCGCGGGCTGACGGTTCGCGGGCTGACGATTCGCGTGTGAACGGTCTGCCGGTGAACGGTCGGCCGGTCAACGGTTCGGGCGCAGCCAGTTCGCGTGCTGGTTTGCGTCGAGATGGTTCGCGCACTGTCGGTTCGCGCGCCGACGGTTCGCACGCCGACGGTTCGCACGTCGACGGTTCGCGCGTCGACGGTTCGCGCGCCGACGGTTCGCACGCCGACGGTTCGCACGCCGACGGTTCGCACGTCGACGGTTCGCACGTCGACGGTTCGCACGTCGACGGAGCGCGTCGAGACGATCCGTGGACTGCCGGCGTGCCTGACGACAGCTCACCTCGCAATGGATGGCCCCGTGACGATGCGCAGCCCGATGAACTGCGCGCCAACGGCTCTCCGCCTGACGATGCGCGGCTGAACAGTTCGCGCCCTGACAACT
>NZ_BJVJ01000202.1 GCF_007989085.1 Pseudonocardia sulfidoxydans NBRC 16205
GGTCGTCCAGGCCGCACCGACAGCAGCCACGTTGCGCGCCGACGACTGCGCGCAACCTCACGGTCATCCAGGCCGCATCCGACAGCAGCCACGTTGCACGCCGACGACCGGCCGCAACCTCACGGTCGTCCCGGCCGCAACCGACAGCAGCCACGTTGCACGCCGACGACTACGCGCAACCTCACGGTCATCCAGGCCGCATCCGACAGCAGCCACGTTGCACGCGAACGCCCGCGGCCGACCGGACCACTCGGCTGCGGCACGCGCGCCGGCCGGACCTTGAGCGTGTTCTCAGCGCTGCTGCCGAGCGCCGGCCACACACTCGGCGAAGGCGGATCGATCGGGCGCGACACCAGCGCGGCGAAGGTCCGCTGACGACACGGTCGGTGCGGCCGACGACGATCCCGTCCCGCCGCCTGCCCTCCCGGAACGCCGAACGGGACCGTCGCCGCAGCGACTGTGGGATCAGCGCTGCCCCAGCGCGCTGGTCACACGCTCGGCGTCGGAGCGACTGCCGAAGGTGACATCAGCGCTACGCCGCCACTCCCACGACACGCTCGGTACGGCCGACAAGGCTCACCCGCCCCGCCCCG
>NZ_BJVJ01000203.1 GCF_007989085.1 Pseudonocardia sulfidoxydans NBRC 16205
CCTGCGGCCCGCCGGCTCACCCCCGACATCTGGGCCGCGGCCGAGGCCCAGGTCGCCGCGAAGGCCGGCGACTACAGCCCCGCGGACCTCCACGCCTGGGCCACCGTCCTGGTCGAAACCCTGGACCAGGACGGCGCCGAACCCGACGACCGCCCACCCGTCCCGGTCAACGAACTGTTCCTCACCCGCAACCCCGACGGCGCGGGCGGCCGGATCAAGGGCCGCTTCGACGACCCCACGATGTTCGACGCGATCGCGACGGTCGTCGACGCCCACTCCGCACCGCTGACCGCCGACGACGACCGCTCGATGGGCGAGCGGCAGGCCGACGCCCTCGCCGACGCGTGCGCCTACGTGCTCGACCACGGCGACGTCCCCGACCGTGGCGGCGAACGCCCCCACCTGAGCGTCACCGTCCGCCTCGACGACCTGCAGAACCGCGCCCGCGCCGGCTGCCTCGACCTCGGCGGCCCGTTGTCGCCCGAACAGCTACGTCTGCTCTGCTGCGACGCCCGCGTCGTGCCCGTCGTCCTGGGCGGGGCCGGGCAGCCCCTCGACGTCGGCCGCGCCCGCCGCGTCATCCCCGACGGGCT
>NZ_BJVJ01000204.1 GCF_007989085.1 Pseudonocardia sulfidoxydans NBRC 16205
CGGGCTGGCGGGAGTGCCAGCGCGAGTGGGCGCGTCGTCTCGACGCCGTGCACATCGCCGCCGACACCGCCGGGCACCTCATCCACGTACAAGAGCCCGACCTCGTCGCCTACGCCGTCCGCGCCGTCATCGACGCCGCACGGGCCGGCCGCCGTCTGCATCTCGACTCGCGGCCACCGGGCGGTCATGTCCTCTCGACCGGGACAGAGGTCGGCTGACCACTCTCAGGGAGCTACACGGAACGGCTGCGCGGGACATCGCGCCTACTGATCTCGGGGAGGGGCCGGGGTGACACCGGTGTGGGTTCTGCTGGTGGTCGCTGTCATCACAGCGCTGGGCGGTGCTGCGGTCGGAGCGTTCATCAACGACCGAGGGGCACGGGCCCGGGAGGCACTGGCATGGGACCGAGAGCTTGAACGGGAGCGTGTGCGGCACGCACGGGAGGACAGCGCTCGCGAACACGAGGACTGGCAGCGGACCTTCGACGAGCGACGCATCGCCTACCGCGACATGCTCGCCGCGGTCGAAACCGCGTTGCAGGAATA
>NZ_BJVJ01000205.1 GCF_007989085.1 Pseudonocardia sulfidoxydans NBRC 16205
CTCTGCCGCCGCACCGGCGAGTTCCGCCCCCTGCTCCAAACCCTCTTCTTCACCGCACTCGCCCGCGGCGACTCCGGCGACTTCGCCGGCGCACTCCGCGCCCTCGACAACGCCCGCCGCCTCATCGACGCCGAGAAGCTCGGGTTCTACCGCGCCGGCATCGAGACCGCGACCAGCTGGCTCTGGCAAGAGCTCGGCAACCCCCACCGCGCCCGCGACCACGCCGACGCAGCCGTCGACCTCGCCCGCCGCGGCGGCGGCGCACTCGAACTCGAACAGGAACTCCACGCCCTTCTCGCCCTCGCCGACTGCCACCTCCTCCTCGGCGACGACGACACCGCCGCCGACCTCGTCACCACCGCCGCCCCCACCCTCGACCGCTCACTGCCCTTCAAACCCCGCGCCACCATGCGCTACCTCGAGATGCGCGCACGATGGGAACCCGACCACGCCGACGCGCTCCTCACCGAGGCCCGCCTCTACTCCAGCCCCAAGTACGAAGCCCTCGCCCTCGCCGCCCTCGGCCGCCACGACGACGCCGC
>NZ_BJVJ01000206.1 GCF_007989085.1 Pseudonocardia sulfidoxydans NBRC 16205
CTGCTGCCAGGGCGAACAGTCGCTGAGCGACGCGGGTGCCTATGCCTTGGCAGGTGCGCCCGTCGTGGCTTCCAGGCCGAACTGGCCTTTCAACGTGTCGAACACCCACTCGATCCATTGCCGGACGCCACCGAGGTTGCCGTGGCGGGTGCGTTCGTCGCGCCGGTCCGGGCGCAGCAGGGTGACCCCGAGGGCGGCGATCTGGGCTTCGGTCTCGCGTCCGGCCAGGCCCTTGTCGGCCAATACGGTCGCTCCGGGTGTGAGACGTCCGGTCTCCACGGCGATGGTCGACAGGTCCAGGCAGACGTCTCGTTCGCCGGTTCTCGGGTTGGCCAGGCCCCAGGCGATCGGCGTCCCGTCCGGGGCGGCGAGCAGGTAGAGCCTGAGTCCCCAGTAGAACCGGGAGTGCGCCGCGCAGTTCCGGGATATCTACATCAGAGCAGTGCCTGGTAGGCCCCGCCGTCGATCGGCACCGACGCGCCGGTGAGGAAGCCTGCCTGCTGCGAGCACAGGAAGGCGACAA
>NZ_BJVJ01000207.1 GCF_007989085.1 Pseudonocardia sulfidoxydans NBRC 16205
AAGTAGCTGTCGGAGACGTGGAAGTCCAGCGGCGGCGAGGCCAGCAGGATGCCGGTCAGACCGCCGAACAGGAACGTCGCGAGGAAGCCGAGGGCGAACAGCATCGGCGTCTCGAACGTCAGTTTCCCCTTCCACAGCGTCCCGATCCAGTTGACGAACTTGACACCCGTCGGGATGGCGATGAGGAACGTCGTGAAGGAGAAGAAGGCCAGCAGCACCGCGCCCGTGGCGTACATGTGGTGGGCCCACACCGCGATCGAGAGCGCCGCGATGGCGATCGTCGCGTAGATCAGGCCCTTGTAGCCGAACACCGGTTTCCGGCTGAACACCGGGAACACCTCGGTCACGATCCCGAAGAAGGGCAGCGCGACGATGTAGACCTCGGGGTGGCCGAAGAACCAGAACAGGTGCTGCCACAGGATCGCGCCGCCGTTGGCGGGGTCGAACACGTGGGCACCGAGGTGCCGGTCGGCGGCCAGGCCGAGGAGGGCGGCGGTGAGCACGGGGAACGCGAT
>NZ_BJVJ01000208.1 GCF_007989085.1 Pseudonocardia sulfidoxydans NBRC 16205
AAATAGCTGTCGGAGACGTGGAAGTCCAGCGGCGGCGAGGCCAGCAGGATGCCGGTCAACCCACCGAACAGGAATGTCGCGAGGAAGCCGATCGAGAACAACATCGGCGTCTCGAACGTCAGTTTGCCCTTCCACATCGTGCCGATCCAGTTGACGAACTTGACACCCGTCGGGATGGCGATGAGGAACGTCGTGAAGGAGAAGAAGGCCAGCAGCACCGCGCCTGTCGCATAGAGGTGGTGCGCCCACACCGCCACCGACAGCGCCGCGATGGCGATCGTCGCGTAGATCAGGCCCTTGTAGCCGAACACCGGTTTCCGGCTGAACACCGGGAGGACCTCCGAGACGATCCCAAAGAAGGGGATCGCGACGATGTAGACCTCGGGGTGGCCGAAGAACCAGAACAGGTGCTGCCACAGGATCGCGCCGCCGTTCGCGGGGTCGAACACGTGGGCACCGAGGTGCCGGTCCGCCAGCATCCCGAACAGGCCCGCGGTGAGGACCGGGAACGCGAC
>NZ_BJVJ01000209.1 GCF_007989085.1 Pseudonocardia sulfidoxydans NBRC 16205
CCCGCGCCGGTCAACGAACTGCTCGTGACCCGCAACCCTCACGGCGCCGGGGGCCGGATCAAGGGCCGTTTCGACGACCCCACGATGTTCGACGCGATCGCCGTCGTCATCGACTCCCACAGCGCACCGCTGACCGCCGACGACGACCGATCGACCGGGCAGCGCCAGGCCGACGCCCTCGCCGACGCGTGCGCGTTCGTCCTCGACCACGGCGACGTCCCCGCCCGCGGCGGCGAACGCCCCCACCTCACCGTGACAGTCCGCCTCGACGACCTGGAACGACGCGCCCGCGCCGGCTGCCTCGACCTCGGCGGCGTCCTCTCGCCCGAACAGCTACGCCTGCTGTGTTGCGACGCCCGCGTCGTGCCCGTCGTCCTGGGCGGGGCCGGGCAGCCACTCGACGTCGGCCGCGCCCGCCGCGTCATCCCCGACGGGCTGCGCCGCGCGATCACCGCCCGCGACCGTGGTTGTGCCCGTTGCGGGCGCCCGCCCGCGTGGTGCGAAA